>NZ_SODV01000001.1:1333774-2000661 GCF_004366355.1 Dinghuibacter silviterrae | reverse complement strand
GCCGCCACCAAGGCCCGCGACGCCGGCTCCACGCGTTTTTGCATGGGCGCCGCCTGGCGCGAAGTCCGCGACAACCGCGACTTCGACCGCGTGCTGGACATGGTTCGCTCGGTCAACGACATGGGCATGGAGGTCTGCTGCACCCTCGGCATGCTGACCCCCGAGCAGGCCAAAAAGCTCGCCGACGCCGGTCTCTACGCCTACAACCACAACCTGGACACCTCCCCCGAATACTACGGTGAAATCATTTCCACCCGGACGTATGAAGACCGCCTCCAAACCCTCGACAACGTCCGCAAGGCCGGTGTCAGCGTTTGCTGCGGAGGCATCGTCGGTCTCGGCGAAACCCACGAAGACCGGATCGGTATGCTCCACACGCTCTCCACGCTGCCCGAGCACCCCGAATCCGTTCCCATCAACGCCCTGGTCCGGATCAAGGGTACCCCCCTCGAAAACAACCCCAAGGTCGACATCTGGGACATGGTGCGCATGATCGCCACCGCGCGTATCCTCATGCCCGCCGCCATGGTTCGTCTCAGCGCTGGCCGCGCGGAAATGTCCGTTGCCGAGCAGGCCTGGTGTTTCATGGCCGGAGCCAACTCCATCTTTACCGGGGAGAAGCTGTTGACGACGCCCAATCCGGGATTGGACGAGGACAATGCGATGTTTCAATTGCTCGGGTTGCACCCGCGTGAGGCGTTTAAGGCAGGGCCTGCCGGCGCGACCGCGGCCGCCGGGGAGCCCGCCAAATCCGTCCTTACACATTAAACCAGTAATTTAATATACGCGTGATGAAGGCAATTTTCCGAGTCGTACTCGCAATAGGTATCCTATGCAATGCAGCGTACGCTCAAAACAATGCGGCGTCCGGCCAGGCCGGCAATCTGCCGGTGCCCAACCTGCAGAACAACTATGAAGGCCGCCAGGGCGGCTGGTGGTTCTCCTGGGGATACAACAAGGAATGGTACACCCACAGCGATATCCACATCAAACAACCGTCCCTCGGCAACGACTACGTCTTCAAAAGCGTTTTCGCCGAAGACAAACCCGGGTGGAATAACGAGCTCTTTCACAGTGCCTTTACCATCCCCCAATACAACTACCGCATCGGCCACTGGTTCAAGGACAACTGGGGTATCGAACTCAACTTCGACCACACCAAGTACCAGGTCGCGCAGATGCAGGCCCTCCACGTCGTGGGCACCCAGAACGGCCACCACGTCGACCAATACATGCTCAACGACAGCATCCTGGTCTACCAGTTGAACAACGGTGCCAATTTCTTCCTGTTCAACCTCGTCCACCGCGTCCAGATCCCTAAGCTCAACTACCCGAACTTCAACACGTCTTTTATTTGGAAAGCCGGCGTCGGATTCATGGTTCCCCACGTCCAGAACACCCTTTACGGCAAGGACAATGACCCGCACTTCCAGTTCGGCGGCCTGGACGCCGGCTTCGAAGCCGCGATGCGGTTTACCTTTTACAAATTCATTTACCTGGAATATACCAACAAGGTCGTCTACACCAACTACTGGGGGCTGAAGGTCTATGACGGGACGGCGCGGCAGTCGTTCGGGACGTATGAGATGATTCTTAACCTGGGGTTGTCGCTGCAACTGGGGCATCCGGAGAAGAAAAAGAAAGCGTAAAACGCTCCAGCGTATAAATAGAAAAGGCCCTCGCGGGCCTTTTTTTATTTGCTTGCGTTACTTACTTTTTCAGCTTGTCCTTCACCCTCTTTACGAACTTCAGGTCTACGCCGGCGACGTCGGCGATTTGTTCGTCGGTGAGGTGGAGTTTGGAGAGGAGGTTCGTGACGAATGCTGCCTTTGCTTCTTCGAGGCCTTCCGCATGACCTTCCGCACGGCCAACTGCGAGACCTTCCGCATGGCCTTGGGCCAAGCCCTTCGCGCGACCTTCTTCCAGGCCCTGCTCCTTTAACATCTCAATGACACCCATAGGATTTTTTTTACCGGTGATCGACTCAAGTTGTTTACCAAATGTACGATATGTTCGTGGCTCTTCAAACTGCACGCAGCTCTCCAGAAAAGCCGAAATAACCAATTTTTTTCGCTGGGATAACTTTTTGGCCTCCAGTGCCTCGAACAACCACGCATGCTGCGTGACCAATTCCCGGTCGGTGATCTTGCCCTTCAAAAGTGCAGTCCTGGCGGCCAATACAACGATGGCGAAGGGGTTAGCGCTGCATTTTAGCGTGTCTTCATCTGTTTCCCAGATATCGAACACGTTATAATTGTACATTAACTCCGTCCCCAGACACTCGTCGTAATACTGGGATACCACCTTCGTTGCGCTTCCCATAAAAATGGCCAAAGCGGTGACAGGCTGACCGTATCTGTCCCTGATACGATAATAATACCTAAACATCCTTTCAGGAAAGTTTTTCTCACGATACCCTTGCAACTCGATATGCACAAGTATCGACTCCTCTTCCATTAAGGACTTTACCCGCACCAGTTTGTCCACGAATTTCGGCGCCAGGTTCGCATCCGACGAAGGGAACAAATCCTGGAGCTCCTTGTCCAGGAATTCAAAGGTCGTCTGCCGGTCTATCATCCCCCTCGCTTTTGGGTAGAAGAACTGCAGGAATTCCGGAAACAGGTCCTCGATGAGGCCCTTCCAGAGCGTGTCATCTTTCTTCATATTCATTTGTTGATTGATCATACAACAAACATAAAAAGAGTTTTTGACAATTAAAAAACAGCCATTTACACGTTAAAAATTTTTATTACTTCATACTTTTATATGTTTCTACATGTTTCTAAAAAGGGGCAAAAACAGCAAAAATTTTTACAATAAAATGACAAAGGCCGCCCGAAGGCAGCCTCAAAAAACGCACAAAATCCCCGATTTATCCTTCTATGAAGAAGCGGACCGCCAACTCATACCCCCGCAGTCCCAACCCCATGATGGTCCCCCGCGCCTTCGCGGAGACATGAGAAATTTTGCGGAAGTCCTCCCGCGCATGCACATTGGAAATATGCACCTCCACCACGGGCGTGGTGATAGAAGCAATAGCATCCCCGATCGCGACAGAGGTATGGGTATACCCCCCGGGGTTGAGGATGATGCCGTCGTAGTCGAACCCGACGCGCTGCAGTTCGCTTACGAGCTCCCCTTCCACGTTGCTTTGGAAATAGCTGAATTCCACGGAAGGGAACAGCTTGTGCAGGTCCGGGAAATAGGCCTCGAAGGACTGGTTCCCGTAGACGCCGGGTTCCCGTTTGCCGAGGAGGTTCAGGTTGGGACCGTTGATGATGGCGATACGCGCGGGATGGTTCATGGCCTCATCATTTGGAGGAAGTCGTCAAAAAGATAGCGGCTGTCGTGCGGACCGGGGGTGGCTTCGGGGTGGTATTGGACGGAGAACGCCGGTTTGCCCTTGACCCGGATGCCTTCGATGGAGTCGTCGTTGAGGTTAACGTGGGTGATCTCTACCCGGTCGGAAGCGCGAACCGCCTCGGGGTCCACACCAAACCCATGGTTCTGGGTGGTGATCTCGCAACGCCCGGTCTGGAGGTTTTTGACGGGGTGATTCAGACCTCGGTGACCGTGGTGCATCTTGAAGGTGGGGATGTCGTTGGCCAGCGCCAGGAGCTGGTGGCCGAGACAGATGCCAAACAGCGGTTTATCGGTCTTGAGGATATCCTTGATGGTGCGCACGGCGTAGTCCATGGGCGCGGGGTCGCCGGGGCCGTTGGACAAAAAATAGCCGTGCGGTTTGAACTTTTCGAGCTCTTCCAGCGACGTTTTGGCCGGGTGCACCCGTACATAAGCACCGCGCTGCGCCATGCATTCGAGGATGTTGTGTTTAACCCCGAAGTCGAGGACGGAGATCCGGATGGCCGCCTGCGGGTCGCCGACGTGATAGACTTCCTTGGTGGATACGGTGGAGGCCAGTTCCAGGCCGTCCATGGAGGGCACCTTCTTCAGTTCTTCTTTGAGTTTCGCCACGTCCAGGATCTCGGAGGAGATGATGCAGTTCATCGCGCCCTTGGTACGTACGTGCGCCACCAGGGCGCGGGTGTCGACGTCTTCTATGGATACGATCCCCTCTTTTTCCAGGTATTCCTGGAGGGAGCCGACCGCCTGGATCCGCGAAAAACGGGGTTCGAGGTTGCGGCCGATGAGGCCCTTGATCTTGATCCCGGTGCTTTCCACATCACTGTCTTTGACCCCGTAGTTACCAACATGCACGGTATTCATGATGATGATCTGGCCATAGTAGCTGGGATCGGTAAAGACCTCCTGGTAGCCGGTCATACCGGTGTTGAAACAGATCTCACCGGTCGTGGTGCCGATCTTACCAAAAGCTGTACCGTGAAATACCAGCCCGTCTTCGAGCATCAGAATAGCGGGTTTTGTCGGGGTCATATTCGGGGGAAAATTTTGCAAAATTACTAAAAGCGGACCACAGGTCCGCTGCCCGAAGGGCCATAATAAGAGTTTTTTTCGCGGCGCGGGCTACGTTGCCCCGCAGGGGCCCGCGCCGCGAAAAAAAAGGCGGGGTGAATAACCCCCGCCTTTATGAAAATTTTATCAACATGATGATTACTCAGCCGTCTTTTCTTCGGCGGCGGGTGCCTCGGGTGCAGCGTCAGCAGCAGCGGCTTTCTTCTTGCCACCACCTGCGCGACGGGTGCGCTTGGCGGGTTCCTTGGCTTCGCCCTTTCCTTTACCGTAGATTTCGTTGAAGTCGACCAGCTCGATCATGGCCAGTTCGGCGTTGTCACCGACGCGGGTACCCAGCTTGATGATGCGGGTATAGCCCCCGGGACGGGCAGCGATCTTGGGGCTGATCACATCGAACAGCTCGGCCACTGCTTGCTTATCCTGCAAGTAAGAGAAAACGATCCTCCGCTGGTGGGTGGTGTTTTCCTTGGACTTGGTGATGAGGGGCTCGACGAAGGTCCTCAGGGACTTCGCTTTGGCGTGGGTGGTAACGATCCGCTTGTGCGTGATCAGCTGGGAGGCCAGGTTGTTCAGCAGGGCCTTCCGGTGGGACTGGGTACGACCCAGGTTGTTGATTTTGTCTCCGTGACGCATGGCTTATATGGTTTTAACCCTCACACCGTGCCAGGAATTGCGAGGGGTGGGCACCGGCCAGCCCGTTAGGGCCGCGGCGCGCCGGTTATCAAAAATCATCGTTGATCCCGAGCTTCGCGAGGTCCATCCCGAAATGCAAGCCGCGCTCGTGGAGCACCTGCTCGATTTCGGCCAGGGACTTCTGACCGAAGTTGCGGAACTTCATGAGGTCTTCCTGTTCGTACTGGACCAGCTCGCTGAGGGAGTTGATCTTGGCAGCCTTCAGACAGTTGAAGGCGCGGACGGACAGGTCGAGGTCTTCCAGCGGGGTCTTCAGCACCTTGCGCAGTTGCAGGGTCTGTTCGTCCACGAGGTCTTCCTTCTTTTCCTCCTTATTATCGAACGTAATGTTCTCGTCGGTGATGATCATTAGGTGCTGGATCAGGATCCGGGAAGCCTGTTTCACCGCCTCTTCGGGGTGAATGGTGCCGTCCGTAGCCACTTCCATGACGAGTTTCTCGTAGTCGGTGCGCTGTTCCACGCGGGTATTTTCGATCGCGTACTTCACGTTCTTGATGGGCGTGAAGATGGAGTCGATGGGAATATATCCGAAGGGGGCGTCCTTCACTTTGTTTTCATCGGCCGGTACATAGCCGCGGCCTTTGGCGATATTGATCTCGATGTCGATCTTGGCGGACGAATCCATGGTGCAGATCAACTGACCCGGGTTCATCACCTCGAAGCTCTGGGTGGCTTCGCCGATCATGGCGGCGGTGAATTCCGTCTTGTTCTTGAGGCTAAGGGTCACCTTCTCGGTGCCTACCTCGTGGTCCACCTTCTTCTTGAAGCGTACCTGCTTCAGGTTCAGGATGATTTCGGTCACATCCTCTGTAACGCCCTTGAGCGTCGCAAATTCGTGATCGGCACCTTCGATCTTGATGCCCACGATAGCGTAACCTTCAAGCGAGTTCAGCAACACCCTGCGCAGGGCATTGCCTATAGTTACACCGTAGCCCGGTTCCAGGGGACGGAACTCGAATTGCGCTTCAAAATCCGTAGCTTTTTGAAGAACGATCTTATCGGGCTTTACGAAGTTTAGAATGGCCATGTATGGTGTCCTTTTTTTATTTAATGCAAAAATAACAAAAAACACGGCACCCACCGAGGGCGCCGCGTTCAGGCTTATTTGGAGTACAATTCCACGATCAGTTGCTCGCGGATGTTTTCCGGAACGCTTTCCCTTTCAGGGTAAGCGACAAAGGTCCCCTTCAGCTCGCCTTCGTTCCAGTCCAGCCAGTTGATCTTGGGGTTTTTCCCCTTGACCTGGCCCATCAGGGCCTCGCTGTCGGCGGTACGCTGGGTGATGCTGATGATGTCCCCGGGTGTCAGCTGGTAGCTGGGTACGTTGACCACGTGGCCGTTCACCGTGATGTGCTTGTGGCTCACCAACTGGCGGGCGGCGGGACGGGAAGCGGCCAGGCCCAGGCGGTATACGGTATTGTCCAGGCGGGCTTCCAGCAGCTTGATCAGGTTTTCACCTGTGGCCCCCTTGCGGCGGGCGGCTTCCTGGAAGGTACCGCGGAACTGCCGTTCCAGGACCCCGTAGGTGTATTTAGCCTTTTGCTTTTCCCTGAGCTGCAGGGCGTATTCTCCGAGCGTTTTGCGCTTGCGGGTCATGCCGTGCTGACCGGGAGGATTGCTGTTTTTACCCAGGTACTTACCGTTCCCCAGGATGGGTTCCCCGAAAATGCGGGAGATCTTTGTCTTTGGGCCAGTGTAACGAGCCATAGTCTTTAATCTGATTTTTTAGTGTCGGTCGCGCAATCAGTAAAAATCGTAAAAATCAATTGCGGACCCGGTGATTAAATAATGCAGGAAAATCCGAAGGCCCGGGGGCGCTTCGGATCGTCCGATATGTCTAATGTATTTTTATACACGACGTTTCTTGGGCGGACGGCAGCCGTTGTGCGGCAGCGGCGTGATGTCTTTGATCATCACGACTTCCAGACCGGAATTGGCGAGCGCCCTGATGGCACCTTCCCTACCGGCCCCGGGGCCTTTTACATATACGTCTACTTTACGCATCCCGGCGTCCAGGGCTACCTTGGCAGCATCCTGGGAAGCCGTCTGGGCAGCATACGGGGTGTTCTTTTTAGACCCCTTGAAGCCCATCTTACCGGCGCTGCTCCAGGCGATCACCTGGCCTTGCTTGTTGGTAAGGCTGACGATAATGTTGTTAAAGCTGGCCGTAACGTGGGCATCCCCGTAGGAGTCCACCTTTACGATCCTTTTTTTGGCCGCGGCCTTCGCGTTGTTCTGATTCGATGCTTTTGCCATGAAATCCTAAAAGGTAATCATTTAAAAATCAACCGGTTTCCCGGCCCTTTTTACCCTCCCCGGCAACTGCCCCGGATCCGGCGTATAAAAGGTTGTCATGCAGCTGCTGCTACCCAAGTCCTACTTCTTCGGTGCCTTCTTCTTACCGGCAACGGTCCGGCGCTTGCCCTTACGGGTGCGGGAGTTCGTCCTGGTACGTTGTCCGCGGACAGGCAGCCCTTTCCTGTGACGAAGCCCACGGTAGCAGGCAATATCCAACAGACGCTTGATGTTCATTTGAACTTCGGAGCGCAGCTGACCTTCTACCTTGAACTCGTTATTGATGATATTACGGATAGCAGCCTGATCCTCGTCGTTCCACTGGTTCACCTTCTTGTCGTAGCTGATCCCCGCCTTATCCAGGATATACTGGGCCGTAGAACGGCCGATCCCATAAATATAGGTCAGGCCAATCTCGCCTCTTTTGTTCTTGGGTAAATCAATACCGGCTATACGAGCCATATTCGAATTTTAAAAATTTTACGAGTTTAGCCCTGGCGTTGCTTGAACCGGGGGTTCTTTTTGTTGATTACATACAACCGGCCCTTGCGACGGACGATCTTACAGTCGGCGCTCCTTTTTTTGATGGCGGCTCTTACTTTCATGACGTTTTAGTTTTTATACCTGAAATTGATCCGTCCCCTGCTCAGGTCATAAGGGCTGATCTCGACGCCGACGCGGTCCCCCGGTAGAATCCGGATGTAGTGCATCCGCATTTTCCCAGATATGGTAGCCAGAATTTCGTGCCCATTTTCCAACCTTACCCTGAACATGGCGTTCGATAAGGCCTCGATAATGATGCCGTCTTGCTTGATCAATCCTTGTTTTGACATACAGATTTTGGGAGCGCAAAGATAGCATTAATTATAGGAAAATACGAATCTATGAACATATTTTTATTCCGCCCCCGGCTGCAGGGCGCCAGGGCCCTATTCTGCCCAGCTCATCGTATAGCTCGGATCCTCGATTTCAAGGGCGGTTTTTGTCAGTTTTAACGGGTGAAACGTGTCCACCATGACCGCAAGCTCCTTTGTTTCCCGGGCCCCAATGCTCTTTTCCACCGCCCCCGGGTGTGGTCCGTGCGGTATCCCCCCCGGGTGTAGGGTGATCTGCCCGCGGGTCACGTTTTTCCGGCTCATAAAGTCCCCATCCACATAATATAACAATTCATCACTATCTATATTACTATGATTATAAGGAGCCGGGATCGACTGCGGGTGGTAATCAAATAACCGGGGCACAAACGAACAGATCACAAAATTCCTGGCCTCAAAGGTCAGGTGAACAGGCGGCGGCTGGTGAACCCGGCCCGTAATCGGTTCAAAATCATGGATCGAGAACGCAAACGGGTAGCAACAACCGTCCCAGCCTACCACGTCGAAGGGATGGTGGCCGTAGTGAAAGGTATACAACTGCCCCTGTTTTTTGATCAGCATCAGGAAGTCCCCTTTTTCGTCATGGGTCTCCAGGTTTTGGGGGGCCCTGATGTCCCTTTCGCAATAGGGGCTGTGCTCCAGGAGCTGCCCGTAAGGGCTCAGGTACTTTTTGGGGTAACGGACCGGGCTAAACGACTCCACGATAAAAAGCCGGTTTTTCTGGTCTGCGAATTGGATCTGGTAGATCGTCCCCCGGGGGATCACCAGGTAGTCCCCGTACCCGAAGGACAGCGCGCCGTAGGGGGTCTTGAGCACGCCGGTCCCCTCATGGACAAAAATCACTTCGTCGGCGTCGGCGTTCTTGAAGTAATAGTCTCCGGTTCCTCCTTCGGGGGCCGCAAGCACCACGTGTACATCGTTGTTGACCAGGACCGCCTTCCGGGAAGACAGGTAATCCTTCTCCGGGGCTATTTTAAAGCCCTGAAAGCTCCGGTGTTTGAGCATTTTCTCCTCCGCTATCACCGGGGCAACGTTATGAGGCGTCCCCACCTGAATTATATCCGTGGGTGGATAGACATGGTAAAGCAACGAATAGTCGGAGGAAAAACCTTCCGTGGAAAAAAGCTGTTCTGCGTACAACCCGCCGTCCGGTTTACGGAACTGGGTATGACGCTTGTGGGGGATTTGCCCCAGCGTATGATAGGATGGCATGGCAAAGCAATTTTTTGTTTGAGGGGAAAAAAAGCGCCCGCAAGCGGCGCGATTCGGGCCGTGCCTATGGCGTCAACCGCCACACGGGCGTCGGCGGCGCACCTCCAGGTGCGGGCCGCACGGATGACGCCGCCGCGTCAACGGCGGATAGCTCCCCGCCGGTCCGCGGCGAGCGACAACAGCAGGAAGTAGTACTTCCAATGCCGTTTGTCGATCCAATAGGTGAAGTTTCTATGGAATGGCATAACCTAGTGTAAATATACCGAAATTGCCCGGGTATGACAAGGATAGGCCTGCTTTCGGACACCCATGGATACCTGGACCCCGCGGTGTTTACCCACTTCAAGGACTGCGACGAAGTCTGGCACGCCGGGGACTTCGGCCCGGCCGCCGTGGCGGAGGCGCTGGCCGCGTGGAAACCCCTGAGGGGCGTCTACGGCAACATCGACGCCTACGATATCCGGAGCCGTTACCCCGAACGGCTGGTCTGGACCTGCGAAGACCTGAAGGTCTTCATGGTCCATATCGGCGGTTACCCGGGACGGTATGCCCCGGGGGTAAAGGCCGATGTACAACGCGAAAAGCCGGGGCTTTTTATCAGCGGGCACTCGCATATCCTGAAGATCATGCCTGACAAGGCCCTGAACCTCCTGCATATCAACCCCGGTGCCGCGGGCAACCATGGCTGGCACAAGGTGCGGACGCTGGTGCGGTTTACGGTTGACGGGGCCCGGCTCACCGATTGTCAGGTGATCGAGCTGGGCGGACGTAGCGGACCGTTAAGCTCCGGGGAATAAGGGCCGCCCGATCGCTACCCTCCAGGGCCAGGGAATCGTAAAGTAAAGGACGACCAGCGCCACCAGGAGCAGCCAAAACACCTTGGCGCCAAGCCCCGCACGTTGGGTGCCTTTCTTCACGGTGCTATAGGCGATGGTGATAAGGGTAATGGCGACGACCATGCCGAAGGGGTGTTCGATCCAGAAGAAACGGTAAAACTTGTCCTTCATCAGCTCCGTGCCAGCGGGCAGGGAGGTGGTGATGAGGCCAAAGCGGCCGAACAGCCATTGGTATAACCCGACGAGCAGCGTCAGGTGGGCGGAAATGAGCATGATGAGGGCGCCCTTGCGTTCGCCGGCGGTAAAGGTGCGTTTGGCTTTCCAGGCGGACCAGGCTTTGGCCAGGACGTACAACAACGACAGCAGGATGACCCAACGGAGGATATTGTGCAGCCCCAACAATATAGTATCGAACATGGTGAAAATTTGGAGGCAAACGTACGGAAAATTAGCTTTGACGCATGAAGCAATTCCTTCTGTTTGGTCTTATCTGCCTGGCCGCTTGCCAATCCACGACAAGCAACGACGACCAGGCCCTTCAGAAACCACCCTATGCCGTCTGGACGGATAGCATCCGGCAGTTCCCCACCCACTCCAATTATTTCTTCGAAAGAGGAAAACTTTTTAGCCAGAACAACGACTCGGCCCACGCGGTCCGGGACCTGGAGAAGGCCCTGTCGATGGCGGACGAAGCGGACTATGCCCTCGTCCTGTCTTCTTTCTGGCTGGACCATGGGCAGCCGGATTCGGCCCGGGTCGTCCTGGGGCCCTCCCTGGCACGGTTTCCTTATAATCAACTCCTGAGGCGCAACCTCCTGATGTCGTTTTACGGGGAAGGACGTTTTGACGAGGCGATGAAAATAAACGACACGGCCCTGCGGTATGATTCGGCCAGCTCGGGGAACTGGTACAACCGCGCGATGGTGCAGGACGCCATGAAGGATTCCACGGCGGCCCTCCGGAGCCTGGAAACCGCCTACCGGCTGGACTCCGGCAATGCCACCATTGCGTACGAACTGGCCAACCGTTACGCCGACGCGGGCAATGCCACTGCCCTGTCGCTTTGCGACCGGATCATCCGGCGCGAATCCAAGGGTCAGCCAAAACCCGACCCCTTTGCCATTAAAGGCATCTATTACGCCAACACCGGTCATCCCGCTGAAGCGGTGGCTGCCTTCGACCGGGCGATCGCCGTCGACTATACCTTCCTGGATGCCTACCTGGAAAAGGGGATCCTTTTGTATAAACAACATAAGTATGCGGAGGCGCTGAAGGTGTTCGACCTGTCCACGTCGGTAGACAATACTTTTGCCGACGGTTATTATTGGACGGCCCGTTGCCAGCAACAGCTGGGGCAACTCAAGGACGCGCGGCTCAACTACGAGCGCGCCATTGCGTTTGACAAACATTTTACAGAAGCCCGGGAAGCGCTGGCCAAATTGGATCAGGCCGACCGAAAATGATTATCTTGCCCGTATGCACCTGGTAGCCCCCTCCCTCTTAGCCGCGGACTTCCTCCACCTGGAGGACGCGTGCCGCCTCGTCAATGAGAGCAAAGCCGATTGGTTCCACCTGGACGTTATGGACGGCCGTTTCGTCCCCAACATCAGCTACGGGATGTCGATCATCGAACAGATCCGTACGGTTGCCCAAAAGCCGTGCGACGTGCACCTGATGATCGAGGAGCCGGGGCGCTATGTTGCCGACTTTAAGGCCGCGGGGGCGGATCACATCACGGTGCACTGGGAGGCCTGCCCGCACCTGCACCGGAACATCCAGCAGATCAAATCCCTGGGGATCACGGCCGGGGTCGCCATCAACCCGGCGACGCCGGTGGATTTTCTGACCAGTATCCTTCCGGAGCTGGACCTCGTGCTGATCATGAGCGTCAATCCCGGGTTCGGAGGCCAAACCTTTATCTCCCACACTTTCCAGAAGATCCGCAAACTTCGCAAGATGATCCACGACCTGGGGCTTCATACGCACATCGAGGTCGACGGGGGTATTTCGGTGGAAAATGCCGGGCCCATCGTGCAGGCGGGAGCCGATGTATTGGTGGCGGGGTCCACAGTTTTTCACGCACCCGATCCGGTGGCGGCGATTGCGAAGTTGAAAAGCGTCTAAGACTCAATTCTTCACATCCTGTTAATAAGATTTATTTGGGATAAGCCTCTTGGATTTCTTAAATTTATAGGGAATGAACATCGCGGGGACACGCCAGGCGTGTCGGACGCTGTAAGTTAAAAGGAACCACGTGCAACGCCCTTTCGAAGCGAGCGGCCGTATCCAATTGGTGACCATAAATTGAACAATTTTGACGGAGACGATTATTAACCTTGAGAGCATTAACCCTATTGAGTTCTTCGGGGTCAACAACGGCAAATTAGACATACTAAAAAAGAAATTCCCCCTTCTAAAAATCCTTTCCAGAGGTACCCAAATCAAGCTAAGCGGTGCGCCGGAACAGATCGAAACCGCCCGGGAAAAAATAGACCTGCTGGTCCAGTACCTGGAGCGGAACGGACACCTGAGCGAAAACTATTTCGAGCAGATCCTGGGCGGGGACGACGCGGAAACCATCGACCATTTTAAGGACCGCAATCCCAATGACATCCTGGTCTTCGGGCCAAACGGCAAAACAGTCCGGGCCCGCACGGCAAACCAGAAAAGACTGGTGACGGCGGCGGACAAAAACGACATCCTCTTCGCGATCGGACCCGCGGGTACGGGTAAAACCTATACGGCGGTGGCCCTGGCGGTTCGTGCACTCAAGAACAAAGTGGTCAAAAAGATCATCCTGACGCGTCCGGCCGTGGAAGCGGGGGAAAGCCTTGGCTTTTTGCCGGGCGACCTGAAGGAAAAGATCGACCCTTACCTGAGGCCGTTATACGATGCCCTGGACGACATGATCCCCGCCGACAAACTGGGGTATTATATGAGCACCCGGGTGATCGAAATAGCGCCCCTGGCCTATATGCGGGGCCGGACCCTGGACAACGCCTTCATCATTCTGGACGAAGCGCAGAATGCCACCGACCTCCAGCTGAAGATGTTCCTGACGCGTATCGGGGCCAATGCCAAAGCCATCATTACCGGTGACCTTACCCAGATCGACCTTCCCAAGAACCAGAAAAGCGGTCTGGACAAGGCCGTCCGCATCCTCAAACACGTGGACGGTATCGCCCATATCGAGTTGGATGAGGAAGACGTCGTCCGCCACAAGCTGGTCAAGGCCATCATCAAGGCCTACGACAGGGAGCACCAGGCCGAACAGGTGAGGGTGGAAACCCACCGATAATTGGGGCATATACGCTATATTTGGGGCCATGCGGAAATACACTTATCTCCTGCTGGCCCTGGTCGCCGGTTTATGGAGCGCCTGTCATGCACCTTACGCAAAGCCGTCCGATCCCACCGAAGCGGGTCGTGATTTTATCAACGCCACGCTAAAGGCGGATTATGCGATCGCGGATGGCTATATCCTGCAGGACACGCTGAATCAAAGCACGTACCGCCGGTACAAGCAGCAGTATACAAGCCTGCCGGATGCCGAAAAGGACAGCTATGCAAAGGCTTCCCTGGTGATCTACTCGGTCGACAAGCCGTCCGACTCCACCGCCGTCATCGATTTCTCCAATACGTACAAAAACGAACGGAGTCGCGTCTTCCTGGTCCGCAAGGGAGGTGAATGGTGGGTAGATTTCGCCAAAATGTTTACGGACACCACGAGCGCGAAATGACCATCCTTGTTTTCACCGGCATCATCCTGTTGGGTGCCTTCGCGGCGGGTTTACTGGGCTCCCTGACCGGTTTGGGCGGGGGCGTGGTGATCATTCCACTGCTGACACTCGGCTTCGGAGTGGACATCCGGTACGCCATCGGGTCTTCGCTGGTGGCCGTCATCGCCACTTCTTCGGGGTCCGCCGTGGCTTATGTCAAAGAAGGTTTTTCCAACATCCGTTTGGGGATGTTCCTGGAGGTGGCCACCACTTCCGGCGCCATCCTGGGGGCCTTTCTGGCGATCTATGCGCCCACGCACCTGATCGCCATCACCTTTGGGGTAATCCTTGTCCTGACCACCGCATTGTCGCAAGTCAAGCGGCAGGACCTGCCGGACCCCACCGGGAGCGCCCTTGCCACCCGGCTGAAGCTCAACGGCACCTACCCGGAAAACGGCAGCCTGAAAGCGTATGGGGTCCACCGCGTCTACGGCGGGTTTGGGATGATGGCGGTCGCCGGCATGCTGAGCGGCCTGCTGGGCGTGGGTTCGGGTGCCCTAAAGGTCATCGCGATCGACAACATCATGCGTGTGCCCTTCAAGGTGTCGACGACCACCAGCAATTTTATGATCGGCGTGACCGCGGCCGCCAGCGCCGGGGTATACCTTTACCGGGGCTATATCGACCCCGGGATCTCGATGCCGGTGGTGCTGGGTGTATTGGGGGGTGCGTTTATCGGGTCCCGCCTGCTGGCCGGGGCACGACCGGCCTGGCTAAGGATCATCTTTACCGTGGTGGTCGTTTTCCTGGCCGTTGAAATGATTTATAACGGGGCAACCCATCGTATATGAGCGGCAAGAAGTGGGGCGATAAAGACATGCAACTGATCATCGGGAACCTCCTTCGCGGCGGGGTGCTCCTGTCCACGGGGATCGTGATCATCGGGGGCATCGTCTACCTGGCCCGGCACGGTCAGGAACTCCCGGAGTACGGGACCTTTCACGGACAGCCCCGGGAATTCCGGACCATCCCCGGTATAGCCCGGGGAGTTTGGGACGGCAAGGGAAGGGCGGTGATCCAAATGGGGATCCTCGTCCTGATCGCCACCCCCGTATTCCGCGTGGCCTTTTCCATCATCGGTTACCTGCTGGAAAAGGATTATTTGTACACCGCCATCACGCTCCTTGTGCTGGCCATCATTCTTTTTAGTATGCTGGGCGGTCTTGGCGCCTAGCGAAAACATATCATTGTATGCTGACAGTTCTACACCCCTGGCACGGGGCCCATTATGGGGACGATGCACCCGAAGTGATCAACGCCCTGATCGAGATCCCGCAAGGCTCCAGGGCTAAATACGAATTGGACAAGGAAACCGGTCTGCTCCGTCTGGACCGTGTGATCTATTCTTCGTTCCATTACCCCGCCAACTACGGCTTTATTCCCCAGACCTTAGGGGAGGACAAGGACCCGCTCGACGTGCTGGTTATTTGTTCCCTCCCCGTCCAACCCCTTTGTCTCATCGAAGCCAAGATCATGGGCGTCATGCAGATGATCGACGGCGGGGACGCGGACGACAAGATCATTGCGATCGCCGCCAACGACCCTTCGGTGAACTACATCAATTCGCTGGACGAGATGCCCCGGCACTTCTTCAACGAGCTCCGGCACTTCTTTGAGGAGTATAAACACCTCGAAAACAAGACCGTGAAAGTGGAGGAGTTTCAGGACAAGACCGTCGCCATCCAGATCCTCAACGAGGCGATTGCGCGGTATAAGGAGGCGTACAAAAAGTAACGCTAGAACAGGCGCTTGATGATCCTCAGTTGGTGCGTGCGCTGACCTGTTTCGCCATTGACAATCCCCTGGCTGTCGATCCTGTCGACACGCACCTTCCCGGAGGCGTGGATGATCTCGTGTTCTCCCAGGAGGATGCCTACGTGGACGATGCGTCCTTCCTCGTTGTCAAAAAACGCGAGGTCACCCGTGTGCGCCTGTTGGAGAAAACCCACGGTTTCCCCCCGGCTCACCTGCTGGGAGGAGTCGCGGGGAAGGTCGATCCCGAAAAAGCGAAAGACGCCCTGGGTAAAACCGCTGCAGTCGATGCCAAAGACCGATCGTCCACCCCAGAGATAAGGGGTGTTGAGGTATAAAAAGGCCTGGTGCCGGATAGCCTTGGGCTCCGGCGCGTGGGACACCCACACCTGCCCTGAATACCGGAGCTCGTTTCGCCTCCAGGCGCCCCGGCCGTTATGGACAGCCGTAAGGCTGCTGCCCAGGGGGATGTGCATGGGGTGTCCGTTGTAAGTGAGCTCCGCGGCCCATTCGGCGCTGAGGTCGGCGTGTGCGTGCAGGTAGTCATCCATGTCGATCTCGGTGAGCTGGGGAAGCGTGCACCAGCCTTCGTACCCGTCATACAGGGTCACGATCCGGACCCAGCCGTCCCGGCCTGTCTCCAGTACTTTGCAGCGTTCCCCGAAAAGGAGCTGGCTGACCTGCTCGGAGCGATGCGCGGGTTCCGAACGGAGAGGACTGACGGGAACACAGCAAACCGCATAGACCATGGTAAAATGTATTGTCGCCGAATTTATGGAAATTTGGTGAGTGGAGCATTCGAACTATCAACTATATAGCGACGAATATCTGTTGGAGATGTATACGCGGACGGGGGATAACCAGTGGCTGGCGGCATTGCTCGAACGATATACGCTGGTGCTGCTGGGTTATTGCATGCGCTCCCTGCACAACATGGAACTGGCCAAGGACGCCGTGCAGCAGGTCCAGCTCAAAGTCATCCGTTATGTGCACCGGCAGAAGATCACATCCTTCCCTGCCTGGCTGTTTGCGATTGCCCGGAATGAATGTGTGCTCCAACACCGGAAGCAACAGCGGCTGCTGCGGGACATCATCGAGGCGGATCCGGAAGCGATCGCCAACCCGGAAGTACCGGAAGGGTACGAAAGAGCCAGGCTGGACAGACACCTCCCGGACGCCCTCGACCGGATCACCGAACCCCAGCGTGATTGCATCCTTTTGTTTTACTTACATCAACTCAGCTACCAGGACATTTCCGATAAGACGGGCTATAGCCTGAAGGAAGTAAAGAGCCATATACAGAATGGAAAACGGAACCTGAAGAAAATCTTGGAACAATATGAGTAACGAGCACACCGACCCACAAAAGTGGCTGGACTACCTGGACGGCAAGCTCCCGGAGGAGGAAGCGCGCCGGCTGGAAGCCGAGATCGCGAAGTCCGAGTTTCTTCGCGAGGCTTTGGAAGGACTTCGCCCGTTCGCAGGAAAAGGGGAGGCCCTCCGGAAAACCACCCGCGAGCTCAACCAGCGGCTTCACCAGCAGCTCGCGCCCGCGAAACGGGCGAGACGCACGCCCCTGGCCGTTCCCCTGCTTTGGGTGGTGGTGGCCCTGTTGGTCATCTTAGCCGTTATTTTGCTAGGCTATTATTTTTACACAAGGAAGGGCTAATATTCCTTTCGCCCCGCCTTATTGACCCACTCCTCAAAAACGGCCTCCGCCCCTTCCATGGGCACGTGTGTAAAAGGAATGCTCCTGTCGGCGCCCTCCAGGGCGATCTCCCCATAAATAACCGCATCATCAAAACCCGCCCGGGCGGCGTCTCCGCGCGTCGCCGCAAAATAGACGGCCATTGGTCTTGCCCAATAGATCGCCCCCAGACACATCGGGCAGGGTTCGCAGGAACTAAAAAGAAGACAGCCCTCCAATTGGAAGGTGCCCAGTTTCCGGCAGGCTTCCCGGATGGCCACGACCTCCGCGTGGGCGGTGGGGTCATTTTCGGAGGTGACCCGGTTATACCCTTCCGCCAAAAGGACACCGTCTTTAACGATGACGCAGCCAAAGGGTCCCCCCTTGGCTGCGGTCATCCCTTCGCGGGAAAGGTCGATGGCCCTTTGCAGATAATACCGGATCTCTGCGGGTTGCATACCTATTGGTATTGGATATAGATCGGCGACGGCTTCAGCGCCAGCACCTGTGCGGGCGTCATCATCCTGGTTTCAGACATTTTAACACCCCTCGGCGTGCGTACGTCGTTCTTATAAAAAAGCTTGAACCCGGTGAACTGCACAGGCGCCTGGGCGACATACGCCTTATAGCTATCGGTCTTCAGGCTGACGGGTCCCCACCCGTCCATGTCCAGGATGAATTGAACCTCGGGATGCAGGCGGATGTTCTGGTAATTGGTGACCATGTTCCTGGTAAACCGGTGTACGATAAAGATTTTGGGCGGAAGGTGGTTGGCCTTCACCAGTTTGGCGAGGTAATCCGAGCAGAAGTTGATGTCCTCGGCGTCCATGGTGCCGATCACGGTACCCGGACGCTTCCCGGTCTTCATGGAAAACTCCGGATCTATCCCCAGGTGTACGTTGGGCATGGACAGGTATTTCTCCAGGAGGGGGATTTCCGCCTGTACGTTGGAGAAACCGACCTGTACGTCCAGGAAAACAATGGCGTGTATCCGGGCCGCCAGGTGGAGGGCCGAATCGATTTGTTTGAAAGGCATCCGGGCGCGGTACTTACCGTCTTTCCCCGGGGCGCCCTGGGCCGTTACACAGATGTAGTGCAGGGCCGGCAACACGGGGGTGGCGGGATCGGCATCGGCCCACTGCTTGCAGGTTTCCTTGAGCTTAGCCAGCATGATGTCGGGCGGGTATTCCCCGAGGACACCCATGTTCTTGGAATAGAAGTTCCCGTAGTAGGCCACGATGCGCTTGAAGGGCAGGATCGCGCCCGCCAGGGGGTAATCCCTGTGTATCAGGAACTTGCTGGAGGAGTCGTTGTGGGCGAGAAATAGCAGTTTCCGGTTGTACGCCGCCGTGTCGATGGGGGTCAGGTCCACCTGGGGCGGGGCAGGGACGTCAACGACATCTGCTTTTTTGGCAACTGTGTCGGTTCCGGTCTTGGTCTTGTCATCCCCTTTGTGGCCACAGGCGGCCATAAACAATGGGGTACACACAAAAAAAGCCATAACCCTGGCATAGCGGGTAGATGTTTGGAGGAGTGTCTTTTGCATGGAAAATCGGTCGAGTGCTATTTGGGGCCAAAAATACGGATTTGTTTAAGTAGGTACCCTTTTTGTGGCCCTATTCCTAAAACATAGTCTATGACCTACCTGCAATATTTTCATGACCGGGTCGACCGCGTTCCGTGGCCCCTTCTCTTTCTCCTAAGGATCGCCCTGGGGTGCATGCTGATCATCAAAGGCGTCGGGTTTATCGGCCATATCCAGCAGTTGGAGGGCATCATTGCCGCCAGCCGTTTCCAGGCGGGGTCCGAATTTCTGACCCATTACATCCCTTATGCCCACCTGTTGGGGGGCTTTTTTATCGTGATCGGCCTTTTTACCCGTTTTTTTTCGATTATCCAGATCCCTGTCCTGGTAGGCGCCGTGTTTTTTGTCAACACCCCGCACGCCGCCTTTAACGTGCAAGGGGGAGAATGGGGCTTCTCCATCATCGTCCTCGTTTTGTTGATTTTTTTCAGCATCGAGGGGTCGGGCAGCATGTCTATCCAGCACTACGTAAAAAGGCACGCTGTTTAGCGTGCCTCGTTGCGAAAAACCACCACTCCGTCAAAGACGTCCACCAAAACCGGGTGGGACTTGTCGATCTCACCGGACAAGATCTTCCGGCTGAGCTGGTTGATGATTTGTTTTTGGATCAGCCTTTTCAAAGGACGGGCGCCGAACTGTATGTCGTAGCCGTTCTCCGCTAAGTAGGCCAACGCGTACTCGGTGAAATCGAGTCTGACGCCGCTGGCTTCCAGCAGTTTTTTGAGGCTGTTCAATTGTATTTCGACGATCCCCCTGATCTCCTTTTTCATAAGGGGTTCGAACAAAATGATTTCATCGATCCGGTTTAAAAATTCCGGGCGTATGGTCTGCCGCAGCAGCGCAGTCACTTCTTCCTTCGTCCGTTCCACCACGTCTTCCCGGTTGCTCTCCGTCACGTCTTCGAAACGTTCCTGGATGATCTGGCTGCCCAGGTTCGACGTCATGATGATGATCGTATTCTTGAAATTGACCACCCGGCCTTTATTGTCCGTCAACCGGCCGTCGTCCAACACCTGCAACAGGACGTTGAACACATCCGGGTGGGCTTTTTCGATTTCGTCCAGGAGGACCACCGAATACGGCTTGCGCCTTACGGCCTCGGTCAGCTGTCCGCCTTCGTCATACCCCACATAACCGGGAGGAGCACCAACCAGCCGGCTCACCGAGTGTTTCTCCTGGTATTCGCTCATGTCGATGCGGGTCATCATCCCTTCGTCGTCGAAAAGATAGTCGGCCAGTGCCTTGGCCAGCTCCGTTTTCCCCACACCCGTGGTCCCTAAGAAAATAAAGGACCCGATCGGCCGTTTGGGATCGCTCAGACCGGCCCGGCTGCGCCGGATGGCGTCGGCCACCGCTTCGATGGCTTCGTCCTGGCCCACGACGCGTTTGTGCAATTCTTCTTCCAGGTGCAGGAGCTTTTCCCGTTCGCCCTGGAGCATCTTGGACAAGGGGATACCCGTGGCCTTGGCGACGCTTTCGGCGATGTCCTCGGCATCGACTTCTTCCTTGAGGAGCCGCTTTTCGCCAGACTCGCTCAGTTGTCTGGAATATTCCTTGATCAGCTTTTCCTGCTCCTGTATCTTGCCGTAGCGGATCTCGGCCACCTTGCCAAGGTCTCCGTTCCGTTCGGCCCTTTCGGCCTCCTGTTTCAGGTTTTCAATCTGCGTCTTGGCCGACTGTACCTTTTCCACCAATTCTTTTTCCTGCGACCATTTGGCCTTCAGGGTGTCCCGGTCGACGGACAGGTTGGCGATTTCCGTGGACAGTTCTTTCAGCTTCGCTTCGTCCTTCTCCCTCCGGATGGCCTCCCGCTCGATTTCGAGCTGGCGAAGCCTCCGTTCGAGCTCGTCCAGTTCTTCGGGCATGGAGTTCATCTCCAGGCGCAGCTTTGCCGCGCTTTCGTCGATCAGGTCGATCGCCTTGTCGGGTAAAAAGCGGTCGGTGATGTACCGGGCCGATAATTCCACCGCGGCGATGATCGCCTCGTCCTTGATCCTGACGTGGTGGTGGGTTTCATAACGGTCCTTGATCCCCCGGAGGATGGAAATGGCGTCCTCTTGCGAAGGCTCGTCGACCATGACCTTTTGGAAACGGCGTTCCAGGGCCTTATCCTTTTCAAAAAACTTCTGGTATTCGTTCAAGGTCGTGGCGCCCACCGCCCGGAGCTCGCCCCTGGCCAATGCGGGCTTTAGGATATTGGCGGCATCCATCGCGCCTTCTCCCCCACCCGCGCCCACGAGCGTGTGGATCTCGTCGATAAAGAGGATCACCTCTCCTTCGCTTTCACCCACCTCTTTGACCACGCCTTTGAGCCGTTCCTCGAATTCACCCTTGTATTTGGCGCCCGCGATGAGCAGCCCCATATCCAGGGCAAAAATAGTTTTTGTCTTCAGGTTTTCCGGCACGTCCCCATTGACGATCCGGTGCGCAATGCCTTCGGCGATGGCCGTCTTACCCACCCCGGGTTCCCCGACGAGGATCGGATTGTTCTTTGTCCGGCGGCTCAGGATGTGCAAGGTCCGGCGGATTTCTTCATCCCGGCCGATGACCGGGTCGAGTTTACCCGCCCGGGCCAGCTCGTTCAGGTCCTTGGCGTATTTATGAAGCGCGTTAAAGGCCGTGTCCTGGGTCTGGCTCTGCACCGTGGACCCCTTCCGCAAATCTTTTATCGCCGCGATCAGGTCTTTCTTGTTCAGGCCCGCGTCCCTCAGGACGTTGGCGGTCGCATCCTTGCCTTCCAACAGGGCCAGGAGCAGGTGTTCCGGTGTCACAAATTCGTCCCCGAACTCCTTCAGGTAGCCGCTGGTCTTCAGCAATGCCCCGTTCAGGTCCCGGCCCAGTTGCTGGGCGGGTTCGGTACCGCTCACTTTCGGCAACTTCCCGATGGCCTCTTCTACCTTCGTCCCCACATAGTTCACGTTCACGTTGTTCTTCTTCAGAAGGTATTCGATGGGTGAGTCATCTTCCTCCAGGAGGGACTCCAGCAGGTGCTCGGTCTCGATGGCCGGGTTTTGGTGATTGAACGCAATCTGCTGTGCGTTGGCCACAGCCTGTTGCGCTTTTATCGTATAATTATTTAGGTTCATATATCTTGTTTTCTCCCGGTTCTTTGGAGCAAAAGATAATCCAATTCATTTCCGGGTGCAATTCTGACACTTGGCATCTGTTTTAACTGACTGTTTTTCAGATACATCGGGTTCTTTCTGCTATTTTTTCAGGGCCGCCTTACCTTTGTCACTGTCATGGATACCGCCCGTCATACGCGTCTGATCAAATCCTTCGCCTCCGCCCTGGGGTTCGATTACTGCGGCATCGCCAGGGCCGTCCGTCTCGACGACGACGCCTTTAGGCTGGAGCGTTGGCTCACCGCGGGTATGCACGGGAAGATGGGATACATGGAAAATTATTTCGACCTGCGGATCGATCCTACCCGGCTGGTCCCGGGCGCCAAGTCCGTGATTACTTTGCTGCTCAATTATTTTCCTTCTGAGTCCCAGGCGCCCGGCGCGCCCGGGATCGCTAAATATGCGTTTGGGCGCGATTATCACGAAGTCATCCGGGAAAAGCTGCGCGTCTTTCAGCATCGTATCCGCGAGGAAATCGGTGAGGTTGCCGGCCGCGGATTCGTCGACTCCGCGCCCGTGCTCGAACGATCCTGGGCGGTCCGCAGCGGCCTGGGGTGGATCGGCAAGAACGGAAACCTGCTACACCCCGGCGCAGGATCGTTTTTTTTTATCGCCACCCTTATTGTCGATCTTCCTTTGGACTACGACGACCCGTTCGCCAAAGACTTTTGCGGCACGTGTACGCGTTGCATCGACGCCTGTCCCACCGAGGCCATCCTCCCCGATAAGGTCGTTGACGGCAGCCGTTGCATTTCTTATTTTACGATAGAGCTAAAGGACCTCCTGATCCCCGGCGACATGGAGGGGCGATTCCAGGACTGGATGTTCGGCTGCGACACCTGCCAGGACGTATGCCCCTGGAACCGCTTCAGCAAACCCACCCTGGAAGAAGGTTTCCGGGCATTGCCGGAAGTGCTCAACTTTACCACCGCCGACTGGGAAGTCCTTACCGAAGAAGCCTTCCGGGAGATCTTCCGGGAGTCCCCCCTAAAAAGGTCGAAGTTCAAAGGAATACAGCGTAACCTGGCGTTTATTTCGCTCCCCAGCGCCAATCCACCGACAGAAAACCCGCCCACTCGCTGAGGTGCCTGTGCAGGGTGAAACCCCAGCCAGGGGTGTCGAAATTCCCCATTACTTTTTCATCGTATGTGCGGTACCGGTAGCCCGCGCTCAGCCAAAGCCTGCTCTTGACGGGTCTCCAGGCGAGCCCGCCGCGAAGGTAAATGCCGGCCCGGTATTGGGTCTCGGTGAAGCCCTTGCCCGGCTTTTGGGTGACCGCGTTTGCGCCCACTTGTTGGAAAACTTCCAGGGTGTTTTGCAGATTGTTTTGCAGATTGTTTTGCGGCCTGTTTTGCAGCCTGTTTTGCAGCCGCCAGCGCGTCTCCGCCAGGACCGGTACCGACGTGATCCCGGCGTTGTCCAGGCCCGTGGCCACGCCCCAGGACCAGCGGCCGTGGCGGAGGCCGCCGGAGGCGATTCCGAGGAAGCCGGGGGCGGGAGTGGCCCAACCCACATCGGCGACGCCGTAGGCTTTTAAGGGTTGCGCCGCGTGGGCCGCCGATGGCGCGTTCGCGGGCGCCGCGCCGCTCACGGTTTGCGCCCCTGCGGGCACTGCCCCGGCCAGCAGGGCCAGGCACAGGAGCACTTGTATATTTTTCATGGCTTGTTTGACTTTGATGGAATCGCGATCCCCAGCCGGAGACCCGCATAATTGAGGTGGTCCTTTACCGGTGTCGCCTTTTGGATACCGGAAAATCCATATTGTATAAACGGCCCCGCCTCCAACGCGAACCGGCCCGATCGCCACAAGTCTATCATGCCGCCCATCTCCCCGTACAAAGAGAGATGCCGGTACAGCGTTTTATTCTTTTCATAGCCCACGGCATTGGGTGCATACATCAGCGCATCCCCCGAAAAAAGAAAGGCAGGGGACAACCCCAGGTAAAAGGTCGGTGTCCATCGTGCCGAAGGCGTAACCGTCCAGGCAAGGTCCAGGGGTAGACGAAGCAACCGGTAGCGGTTGATATAGTCAAAGGCCCCCGACCCGCTCCCCGAGGGTAGCGATTGACTCGTGCCCGAGCTATTGTAAGCGTCTAAAGCCGAATAACTGCCAGCACTGTTTTTTGCCACCGGACCCATCCTCGTTTCCAGGTGATCATACGCCAAACCCATATCCAGGCGCAGGTGTGCGGACAACCGCCGCGAGGCACTCATCCCGATCGACCACCCTGCACCCGTCTTTCGCGTGGCCAGGGTGTCGTAATATCCGGTAGCCAGGTTGCCGGAGCCAGAGCTGGATAAACTGCCCGGGGACGAGATAAACGGGGCATACAATGTCTTTGCGGGGGTATGGAATTGCAGGAACGGCCCCTGGCCGGAGAACCCGAGGTTTCCATTGAGGCGGAAGGTCCAGGGGGAAGTTTTTTTCTCCGCATTTCTTTTTAATTGGGCTGGCGTCAAATGCGCCGCGGAAAAATCGAACCGGTGCAGGTCGGCTGTAGCGCCGACGGACGTAAGGGGTCCGCGGGGGTGCGCGGCGGGGGAGGATGCGGTGGCCGCGGTGTCTACGCGGGTTGCCGCGGCGACTGCCGGGGTCGTGTTGCCGGTCGCGGATGCTGCGGCGTTGGCCGAAGCCTCGGTGCCGGTCGCGGACGGCGTGTTCGCTACACCGGCGCTGCCCGCGCGGTCGCTTTGCGGCGTGCCGTCCACAGATCGACCGCCTTCAGCGCGAGCGCCCGACGTCACGGGCGCATCGACTGACCCAACATTTGCGGGCGAAGGGCGATTCCCGCCGGAGCCTTGCGCTGCGGGCGACGGGCGGGTCTGGCCTGTGCCCGGCGCCGCGCCCGGCTGTGAAACGGCGCCACCGGCGACGCCCACCCGGTTCGTCACAACGGCCGCACCGCTCCCCACGGGCTTCCTGCCCTCAAGGGCATACCAACCACCCCAAAGCATCCCGCCCAGCGACAATAAGCCGACCGGCACCCATAGGATGAACCCGCGGCGTCTCCGCCGGCGGATCGCATCCAGGACCGCTTGTCGGATCACCGGGGAGGGTGGCAGCTCCAAGCCCTGAAGCCCTTCCCGTACCTGTTGTTCAAACTCCTTATCGGGCATATTGTTCTGGTTTGTTGTATTTCGGCGGTGGTCTAAGCGGACAATTTAGACCGCCGCCTAAATACGGCTAATGATTTCCGGTCGCCTTCGGCGACCTATAGTGGTCGGAAGCCTGCGTGATCCAGGTAATCAGCAACGCCCTGGCCCGGGCGTACTGGGACCTGGAAGTCCCCTCGTGTATTCCCAACATTCTTCCGATTTCTACGTGTGTAAAGCCTTCGACGGCGTGCAGGTTAAGGATGGTCTGGTACCCCGTGGGCAGTTGACGGATCAGGTCCGCCAGTTCCTTGGCGCCCAGCCTTACCTCCGGGTGGTCGTCGACCACCGGGTGCATCGCGTCGTCCTCGAAAGCCAGCTCCTGCTGATAGTGCCGGTTTTTTTTGAGGTAATTCAGGGCTGTATTGACCATGATCCTCCGGATCCAGGCGCCCAGCTCCCCTTCGAACCGGAACCGGTGCAGGTGACGGAAAACATTGATAAAGCCTTCCTGCAACACGTCCTCCGCATCGGCCTGGGACTTGGTGTACCGGTAGCACAACCCCAGCATCTGTCCCGCGTAAAGGTCATAGAGCTCCCCCTGGGCAGTTGTACTACCCTGCAAGCACTCTTTAACAAGCTTACGCGAATCGGTCATATCCTGGTTACATCCTCCTGACAACGAAAAAACGACGAACGTTGCACCCCTGCAAGCCCTACTTTTGCAGCTATGCCGTCCACACTATCCGAACGGGACCTAAAGGTGATCTGGCACCCCTATACCCGTCAAAAAGACATGCCCCCTGCCCTCCCCCTGGTCCGGGGAGAAGGCGCCCTCCTGTTTGACGAAAACGGCAAGGCCTATATAGACGCCACCAGCAGCTGGTGGGTCAACATCCACGGTCACGCACATCCCTATATTGCCGAAAGCATCTATCGCCAGGCGCTCCAACTGGAGCACGTCATTTTTGCCGGGTATACGCACGAGCCGGCCGTTCGCTTGGCCGAACGTCTGCTGCCGCTGCTCCCGGGCTCCCCGGGCAGGATCTTTTACTCCGACAACGGCTCCACCGCCGTAGAAGTCTCCCTGAAAATGGCCATCCAATACTGGTGGAACAGGGGCGTCCGCCGCCGCCGCCTGCTGGCCTTCCGGCACAGCTACCACGGAGACACCTTTGGCGCCATGAGTGTCAGCGAGCGCGGCGTCTTTACCGTTGCCTTCCAGGATTACCTTTTCGAGGTCGCGTTTATAGACACGCCCACCGCCGTCAACCTGGACGCGCTCCAAGACCAGATCCGCGCCCATGGCCCGGAGACCGCAGCCTTTATTTACGAGCCCCTCCTGCAAGGCGCCGGTGGGATGCGTATGTACGAGGCCGCCCACCTGGACGTGCTGCTGGAAACCTGCCGGTCGGAAGGCATCCTTTGCATCGCCGACGAAGTGATGACCGGCTTTGGCCGCACAGGCAAACTATTCGCCAGCGAATATACGGAGCACAAACCCGACATCGTCTGTCTGAGCAAGGGGATTACCGGGGGCACCATGGCCCTGGGCGTCACCGCTTGTTCCGACGCCGTCTACCAGGCCTTTGTCGACGACGACAAACTCAAAACACTTTTTCACGGCCATTCCTTTACCGCCAACCCCATCACCTGCGCCGCCGCCCTCGCAAGCCTCGACCTCCTGGAAGACCCCGCCTGCGCCGACCGCCGCCAGCGGATCCACCGCCAGCACCTGGCTTTTGCCGAACGGCTTCGGGCTATTCCGCTGGCGACCAACGTCCGCGTGCTGGGCACCGTTCTGGCCTTTGACGTAGCCACCGGGGCCGGGTATCTCGACAATGTCGGGCCCTTGATCGCCAGGTATTCCATCGAGCGTGGCATCATGCTGCGGCCCCAGGGCAGCAACGTGTATGTGCTGCCGCCGTATTGTATTACGGAGGAGCAGTTGGAGGCGATTTATGGGTGTATAGAGGGGGCGTTGGGGGAGCTTAAGACGCGATGATTTCGAGTAGCCCTAAGTCTGGGGAGTGGAAGAATGCGAGAATGTCCTCTTTCTTTTGGATGAGTAGATTGGCCGTATATATTCTCTTGTGATTGCCGATCCTGAACAACAGAACCTTTGGCGGGAAGCCTTTTACATGAACCAGATCTGCGAAGTCGTCATCGTTAGTTACTATAAGCAGGTTGTGGTCTTTGGCATAGTTCCAAATTTCGGCATCCGTTGGCGGAATCTTCAGACCAATCGAATTAACATGGAGACAATCGTCAAAATGTTGCTTCAGGACAGATATTAAGCGCCAGGACAAGTTTGCATCCAGCAAAAGAGTCATCCTACTAGTGTTTTTACCATGGCCTCTCTGTTCGCTGCAAATATCAGCGCTGCTACGATGTCATCGTGCTTAATCTCGGGAAAATCTTCTTCGATTTCCTCGTAGGTCATACCGGAGGCTAACCAGGATAAAATATCACCCACAGTGATCCTGGTACCCTTGATATGGGGCTTCCCGAAACGGATTTCAGGATTTATGGTTATATGTTGGGATACCTGAGGCATAGACACTTGGTGTCTCAAAAGAGACATTTTATGTCATTAAAGGTAATAAATATTGGTATATTAGGAATGAATGAAAACACTCCGCCTCATCGCCGCCTGCCTCCTGCTCCTTGGGCTTCCGCCGGTGCTGGTGATGTGGCAACACGTCATCGTCTGGGGTCTGAACCCTTTTGTCAACGCACTGCTGGCCCTGGTCTTTTTGCTATTGGCCATTCCACCGGCGACCTGGCTTTTCAAAACACTGAAGTCGCCCGCCATCGGAAAATATGTGATCCGGCCGGACACCTGGTTTGCATTGGGCGCAGTGGTTCTTTTGGTGTTGAGCTTCGACCCTGGCAGGGTATCGCGGTACAACGCCCTGGACATACACCTGCATGATACCTATTTCATGTTGTCGCAGGGATCTGTCGACCTTGCCCTGGCGGCCTGGTTTGCTTTGATGGCCTTTCTCTATTTTATTTTTCCAAGGATCACCAAACGGCCGTTACAAAACGGTCTGGGATATATCCATTTTTGGATCACGGTGCTGGTAGGTGATTTTATCCTGTTCCCCGCGCGGTACATGCTGCAGGAGCCTTTGTCCAGCCGGTACATGGACTACGCGCAATGGAATTCATTTCGCCGGTTCGATCTTATTGACATAACGGCGTTGATCATACTCCTGTTATGTCTGCTGGCGCAGCTACTGCTGCCGGTCAATATGATCCTTGCTTTTGTCCGATCGCGCAAACGCGAAAAAGAACCCACTTCATGAAAAAATTGATTGCCGCCTGTCTCTTCCTGATCGTTCCACCGTTGTTGGTCTGGTTATACTTTCATTGGCGGAACCCAGTTGCAATGATAAGCTTATTGCTGCCGGTCGCCGCGGTAGCGGCGGCGTGGCTTATGAGAACCAACGAGCCAAGCGGCGGCAGGTCACCGGCCTTATGGTTTCTTGGAGGAGCCTTGGTGTTGCTGACCGGCCATTTTATCATCATCGACGGCCCCCCGGGTATTCATGTATATAGTTCCCTTTGGACTGTTGCGCGGCCGTCATTTTGGGTGCTTATTTCTTGGATCGACGGGCCGTTTTGGTTCCTGTTCCTTTGCCTCGTTTACCTCTTGTTTCCGCGGGTGTTTCACAAAAACCTGACTGAGTGGATGGGACACGTGCACTTCGGGCTTACGTTTATGGCGGCAGCATACTTATGGTATGCGCGATACTATGCGCTTGGAGCGCACAGTATCGTACCGGGCTGGCACTTGGTCATATTCACGGAGGAAGAACAACAAGCCGGTAGGATCGTGGGCATCCTGTTGCTGTCGGCGCAGCTTCTGTTGCCGGTCAATTTGCTGCGCCCCAAAAAGGCTCCCCGCGAAACCCAGGCGAAGGCCGATTTTAGTAACATATAGAAACACATAGCATCATATAGAACTTTGAAAATCAAATACTTATGATTATCTTTGTCCCATTATGGCCAAAGAGAGATCAGGCAGCAAACAGGTCAATCAGTACGATAAAATTCTCAGGGAGAATTTAGAAGCTGCACTTCCGGGATTGATAAAAGACCTGTTGTGTATCGATGCGGTGAGCGCGGAAGAAATTCCGGATGACGTGCAGCACACGAAAGAGCGCAAACCCGATGTGTTGAAAAAAATTACCGACAATAAGGGGGACACGTTTACCCTGCATGTAGAATTCCAGGTAAGCAATGAGCCCAATATGATCTTCCGGATGGCGGAGTATTGGGTCATGCTGTACAGAAGGTATCATTTGCCGGTAAAACAATACGTCATCTATGTAGGCAAGGGCGTCCCCAAAATGGCCGATCATATTCGTTCCGGCCGGATATATTTTCACTATGCGCTTATTGCCCTCTCTACGGTGGATTACCACTTGTTGCTTCGCTCGGATAAACCGGAGGAAAAGATAATGGCCATTCTGGCCGGTTTTGGTAAGGAAAATCCGACCGTTGTGGCAAAAGATATTATAACCCAGATCATTCAAACTACTGCGGGAGACCTTGACAAACAAAGGTTCCTGCAACAATTGCGGATATTGGGGCAATTACGTAATTTAGACTCACAAATCATAAAAATCATGGATAGCGTTGCAGGTTTAATATCAGAGGAAAGAGATATTCTGTACCAGAGGGGGGCGATCAAGGGTGAAGAAAAAGCAAAAACGGAATTCGTGAAAAACCTCATGAAAACAGGTAAGTTTACCGATAAGGAAATAGCTGCCCTGGTAAATGTCTCCAAAGCTTTTGTTGAAAAGATAAAAGGGACCGTGCACTAGTCGATCGTCACCATCATTGCCCACACCCCAAATCCCTGCGCCGAAAGGCGCTTTTTTATTTCAGGCAAGAGCGGGCGATAAGCCCCGGTAAAAAAAAGGCCGCCCCCAAAGGAGCGGCCGCTGATTTTCCAAAACCAGGTGCTATGAGAAAAAATCAATGGAATTGTACTTTCCGTATGTACGAGTTCCCTCCGTAAGATCCATCCACGATATACATATTCCCCTGCTGGTCGATGGCCAGGGGTCCCATCTGGGAGAATTCAGCCTGAGACAAGGTACCGTCCTGGTATCCATAACCAGCCTGGAACAGGAGGGTGTTCGTCCCTGCAGCCAGGTCGAACACGGTCAGGTTCCGGTTGTATTGATCCCCACACACCAGGTTGCCTGTACTGGGGTCCTGTACCAGCGTGTAGGCATTGTTGAAGCCTCCAAAGAAGTGCATAAACTTCCCTGCCGGGGAATACTCATATACCGGGTTGCCACCGGTCACATAAAAGTCTCCGGACGGATCGGTGAACGCGGCGTTGGGGTTATAAAAATTATTACCTCCGGGGTAGGCCTGACCGTATGTATTATTCCCAAAATTATAAGAGAAGACCCCGCTGTTTCCATTGTAGTTCGCCTCCGTAAACAGGAGCTGGCCGGAGGGGCTGAGGCTCATGCTGGTGATGCCCCCGACGGACTGCATAAGGGTATGGACGATCCCGGTGGCCTTTATGATTTCCCGGATGGTTTGGCTTCCCTCATCGGCCACATACATATTTCCCTGCGCGTCTGTACCTAACCGGCCGATGCGGGAACTGAACAATACGCTGGACAACGGCGCGTCGGTAGCCGGGCCGGTCACGGTTGGGCTTCCCGCAAAGGTGGTGACTGTTCCGCCGGGGTCGATCATCTGGATACTGCTGTTACCGCTAAGGGTGAAGTAAAGGTTCCCGCTGACGTCAACGGCTATTCCATTGACATACGAACCGGAAGGCGCCGTATAAACGGTGGTGACACCGGCGTGGTAGAAGACCGGTCCGGTGGCGGAAAGCGGTCCGACCGTCACGCTGACGGGACCTGTAGTGACCCCCGCGGGTACGGTGACGACCAGTTGCGTATCCTGGGCGCTGGTGACCGTGGCGGGCAGGCCGTTGAAAAATACCTTGTCGTTCGCGGGTGTGGTGGCGTCAAAGCCGTTCCCACTGATGATCACCGTGTTGCCGGCCAGGCCGTTGTTCGGGGTGATCCACGTGATGTTCAGGACCTGGAATTTAAAGACGGGGCCTGTGACCTGCTGTTGGTTAACAGAGAGGGTGATCGCGCCGCTCGTGGCGCCTGCGGGTGCCGTCACCGTGAGCTGGGTTCCCGACGCGGATTGGACGACCGCCGGGGTACCGTTAAAAAGGACCTGGTTCTCGGTCGGAACGGAGCTGAAATTCGCCCCCGTGATGACCACCGTAGCACCCGCGAGCCCGCTGGTGGGCGTAACGGTCGCAATGGTCGGGAAAGGTACTTCGGTAAATACCGGGCCCACGGTCTTTTCGTTGTTAATGGTGACGTCTACGGGTCCTGTCTTGACGCCGGCCGGCGCATTCACGACAATAAGCGTATCCGCCGTGACACTGACCACGGGGGTGACGGTGCCGTTAAAATCCACCTTGAGCTGGCTGGGGTCGGTGCCAAAGCCCACCCCGTGGATGGTCACCTTGGTGCCGGCGCCGCCTGTCAGGGGAGCGATCGCGTTGATGTGCTGGTAGGTGAACACAGGGCCCGTGGCCGTTTGGCCATTGGCGCTGACCACAATGGGACCCACGCCCGCACTGTCGGGAACCGCGGCCACCAGGGTGGAGTCATTGGCCAGTGTCACGGTGGCGGCACGGCCGTTAAACGTGACGACAGGCACACCCGTCTTGCCGGTAAACCCAGCCCCGGTAATGGTGACACCGGTACCTGCGGGACCGTTAAGGGGGGAGGCACCATGAATGCTCAACAACTGGTAGGTATAGGTGCCCGCCGTGATACCGTTTACGGCCAGCGGCCCCGTTGTGCCCGTGGCCGGGGCGATGACCACCAGGGAGGTGTCCGTCACCTGGAAAATGGAGGTCTTGGTCCCATTGAAGGTGACGACGTTGGTCAGGGTATCCGGGCCGAATCCGCGGCCATAGATGGTGACCAGGGTCCCGCCCATGCCGCTGGTCGGCAGGAACGAACTCAAAGCGAGCGGTGTGCTGCCCGACTGGTCTTTTTTCTTGCAGGCGCTCAGCATCAACGCGAGACCTGTCATCAGATATAGTAATCGCTTCATGATTGGTCGGTTTTAGAATGAATACCTTATCCCGAACTGCATCTGGTACCTGGAATTGAAATAATCCACCGAATACGGCTTACCCGGATTCATGAACGTATACACGGGGTACCCGTTCTGGTTCTGCTGTGGGGGGAACAAGGTCGGTGACAACCCGACGCTCGCCGTTTGGTTGTACGTGTTCGGCACGAAGTACAACTGGCCCCAGTTCTTGTCCAGCAGGCTCGTCAGGTTGATGATGTCCACTGTCAAGGTGATGTACTGGGTCTTCCCGAAATGATACTCCTGTGCAAACCGGAAGTCCGCCTGGGTATTCCAGGGCGTATGCGCCGCGTTCCGCTCCGTGAACTGGCCCCGGCGGCTGCGGAGGTATTTATTGCCGTCGATAAAGGCATTGAATGCCGCGGCCTGGCTGGCGGCGGTCGCCGTTACGTTGCCGTTGGCGTCGAGCTGGTCCTGGAAGAAATTGATCGCTTCGCTTTCTTTGGGGATGTAGGCCAGGCTGACCTGCTGACCCGTCCCCTGGATGCTCTGGTTCACGAATCCATACGTGAACGGGGCGCCGGACTGCGCGCTGACAAACACGCTCAGAAGACTCACCCAGTGGCGGTCCCATGCCTTGCGGTAATGGATGTCCGCAATGATCCGGTGACGGATGTCGAAGTTGGACAACGCCAGCCCGGGGTTGTCCGGGTTCAGTGCCTGGTTGAGCTGCCAGTTGCTCTCCATCGAATTGCGAATGCCGTTCGAGACATCCTCGCTGCGACCGTAGGTATACGCTGCCATGAATCCAAATCCGCCGGTAAACTCACGCGATACGGTCAATGAAATGCTGTACCGGTATCCCAGTTTCGTATTGCTCATTTCGTAGGCATTGGCAAAACGCGGGTCTACCCCCGTGCTGGGGAAGATCGGCTGCAGATGATTGACGTCGTACGGGTAGTACCTCGGGTTATCCTGTATGTTTACCTGCTGGAAGGTGATGTCTTCGAGTGTCTTGGTATAGATCCCCTCGATGCTGTATTTGAACCCGCGTTCGTCGGTATAGTCCAGCGCCGCGCTCGTCCGCCATACCTTCGGCATCAACAGGTGGTTGTTCACGGCGTCCACCTGGGTCGGGCCGGCATTCTTGCTGGTGACATTGCCGCCGTTCTGCGCGATAAAGCTGGAGATCCCATTGGGGTTGTACACCATCGGGTCGGTGCCGGCGATAAAGGCTTTGTTACTGGCCTTCTGGTCGAAGGCCCCGTACGTGTCCCCGTTGTTATAAAACGAATACCCCAGCCAGGCAAACGGGATACGGCCGGTGAATAAACCCGTACCGCCCCTCAGGACCAGCTTCCGGTCGGCGGTCAGGTCATACCGGAACCCGATCCTGGGGGAGATCTGGGGAGCGTTGAAATAATCGTTCCTGATATGATTTAAGGGTGTATAGGTATAGGTAGTGCCAAAGTAGGGATCGACATACGCGCTCTGGGTCTTCGTGCTCAGGATTTGCTTCTGCGGTACTTCCGCTTCGTCCACCCGGACCCCGGGAATAAGCTTGAACCGCTCGTTGACCTGGATCTCATCCTGGATGTATGCGCTGTAGAGGTCGATATTGAACTGGGCGCTGGGATTCGATAGAATGTACGCCCGGCTGTCGTTGATATAGTTATAAGAGCCTCTGACCCGGTAGGGATTGCTGTTCAGGTAGTCGGAGATACTATTGTAGTCCACCCGGCCGTTCCAGGAATTCACGAAGTTGTAAAGGATATGGTACAGCTCGTTGTGGGTCCCCAGCGTGAGCTTGTTCGCCCCCAGGTTCAGCGTCACGTTGTCCGTCACTTCCACGCTGTTTTGTTTCATGTTGAAGATCGCCGCTTCCCGGTCCGTGCCGAAATAGATCGTCGTTCCCGGCGTATTCCCCAGGATCTGTACCTGGGGATGGATGGAGTCGCTGGGGTTCCGGTAGTCGTGCACCGTGGTATACCCCGCCACCAGGCTGTTGGACCAACGGCTGTTGAACTGCGTTTTGAGTTCCAGAACGGTGGAGCTTTGGTTATTGACCTGTTGGTAGGCGATGTCCCCGAAACGGAAGTCCTGCTGGTCCCGTTCCAGGTTGATCGCCTTGGAGAGGATGGTATTGTTGCGGAGGGCCAACTGGTTGTGGCTGTCGATGTTCCAGTCCAGGCGGTTGAAGTACTTATCGGAATTGGCATACACGTTAAAAGTCCCGTATGTCCCGGGGTCCCACCCATAATGCTGAACCGTATACTGTCGCAGGTTCTGGGCATCCGCGAGCGAAAGGATGCTACTCGACTCCGCGCTCCCCGCATTCTGCTGGATGGGGTCCTGGCGGCGCGCCAGCTCTTCATTGGTAAAGAAGAACAGCTTCGAGGTGACCAGTGGAAAGCCGATCCGGAACCCTACCTGGTAGTCGTGGAAGTCGGAGGGCTCTTTGCCCTGGTCCCCGATCCGGTCCTTTCCGGTGGTGGCGGCATTACGGCCAAAGGCGTAGATAGACCCTGTCACGGTGTTGGTCCCCGAACGGGTAACGGCGTTGATGCTGCCCCCCGTAAATCCCCCCAGCTTGACGTCGAAGGGAGAGAGGTACACCTGCATGTCCTCGATGGCATCCATGGAAATGGGGTTGCTACGGGTGCTGCTCCCCGGCATCCCCGAGGTACCGGTGATACCGCCCAGCGATGGGCTGAACCCGATGGCGTCGTTGTTGATCGCCCCGTCCACGGTGACGTTGTTGTACCGGAAGTTTGTCCCGGCAAAGGAGTTGTCCTTGGACCCCTGGGGCACCAGTTTTGTCATATCGGTGATGCTCCTGGAGAGGGTAGGCATTTGCCGGATATTGTCGCGGCTTATATTGGTCCCCGACCCAAAAGCATTGGCCCGGGCGCTGTTGCGCGTGGCCTTCACCAGGACGGACCCCAGCTCACGGACGCTGGGCGCCAGGACGAAATCTTCGGTCAGTGCGTCGCCCAGGGTGATGGTTACCCCGTCCTTCGTTTGCGTCTCCATGCCGCTATAACTGATCTCTATATGGTACGGGCCCCCGATCCGAAGGTTGGGGATGCTATAGATCCCGCTCCGCGTACTGGTCGTGGAATACCGGGTGCCCGAGGGCTGATGGATCGCCGTGATCGTGGCCCCCGGCAGCGGGTGACCGCTCGAATCCTGTACGTGACCCGTCAGGCCCCCGCTCGTCTCCTGGGCGCGCAGGGAAGACCCCAGACCGAACAGGCAAACAAATAAGCATAGTAATGGAAATACCTTCTTCATCAGTCAATTCATTATTGAATAATTAAAACGTCTGTTTGAGCACCTGGTCGATCGTATGCACGACACCATTCCCCGCCAGTATATTGGAGCGCACCAGGTTAGAAGCGCTGGTATTACCCGCCCCCTGGATGGTAATACCGGAGTACGTCCCGGGTCCGGAGGAGATCAGCGTAACGGTCGCGCTGCTGCCGTCGATCATCGTTTGCCCGCTGACGCCGCTGGCGTCTGTGGACAGTATATAGTCATAGATAAAGCGGCGGTCACTCAGGACATGGTACTTGATGATGGCCGACAGTATCGCAGGGTCCGTAGCGAGTATGCTGTCCGTGGACATAAAACCCAGGGCACGGAAAGCGCTGTTCGTCGGGGCAAACACCGTATAGACGGCGCTCCCCTCCGCGATCGTGTCCGTCAGCCCGGTGTGGTTCATGGCTTCGTTAAAGAAGGTAAGGGCCGTGTCCCCTGACAGGGCTTCATGGATATTTTTGTAAATGGGCGGATTCAAAACGGCGCTCAACACTTGTATGACCCCGTTGGAAGCAGGGAGGTTATATGCGATCACCGGGGTACCGTTGATCGTCAGGATGGTATCCCCGGCCTTTACCCAATGGGTCACATACATTTTGTCCCCGTGGAGGGTGCTGATCTCCTGGTTGAAGGAAAAGGGCAATTCATTCAGGTAATACGTCCCCCCCAGGATGTGATAGGAAATGATCTGATCCATCAGGGCGCTGCTCGTCCCTTCCACCGCTACGACATTCGCATACCCGGAGGCATTGAACGCATTATCATTCGGAACCAGCACGGTATAAGGGCCCGGTTTCAGGAGGGTGTCACCCAGGTGGGTATAGGACAGGGCGGCGGTAAACAGGCTTAAATTGCCGTTGTCCCCTATGACATAGGTCAGCCGGTTGCCGGCCGCCAGAGAGTTCCCGGAGGAGCTATCCTTTTTACAAGCCGTCAATGCCAGGGCCAGGGCTGTTATATAAAAGTAGATCCGTTGCATAACTAAGATTAAGGTTGGGGTAGCAATAAATTATCCACCGAATGCACAACCCCGTTAAGGGTGGTCATATCATAGGGGGCGACCACCGTGGCCGCTCTTCCCCCCGGGAAGTCCTGCCGGTGAAGGACCACTTGCCCGTTCACGTTACTGAACGTCAGGTATAAATAGACAGGATGCTGGTTGTATTGCCCCGCCCCGGTCGGGCTCTCCACGTACATATTGAGGGAGGGGTCGCTGAGCATATCCTGGGTATAGAACACGCCCGTGCTCTGGTGGTAATTCAGGATGGAGTCCATATTGGTGACGATGACATTATAATTCTGGTCGTAAAAATTGCCCGAGACGACGTTATAGGATTGCAGGATATAATTGTAGATATCCGTCACCGATTGAAAACCCGCCTTCCTGAAGGCATTGTTGGTGGGCACGAAAAAAGTCCTGGGCGCAAGGCCGGCCATCAATTGCAGGAAAACCGTATCGGGTCCCGAGGTATATACGGGACGGGACACAGAAATATAGTTGTTGCTATATATCGAATCGCTGATCTCGCCGGCCGCCATGAAGAAACTGAAACTGGTGTCGCCCGCGATAACGGCATAGGCCTCCTGGGTGGGCTTGGTGACAAGCGTATCCGTTTCCCACAGTACGCCGTCCGTGGCTTGAATACCCTGATTGGCCCCGACGGGGCGCCCGTTCTGCATCAGCGTCCCGTTGGTCCAACCCACGTAAAGGGTGTAGATATAGGGATTTTGGGCGCTGAATCCATTCCCGGGGTTCCAGGGTTGCCCTTGATAACTGCTTTGTATGCTGGTGACCTGCAAAAGGGTATTCAGGGGCTGGTATCCTTGAAGGGTGCTCAACCCTTCCGTGGTATATGAGCCCGTAGCCGCCAGGTAGAAGGCAATGCTATCCAGGACGGCCGGCGCATAACTTCCCACCTGCGACAGGGTAATGCCCGCCTTTTGGAAGGCCTCGTCGGCCGGAGCGAAGAGCGTATAATATTTGGCTCCCTGCGCGCCGCGCAGGCTGTCCAGCAGGTGACCCAGGTCCGAATGATGATAGATCGAGTCGTAAATCCGCAAGGTCGGGATCGAATCGATGAGCGCCTGTAGCGTCCGGTTGGGCGCCCCGGTATAGGGGATGGCCTGACCGACCGTTTTCGGCGGCTCTTCGTTTTTGCTGCAGGAAACCGCTAACCATACCAGCGGCAGGAGCCACCACCCAATTTTATGTGTCATATACATTCGTTTTGGAGTTTATTTATGTACGGCGCTGGGTAATACCACCAGGTCCGAGAGGATATGGACGACCCCGTTAGAACAGGTAAAATCCGTCTCCCCCGGTACATAGGGGGTGGTTTCGGGGTAACCGTACGGGCTGGGAATGGGGCCGATGTAATTCCCTGCCAGGTCGATCATATAACACCCGAATCCGCCGTAGGTGCCCGTCATGATAAAAGAATATCCGCCGGCCAGGGGGAAAATGGCGTTGGAATTATAAGAGACGCCTGTCGCATTGGCAAAGGCCGAGATAACCGTGAGGTCCCATACGAACAGGTGGTGTGGGTACTCGACGTAACCGGAGAACAGCGCGGGATAATACTGGCTGGTATCCAACCGGGCAATGCTGTCGGCGGTCAGCCCCCTGCCCTCCATGCCCGCATTGTTAACGGCGTACACAGTGGCCGGGTTGGCCGTCTTCAGGCCGTCCCAAAGGTTAAAGTGTTTACAGGCCGCGACAAAGTCCGACAGGTCGGGGCGGGCGGTAAGGAAATCCTGGACGGTGTACGCGTTCGACTTCATCACCGTGGGCAGCACGTGTATCACCGCATTAGCCTGCGGAACGTCGTACGTCGTCGCGTTGCCGGCCGCATTGGTGAACCCCGTTACCCTCACCCCGTCTACAAGAAAGAACGACGTGTATCCGCTGCTTGTTGAAAAAGCCGAAAGATATAGGTTCACCCCGTTCAGGTTGGGGTAGAGGTTGTCCATATTGGCAGGGATGTCGCTAAAGAACAACTTCTGCCGGAGGATATATGACCGCATCATCGTCCGGAGCGTATCGATGGGGATCTTGTCAAAATCCGAAGGGGACAGGATGCTGTCCGCGTTGAACGCCTCATTCGTCGGCACGAATACGGTAAAGGAGGCGTTGGGATTGTTTAGCGTATCCAGGAAACCGGTCTTTTTGAGGGCGGCGGCGAAAAGCGTATAGTCAAAATTGTTATTGATATAGTCTCCGGCATTCTGGAGGGTCGCATTGGCCTGCTGCTGGCTTTGGTAATTGGGCTTATTACAGCCGATAACGCACAAGACCAGGCAAGATATTATTATACTTTTTTGCATGACGGTCATGGTTGAATGAATTAATACGTCTCGACGGGGGGTGCATACTGACGCTGTACGCTCATGACATACGCCTGGTTGTTGATCACCTCCACCGTGCTGATGGTCGAGAACGAGCGGTTACCGGAAGTACCCGAGGGGATGGTGATGATCAGGTTGGGCGACAGATAGGCGTCGTTGTTGGGCGGTCCGTAATTCCCCTTTTGATAATACCGGCTGGTGCAGGCCAGTACGGCATAGTCTCCCAGGCTGGCGTTGTAGCTGGGGAAAGACCCGAGCGCAGGATAGTAGTCCGGGGACAGGAACATGAATTCTTCCCATATCCCACTACGGGTAAACGTCGTATCGACCCCGGCGTAGGCGGGGAAAACGGGGAAGCTGATGTACGGCGCCACCCCGCTGTTGTGGGACCGGATGACGGCATTGACCGGTATGTATTGGTACCCGGGTACGACCGCATTACCCGGCCAGGATGCACTGTCCGGATAATGAAGGGTCATATAGATATTCATGGTGTCCTGGATGTAGTTACCCCCTCCTTGTGTACCCTGCTGCGCGATGGCCTGGGCGGTAAAGCCATCCGCCCCCAGGTTGTAAAAATTTACATAACACAGGGAATCGTCAAAGGACAGCTTTGTGAACTGCTCCTGGCGCATATAGAAGTCAATCTGTACCGGGTTGCTGTACACGTCGTGCTGTAGCAATTCCATGGTGTATACTTCTCCCTCCGCCAGGTCGACCGTCGTATCCGCGAATACAAACTTCCTTTGGTTGGCCGCCAGTTGGAAGAAAGGGGTCTGGGAGACCGGGCGGCTGTAGAACACGAACCGGTGCTTGCCGGACGCGATCTGGGCCCAGCTGGACAAGTCAAACCCGTTCAGGATGGGGCCCACCAGGACCTTTTCGGAACCGGGATATTCATAATTGTCCACGGAGGTATTCCCGGCATTGGCCGGGTAAGGCGGCGCATAGGTCGCCCGCTTGTCCAGGAAATCACCCACGACAGCCCCCCCGGTGACGACCCCGTTCGCGTCGAACTGGGGGTCCACGACCATGGCCAGGTAGGGTTGGGGTTCGTCCTTGGTGGCGGGGGTGATCAGGTAGTTCATGCTGTTGAAAAACCGGAAATACGCCGGCTTGCCGATCGAATTGTAGGTCACTTTACGGCAGCCCATCGCGAGCAGGAGCAGCAATGACCCGATATATGATAGCGTCTTCATGTTATTGGTTGTGTTTTACGATGATCATCTGCGCAGCCGCGCCTGTTCCGACAAGTGCAACAGTATAGACGCCCGGTTCACCCGTGCTGGTGGGCAGCCCGTAAGGATAACTGGCTGCCGTGCTGTTCACAAAATCAGATGGCGTCAGGGCCGGTATATCCGACAACCAGTCTCCCGGCAGGACCAGGGGTTGCGATTGATAGACCTGGATCTGGGCAGGCATGGTATAAAAGCTGGCGACGTATTGGAGGTAGGTATCGGGCAACCCTCCCGGGGCCAGGTTCTGGGCAGCCAGGGCGGAAGAACCGTAGCCGATATTGTCCGGGAACAATTGCCCGTTCGCTTGTGTGAAGGTGACGAGGGGCAGGTCCGGACAAAGGTTCAGGAAGCGGATCCAAAAAGGGTAATACGTATGATACTGGCTGGTGGCCGCAGAGGAACCGTCTCCGCCGGTAGTCGGGCTGTACCAGCTCCCGCTCAGGTTATTTTGCACAGGCAGGATGGAGTCCGCACCACCTGGACCGGGATACACCCAGGCCGTTATATTATCCCCCCCGTTAAGGGTAAGGGTTTTCTGCGCCATGATCTGTCCACCTTTGTCGGTGACCTGTACCTGGTGTGTCCCGCTCACATACACCTGGTATGCCCCGGCGCCGGGAAAAGCCACCGAACCACCCAGGGGCTGGCCGTCCACCGTTATCGAAATATCGCTCCCGGGTACGGCATTGGCCACCTGCAAATGGGCATAGGTGACATTGGCGCCGGGTGTGATATCCGGGATCACCCAAAAGGAATTGGAAGCAGAGGGGAGGCCACCGTTTCCGTAAGGGACCTGGAAGTCGTTGTTGGTATTGACGACGATCGTGTACACCCCACCCGGTTGGTAGGTGATGATGGGCGCATAGGTCAGGGGGGAACCGCTCATCGTACCGGTTGCCTCAGTGAGCGACAAGCCCGCCGAGGTCGACACCACATCCTGTTGGGCGCTCGGCACCTGGGCGTTTTGGGCCGTCAATACCTTGAACTGGTAGGTCCCGTAAGGCAATTCGATATACCCTGAATAATTCCCGGGGATGGTCAGGGTATCCGCCGCACCCGTCGCCACATGCGCGCCGTTGGCATACGCCAGGCGCATCCCCCCGACCAGGTTGGCCGCATCGGGACCGGAGCTGAGGTTCAGGATCCGGATGAGAAAATGCGTGGGATCGGCCGCCGGGGAAATGGGCCGGGGGATTACAAACACAGAGTCGGAGGTAATCTGCAAGGTAGCCAGGGACGGTGGTATATTTTTCCGGTAGGGTACGTCGTAGTAGTCATTGGGTTGTGCATAGTCATCGGTCACCTGGAACTTCTTGTACAACGTATCCAGGGTACCGGTGTTGATCCCCTGGAGCAACTCTACCTCGGCCGTATGCTGGGCGTTGAAAAATTGCTGGGGGATCTTATAGGTCTGTCCCATCTTGCCGGTAGTGGGAAAAAAGGGCGTAGGCGAAGGATAAATGACCTCCCCAAAAGTCTGTTGAAACAACATATCCGTCAACGGCTGCCCGTTCACCGCGATGTCGGTGTACCCGTCAAGATTGACGATCCGGGCGCTCGACGAAACGATCTGCTGGGAGGTCACCAGGTTGCCGGAGGTCGGGAAGTTCGGCTTGGACTTGGCGCAGGCGCCCCAGGTAAGGGCGGTCATCAGCAGGACGACGTATTCTTTTATGGTTAATCGGAACATAGTGGGTGGTTTGGCATCAAAAGTTTGGCATCAAAACAAATGATAGGTCAGGCCGAGCATAATCTCCGAGCCCTTCTGGTAGCTCCGGCGGATATAGGTATGGCCGTAGTATTTGCCCCCGTTGCCGGGGTTGGCGTAGACCTCATTCAGGGAAGGGTTCAGCGCGTTCTTTGCATAGCCTTTGAACTGAAGGCGCTTGGTGATCATCTGGCTGAACACGATGTCCAGGATGGGCGCCGGCCGGCTGTACAGGTCCGGGGTACCGTCCAGGTTCACCTGGATCAGGCGCTCTCCGACTTCGTTGAAGGTGACGGTAACGTCCGTACCGGTATGCGGATTGGCGTAGTTGATGTAAGCGTTGACCGAATAGGGCGCCTGCTCGAAGAGGGGGCTTTTGGACGGGGAATTCCGGTCCATGATCCGGTCCGCATTCAGACGCTGCGGGTTTTTCACCACTTCACTGTTGGCAAACATCACGTTGGAGCCTAAGAAGAAATGGGTAAGCGGTTTCCATACCTTGCCCAGGTCCTTGACCACTTCCAGCTCTATACCTTCGACGTATCCCGTATTGGGATCGTTCTGGAATTCCACTGCCGGGAACTCCGGGTAAGTGGCGCTCAGACCAGCGGAATTGAGGATAAATACTTTTTCCAGCTGATGATTGATCTGTTTGTAAAAGGCGGAAGCGGACAGCACTTCCCCGGATTTCGGAAACCATTCCCAGCGAAAGTCATAGTTGGTTGTTTCCTGGTTCGTCAGGTCCGGGTTGCCCACCACCAGCGCCTGCTGGTAGGGATCGTATTCGTACACATTGGTCAGTTCCCTGATCTCCGGGCGGGCCAGCGTCGTGCTGTAGGCCAGGCGGAAATTCATTTTTTCGCTGAGGGTATAGGTCAGGTTGGCGGAATAATAAGGTTTGTAATTGGTTTTGTACCCCGAATTGGGATTGACGTATACCAGGTTCACGCTCCCGTTTTTGAGCGAAGGACTGATGTACACATTGGAGGTGTCCACCGCGCTTTGGATATTGGTCTTTTCAAAGCGCACCCCGCCTGTCAGGCGAAGGTTCTTTTGCAGCTTCAGGTCCAGCATCCCGTAGAAGGCGTTGGTTTCATAGAACCCCTGGTAATTGTTGGGGGATTTCTGGCTGTTGTACAGGAAGCCACCGACCAGGGGAGCGCCCTCACCCGTCGGGGATGTGAGCTGCTGTATACCCACGATCTTTGACCCCACCAGTTCATTCAGGTTCCCGTTCACTAAGTAAAGGGGATAGGCGCCCTCACTGGAAAAATTCGATCCCGGCAGGGACAGCACGTGCTCGGTGAAGTTCCGGTCCCGGTGCAGGTAGTTAAAGCCGGCCTTGAAGACCTGCGTCAGCCCGCCCAGCGGAAAGGGCACCGTCAGGTCCACCTTATGGTTGTAATTGGTTTCGGTCATGTTCCGGTAGCGGCGGCCATTGGGGTCCACCTGTATTTTTCCGTAGGGACCATACCCGTCTACATATCCCGACAACAGGGAGTATATATCGGGGGTGGCCGCGTAGCCGCCGCCCTGCCCCGGAACCGTGGGGGGCGTTCCATAATAGGACCCGCCCACGGGCCGGTAGTCGATCAGGTTGACGAACCGGTAGTCCGGGTCGTTCTCCGTCGCCCTGGAGGTGGCCAGGTTGTAGCTGAGGCGGGGCGCGAATTCCCCCTTGCCTATCTTGTGCTCCCCCTGGAAATTGTAGGTATTCAGGGTTCTGAACGTCTGCTTGAGCGAATAGGCGGTGTTGTAGACCGGCCCCGACAGGTTGTAGGTATAGTCGTATTGTCCGGTCAGGTAGCTGGCCTGGGTTTCCCCGCCCTGGCTACCCAGGTATTGGAAGCTGACCTGGTTCCGTTGGTTGAACCGGTAGGCCAGCCCGCCGAGAAAACCATAGTTCAACGATTCCGTGCCGGTGTACTCCTTCTGTCCTACGTATTTACCCAAGACAAGGGTATTGGGGGTAATATAGTTGGGGATCATCCGGGGGCTGTTGTTGTCGATGGCCGGGTTACCGGTCAGGATCCCCTGGTACAGGCTGTACTGGTTGAGGGTACCGCCGTCAATATCCGTCGTCCGGTGGTAGTAGCTGGCGCCGGCGATCACTCCCAGTTGGTGCCCGTGGAAGATCCTGAACGTATTGCCATAGGTCACGGAGTAAATGCCGTTCAGGGCCGCCTTTTTGTATTGGGTTGTCAGCACCGGGTCGAATTCACCCTGCATGATGTTGTTGATCCGGGTTACTTCCTGCAGGGCCGCGGTGCTGTTGCTGGCGCCCGCAATCATGTTTTGAATCTGGGGCAACCCACCGGGGTATTGGGTACTGAGGTTCAGGAAGTCCTGGTGCAAATCGTGACTCCCGATCTTTTGCCCCAGAAAACCCATGTTGCTGTTATAGTAACTGTTCACTTGTCCCCCGATCCCGATGTTGCTGTTCCAGCCCGTCTCCACCGTGACATCCAGGACTTGCTTGTCCGGGATGGACTTTGTCTTTAGCTCAACGATCCCCCCCGAAGCGTCCGCCGGATGATCGGGTGTATACGTCTTGTACACCTCGATATTGTCCAGCAGGTTGGCCGGGATCAGGTCGAGCGGGATGGAACTGCGGTCCGGGTCCGCGGAGGACATCCGCACCCCGTTCATTTCGGCGATGACACTCCGGTCACCAAGCCCGCGTACCGCTACGTATTTGTCGTCGGTGATCGTCACACCCGACACCCTTTGGAGGGCCTGGGTCGTGGTAATGCTCGCGGTCTTTTCGATGTTCTGGGCGGAAATCCCGTCCATCACGATAGAGGCGTGCTGACGCTCACTGAGGAGGGCCGCCTCGGTGTTCACCTTGCGATAAGCCTGTACGGTGATCGTACCCAGGGATTTGGAATCCTGCACCAGGCGGACCTCAAGGGCGGCGGCGTCCTCCGCGTGCACCGACCTTGCATCGTAACCAACCGAGGAAAACGTCACCACGGAAGAGGAATCGCTGACATAGAGCGAAAAGCGCCCGTTCGCGTCGGTCACCGCCCCGCTTCTCGATCCATCTTCCTGGATGTCCACCCCGGAAATCGGGGCGCCCGTTTTACTATCGACCACCCGGCCGGTCACCTGATGCGCGTGCCTGGTCGGTTTGAAATCGGGATCGCGGGACACCGCGATCGTCTTACCGTTGAGCATAAACGACAGGCCGCAATACTCTTGCAGGTATTGCAGCACCCTTCCCAAGGACACGTTCTGAAAATGCAGGTCGTGGAGGGAAACCCCACTGAGCGCGGCCTTGTCCATATAAAAGGAATAGGTCGTCTGCTTTTGCAGGGCCTCCACGAGGGTGGCGGCATCAGAGGTCTTGGCCGAGAAAGTGACTTTGTCCGTAAGGGAAGGAAACTTGTTGTTCTGCGCGTACCCCCATCGTCCGAAGGACAGAAGTACGAGACAGATAAGCATGGACCGCATGGGCATGCGGATCCCGGCAGCCATTTGTCGGGTAAACAGCATAGTCTTGATTTGCTTTTAAAAGAATTGAATATTCTCGCTATTTCGGGAGCACTACCAGTGTATTCCCTTTGATACGGTATTTATATCGGGAAATGAACAATACAATATCGAGTGTCTGGGCAAGCGGTTGTTGTTTGAACACGCCGGTCACGTGCTTTCCACGCAGGCCGTCGGGGTCTTGAATATCCAGGGACAGGCCATAGCGTTTGGCGATGCGCCCCAGAGCGTCTGCCACCGGGACCTCGTTAAAGAGCATATAGCCGTCTTCCCAATCGTGTACGTTAGTCATCTTCAGCTCCTCCATGCTGATGGTCTTTGCATTCCTGACGTATGTCAGCACCTCACCCGCCTTCAGCACCCGAACCATGGTGTCGCTGCGCACCGCCACACGTCCCTGAACCAGGGATATGCGCACCGTACCCTCATCACCATACGCTTCTATATTAAAGGATGTCCCCAACACCTGCGTGGACAACGGTCCTGCGTCCACCACGAACGGGTGTTGGTCATCACGGGTAACGTCGAAAAAGGCTTCCCCTTCCAACCGAAGCGCCCGGTGCTGGACAAAGTCTGTTGGGTAGGAAAGTGTACTATGGGGGCTCAGGTATACTTGCGAGCCGTCCGGCAAAACGCCCAACCGGGTGTGCACATCCGCGTTGTGCAAGGTTTTCCAAACTACGGCCACTTCCGTGTCGTGCCGGGTGTGCGCGTAATACAAAAGGGTCGTCACAGCTGCCGCCAGCACCGCGGCGGCGGCGGCCAGGCGCCACCACCTATAAACGCGTACCGGCTCCCCCGCTACGGCCGGGTATAGCTTTTGTCTCAACCCGGAGAGCACCTCCTCCTTCAGCGAAACGCTACCCTCCACGTCCGGCGCCGGATCCGCCACTTCCGCAAAACACGCTTCCAAGGGCTGCCAGTCGGAATCATCCGCCGCCAAATACGCCATCACGGCCCGCGTTTCTTCTTCAGTAGCAAGGCCATCGAGGTATTTGCGAATCAGATTTTTGTCCGGCATATATAGAACACACCGCAGGGAAAAAAATGTACAGGATTTTCCCCCGGCTTAATATTAAGTTAACAGAGGCCGCCGGTGGGAAGGCCCTAATTTCGTGTCTCATGCCCGAAAATCGACCATCTCCAGGCCAGGCAACCGTTCTCCGTTTTGAGAAAATATACGGTGAGACCTTCTACCGGCTGGAGATTTTCGTTAGGAGTTTTATCAAACGGGAAGAAGGCGTACACGATATCCTCCAGGAAACTTACATCCGTCTTTGGGCAAACCTCGACAAACTAAGCGACGACGAAGCCCTCCTCCCCCTGCTCCGGACCTACGCCACGAACCTCATGATCAACGCGCTCCGGAAATCCGCCAAGGAGCAACAAAGGGCCCGTCTTTTCTACGAACGCCAGGAGCTCCCCCTCTCCCCGGACGACGCTTTGGACTACAAACAAACCCTCGAAGCCTACGCCCAGGCCGTCGAGACGCTTCCCGGGAAACGAAAAGAAATTTATCGCCTGGTCGAAGACGAGGGGCTGTCTTATAAGGAAACTGCAGAACGGATGAACCTTAGTCCGCACGCCATCCGTTACCACCTCGTGGAGGCCCGCCGGCTGCTGGCCCGTGAACTGAGCGTGGATAAGCTGGCGCTGGCGGTGTTGATTGCGGAGATTTACCGGGCGTCCTGATCATCGTCGGGCGCCACCGCCTCTCCATACACCTCATGCTTAAGCCGCCCAAGACTTTCATTCATAGACGTCCCCCACACCTTGTCCATGGCGACTCCGGAAATTTTTTCCCAGGGATACCAGCGCAAACGGACCTCCAGCGACCATTGGAGAATGGTGCTATCCTTTTTCTCGAAGAGGTCGAATCCACCGCCCGCGGGGAGCAAATTTCTGAATTGGTAGAAAAGACGAATGTTGCCGGGCTCGCTTTGCAGGATGGAAATGAACATCTTGTTCTCGGGGTGACCCTTGGGATACCAGGTCACGGTAGCCTGGTGGGTGTCGGTGGCGGGGGTATAGACGCGGTTGACGGCGCTATCGGTGCCCATCCAGGTGCACCAGGAGGGCCAGCGGTGGAAGTCTTCCAGGAGGGCCTGAATACTGTCCTTCCGGACGCCGATGACGATGCTCCGGGTAACGAGGATGTGACGGGGGAAGAAGGCGGTGAGCAGGCAAAGAAAAGCCAGGAGGATGCTGATACCGATGATGACCGACTTTATCTTTTGCATAGCCTATTCCCATTTAAAGACTTTGATGGCGATGGCATAGACCAGGATCCCCCAGGCGAGCAGGTAGCCGATCTGTCCCTTGACGTCCCATATATGCGCGCCCTCGAACGCGACGTCGCGCATGGCGTCGTTGAGCTGTTTGAGCGGAAGGGCGTTGCAAAAGGTTTGGAGCCAGCCGGGGAAAGCATCTGTGGAAAAGAAGGTGCCGCCCAGCAGAAACTGCGGCATCGTCACCAGGTTGGCGAAGGGGGGAATGCTGCTCTCGTTCTTGGCCACGCTGGACACGATAAAACCAAAACCCATAAACACCACCAGCCCGATAAAGCTCAGCAGGAGCATGTCGAGAAAGGTCGCCCAGCCGTGCACCAGGGTGAAGTGAAACGAGAGATACCCGATCCCGATGATGACCACCGCGGTGATCATCTGGAAGGTCACCCGGGAAAGGCCCTCGCCGAGCACGATATAGGTCCGGCGGATGGGCGTGGCAAAAAACCGCTTCAGGACGAGCGTCTGCCGGAGGTTGAAGAACAGGAAGGCCACCCCGAAGATCCCGGCACTGAGAAGGGAAAAGCCGAGCATGCCGGGCAGGATGAAGTCGATCATCCGGTATTCCCTGCCGGGTAGTACCACCGGTTCGGCCAGGGTGGAAAACGACGGCCGTCCGGGAAAAGCCCTTTTGTCGATTTCTGCGTTCAGGGTTTTCAGGACGGTTTCCAGCAGGGGAAACTTGTCCATACAAGCGGAAGACGTCGTGGTATGGATCGTGTAACGGGGATAGGCGCTGTCCGCCGGATTGCGGGTGATGTCGATGATTGCGGTGATCCGGCCCTTGCGGACGTCGGAGAGGATTTTGTCCTGCGGCTCGCCCGTGACCAGTTTGACGTTACCGAATTTTTCAAGGGCGTAATAGACCCAGTTGGCCGTATCGCTGGAGGGCGACATGGCGACACGGATGCTGGGACCACCTCCGCCGATAAACCCGAACACCAGGATAAAGATGAGCGGAAATCCGAGGCTGAATACGACGGCCGAGGGGCTGCGCAGGATGGCCCTGAAGCTTCCTTTGGCAATGGCGAACATGGCCCGCCATTGGTTGTACGATGATTGCTGTGCCATGGTTGACGATCGTCGAGCGGGCCCTGCGGGCCCGCGTCGGGCGGGGCGAAGCTACGCGATTTTAGCGGATATCCACGTCGTAAGGCAAGCGCACCTCGACCTGGCCCACCATCGCCTTGATCCGGCGCATCTGCTGAAGCGTCGTCCAACCCTCGGGTCCAAGCTCGTCTTTGACGGCCTTGGCGGCGACGCCGTGACCATAGTTCTTGAAGTACCGCTCCAGGGCGGACTTGGCCTCGGGGTATTCGGTGAGACCGTATTCTTTGATCCTGGCAAGACGGGCGGCGCAGTCGATGGCATCCTGAAGGTGGCCCAACCGGTCCACCAGCCCGATGGACAAAGCCCGTTCCCCCGTCCAGACGTGGCCCTGGGCAATGGTCTCCACCTGGTCCAGGGACAGGTGGCGGCCCTTGGACACGTTGGTTTTGAATTCCGTATAGGTGCTGTCCACGCCTGCCTGGGCGAACCGCTTTTCCGCGTCGGTCAGCGGGCGGCTAAAGGTACCCTGGTCGGCAAAGGGGGCTGTCTTGACGCCGTCGAAAGTCACCCCGAGCTTGTCCTTGAAAAAGCCCTGGAGGTTGGGGATGATGGAAAACACCCCGATGGACCCCGTCAGGGTTCCAGGCTCGGCAAAAATGGAATCGGCCCCGCAAGAGATGTAATATCCGCCCGAGGCGGCGAGGTCACCCATCGACACGACGACGGGTTTGCCTTCTTTTTTCGCCTGGAGCAGTTCCCTCAGGATGATGTCGCTGGCCAGGGAGCTTCCCCCGGGAGAATTGACCCGCAGGACGATGGCCTTGACGTGGTCGTCCTGGCGGGCTTTGCGGATCCATTTGACGTATTCGTCGCAACCGATCTCCCCTTCCTGGCCCGCTCCATACACGATGTCGCCCTGGGCGTAGATCACCGCGATCCGGTCGGTGGCGTCGTTATCGAGGTCGATCGCATCGGCGTATTTGGACAGGGACACGAAATTGATGTCAGCCCCCGCGTTCAAACCCAGCTTGTGGCGGAGCTCTTCCACGACCTCACCGCGGTAGCGGGTGCCGTCAACGAGGTGGTATTTATCCGCATCGTGTGCGGTCTGGATGGCGCCGGTTTGTTCGAAACCCGCCAGGGTGGCGGTGTCGATCTTGCGGGACTCGGAGGCCGCCGTGAGCAGCCCCCGGTTGAGGTCGCCCAGCCATTCCCCCGTCTGGAGGCGGTTGGCGTCGCTCATTTTATCCGTCCGCAAGGGCTCCGTGGCGCTTTTGAACTTGCCGTCGTAAAAGATCTGGGGCTCGATACCGAGCTTGTCCAGCGCGTGTTTGAGGTACATCACCTGGGTGGACAAGCCGGTCCATTCCATGGCCCCCGCGGGGTTGCAATAGATCTTGTCCGCGGCATTCGCCACGTAATAGGCCTTCTGGTCGATGACGTCCCCAAAGGCATAGACAAACTTCCCCGAGGTTTTGAAGTCTTCCAGGGCATGGCGCAGTTCCTGGCTGGTGGCAAAACCGTTGGCATTGCCTTCCGCGCGGATAAAGATCCCCCTGACGCTGCTGTCGGTCTTCGCATAGCGGAGCAGCCGCACCACCTGGAAAAGACCAGGGCTGGTGGCGTCTTCCCGTCCGAAAAAGCTACTCACATCATCCGTCCTTCCCTGTTCCTGGATAGGCGTGGACAGGTCCAGGTACAACACGGCATTTGTCCCCACCTTTGTCTTGTGGGACGTCAGCCTCGCGGTAATCACCCCGATAATACCAAGGGATACGAAGAAGGCGATGATGCTGAAAATGATCAAGGCCAGCAGGGCCGCAAAAAACGATGAGAAGAAACTACGCATGGGGATCCAAATAATGGGTTAAATATAGAATTTTGGGCCATGAACGAGGTAATATTATTGACGGGCGGGAACCTGGGTGACCGGCAGGCATTGCTGGCGGCGGCCCGGGACCTGGTCGGCCGGGACATCGGCCCCGTCCGGAAGGCTTCCTCCCTTTACGAAACGGCACCCTGGGGGAACCAGGACCAGCCCGCCTTTCTCAACCAGGTCCTGATCGTGGACACGGCATTGTCCCCGGGGGCCGTGTTGGAACGCATCGGGTCGATCGAAGCGGCGCTTGGCCGGAACCGCGCGGAGAAGTGGGGGCCGCGGCTCATGGACATCGATATTCTTTTTTACGGTCGCGCAATAATCGATACTGCGGAGCTCCGCGTTCCCCATCCCGAAATCGCCAACCGGCGTTTCGTGCTGGCGCCGCTCGCGGAGGTGGCGCCGGAGCTTGTTCATCCCGTATCGGGGGTAACGGTCGCGGAATTGCTGGCGGCGACACCCGATACACTGGAGGTACGACGGGTGTGAACAATTTCCCCGCCGAGTCTGCGGGACCTTCCCTATCTTGGACCCCGCAAACATGCACTACCGTTTCATAACGATCGAAGGCAATATCGGCGCGGGCAAGACCACCCTGGCGCACCTCCTCGCCCGCCATTACAGCGCAAGGCTCGTCCTGGAAGAGTTCGCGGACAACCCGTTTCTCCCGAAATTTTACGAAAACCCCGCCCAATACGCTTTTCCCCTGGAGTTGTTCTTTATGGCGGAGCGCTACAAACAGCTCAAGGAGCTCCTCTCCCGGGACCTGTTCAGCAACCTCACCATCTCCGACTACCTGTTCACCAAGTGTCTTCTTTTTGCAAAGGTCACGCTGTCGGATGAAGAGTTCAGGCTGTATCAAAAGCTCTTCGACATCATCCAGCCACAGCTCATCAGCCCGGACCTGCTCGTTTACTTACATGCCCCTGTCAGCAAGTTGCAGGAAAACATCCGCAAACGCAACCGTTCCTACGAACAACACATCCCCAACGAGTACCTGTACCAGCTCCAGGAAACCTATACCCAATATATCCGCCAGCACAACCTGAAGACCTTGTTCATCGACGTGAGCAAGGCCGACTTCCTTGGAAATGAGCGGCACCTGAAAACCGTGCTGGACGCGTTGGACAAGGAATATGGGGAGGGGCAGCACTACCTCACGTTGCCCGATTAACGGTTTCACCCTAATTTTACGGGATACCATGCAGCAGAAGAACATCGCTCTCGTCACCATCGGTATCCCCGAATTCAGGTCTTACATTTTTGCCCGTCTTTGCCTGGTCATGGCCTTGCGCATGACCGCCACGACCGTGGGCTGGCTTGTATGGCAGGTCACCCGGAACCCGCTGGCCATCGGCGTGGTGGGTCTTTCGGAAGTGATCCCCGCCCTGTCCCTGGCGTTGTATGCCGGACACGTCATCGATAAAAGCGAAAAACGGGGGCTGACCCTGAAAACCCTGTCGTTTTACGTGGGGAGCTCGCTTTGCCTGCTGGCGATATCGTCTCCCTATGTCCTCCACCACCTTGACAACCACCTCATCGCCTACGCGGTGTATACGGTGATCTTTGGGACCGGTATCCTCCGGGCCTTTGCCAATCCGGCCATGGCGTCCATGATCAGCCAGATCGTCCCCCGGGAGCTCCTGGGGAACGCCGTAAACTGGAGTCAAAGCACCTTTTTGGGTGCCTCCGTCCTCGGACACGCCACCGCCGGTTTTCTCATCGGTAACTTTTCCTATACCGTGGTCTTTTCGACGATCGGGTGTCTGCTCCTGGCGGGTATCTTTTTCGTCAGCCTGCTGAAACCAAAGCCGATGAGCCAGCAGTCGCCGGTCAACCAACGGACCTGGGCCAGCGTCAAGGAAGGGCTGCGCTTCGTCTACAAGACCAAGGAGGTCCTGGGGGCGATGAGCCTGGACATGTTCGCGGTGTTGTTCGGGGGTGCGGTGGCGATGATCCCGGTCTATGCGACCGACGTCCTCCACGTAAGCGCCCAGGGGTACGGCTGGCTCAACGCCGCCTCCGATATCGGGTCGGGGATCATGATCGGCTCCATCACCTTTTTCCCCCTAAAACGCAAACAGGGGAAGATCCTCCTGATGGTGGTTTTTGGCTTCGGGCTTTGCATCATCGCCTTCGGTCTGTCCAAGTGGTACTGGTTGTCCTTTGCGGCCCTGCTGCTCAGTGGGATGCTGGACGGGGTCAGCGTGGTCGTCCGGGGGACCATCCTGCAGCTCAAAACGCCCGACGAAATGAAAGGCCGGGTATTGTCGGTCAGCTCCATGTTCATCAATTCTTCCAACGAACTGGGACAGTTTGAGAGCGGGCTGGCGGCAAAGCTCATGGGCGTGGTGCCTTCGGTCGTTTTCGGGGGGTGTATGACGTTGCTGGTGGTGGTCACCACGTGGTTCAAGGCGCCGAGCTTGCGGAAGATGCAGTACTAGCCACCCGCGGCGCCGGCCGTCAATTTTTCCAACACATAGTATACTGCCGGGCAAATCTCACTGTTGGTCAACGTCAGTTGCGGCCTTTTGAGCAGCACATCCTCATCGGTATAAGGATACCGCGCGCAATCGGACGGCCGGTCCTCGTAGATGCTGCACGCATTGTCCGCCCCCAGGAAAGGACAGGGAGAAGACTTGACCACATAGTCCCCGTCCGTATCGAGGCGGAGGTAGGTCTCGATAAAAGCCCCCTCCTTCATCTTGAGCCGGCGGGCGATGCGTTTGATGTCGGGGGTTTTAAAACGCGGGGAATAGTGTTTGCAGCAATTCGCACACGTCAGGCAATCGATATGGCTAAACGCCTCGGCGTGCAGCGCCGGCAGGCGGTCGAGCGTTTTGTTCTTGTCCGCCCTTTTTAACCATCCCTGGTACTGTTTGCGGTGTTCCACCGCCTTTTTATGCCAATTCCGCAGCAGGTCTTCGCCCATAACGACGCAAAAATCGTTATTTTTACGCTCTAAACCGAATCGTCATACCCATGGGGTCCCTAAGAGAACAATGGCTCATCCTTTTGTCCACACCCATCTATTTCATTGTGATCGGGCTGGAGATTTTGCTGACCCACGCCCAGCAGCGGCGAGCCTACACCCTCAAGGACACCATTACCAACTTTTACCTGATGATCGCCAATGCGTCGATCGACCTGGCCTTCCGGGGCGTCTACGTATGGATCCTGCAATATTTCTATAACCACCGGGTGCTCACGCTCCAGGAAAGCGTATTGTACTGGGTCGGCCTGCTGATCGCCGAGGACTTCATGTATTACTGGCTGCATCGGATCGATCATTTCTGCCGGTTTTTCTGGGCGGTCCACGTCACCCATCATTCCAGCAGCCACTTCAATTTTACGGTCGGCTTCCGGAGCAGCGTGTTCGAGCCGCTGTACCGCTTTATTTTCTTCATACCCCTGGCCTGGCTGGGTTTCAGCCCCTTGAACATCGCCTTTATGTACTCGGCCACCCAGATCTGGGGGATCCTGGTCCATACCGAAAAGATCGGCCGGCTCGGCTGGCTGGAATATATTTTTGTCACCCCTTCCCACCACAAGGTCCACCACGCCAGCAACCCCAAATACCTGGACAAGAACCTGGGGATGTTCCTGATCGTCTGGGACAAGCTCTTCGGCACCTTTCAACCGGAGGACGACCACTACCAGCCCGTCCGCTTCGGGTTGACGAAGGAGCTGGAAAACCAGGGGCCGGTCAACATCATTTTCCACGAATGGCAGGCCATCGTGAAGGACCTCCGGGTCAAAGGGACCAACTGGAAGCAAAAGCTGAGCTATATCTTCGGTCCTCCGGGTTGGAGCCACGACGGCAGCCGCCAGACGTCGAAGCAGCTCCGGGAGGAAGAAGACGCTATGCACACCGCCCGTGGATAACCCGCGCCCGGGTTACGGTTATTATCTACAAGCGTCGTACCTTTGCAGATCCAAAAAGGTCAACCCCATTTTTCTATGGTCAACGTATTCGACAAACAGTCCCGTGAATTCCAAGGCCGGCACATCGGCCCGGATAACCGGGAAGCCAGGCAGATGCTGGACGCCGTCGGCGTCTCCGATATTGATGACTTGATCGCCCGTACGGTACCGGGCGCCATCCGCATGGGCAAGCCCCTGCAGCTCCCGGCGCCCCTGAGCGAGGCTCAGCTTCTTACCGAACTGAAAAACAAGTCTTTACAAAACAAAGTCGTTCGCAACTATATTGGCCAGGGGTACTACGATACCCTTACCCCGAGCGTGATCCAGCGCAACATCCTGGAAAACCCGGGGTGGTATACCCAGTATACCCCCTACCAGGCCGAAATCTCCCAGGGCCGGTTGGAAAGCCTGCTGAACTTCCAGACGATGGTCAGCGACCTGACGGGTCTGCCGATCGCCAACGCCAGCCTCCTGGACGAGGCGACGGCTGCCGCCGAGGCCATGAGCCTGATGTTCCACCACGTCAACCGGACGGACATCATTAAGGCGCCCAGGTTTTTTGTGGAGGGCAAAGTATTGCCTCAGACCATAGACGTCGTCCTCACCCGGGCCAAGCCGCTGGGGATAGAAATTGTCATCGGCGATTTCGCAAAAGCGGGCATCGATGACACCTATTTCGGCGCCCTTCTGCAATACCCGGACGCCGAAGGCCGGGTCAGCGATTACCGCGCCTTTATCGCGGGCGTACACGGTGTAGGCGGTTTCGTGGCGATGGCCACCGACCTCCTGGCGCTGACCTTGCTGGCTTCCCCCGGTGAGCTCGACGCCGACATCGCCCTGGGCTCCTCCCAGCGTTTTGGCGTACCCTTGGGTTACGGCGGGCCGCACGCGGCCTTCTTCGCGACCAAGGACGACTTTAAACGGGGCATCCCCGGGCGGATCATCGGCGTCAGCATCGATGCCCAGGGCAACAGGGCCCTCCGCATGGCGCTCCAGACCCGCGAGCAGCACATCAAACGCGAAAAAGCCACCTCCAATATCTGTACGGCCCAGGCCCTGCTGGCCAATATGGCGGCTATGTACGCCGTGTACCATGGTCCCCAGGGGCTGAAGGACATCGCCACCCGGGTCACGATCCTGGCGCATACGCTGGCGAACGGCCTGCGCAAGGGCGGCGTCAAGGTGAGCCACGAGGTATTTTTCGATACGCTTACAATACAGGTGGCCGACCGGGAAGCCGTTCGCGCCAAAGCATTGCAAGCGAAAATGAACTTCCACTACCCGGCGGACGGCAGTATCGGGATCGCCCTCGATGAGACGACCACGCCGGAAGATGTGCAGGATATCCTCAGCGTATTCGGGGGTGCCTCAACGACGATGAGCGAACCGGCCTTCCCGGCCTACGCCGTCCGCCACACCGCTTACCTGACGCACCCGGTCTTTAACACACACCGGAGCGAAAGCCAGATGATGCGGTACATCAAACAACTGGAAAACAAGGACCTTTCCCTAAATACGTCGATGATTTCCCTGGGCTCCTGTACGATGAAGCTCAACGCGGCCACTGAAATGATCCCGCTGAGCTGGGCACACTGGAGCAAGATGCACCCCTTCGCGCCCCTCGACCAGGTGCAGGGCTATGCACAGATCGTCCGCGAACTCAGCGACTACCTTTGCGAAATCACCGGTTTTGCCGCGTGCAGCCTCCAGCCCAACAGCGGCGCCCAGGGCGAATACGCCGGTCTGCTGACCATCCGGGCTTACCTGGACGCGCAGGGACAGACACAACGCGACGTCCTGCTCATCCCCATTTCCGCCCACGGCACCAACCCGGCTTCCGCCGTCATGGCGGGTTTCAAGGTGGTCGTCGTCAAGGCGCTGGAGAACGGGTACATCGACGTGGACGACCTCCGCGCCAAAGCGACCCAGTACACCGACCGTCTGGGCGGAATCATGATCACCTATCCCTCCACCTACGGCATCTTTGAAGAAAGCGTCAAGGACATCTGCGCCATCGTGCACGAACACGGCGGCCAGGTTTATATGGACGGGGCGAATATGAATGCCCAGGTTGGGTTGACCTCCCCCGGTCTGATCGGGGCGGACGTCTGCCACCTGAACCTCCACAAGACCTTTGCCATCCCCCACGGGGGCGGCGGTCCCGGAATGGGCCCCATCTGCGTCGCCGCGCACCTGGCCGGACACCTGCCCGGGCACGTTTTCCTGAAAGGCGACAAGGGCCCCGACGGAGCTGTCAGCGCAGCGCCTTATGGTTCCGCCAGCATCCTGCTGATCAGCTATGCATACATCCGCATGCTGGGCGCGGAAGGACTGACCAACGCCACCCGTTTTGCGATCCTGAACGCCAACTATATGAAGGCGCGGCTGGAAAAAGACTACGACATCCTCTATACCGGCTCTAACGGAACCTGCGCCCACGAGTTCATCGTCGACCTGCGTCCGTTTAAAGCCGGCGCCGGGATCGAGGCCGAAGACATCGCCAAGCGGCTGATGGACTATGGTTTTCACGCCCCGACCATGAGCTTCCCCGTGCCGGGCACCATCATGATCGAGCCCACCGAAAGCGAGGACAAGGCCGAGCTGGACCGTTTCTGCGACGCCATGCTGTCCATCCGGCGGGAGATCGAAGCGGTGGAAACCGGGAAGGCGGACAAGGTCAACAATGCCCTGAAAAATGCCCCGCATACACAGGCAGTCGTCATCAGCGACGCCTGGGACAAACCGTATTCGCGGGAGCAGGCGGCCTTCCCCCTGGACTATGTACGTCTGAACAAATTCTGGCCCAGCGTAGGACGCATCAACAATACCTTCGGCGACCGCAACCTGGTGTGCACCTGCGAGCCGGTGGAGAGCTACGCCGAGGCTGTGGTCTAAGATGATCTTAAAGGACTATTACGCGACCCTGGGCATTCCGGTGGGATCCACCCCGGACGCCGTGAAAAAGGCGTACCGCCGCCTGGTGATGCGTTATCACCCCGACAAGAACGCCGGGGAAGCCGCCTACTTCCGGGAAATCCAGGAAGCGTACGACGTCCTTTCCGACCCCCTCCGCAGGGAAGACTATCACCAGCAAAGAAATCTTTGGAAAGCGGGTGGCAAAGCCTTTGAAGCACCTGGTCCCCTCACCCCGGACCAGGTGCTTCGCGAGGCCATCCGTCTGTATGAAAAGGTCCGCGCCATGGATCTTTATCGCATGGACCGGGAAGGGATCGCCCACGCGATCCGGCGGCTGCTGGACGACACCGTCCGCGTCGGTGGCGACGCCCGGATCGCCCACTTTCTCCTGTTGTCCGCAGCCCCCCTGGAACTCCGCCTGGTGCAGCCTTTCCGCGAGGCCTTTGAAAACCTGGCGGCCGGCGACCCGAGCGTTTTGGCGGAAATTGCCGCTTTTTATAAGAGGAAAAATAAGGAAGCGTGGGTCGCGCGTTACCAGACCCCGCTGCTGATTCTTGCCGCCCTGGCCCTTTGCTTTCTCGCCTACCTCCTCTCCCGCTAAAGGACCTTCAGGTAGTGCAGCCAGGCCTCCAATCCATTAAAGACGATTTGTCCCCCGATACACAAAAGGATAAACGAAAGCAACTTCATGACCACCCGCCGGATCTGGTCACTGAGCTTGCTCATGAAATAATCCGCGGAGGCAAAGCACACATAGATGGTGGCGGCAATCAGGAAAATGGAGATGATCGCCCCCGCATATTGCAACAGGTCGTTCCCCGGTGCATGCGTGACGTATTCCGCGCTGATGGTCAGGGTGATGGCGATGCTCCCGGGACCGATGACAAAGGGGAACGTCATGGGATAAAACGCCTGGTTCACATAGTCCGTTTCGGGGGTCAGCCGGCCCGCGATATATTGCTGTTTCTCCCCCCCGTCCGCAAGGTCTTCTTTGGAATTGATGCTGCGCCAACCCATGGCGACGATCAGCATCCCTCCGCAGACCTGGACGATGGGCACCGTAATGCCGAACAGTTTGAGCGCGTAGACCCCCACAAGGAGGACGATCAGGAGCAGGATCGAACTGTTGAAGGCAACCTTCCGGGCCAGCTTCCGGCGAAGGCTACGGCTGGCCGTGGGCGTGAGGTTGAGGAAAAGGATCCCCGACCCGATGGGATTCACGACCTGAAAAAGGGCCATGTAGGTAATGGGGATGATGGAGAAAAAATAACGCAGGATGTGCATGTTCATACGTCAATAAAACTATCGAGTTTGTCCACTTCCATGATCGTGGTCAGGCCGTCCTCGGATTCCCGGTACATGGGCGCAAACTTCACGTTGAATTTGATTTCCCGGTAGGTATAGGACGACCGCTGCTGGACGATGTTGGAATAGACGTCGTCAAATCCGCGGACCAACACATACACCTCCGCATCCGTGGCCTTCAGGTCATCCGCGGTAAAGCCAAACAGGGGGCTTTCGTCGTTGATAGGGTGGACGATCGTCCAGTTCATCGACAGCGAGTCAACGCGGTTTCTTTCCAGGGGCAGCGTATAAAACTGGAATTCCGGGGCCTTTCCACCCTGAACGGTGATCCCCATGGTCACCGATACTTCCGCGTTGGTCAGGTGGTGGTTCTCCTTATACGCAGCCACCCGGAACATCAGGGCGGTGATGTCCTTGTAAGGCCCAATGATGGCTTCCCGGCTAAAAGAGAGAAAGGACTTGGGTCGGGAAAACCGGCCGTAGATCAAGCCCGTGGCAACGGCCAGCGCCAATAAACCCGCCATGGATTCCAGGGCGGCAATGATATTGATCCCCACACTGACGGGATTTACCCGGCCGTAGCCGACCGTTGTAAAGGTCTCCGTACTAAAAAAGAACGCCTCCAACACGCGCGGGAAACCCGAATTCGCGCGGATACCGGTCAGCCCGTCCACCCCCACCAACAGGTACGCCCCCGTGAAGACGACATTGACCGCGAAATACCCCAACAGAATCAGACACGTGAACTTCCAGGCCGGCATGTTTAGCAGGAGGTAGTATACGCTTGTTCTTTTCCAAAAAGGTTGTCCCACCTTGCGCAGGTTAAAGGAGCCGTCCTTATTGATAAACCTCCCCCCATAGTTGCTGGCGCTGGTTCCAAAACCGGTGTCGTCATTGCGTCTTGAAAATGGATTGATGTTATAGCCGATTGCCATAATGCCAAAACTACAATATCTTTAGCAACATGAAACGTTTCCTATCCCTCATTACCCTTCTCGTCCTGGCCTTGTCCGGTCAAGCCCAGCAATATTATCTCCTGGTCGGCACGTACACCACGGGTACCAGCAAAGGCATATACGTATACCGGTTTGACGCCTCCACCGGGAAGACCACCCCGGTCGGCGAAACCGACGTGGAGAACCCCTCCTACCTTACGTTTTCTCCCGACGGCCGTTTTGTTTATGCCGTTAACGAAAACCCTTCGGGGACCGGTGGTGTGACCGCGCTTTCCTTCGACACCCTGACCGGCAACCTCCATTTGCTCAACCGCCAGTCGAGCGAGGGGGAATTCCCCTGTTATGTCGCTACGGACGCTACCGGTAAATGGATCACGGTCGCCAACTATGGCGGAGGTAACCTTTCCGCCTACCGCGTGGCGGACGACGGTTCCTTAGGAGGGTCCGCCCAGCTCATCCAACACGAGGGCAAGGGCGCCAACGCCAAGCGCCAGGAAAAGCCCCACGTCCATTCCACTGTTTTTACCCCCGACCAGCGCTACGTTGTCAGCGCCGACCTCGGCCTTGACAAGGTATACGTCTATAACTTCAACCCCGACATGGACGAGCCCCTGACGCCCGCTTCCACTCCCACGGTCTCCGTGCGTCCCGGCAGCGGCCCCCGGCACATCGCCTTCAGCCCCGATCATCGCTATATGTACCTGATCACCGAATTGTCCGGGGAAGTCCATGTTTTCGGTTATGCCAAAGGACGCTTCACCCCGATCGAACACGTCCCCACCGTGCTCAAGGATACCAGCGCCGACAAGGGCAGCGCAGACCTCCACCTCTCCCCCGACGGCCGGTTCCTTTATGCATCCGACCGGGGCAACACCAACGACATCGTCGTCTTCGAGGTCCATCCCGGGAGCGGGAAGCTCAAACGCGTCGGATCCGTGAGCTGCGGGGGCGTGACACCCAGAAACTTTACCATCGACCCCACGGGCCACTTTTTGCTGGTCGCCAACCAGAGAAGCGACAATGTGGTCATTTTCAAACGGGATATGCAGACGGGTCTGCTGACGCCGACGGGGGATCAGCTCCAGATCGGGAATCCGGTGTGTCTGAAGTGGTGGCCGGTGCCCTCGGCGCATTAGGCGCCTGCGGCCGACGCACTAAAAAATGAGCCCGTCCGGGCTCGTAAAAACGGTGACCTTTGCGCAAATATTTCACATGATCGCGACAAAAGCCTATGCCGCCCAAGCGGCCGATACCCCCCTCGCCCCGTTCTCGTTTCAACGCAGGGAGCCGGGTCCCCACGACGTACGCATTGACATTCTTTACTGTGGCGTTTGCCATTCGGATATACACCAGGTCCGCGACGAATGGGGCGGATCCATTTACCCCATGGTCCCCGGTCACGAAATCGTGGGCCGCATCTCCGCCGTCGGCGATCACGTCACCCGCTTCAAGGTAGGCGACCTCGCCGGTGTGGGTTGTTTTGTGGACTCCTGCCGCGTTTGTCCTTCCTGTCTGGCAGGGGATGAGCAGTATTGCGAAGAAGGCTGCAACCAAACCTATAACAGCTACGAGCGCGACAAAGTAACGCCGACCTACGGCGGGTATTCCTCCACCATCGTCGTGGATGAAAAATATACCCTGAGCGTGTCCCCTGCTTTGCCACTCGAAAAAGTGGCGCCCCTGCTTTGCGCCGGCATCACGACCTATTCCCCCTTACGCTACGTGGGCGTGACCAAAGGACAAAAGGTCGGTGTGCTGGGGCTGGGGGGTCTTGGCCACATGGCCGTCAAATTTGCCGCTTCCTTTGGCGCGGAGGTGACCATGCTGAGCACATCGCCCTCGAAAGAAGCCGACGCCAAAAAACTGGGCGCGCATAAATTCGCCCTGACCTCCGACCCCGCCCAACTCAAAGCCCTGCGCAATTATTTCGACTGCATCATCGATACGGTTTCAGCAGACCACGCTTATGCAACATACCTTGACCTTTTAAAAACAAACGGCACCTACATCCTCGTCGGCGCACCACCCACCCCCTCTCCGCTGCCCGCCTTCAGCCTGATTCCCAAACGTCGTAAGATATTGGGTTCCATGATCGGAGGCATACGCGAAACCCAGGAAATGCTCGACTACTGCGCCGCCCACCAGATTACTTCCGATGTGGAAGTCATTTCTATTCAAGACGTTAATCAAGCGTATGAGCGCATGCTCCGGGGCGATGTTCGTTACCGGTTTGTTATCGATATGGCCAGCCTGTAAATATTAAACTAAGTAAATGAACCTGGTATGTCATTGGCTACCAGGTTTTTTTATGCCCGGCACCGTCCAGCGTGTCGAAAGATATCCACAAGCATTAAACAAACAGGGGCCGATGCGGTCTATTTTAGGGCGCTCATGCAGCGTTTTTTTGCCTTTTTCTCACTATTTTAATAGGGGACTTAACCGCCCCACAAGGGATTGTACCCCCCTTTTTTGCTAATCAACGCTTCTCACCTATGCAGGAAAAACTGTACACGGATATCGAACTACTGGACAGACTGCGCTCTGATGACACTGGGTGTTTTGAGGAACTTTACCACAGACACTGGAGAATGGTCTATTTCTATGCCCTGAAAAAATTGCATTCCCGGTTGGACGCCAGACGGGTCGTCGTCCTGGTCTTTTCGGAGATCTGGAAAGAACGCTACCACATACCGGTGGAATACTCACTGCCTGTCCTGCTTTACCAAAAGGTAAGGGTTGCGGTCGTACACCAGCTACACCGCCGTTTAAACGACATTACGGGCACGCAATGGATCGATGGCTTTATATTGCCCTATTTCGGGGGCGAGCAACCCAACGTCGCCGACGAAAAGGTGTACGAGGAAATGGAAGCCCAGGAAGAAGCCTGGTCCATGATGATGCACCGGGACGTCGATAAGCCCGGCTGGAAACAATGGATGATGCAATTTGTCAAGGCTCCCGTCGACTGGTGGAACAAACCCTGGGTGATGGCGGGCCGGAACCACTGAAACCGCACCTCATGCAAAAAAAACATCTGAAACGCAAATTGGACCTGTACCTCGAAGGAAACGCCAGCCCTGATACCACAAAACAGGTGGAAGAATGGCTATCCGACACCGGCGGGCGCACCCCTTCCTTTCCCGAGCCCCTTCTCCAGGAGGAAGAACGCAGGATACTGGCGGATATACGCTCCGAAACGGAATACCCCCTTTTTTACCCCTCCCGGGAGGAAAAGGACCTTAAACAGGCGATTTTGGTCGGGGCCTTTGTTTGTTGCCTTTTTGTCGTCTTGCTGATGCTCTTACACCATTAATTAACGGGGCAAAGCCCTACCTTTGGGCCCTGTTTATCTTTTTATGCAAAAGAAGACGCCGAAGTACGTCCTTTACCTATTGATCCTTACCACCGGTCTCGCCTGTCACAAACAGGTCCTGGTGCAATACGTCGCCACCCCTGCCCAACGGGTCGTCCTCACCACCGATCCCACGCAGCCTGGCCTCCGTATTCCATCGGATTTCACCGGTTTGAGTTTTGAGAAAAATATCCTCCCCGGGGGCAACTATCTCAATACCGCCAACACGCCCCTGATCAAGATGATCAAACTCCTGGGCACGTACGGCGTCATCCGCATAGGCGGGAATTCGGTGGAAAAAGTATTTTGGCACTACCCCGCCGGCCCTCGTAATGGGTCCACCGATGTGGATACCATGTATACCACCGACGTTGTCACGTATACCGCCTTCCTGAAGGCCCTCGGCTGGAGAAGCCTCTATGGCGTCAACCTCGCCCAATCTACCGCCCAAATCTCTGCCAACGAGGCATTATATGCCCTTGACGCAGGAGGCACGTCCATCGAAGACTTTGAAATCGGGAACGAACCCGACCTCTATGCGTCCAATGGTCTGAAGGCAAGCACCTATACCATCACCAATTTTGAGTACGACTGGTTGAATTACTATACGGCGATCCATTCCGCTACCGTTGACCGGGCCACTTTTGACGGACCGGCCACCGCTGGCCACCTCTCCAGCTGGTTCCTTCAATTTGTCAACGTGAACAGCAAGCGGATTTCCCTGGCCACCAATCACTATTACAAGATGGGACCCCCCACCGACCCCTCCGTGACGGTGACCAACCTGCTGGCCCTTGACCCCAACCTGGTCAAAGACATGACCACGGCGGTAGCTGCCGCCCGGAGTGCAGGTATCTCTTTTCGTGTAGCGGAATGCAACTCCGTGTATGACGGGGGTAAGAATGGCGTCAGCAATACTTTTGCCAGCGCCCTTTGGGGACTGGATTATATGTACACCCTGGCCTCGCTGGGCGTTGCAGGGGTCAACTTTCACGGGGGCACCGGCGGCTATTACAGTCCCATCCTCTTAAGCAAAACAGGCGCCGAACTCAAACCGTTGTATTACGGCATGCTTTGTTTCCAGTTGGGCTGCCAGGGCCGTTTCCTGCCCCTCAGCCTGTCCACGCCGGGTGCCATCAACCCTTTGTTTTCCGCGTACGCCGTCCTTCTGGACAACGGATACACCGCCATCACCTTTGTCAATAAAGACCCCGCCAACAACGCCGACATTACCCTTCATACCGGGACCCCGCTGACGTCGGCCACCTATACCACCCTCACCGCCGCTTCGCTCACCGCTACCTCCGGGGTCACCCTCGGCGGCGCCAGCGTGAAGTCCGACGGAACTTACGCTGGAGCTAAGTTTGGGGGTCTGCCGCATGGCGGGGATTCCGTGCTGGTGTCGGTGCCGTATTCCTCTGCGATGGTGATCATGTTGAAATAGCGGCGCCGCCGCCCTCCCCCAAAAGACGAGGCCCCTCCGAGAACGGAAGGGCCGGTAAACGATTGCTTGCTATGATAGTCTGTCGCAGTTACGGACGGGATCGAACCGTCGTAGGAGGTCTTGCAAACCTCTGCCTATCCCCTCGGCCACGTAACTCATGTGTCGCGGGCGTTTCATTGGAGCGCCTTTGATAGTGCAAGGTTAGCTCAATCTTATTAGTCTACCAAATTTATAGAGTATTATTTTTTATTTTCTTCTTGCAAAACCAACCTTATTTTATTAGTTTCAGGATGTTAGCTCCTTGGAAAACACCCTTCTAGCGCTGTTTGCTATGGACCTGAAGAAATATTACGAACTGGCTCGACGTATACAGGAACAGGGCGGCCCCGGCAAGGCACCGGCCTTGATTGCCCAGGCAGAAGACCTGGAAGACAATATCCTGGCACAGTACGGCCTTCCACCCTCCCGGAGATTCGTCCGGATATTACACAGCATGCACCGGCATAAAAAGCTATCCGAACAAATGCTCGACAAAGTGCGGGAACGTTTGAAGGAAGCTGCGGAAGACTATCTCCTATCCTCGCCCCTGCCCGATGAACAAGTCCTGTCCGAGGCGAAGCGAAGACACCTGAGCGCCCTTGATGTCCTTCCGGAATTGGGCATGCCGACACAAGAGTACCTCGTTTTTGTCTACAATCATTTTTGCACCCGCCGGGGTGTTCATGTCCCGCAGGTCATACAGGAGTTCCGCCTGCTCAAGGAACACCGCATCCTCCAGGATATCGCCGAACTCAAAGAAGCCGGCGGACGCCGGAACAACCCGTTGTACCGCCAATTAAAAGCCCATGGCCTCCAGTTCCTGGATGCCTTTTTGAAAAAGCAGAAAGAAACGGATCCGACCAACCGTCAGGAAATGGAACGGCAATTGAAACAATTGATGAACATGGCCGCCTCCTCTTATCTCCAGTACCTCCAGTTGCGGAGCCATGGGATGAAGGATGCACAGGCCAGGCGGCATGTAGGGTTGGAAGACGAGGTCTTTTACAGGATTGCGCTGTACACGTTTATGCTCCAGAAGTAGATCCGCCTATATTCTTGAGCATATCCACCGTCATGCGTTCGAGGTCATACCCGGGCGCCCATCCCCAATCTTCTCGGGCGGCACCATCGTCAATGCTGGACGGCCAGCTGTCGGCGATCTTTTGACGGAAGTCGGGTGCGTAGCTAATAGCAAAAGCAGGCAGGTGTTTCCGGATGGCCTCCCCGATCTCTTTCGGTGAGAAACTCATCGCGCTCAGGTTGTAGGACGACCGCACGGAGATCCGGTTTGCGTCGGCCTCCATCAGCTCGATGGTGGCGCGGATGGCGTCCGGCATATACATCATCGGGAGATAGGTATCCTCTTTCAGGAAGCATTCGTACTTGCCTTCCCGGAGTGCGTCCTGGTAGATCTCGATGGCGTAGTCGGTCGTGCCACCCCCGGGCGCGGATTTGTAGCTGATCAATCCGGGATAGCGAAGGCTGCGTACATCCACGCCGTAACGATGGTGGTAGTATTCACACCAGCGTTCCCCCGCCAGCTTGCTGACCCCGTACACGGTGGTGGGCTCCATAATGGTATGCTGGGGCGTTTGTTGTTTGGGCGAGTTGGGACCGAAGACGGCGATACTCGAAGGCCAGTAGATCTTGTGCAGTTTTTCTTCCTTCGCGACTTCGAGGACGTTGAGCAAACTCTGCATGTTGAGGTTCCAGGCCAGGGGCGGGTTCTTTTCCCCCGTTGCCGACAGGATGGCCGCGAGCAGGTAAACCTGTGTGATGTTGTAGCGCAACACCAACACGTGAAAGGTTTCCTTGTTCATGATGTCCATGGGGATGTATGGCCCCGTATCCTTGAGCATCGGGTGTTCTTCCCTGAGGTCGCTGGCGATCACGTTCGCCCCTCCGTACATCTTGCGCAACTGCAGGGTGAGCTCCACACCGATTTGCCCGCAAGCGCCTACTACCAGTATTTTTTCGGTCACCATAAGGGTTGCAAACCTAAGAAAATATCCTGAAGTCCCCTACCTTTACTCCATGATACCTAATTTTTTGCAAGACCTTTTCCAGGGCCAATCTTATGACGAACGGAGCTTTTTCCTGATCGCCGGACCCTGTGTCGTCGAAGGCGAAGAAGTGCTCACCGAAGTCGCCGAAAAGGTCAGCACGATCTGCCGGAACATGGGTATTCCCTATGTGTTTAAATCCTCCTATCGTAAGGCCAACCGGACCAGCGCTTCGTCGTTCACCGGCCTGGGCGATGAAACGGCCCTGAAGTTATTGCAGAAGATTGGAAAGACCTACCACCTGCCAACGGTGTCGGACATCCACGCGCACGACGAGGCCGCCATGGCCGCGGCTTATGTGGACATGCTCCAGATCCCTGCATTCCTTTGCCGGCAAACAGACCTGCTCATTGCCGCGGCACAAACGGGTAAGGTGGTCAATGTGAAAAAGGGACAATTCCTCTCAGGGGAAGCGATGAAGTTTGCCGCCGAAAAGATCCGCAAGGCGGGCAATGAGAAGGTGATCCTCACGGAACGCGGAAACAGCTTCGGCTATACCGACCTCGTCGTGGACTACCGCAACATCCCCTGGATGCAGGCACACCAGGCGCCCACCGTCATGGATTGCACCCACTCGCTACAACAACCCAACCAGTCCTCGGGCGTAACCGGCGGAAACCCGGCCATGATCGGCACCATCGCCAAAGCTGCTATCGCCGTGGGCGCCGACGGGCTTTTTATAGAAACCCATCCCGAGCCCTCCAAGGCCCTGAGCGACGGGGCCAACATGCTCCGGCTGGACCACCTCGAACCCCTCCTGGCGCAATTGGTTAAAATAAGGAAAGCACTGTTCTGATGGAATGGACACAAGACGGGTATACCCTATCCACCGATAAGACCCGGCTGGATGTGGAAGCGATTCATCATTTCCTATCTACCGAATCGTATTGGGCACTTCACATCCCCCGGTCCATCGTGGAGCGGGCGATCGAACACTCCCTTTGCTTTGGGATGTATGACGGCCCCGCCCAGGTGGGGTTCGCCCGGGTCGTTACGGACACCGCGACCTTCGGGTACCTCGCGGACGTCTATGTCCTCCCCGCGCACCGCGGCAAAGGCCTCTCCAAGTGGCTCATGGCCTGCATCATGGCCCACCCCGACCTGCAGGGGCTCCGCCGCTTTATGCTCGGCACCCGGGACGCCCACGGATTGTACGCGCAATACGGCTTTACGCAGTTGAGCCGGCCGCAGCGGCTGATGGAGGTGCTGAAGATCGACCCCTACGGGCCGCCCCCCTTGCACGGTTCGGCATAATTATTTATCTTCTAACCTAAAAAACATCATTGCCATGATCCCGATGCATGAACTCAAGGCCGGGGACATCGTCCGTGCCAAGTACGACGGCGGTTCCGTACCAGGTAGCGTTGTCCAATTCGACAGGGAAAATAACCAGGTCTGCGTCATCACCAACGACGACCAGGAATGCTGGTACGAGCCGGATGAATTGTTTCCCATACCCGTCGACCAAAAGGTCCTGGAAAACCTGCAATTCAAACCGGACGGCGGCCCGGATCCCGACGGATCCATCACCTACCTCCGGGGGCCCTTCAGCATAAAAGTCTACGACCCCGGCACCTTCCAACACATGACGCTCCAATACCGCAGCGAACAGCCGCGGAAGCTCCACGAGGGGCTGGCGCTCCACGAACTCCAAAATCACTATCTCTCCATGACAAACGTGCACCTCGTCGACCGCGCGGCGCTGGAACACTAAGTATCTAGCCGATTTCGATCCCCAAGCGGCCCTCACACACAGAACCGAGAAGCCCCCGGCACCGAACCGAGGCCACCCGGCTAGGCCGAGGGGGGGTGTGTAAATTCCATTCTTTTCCGCAGAAGATTTGAACGACGCCTATCGTGTTTAAACTCTGCGGAAAAGAATGGAATTTACACACCCCCCCTCGGCCTAGCCTAGCACGTTTAGGTGCGAAGCCTGGCGGTAGCGGGACGTACCGATAGCGAAGCCCGGCGGCAACGGGCTCACCGAACACCGAAAACCGGAACACCGGAAAACGAGGAGCATACGCCCGTTAGGGCTGGCTTAGAGCCATTTTATGGGGTTGCGACGCGCGCTCCAGATGTATTGCTTGATGTTCATCCAGAAGGCGAAAAACAGGTAGAACAGGATGGGGGAGCCCATCGTGAGAAAGGTCAGATAGATAAAGTACATCCGGATGGTGGACGTGGCAACGCCCCACTTTTCACCCAGGTAGGTACAGACCCCAAAAACTTTCCATTCAATGAAATCTTTCAGGCGGTTCATGCCGGCAATTTAAAAAAAAAAGGCCAGACGGCCCAGGACCATGAACGGGCGGAACCCCATTTTTTGTAACTTCGCAGCGCCTTGTATGGGCTAATAAATTATGTATCATGGTTTTTGACTTGGACCTCATCAAGAAACTGTACGCCGGGCTCCCCGCCAAAATTTCCGCAGCGCGTACAAAGACCGGACACCCCTTGACGCTTGCTGAAAAGATTCTTTACTCCCACCTGTGGGAGACCCCTACCCACGCCTTTGTCAGGGGCAAAGACTACGTTGAATTCGCACCCGACCGGGTCGCGATGCAGGACGCAACCGCCCAGATGGCGCTGTTGCAGTTTATGACCTGTGGCAGGGACAAGGTAGCAGTGCCGTCGACGGTACACTGCGACCACCTGATCCAGGCGAAAACGGGTGCCGCCGAGGACCTGGCCACCGCCAAAGACGTCAACCGTGAAGTATACGACTTTCTTTCTTCCATCTCCGATAAATACGGGATCGGCTTCTGGAAGGCCGGGGCCGGGATCATCCACCAGGTGGTCCTTGAAAACTATGCATTCCCCGGCGGTATGATGATCGGAACCGATTCCCATACCCCCAACGCAGGCGGCCTGGGTATGATTGCCATCGGGGTCGGTGGCGCCGACGCGGTGGACGTCATGGCCGGTTTGCCCTGGGAGCTGAAGATGCCCAAACTGATCGGTGTCCGCCTGACCGGCAAGCTGAACGGCTGGTCCAGCGCGAAGGACATTATCCTCAAAGTAGCCGGTATCCTGACGGTAAAAGGCGGGACCGGGGCTATCGTGGAATACTTCGGTGAAGGCGCGGACAGCCTCAGCGCCACCGGTAAGGGCACCATCTGTAACATGGGCGCGGAAATCGGTGCCACGTGTTCGCTCTTTGCCTACGACGAAAGCATGGCGAAATACCTGACAGCGACCGGCCGGGCCGAAGTAGCCGCCCTGGCGGACGGGGTCAAAGAGCACCTCCGCCCGGACGCGGAAGTCTACGCCGATCCTTCCAAATACTACGATCAACTGATCGAGATCAACCTGAACGAGCTCGAACCGTATGTCAACGGTCCCTTTACACCCGACCTGGCCTGGCCCATCAGCAAGTTTGCCGAAGCCGTAAAGGCCAACAACTGGCCGGAAAAGCTGGAAGTAGCCCTGATCGGTTCCTGCACCAACTCCTCGTACGAAGACATCAGCCGCGCAGCCTCTATCGCCAAACAGGCGACGACCAAAGGGCTGAAGGCAAAAAGCGAATACACCATCACCCCGGGGTCCGAACAGGTCCGTTTTACCATCGAAAGGGACGGCCTGCTGGATACCTTCGAGGCCATCGGCGGGGTCGTGCTGGCCAACGCCTGCGGCCCCTGTATCGGTCAATGGGCGCGCCACATCGATGACCCCAACCGGAAGAACTCCATCATTACCTCCTTTAACCGGAACTTCGCCAAGCGCAACGACGGCCTTGCCTCGACCCACGCCTTTGTGGCGTCCCCCGAGATCGTTACCGCTTTGGCCATCGCCGGCGACCTGACCTTCAACCCGCTCAAGGACAAGCTCACCAACGAAAAGGGAGAGCAAGTCCTGCTGGACGAACCCCAGGGCTATGAGCTGCCCCCCAAAGGTTTTGCCGTGGACGACCCCGGTTACCAGGCGCCCGCAAAGGACGGTTCGAAGGTGGTTGTAATGGTGGCCCCCGATTCCCAACGTCTCCAGCTCCTGGAACCCTTTGCCGCCTGGGAAGGCACCGACCTGAAGGGTCTCCGCCTCCTGATCAAGGCCAAGGGCAAATGTACCACAGACCACATCTCGATGGCCGGTCCGTGGTTGAAGTTCCGTGGTCACCTCGACAACATTTCCAACAATATGCTCATCGGCGCGGTCAATGCCTTTAACGACAAGACCGACTCCGTCAAAAACGAGCTCACCGGTGCGTATGGACCCGTACCCGCCACCCAAAGGGCCTACAAAGCCAAAGGGATCGGCACGGTCGTGGTCGGGGATGAGAACTATGGCGAAGGCTCCAGCCGCGAGCACGCCGCCATGGAACCCCGTCACCTGGGGGTCCGCGCCATCCTCGTCAAGTCCTTTGCACGCATCCACGAAACCAACCTGAAAAAACAAGGGATGCTGGCGCTGACTTTTGCTAACAAAGAAGACTACGAAAAGGTCAAGGAAGACGATACCATCGACATCACCGGTCTGACGTCCTTTGCCCCCGGCAAGCCCCTCACCGTGGTCCTGCACCACAAGGACGGGAGCACCGACAACGTGACCGTCAACCACACCTACAACGAGCAGCAGATCGAATGGTTCAAGGCCGGTGGCGCGTTGAACGTGATCCGCAGCCAGGTAAAGAAATAAGCGCTTGTGCGACATAAAAAAGCCCGCCGGGATCACCTGGCGGGCTTTTCGTTTGGACGCCGGTGCGTGCTAGCGCAACCCGGTGACCCGCGTCGGCGTATCCACCCCCTGCACAATGCTCACGGAGCTCAACGCGATAGACCGGATGATCCGGGTCATATTCTCCATATCCAAGGTAGATATCTCGTCCCCTTGTTTATGGTAATAAGGTTCGTTATCCATTTTCGACGTGGAAATGGTATGGGCGGGCACCCCTACGCTGGCCAGGGAGGCGTTGTCGGACCGGAAAAACAGGTTCTGGGTCGTATAGGGGTCCGGGTAGAATTGAAACCCGGTGCCTTCAAGGTTCTTTTGAAGGATCTTCCCGAAGTCGGTCCGTTTGTACCCGGTGATGTAGGCCGAATTCGCCCCCCATTTGCTGGTGGTGCCGATCATTTCGATATTGAACATGGCCACGACGGTGGCCGGGTCCCATTGGGTGGCAAAGTATTGGGAGCCGTATTCCCCGATTTCCTCGGCGGTAAAGGTGGCAAATACGATCGTCCGCTGGTTGTCGTGACGGGCCGCAAAATAATGCGCCAGGGTCAGTACCGCAGTCGTCCCGGAGGCGTCGTCGTTGGCGCCGTTATAGATGGAATCGCCCTTCGCGTCGGGCTGGCCGACGCCCAGGTGGTCATAGTGGGCGGAGAACATGACGTATTCCCGGGCCTTTGGTCCGTGACCCGGCAGCATCCCTACTACGTTCCGGAGCGGTTTCCCTTTAATGACGCTGTGTATGTGGAGCGAAAGGCTGGCCGGCGTCCCGGTAAAGGGGACCATCACGAGGCTGTAGGGGGAGTAGAAATGGCCGTTCAGGAAGCGGCGGTTGCGCCGGATCGTTTTGGCGGAGATGGTGTCCAGGAGGACCAGGACGTTGCTGTGCCCGGCCCGGAAAGCCCTGATGACTGCGCCTAGGGAATGCGAGGCATCGACGCTGACGACCTGGGCGCTGTCCAGGATTGTCCAATCGAGGTCCGGGTGGGACGTCATCACGCCGATCCCTTCCGGGTCGATCGCCGTCCCGTTGAGGGTGACGGCAATGGTATCCGGTGTCACGTTGAGCAGGGAAAAGTCCTGGAAATAGCTGTTCCCCTGGCCCGGCTTCAGACCCGCTTCCCTGAAGCGGCCGGCGATATAATCGGCCGCGCGGTTGATGTCCGGGGTAAAGACTGCCCTGCCCCTCATGGCGTCGGAAGAAAGAAAGGCCTCCGTCCTGGTGACGTCGGCAACAGTAATGGCGGTATCGTGTTTCTGTGCCCGGAGACCAGGGCAGGCCAGCACGCCGAGGCAAAGCAGGGGGATCTTGCAGTTCATGAAATCAAATTTAAGGTATTGCTTCGAACCATACCGGGTCCTTATTCTCCGCGGTCCCGTTGTAATTGATGGTGAGCTCCTCCCCCGCGGCGATAGGCACCACCGTTTTGACAAAGATGATTTCTTCCGCATAGTCCATGAAGTACTCGCAGTTGGAGGGCGACCGGTGGTTGTACATCGATACGAAACCCCAGGCCACACAGCATTTGTCCTTTTGTTCGCCCCATTCGAAGATATAGTCGTGCAGCAGGGTCTGGTCCAGGAGCTTCCGTTCCTCCCCGGACAGCACCAGCACGGGGGAGACCTCCACGATGGTGTCGGCCGGCAGGGCATCGCGGGTGTATACCCCCCTTCCCCGGCCCTCGCTGGGTGCGATATAGAGATAGGCTTGGATCATGGGGCAAAGATATACGCCCTTAACAGAGGATTTAAACTTGCAAATTGCGGAAGGATACTATTTTTGCCCAAAAGCCCCGCGGTATGCCCCAACAGGACGAATCCAGGTCTCTCCAGGAGCAATTTGAACAAGTGATTGCCACCGGCGACAAGCTGCAGATCACCGATTTCTTAAACGACCAGAACATCTCCGATGTAGCCGAGCTGATTTATGACAACCCCGACTACGAGAGCCAGATCATCGGCAACCTGTCCATCCATCGGGCTTCCTCCGTTTTCCGTATCCTGGACGTGGCTTCCCAGAAGAGCATCATCAAGGAGCTGCCCCCCTTCAAAACGGCCGAGCTGCTCAACGAACTGCCCGCGGATGACCGGACGTCTTTCCTCGAAGAGCTGCCCTCCGGCGTCGTGAAGGAATTGATCCGGTTGCTGGACCCGGAGGAGCGAAAGGTGACTTTGTCCCTGCTGGGTTACCCCGAAGGCAGCGTGGGGCGTCTGATGACACCCGACTATATCGCGGTCAATGTCGACTGGACGGTGCGGGAGGTCCTGGATCATATCCGCGAGGAAGGTAAACACAGTGAAACGATCGACGTGATCTACGTCATCGACGAGAAAGGTGTGTTCCTGGACGACATCCGGATCCGGGAATTCCTGCTGGCCTCCCCGGACAAACTGGTCAGCGACCTCGTGGACGGACGATACATCACCTTACACGTCAACGATGAACAGGAATCCGCCTACCAGGTGTTTAAAATGAATAACCGGGTGGCATTGCCTGTCCTGGACGACAACGACGTCCTGCTGGGGATCGTCACCATAGACGACGTCCTGTGGGTGGCGAGTGAAGAGTTCACCGAAGACATCCAAAAGATCGGGGGTACCGAAGCCCTCGACGAACCTTACCTGGAAATCGGGATCATCAAGCTCGTCCGGAAACGCGCGGGCTGGCTGATCATCCTTTTCCTGAGTGAAATGCTCACGGCCACGGCTATGCAACACTACCAGGATGAGATCGCCAAGGCGGTCGTCCTGTCCCTCTTCATCCCCCTCATCATGAGCAGCGGCGGTAACAGCGGGTCCCAAGCCTCCACCCTGATCATCCAGGCCATGGCCCTGGGCGAATTAACCCTAAACGACTGGTGGAAGGTCATGCGCCGGGAATTGCTCTCGGGTGTCATCCTCGGTGCCATCCTTGGTTCGATCGGATACCTGCGCATATTTTTGTGGCAAAACCTCCACATCTTCAGCTACGGCGCCTATTGGTCCCGGCTGGCGACGGTCATTTTCTTCTCGTTGATCGGCATCGTGCTTTGGGGAAGTCTGATGGGCTCCATGCTGCCCATCATCCTCAAACGGCTCAGGCTCGACCCCGCGACGTCTTCCGCTCCTTTTGTGGCCACGCTGGTGGACGTGACCGGGATCGTCATATATTTTTCCGTGGCGTACATATTCTTTAGGGGAATATTGTTATAATAGACTTTTGCTTACATTCGCCCTATGTGTGGAATCGTTGCCTATATAGGCCACCGGCAGGCCTACCCTGTGATCCTCAAAGGGCTCAAGCGCCTCGAATACCGGGGCTATGACAGCGCCGGCGTTGCCCTGGTCAACCACGGGCTTCATGTATACAAGAAAAAAGGAAAAGTCGCGGACCTGGAAGAAAACCTGGTCGGCAAGAACCTCCAGGGAACTATCGGGATCGGTCACACGCGCTGGGCAACCCATGGAGAACCCAGCGACCGTAATTCTCACCCGCATACGTCGACCAACGGCAAGCTGGCCATGGTCCATAACGGGATCATCGAAAACTATGCCCCCCTCAAACAGGAGCTCCTCAACAAGGGGTATACCTTCTCCAGCGATACCGACACCGAGGTCCTGCTCAAGTTCATCGAGGACATCCAGCTCAACAACGAATGCGGTCTGGAAGAAGCCGTCCGGATTGCCCTGAGACGGATCGTGGGCGCCTATGTTATCGTCATCGTGGACCAGGACCATCCGGATACGCTGATCGCCGCCCGTAAAGGCAGTCCGCTGGTCATCGGGATCGGCAAGGGGGAACACTTCCTTGCGTCCGACGCCTCCCCCATCGTAGAGTATACCAAGGAAGTGGTCTATGTGAACGACTACGAAGTGGCCATCATCCGGCCCGACGAGCTGATCCTCAAAAACCTCGGCAACGAACGCCAGACGCCTTTTATCACGAAGCTCGACATCGAGCTGGCCGCTATAGAAAAGGGGGGATACGATCACTTCATGATCAAGGAGATCCACGAACAGCCCCATACCATACAGGATTGTCTGAGGGGGCGTCTCGATCCCGCCGCCGGCACCATCACCATGGCGGGGGTGGAGAATCACCTTCAGCAATTGATCAACGCACCCCGGATCATCATGGTCGCCTGCGGGACCAGCTGGCACGCGGGTCTCGTGGCGGAGTATGTCTTCGAGGAGCTTTGCCGTATTCCTGTCGAGGTAGAATATGCGTCCGAGTTCCGGTACCGCAATCCCATCATCCATAAAGGGGACGTGATCATCGCGATCTCCCAAAGCGGGGAAACCGCAGACACCCTGGTGGCCATCGACCGTGCCAAGGAACAAGGCGCCACCATCTTCGGGATTGTGAACGCGGTGGGGTCTTCCATTGCCCGGCTTTCTCACGCCGGCGCCTATACGCACGCGGGTCCCGAGATCGGGGTGGCCAGCACGAAGGCCTTTACGGCGCAGTTGGCCGTCCTGACCATGATGGCGCTAAAGGTGGCCGCTGCCAAAGGAACCATCGATGTAAAACGCTACCAGCATTTGTGCGCCGAGCTGGCGGCCATTCCGGAAAAGGTGGCCCTGGTCCTGCAAAAGGCCGCGGACGTCAAAAAGATCGCCGCCAGGTACAAGGATGCGCGTGACTTCCTCTACTTAGGCCGTGGCTACAACTTCCCGGTGGCCCTCGAAGGCGCCCTTAAGCTAAAAGAAATTTCCTATATACATGCCGAAGGGTATCCAGCAGCGGAGATGAAACACGGACCGATCGCCCTGGTGGACGATCAGTTGCCCGTTGTCTTCGTAGCGACAAAGGATTCCTATCACGAAAAGATCGTCAGCAACATCCAGGAGATTAAAGCCAGGAAGGGCATCGTGCTGGCGATCACCAGCGAAAGCGACGAGGTCATCCCCGCGATGGCGGACGACGTCTTTGCCGTTCCCGAAGCAGACGAGATCGTAGCCCCGATGTTGAGCGTCATTCCCCTGCAACTGCTGTCCTACTATGTGGGCGTAGCCAAAGGATTTGACGTGGACAAACCCCGCAACCTTGCCAAAAGCGTTACCGTGGAATAACTTCCCATGAATAACATCAGCAAGCATCCGCTATCGAGCCTTGGTTATCATTTCATCCCCGCGGAATACCTTCCACAGGGGAAGGATGAATATCATTTGAGGGATATACAGAACCGGAGCGGCATCAGCTACCGGCACCTCAATGCGCACGAGATAGAAGTCCTGGTGCGTAACCGGAATCAATCCGACGACTGGAACAAGATCCTGGTCTCCGATGCCTTCAACCCCGAGCTCGTCAAAAACTGCAAGTTCTACGGGCTGATCCGCATCGGCAAGCTGGAACCCTGGTACCTGGAGTTCAAGAACCTGCGCCGCCCCGTGGGACTGTACAACAGCACCATCTGCAGTTGCGACCTGGGAGACAACGTCGTCATCGACAACGTGAACTATCTCTCTCATTATATCGTGGGCAACGACGTCCTCCTCGTCAATGTCGAGGAACTGGCCACGACCAACTACGCTAAGTTCGGCAACGGGATCGTCAAGGTCGGCGAACCCGAAGAGCGCCGTATCTGGCTGGAGATCTGTAACGAAAACGGGGGCCGCAGCGTCATCCCGTTTAACGGGATGCTGCCCGGTGACGCCTACCTATGGTCCCGTTACCGCGACGACGATATGGTCCAGGAACGGTTCAAAGCATTTACGGAGAAAAAATTCGACCGCCAGCGGGGTTACTATGGCAAGATCGGCCACCGCACCGTGGTCAAAAACTGTAAGACGATCAAGGACGTCTGGATCGGCAGCGACGCCTATCTGAAGGGCGCCAACAAGCTCAAGAACCTGACCATTAATTCGTCGGCCGACGCGCCTTCCCAGATCGGCGAAGGCTGCGAGCTTGTCAACGGGATCATCGACTATGGCTGCCGCATCTTCTATGGCGTCAAGGCCGTGCGTTTTGTCATGGCGTCCCATTCCCAGCTCAAATACGGCGCCCGCCTGATCAATTCTTACCTCGGCAACAACGCCACGATTTCGTGTTGCGAGGTCCTGAATTCCCTGATTTTCCCCGCACACGAACAACACCACAACAATTCGTTTCTCTGCGCGGCCCTGGTGATGGGCCAAAGCAATATGGCCGCCGGGGCCACCATCGGCTCCAACCACAACTCCCGGAGCCCGGACGGGGAACTCGTGGCCGGCCGGGGCTTTTGGCCGGGCCTTTGCGTCAGCCTCAAACACAATTCCCAATTTGCCTCCTTTGTGATCCTGTCCAAGGGAGACTACCCGGCGGAGCTGCGTATCCCGTTGCCCTTTGCCCTGGTGTCCAACGACGTGTCCAGGGACCAGTTGGTCGTCATGCCGGCCTACTGGTTCCTGTACAATATGTACGCCCTTGCCCGGAACAGCTGGAAATATACCGACCGCGACAAACGCACGGAGAAAATCCAGCACCTGGAATACGACTACCTTGCCCCCGATACCATCGGCGAGCTGGTCGAAGCCCTTCGCATCCTGGAGGAGAGCACCGGCAAGGCATGGCTCCGCGCCGGCGAAAAATTGGGCCCCGGCGGCAAAGGCGACCCCACGGCCACCGGCAAACGCCTGCTGGAAAGCGGCAGCCCGGAGCTGAAATCCCTCGAAATCCTGGGGGAAGGGTTCGAACATTCACCCCGCAAAACCGTCCTGGCCAAAGTACCCCAGGCCTACGCCATTTTTAAGGACCTGATCAAATACCACGCGGCCCTGCAACTGATCCATTTTTTCCAGAGTAATACCACCGCCGGCCTCGACGATGTAAAAGCCCTGCTATCCCCCGCCCCTCGCCTTCAGCGCTGGCATAATGTGGGCGGGCAGCTCATCGACCAGGACAGCATGGATACGTTTCGCCGGCAAATGCGCACGGGGGAGATCAAATCCTGGGAAGACGTCCACGACTTCTACCGCCGTTGCGGAGAAGCCTACCCCCAGGCAAAGCTGCTCAATGCCCTGGCCGCCTGGAGCGAAGTGTTCGGGGTATCGCTCCGGGACCTCGACCGGTCCCGCGTCATCTCCCTGTTGTGGGAAGCCGTGGATACGAAGACCTGGATGGTGGAGGGCATTTACGCCTCCCGGGAAAAGGACTATTCCAATCCCTTCCGGGGGATGGTCTATGCTTCGGACGACGAAATGGAGGCCGTAATCGGACGGCTGGAGGACAACGGCTTTATCGCGCAGGAAAGAAAAAACCTGGAGGCGTTTGCGCTCCAGGTTGAAGGCCTTGCGGCCAGGTTGCGTTAAGGCGCGGCCCCCCGCTTACGCGATCTCCAGGAAAAACTTTTCCTTCGGGCGCCGTACTTTCTTTTGGTTTACCAACCAGTCCTGCGCTTCGTCGCGGTAGCCCAGCGTGAGGATCGTATAGCTGCGCAAGCCTTTCTCCTTCAAACCCAACAGCTCATCCAGGGCGGGGCCGTTAAAGCCTTCCATGGGGGTGGCATCCACCCTTTCCATGGCCGCGGCGGCGATGGCGGTGCCGAAGGCTAAGTAAGCCTGACGGGCGGCCCAGTTGTGGTTCTCTTCTTCCGGCCGGGCGAGGATCTTCTCCTTATAGTTTTTCATGGCATCCAGGCTTTCGACGGGTACCCCGCGCTGGTCGGCCACATCCTGTATATATTCGTCAAAACGTTCCCCGGTGACCTTGTCCCAGGCGGCAAAAATCAGTAAGTGAGAAGCCTCCGTGATTTGGGGCTGGTTAAATGCGATGGGTTTGATTTTCTCCTTGAGTTCGGGGCTGTCCACCACGATGACATTGTAGGGTTGCAGCCCCACCGAGGATGCAGACAGGCGGGTGGCTTCCAGGATATTATCCAGTTTGGGCTGTTCTACCTTGCGCCCATTCATTCTTTTGGTGGCGTACCGCCATTGGAGTGCTTCTATTAAGCTCATAGTGTTATAATTTCTAACGATGTTAGTATTTAAAGAAAAAAAATTTTATCCTCCGACCAATGCATAGATAAACCCTGCAACCGTATCCTTTAGGATGGCCAACCCCTGGTCGATGTCCGGTTTTACCAAGGCAGCCATCGCGGCCCCGCCTTCGCAGGGTTCTTTCTCACAGGGAACCTTGAACATCCGGATGAAAATGATTCCGTGGAGGATCGACCAATAAGACTGGAATTTCAGGTCCACGCTCGCACCCGGGTGCTTACCGGTTTCGATCGCTTCCCGGATAACCCCTTTGACCATATCCCCAAAAGTGCCAATATCGTCAATGAGCCTGGCCATGGTGCAGTTGGGTATTCCCAACCCGAACATCAACCGGTACAGCTCGTGATTTTGCCCGGCAAAGTCCCAATAGGCCAATGCCATGGCGTCCAGTTGTTCCGCCGGGGAGTGGTGCCGGTCACGAGCCGCCTGCATTTGCTCCCTTAACAGCCGGTACCCTCTCTGGATAAACTCCATGAGCAGGGCTTCCTTGCTTTCGAAGTGCGTATAGATCACGGGGACGCTGTATTCGATCGCGTCCGCCACCTTCCGGATGGACAACGCATTGACCCCCTCCTCCTGGATCTGTCTCCAGGCGGTCTCCAGGATCAAACCCCGGATCTCTTCTTTTTGGCGGTATCTGCGTTCTGCTATGCCCATTACTTAATCTAACGTCGTTAGCAAAGGTAACACTAATTTGCTTTCAACGTATCAGGGGAGGCATTTATCATAGAATCGGAGGAAATCCGGGCCGAATCGGCGGCCACGCCCGTCTTTTGGGGGACCGTCGTATCGGAGCCCTGGTTCCCGTTGTCACCGGCGGTCTGGCAGGCGCCAAGACCGGCACACATCAGTGTCACAAACACGATTTTTTTCATAGCTATTTTTTCCTGAAAAATATACGAACCGGCACCCCCTTGAAGTCGAACTGCTCCCGCAACTGGTTCTCCAGGTAGTTGCGGTAGGGCGTTTTGATGTCGTCCGGGTGGTTGCTGAAAAAGGCAAAAGACGGCACGTGGGTGGGAAGCTGTGTGCCATATTTAATGCTCACCGGCATCCCCCGGACCACCGGCGGGTGAAAGGACGCCACGGCCTTTTTGAGGAACTCGTTGAGCTGGGAGGTCGGGATCTTGCGCTGACGGTTCTGATACACCTCGATGGCGGTTTCGATCGCCTTGAAGATCCTTGTCTTTTCCGTGACCGATATAAAGATCACCGGCACATCCGTAAAGGGCGCCAGCCTTTTTTTCAACTCGCGTTCGTAGTCCCGGGCCGTATTCGTTTCCTTTTCCACCAGGTCCCATTTGTTGACCAGCAATACAACACCCTTCCCCTTGCGCGCCGCGAGCGAAAAGATGTTCAGGTCCTGGGCCGTGATCCCCTTGGTGGCATCGAGCAGCAACAGGCAAACGTCCGCCTCGTCCATTGCCTTGATCGCGCGGATGACCGAATAAAATTCCAGGTCTTCCTCGACTTTCTTTTTCCGGCGGATACCCGCCGTATCGATGAGCACAAACTCTTTTTGGAAAAGATTGTAGCGTGTATGGATGCTGTCCCGCGTCGTGCCCGCTACGTCGCTCACAATGGTGCGCTCCTGGCCCAGCAGGGCGTTGAGCAGCGACGACTTGCCGACATTCGGCTGGCCGATGATCGCAAACTTCGGGGTTTCTTCCTTTTCTTCTTCTTCAACTGCCTCTTCCGGGATCAGCGCTGCAATCGCGTCCAGCAGCTCCCCCGTCCCGCTGCCCGTCATGGCCGCAACAAAGAACACCGGGTCGAAGCCCAGCGCGTAAAACTCGGATGCCTCCAGCAGGCGGTCCGAATTGTCTACTTTATTTACGGTCAGGAAAACCGGTTTGGGTGACTGACGAAGCACATCCGCCATGGACTCGTCCAGGTCCGTGATCCCCGTCGCCGCGTCGCAAAGAAAAACGAGCGCGTCCGCCTCGTCGATGGCGATCAACACCTGGCGCCGGATCTCCCGTTCAAACACGTCTTCGCTCCGGGGCACAAACCCCCCGGTATCCACGACGTTAAACGTTTTCCCCGCCCAGTCGGCGACCCCATACTGCCGGTCCCGGGTAACCCCGCTCTGGTCATCCACGATGGCCTTGCGCTGTTCCAGCAGCCGGTTAAACAACGTACTCTTTCCCACATTGGGCCGGCCCACAATGGCAACGGTAAATCCAGACATATATTCCCATTTTTGCGGGGCGCTCCCGCGCCCCTATTCGTATCCGTATTCTTTTAACAGGAGGTCGTTATCCCTCCACTTCGGCCGCACCTTTACAAAAAGTTCCAGGAACACCTTCGACCCCAGAAACGCCTCGATGTCTTTGCGGGCGGCCATTCCCAGCGCCTTGATCTTTTGTCCCCCTTCCCCCAGCAAGATCCCCTTTTGCGTCTCCCGCTGCACCACGATCTCCGCGCGGATCTTGATCAGGTCAGCCTTCTCCTTGAATTCCTGGACCACGACCGCGGTATGATAAGGAATCTCCTCCGCATATAGCTGGTAGATCTTTTCCCGCACCATCTCCCCCACAAAAAACTTTGTCGGCAGGTCTGACATCTCGTCCTCCGGGAAATACGCTTCGCCTTCCGGCAACCGCGACACCAGCTCATCAAGAAGCGCCTGGACACCCGTTCCTTTAAGGGCGGAGACTTCCATGACCTTTGACGAATAAGGCCGGGCCGTAAAGAATTTTTTTAGCGCCTCCAGTTTTTCCGCACTGACCGCGTCCGTCTTGTTCAACACCACGATCGCCGGTGCTTTCAGCCGCAGCTTTTCAAAAACCGCGTCCGCTTCCACCGGATCGTCTCCGCTGTCCACCAGCAAGACCGCGATATCCGCGTCCTCCAGACTGTTCCGCACCGCCTGCATCATCCGCTCGTGCAACTTATACTGCGGATCGATGATGCCCGGTGTATCCGAAAAAATCACCTGGTATTTGTCGGTGGTTAGTATCGCTTTGATACGATGCCGGGTCGTCTGCACCTTTGGCGACACGATGGCCAGCTTCTCACCCGCCAAAGCGTTGAGCAGCGTGCTTTTCCCCGCGTTGGGGCGCCCGAAAATGTTCACAAAACCCGTTTGCATCGGCTGCAAAGGTAAACGAAAGACAATAAAATATTTGGTAGTTATTGCAACGTGTCCTACATTTGCAGTCCAATACATCGCGAAGTAGAGCAGCGGTAGCTCGTCGGGCTCATAACCCGAAGGTCGGAGGTTCGATCCCTCCCTTCGCAACGAAAGAAAGCCCTGGCATACGCCGGGGCTTTTTATATTATATTATGCGCTGCGCGGAACGAGTTAGGACGACTTCTTGTTGATCTCACTCGACCCCGAGGAGTGAAATTCTTTTACCACCGCGTTCCCCTTATAATTGACATCGCTGGACCCGCTGTTGTACACACTCAATTCTTTGTTGACGGTGATGTGGGTGTCCGACGAACCGTGGGCGGAAATGGTGCAGACGTCGACGGACAGGTCATACGCCTTGACGTCGCTGGAGCCGTTGAGGTGGATCGAAGCGGTGCCGGCGGTGCCGCTGATGTTGGCGTCGGAGCTGCCGCTTTGCTGGAGCTGGAGTTGGTTGGTATGGACGGCGCCTTTGAAGTCGCTGGAGCCGGAAAGGCTGATGGAAAGATTGTCTGTGTTGATGCTGCCGTCGACGTAGATATCGCTGGAACCCGAGGCGCTTAACTGGTTGAGGGTTTTGAAGGAAACAAAGGCTTTCAAGTGTTGGTTATTCCATCCCCAGTTCCAGTGAAACCCATTGTCCTTCAGATAAATGTGAAGGATGCCATTTTCAACGCTGGTAACGATCCTGTCCCGGAGCGCGGGATCGGAAGCACTGACGGCGACGCCTTCTTCATTTCCCTGTTTGACGACGAGGTCGATGGAACTGCTGACACTGATGCCGTGGAAAGAACCCACATCGCGCTTTTGAACGTTGGGGGCGTGGACGAGGAGGTCTCCCTGCTGGGCGTGGGTAAAAAAAGCCATGAGGAGACCGGTTATGAGAAGAGCAGACTTGTACATACAGGAGTCAATTTGGGGTATTACGTGGGGGGCCCCTGGAAAGTTACAGCGGCGGATCGTTTTTTTAAGTAGTTTGCGGCCGAAATTCACAGATTCCTCGGGGTGCCCATGGTGTGACGTCCACCAGGCTGAGATCATACCCGTAGAACCTGAACAGGGTAATGCCTGCGCAGGGAAGGTGGAAGAGCCCTTTCGGGCACATATAACCTCCTTTTTCCAATCGCAGCATTTCCCAAACCATTTTTTTCACTTCAAAAAGGTAAAGATGAAAAAACTGTTTTGGGCGATGTGTTGTTTTGTCAGTCCACTGCTGCCTTCAGCACAAGTCCTTTTGCATGGTACCGTCACCGATTCCGTGACCCATGAACCCCTGGAGGGGGTTTCCCTCCGTCTCGAACGCACCGGGGGTGGCCTGTCCGACCAGGACGGCATTTTTCGGATCAAAGCCCCGAAGCCCGGCGAATATTTGCTGACCGCCAGCGAAGTGGGGTACAAAACCCAAACACTGACCGTGCGGCTCGACGCGGCCACTACCGAGGCGAATATATCCCTCAGCCGGCTCCATCTTTTTCTCCAGCCGATCGAAGTAAAGGCGGTTCGCGTAGACGACAAGGCCCCCTTCAGCACGACCAACCTGGGTAAAAAGGAAATCGCGGAAAACAATGTGGGACAAGACATCCCGTATCTTCTTGATCAAACCCCCTCGGTCGTGATCAATTCCAATTCGGGCAACGGGGTGGGCTACACCGGGTTGAGTATCCGGGGGGTCGACCAGACCCGGATCAACGTCACGCTCAACGGCATTCCGATGAACGACGCCGAGGACCAGGGCGTCTATTTTGTAGACCTTCCCGATCTCGCGGGTTCCATCAGCTCCATGCAAATTCAAAGGGGTGTCGGGACGTCGACGAACGGGGCGGGTGCCTTTGGCGCTACCATCAACCTCAGCACCAATGAGGTCAACGACAAGGCCTATGGGGAAGTTGACAACAGCGTGGGTTCCTACAATACCTGGAAAACCATGGTCAAGGCGGGGTCCGGTTTGATCGATGACCATTTTACCCTGGAAGCGCGCGTATCGAGGATCACCAGCCTGGGTTATGTGGACCGGGGGTCGAGCGACCTGAAGTCGATCTACCTGTCCGCAGCTTACCTGACGGAGAAGTCTTCGCTCAGGTTTAATTTTATCGGGGGAACGGAAAAAACCTACCAGACATGGAACGGGGTTCCGGGCGCCAAGCTTTTTGGAAGCCAGGCCGACCTCCAGCAGTACTATGACAACAACATCGGGTCCTCCTTCTTTACGCCGGAGGATTCCGTCAATCTCTTCAAGTCCGACCGCCGGAAGTACAACTATTTTACGTACCCCAATCAGACGGATAATTACTGGCAGAACTACTACCAATTGTTTTACAACCATACCCTTAGCCATCACTGGGACCTGAACACGGCGGCCTTCCTGACCAGGGGATGGGGGTACTATGTGGAATATTCTCCACAACAGTCGTTTTCCGCTTATGGGTTATCCAACCCGGTTTTTAACGGGGATACGATCACGACCACAGACCTGATCCAGCAGCTTTGGTTGAACAACTGGTTCTACGGTGGCATCGCGTCTCTTCAGTACCATTCCGGGAACGACCAGGTCATTGCCGGCGGTGGGTGGGACCGTTATGACGGGGAGCACTACGGGATCGTCACCTGGGCCCAGGTGGGGTTCCCCAACGATTATCAATATTATTGGGACGTCGCCCATAAGACGGACTGGAACGCCTATGTCAAGTGGCAACACCGTTTCAGCCGGACCTGGAGCTCGTTTATAGACCTTCAGGACCGGGTCATCACCTATTATATCAACGGGTTTGACGACAATCCGGGGCTGTATGTACACAAGGACTTCAATTTCTTTAATCCGAAAGCAGGCATCAGCTATACCGGTGCCGGGGGATGGAACGGTTACCTGTCTGTGAGCATGGCAGGGCACGAGCCCAACCGGTCCGACTTCGAAGCCAACGAGGCACAACAACCCAAGGCGGAACACCTGCTCGACCTGGAGGCCAGCCTGGGGCAAAAGACCCGGACCTTCTCGTGGAACGCCACCGCGTATTATATGCGGTACAAGGATCAGTTGGTCCTCACCGGAAAGATCAACGACGTGGGGGAATACACACGGACCAACATTCCGGACAGCTACCGGGCCGGTCTGGAACTCCAGGGTGGCCTTAAATTGACACGCTGGTTTTCGGCAAGCGCCAACCTCACGCTCAGCCAAAACAAAGTCCTGAACTTTACGGAATACCTCACCGACTACGATAACGGGACCCAGCATGAAAACCAATACCATTCCACGGATATTGCGTTGTCCCCGGACGTGATCGGGGGCGCAACGCTGGACTTCACACCGGTCAGGTCCCTGAAGCTGAGTCTCCTCAGCAAATATGTGGGCCGCCAGTACCTGGACAATACCTCCAAAGACAGCCGCAGCCTCGATCCGTTTTTTTATGAAAACGCACAGGTGTTGTGGACGGTACCCCAGCCGTTGTTCAAACAGGTTCAGGTGAGCCTCATGGCGTACAATATATTCAATGCACTGTACGAACCCAACGGGTATACCTCCAGCTATATCAGCAACGGGCAGGTGGTGACTTCGAATTTCTATTTCCCGGCCGCACCGGTTAACTATATGGTCTCGGTGAATATAGCCCTCTAAGCGTATCCGTATAAATACGGAGGCCCCGGTAAATTCACCACGTACTTAAGCCTGCAGGGTATAAATACCTGCAGGCTTTTTGTATTATGTATAACCGGTTAACCATTGATTAGCAAACGGCCAGCCTTTTATTTATGTATAGTTCGTTAATTTACATACTCGTACCTGTGTAACGAAAAACTTCCTATACCTCTTACCACTTACCGCTGAGCCTGTTGCAAGGTGTCCTTGTTTTAACGTAACCGTATAGAAAGTTGAAAACGCTGGAATCCAAATCCGATTTTTACAAACTCCTTGTGGAAAACAGCAAGGAAATAATCTGTTTGCAACAGGAAGACGGACGGATTCTCTACGTCAATCCCGCTTTTCACGAGACCCTTGGTTATCCCCCTTCAGAAGTGATCGGTCACATACCCAACCCCTGGATACATCCCGACGATGCGCCCTGGCTGGAACGGGAATTCGCCGACGCCATTGAATACTGGAAAAATCACAAAGGCACCTCTACCCTAAGGGTGCGCTACCGGCTCCGCTGCCGGAGCCAGCGATACCTATGGTTGCACTCCCAGGTCACCTTTATGGAGTCGCCGGAAACGGGTCAACTGCAATTCCTGACCAATTCCCAGGACATTACCTTTTACATGGCGCTGGAAGAGGAGCTGTTGTCCATCAACCGCCTGTCCGAAGACAGCAGCGCCATGGCGCGGATCGGGGGCTGGCAGTTCGACCTCGAAACGGAACGCCTGACCTGGTCTCCCGAGGTCAAACGGATACACGAAGTCACCCCGGATTACGTCCCCAACCTGGAAGAAGCGATCCATTTTTATGCGCCGGAGGGCCGGTCCATTATTGAAGCGCAGGTAGCTAAATCGATACAGGACGGTGAAAGCTGGGACCTGGAATTGCCGTTGATCACCGCCCGGGGTAACCGCAAATGGGTGCGTGCCCAGGGCGAGGCCGAAGTGCAGGGCGGCAGGGTGGTCCGGCTTTATGGCGCTTTCCAGGACATCACCCGCGCCTATAAAATCAAAGAACAGATCCGGCTCAACGAGCAAAAGTTCAAGGCCATCTTCCACGCCATGTTCCAGTTCATCGGGCTCCTCAGCCCGGACGGCCGCCTCCTGGAGGCCAACGATAGCGCCCTTCGTTTTGCGGGTGTGGAGCTGGACCAGGTGCTCAACCGGCCCTTTTGGGAGGCCTTCTGGTGGACGGAATCGTCAAAGGTCCAGGTAAAAGAATACATCCGCCAGGCGGCGCAGGGCCAATTCGTACGGGACGAGATCAGTGTACACAGTACCGCCGGCGAACTCCTGACGCTTGATTTTTCCATAAAACCCATCTTCGACGACAACGGAAAGGTGGTCATGCTCATCCCTGAGGGAAGGAACATCACCCGTCAAAAACGAACCGAGGCCCGGCTGCGATTGACGCAGTTTTCCATAGACCAGGCTTCCCTGCCGGTCATCTGGGCGGAACACGACGGGGCCATTACCTATATCAACGAGTACGGCTGCAGCATTCTGGGGCGTGCGGCGGAGGAGCTGCAGGGCACCCCGCTGTGGGAACTGTACGCGGAAGGTACGCAGGAGGGATACGATTCCTTCTGGAACGACCTCAAGGAGCAAAAGGTCGTCAACATGCAACGGTCGGTGACCCTGAAGAGCGGGCGGGTCCTGGAAATCGAGGTCACCGCCAACTACCTCTCCTACGGGGACCAGGAATCGAGCGTGACCTTTTTCCAGGACGTCACCGAACGGATCCAGGCGGAGCGCCACCTGGTGGAAAGCGAGCAAAGACTCCGTTACGCCCTGGAGGGCACGGGGGGTGGTCTTTGGGACTGGAACCTGGACTCGGGCAGTGTCTACCTCTCCCCCATCTGGAAGTCCATGCTGGGCTACCAGGACACGGAGCTGGAAAACAGTTACCAATCCTGGTATCACCAGATCCACCCGGAGGACAAGCAAAAAATGTTGCAGACCATACAGTCCGTATACGATCCCTCCAACAATACTTTTTCCCTCCTCCATCGCCTGCGGACGAAAACCGGTGAATACCGGTACATCCTATCAAAGGGGATCGTCATCCAGCGCACCCACCAGGGTAAACCGGAGCGGATCATCGGGATCAACTCCGACCTGACCAACCAGATACAAACCCAGGAAAAGCTCATCGAGACCCAGCAGCGCTTCCACCATGCTTTTTTCAACTCGGGTATCGGGATGGCCATCGTCGCGCCCAACGGGGGCTGGATCGACGTCAACGACGCGACCTGCCGGATCACGGGCTACAGCCGGACCGAGCTGCTGCAGTTGACCTTCCAGGACATCACCCATCCAGACGACGTGGACAAGGACGTACAAGGCACGATGGCCCTGTTAAATGGCCAGATCGAGATGCACACGATGGAAAAAAGGTATATCCATAAACAAGGGCATACCATCTGGGTCAACCTGAACGCCACGGTCGTTCGTAACAAGATCGGAGAACCCCAGTTCTTCGTATCGCATATAGAAGACATCACCTCGCTGAAAACGGCCCAGCAGTCCCTGGAACGCCAGAACCTGCGCCTGATTTCGAGCGCGGAACACCTTACCCGCAAGAACAAGCAGCTCGCCGAGTTCTCCCAGATCGTGTCGCATAACCTCAGGGCGCCTGTCAGTAATATTTCGATCCTCTTGCAGTATTATAAGGACGCCAAAACGGCGGAGGAAAAGGAGGAACTGGTGGACCTCCTGACACAAAGCTCCACCGCGCTGCTGGACACCCTCAACGAACTAACGGAGGTGATCAAGGTCCAGCAGGACAAATACATCCAAAAGGAAGCCCTTAGTTTTGAGCACGTTTTCGACAAGGTCAAACAAATGCACGCCGCCCAGATCGCCGAGCTGAAGGCTTGTATACACCAGGATTTCTCCGCGGCACCGGCCATCAGATATCCTTCCATCTACCTGGAAAGCATCCTGATGAACCTGCTAAACAACGCCCTGAAGTATGCCGAACCTACCCGCAAACCCGTGATCACCGTTCGCACCTGCTGGAAAAACGATAACCTCCTGCTGGAGTTCAGCGACAACGGCCGCGGGATCAACCTGGACAAGCACAGCGGCAACATTTTCAAGCTGTATAAGACCTTTCATAAACACCCTGATGCAAAAGGTTTGGGCCTTTATATGACAAAAAACCAGGTGGAAGCCATGGGAGGCAAGATTTTTGTGGAGAGCAAGGAGTTTGAGGGCACCAAATTTATTATTAACTTCAATCAATATCAGGCACCCGATGCAGAATAAGATCCAGATCGCTATCATTGACGACGACAAGATATTCCAGCTCATCACCAACAAGACGCTGAATACCATTGATCTGGTAGGGCACATCTGGCAGTTCTACAACGGCGAAGAAGCACTGATGTATCTGCAGGACCACGCCGCCCAACCCGACGCCCTTCCCGATATCATCCTCCTGGACATCAACATGCCGGTCGTCGACGGCTGGACCTTTCTCAAGGACTACTTCCCTCTGCACAGTCAGCTATCCAAACCCATCTCCATCCACATGGTGAGCTCCTCCATCGACCCCAAGGACATCGAACGCGCCACCGGAACGCCCCTCGTCCAGGAATACATCATCAAGCCCATCACCAAGGATAAGATCCTGGACGTGATCCGGCAGAAGATGGAACAGCTCGAAGCGTAGTCTCTCTCTTCTTAGTCTTAATCCTGGTTTCAGGGCCCGAACCTCCAGGACCCAGGGACATACCATGTCTCAGCGAAGTGGGGTGTCCGTTTTACTTTCTTTTCCGTAGGGTTTAGGCCTGCAATGCGGGTTTTAATCCTACGGAAAAGAAAGTAAAACGGACACCCCACTTCGCGGGCAACGCGGTCGGGCCGGCGGGTGCCGAATATTATTCGGCCGGCAGCATAATCGCCGTAAAGCTCTGGCTCTCCGGGGTCACCAATTTCGCGACCGCCTGTATATCGGACGCCTTCAGTGCGGATATACGCCCCAGGTAGTCGACGGTGGCGCCGGGGGTGGCGTCCAGGAGGTAAATGCTGTGCAACGCTTCCTGCCAGTAGGTGTTTTCCTTGACATCGGTCACGTGCTTTTCCTGCCATTGGGCCTTGACCTTGGCGAGGTCTTCCGCCGTGGGGCCTTCCTTTTTGATTTTGTCGAGCTCTTCCCTGAAAGCAGTCAGGAGCGTATCCTTCTTGTCGGGGTTGCAGGGAAGCTGGAGGACAAGGGAGGCATTGCCGTAAGGATAGCGGCTCATATCCGCAAAGGTGCCGCCGGAATAGATACCCCCGATCTTTTCACGGAGACGGTCGATGATGCGGATGTTGAGTACCTCAGAAAGGCCATCCAGGGCCAGGTCGGAAGACTCGCTATAGGGCACCTGCGCGTTGTAGAATTTGAGGATGAGGCATTTTTTGTCTTTGCCCTTGTGGGCGACCAGGGTCGTGCCCTTTTCCAGGGGACGTACGCCGTTATCTACGAATCCGAAAGTTTTACCTTCGGCGGGCAGCGAGCCCAGGTATTGCTCAAGGAGGGGTTTTACCTTTTCGACCTCGAAGCTCCCGACGAGCGTGAAGGTAAAGCCTTTGCCCGTGCCAAACTGTTCCTTGAACAGTTGGAGGATCCGGTCCGCGCTGAGGTTCTTGAAATAATCGGCGTGGGGGACCAGGATGGGCGCCAATGGATTACCCTGGTAAAGGGTTTGTTGCATGGTATCGATGAAAGCTGCCTGAGGGTTGGCCATCAGGAATTGCAGCGCCGTTACCCGGCGGCTAACATACGCCCGGAAAAGGGCGGTGTCCTTCCGGGGGTTCGTGCAATATAGATAAACCATCTGGAGCATCGTCTCCAGGTCCTTCACGCTGCTGCTGCCGCTCAGGTTCGCACTCAGCGCACCCAGTTGGGGGGTGACCGTCACCGTTTTCCCGGCGTTGATTTTTTTGAGATCGGTCGGCGAAAAATCGCCGATCCCCATGGCCTGTACGATTTCCGAGGCATACGCGGCATTGTACCGGTCGGCCGCGCCATATACGTTCTGTCCGCCCTTACGGAAACCTTGCAACAGGATCTCGTCGTTTTTAAAATCGGTGGGTTTGAGGATCACCTTGACCCCGGAGGCAAAGGTTAGCTCGGTCGTTCCTAAGGCGGCATTCTTGCTTTCCTTCACCACCGTACCCGGTTTGGGTTTGTCGGTAATGAGGTCGGTCGCCACCGCCTTTTCCTCGTAGGGCTGCACGGTCATGGCAGAAGCATGGTCGGCCATCGCCAGCAGGCTGTCGCTGGAGGGGAGCGGGAAGTTCCCCTTGTCCGGCCCCGTTAGCAGCACGAGGTAGTGCGGGTTTTCTTTCAGCTCGCCGGTCAGCGCACTGACCTCCGCAGCCGTGATCCCCGGCATCAATTCATTATAATACCGGTATTCATTGGCGATGCCCGGGACCGGTTCCTGTTCCAGGAAGTTTTGGATATATTCATCGACGAGGTCGCCCGATTCCGTCTTGTCCCGTTCCTGATACGCCTGTTCCATGGAGTTGAGCAGGCTTTTCTTGCCCCGGGTCAGTTCCGCATCCGTAAATCCAAATTGTCTGACGCGGTCAATTTCCTGGATCAGCGCGTTTCCGGAACGGTCGACGCCGTCTTTACCCACCAGGGCGCTCCCATAGAAGGCTTCGTACTGGCGGACGATGTCCGTAAAACCGGCGCTGGCATTGAGAAAGGGCGGGTTTTCCTTTTGCGTCAGTTCCGCCAGGCGCTGTCCGATCATGATCCGGAAAAGCTCCTTCAACATATCATTACGATAGTTCGAGAGGGTAACCACCGGCTGCTTCTTCTGGAAGGAATAAAGGAGCTCGACGTTGTAGTTGGTGGCTTCCTTGTCCGTCACGACCAGCCCTTCGGACTGATTACGCGCCGGCACATCGGCATATATCCTCGGGAGTTCGGGGGAAGGATTGGTCAGCCCCGCAAAGTGCTGTTTGATCAGCGCCTCGGCCTTGTCGGGGTCCACGTCTCCGACAACGACTACCGCCATGAGGTCCGGGCGATACCAGTCGTGGTAGAATTTCCGGAGCGTATCCGGTGAAAAGTTCCGGATGATCGAATCAAGCCCGATCGGCAGCCGCTCGGCATACTTCGATCCGGCAAAAAGCACCGGGAAATACTTGTCGCGCATCCGCTGACCGGCTCCTTTTCCCAGGCGGCTTTCTTCAAGGATGACCGGGCGTTCTTCGTTGATATCCTGGGTCGTATACGAAACGTTGTGGGCCCAGTCCTCCAAGATCAGAAAGCCCGTGTCCAGGTTTCCCGGTTTGTCGGTGGGAATGGGGAGAATATATTCGGTTTCGTCAAAACTGGTAAAGGCGTTCAGGTCCGCACCGAACTGCACCCCGATGCTTTGCAGAAAGCTGACGAGGTCGTTCTTTTGAAAATGCTTGGTGCCGTTAAACGCCATGTGTTCGCAAAAGTGTGCGAGCCCCCGCTGGTTTTCGTCTTCTAAAATGGAACCCGCATTGACAACAAGGCGTAGTTCCACCTTTTTTTCCGGAAGTCCGTTGCGGCGGATGTAATAGGTCAGCCCGTTATCCAGGTGGCCGATGCGAACCTGCGGATCGACAGGCAATACGGTATCCAGGTTCACCTGGGCATGGGTTGTTGACAAGGTCAGGAGTAAGCAGGCCGAACCAAGGACCTGTAAAAGGTTTTTTTGCATATAAACACAACGATGGTGGCGCACAAAATAGGAATTATACACCAAATAGAACCTATTTTTAGGTCATGGAGATCCCGTTTTATCGTTTACTGATCATCGGCGGTGGCCCTATCGGCCTCGCCTGCGCGCTGGAAGCCCAAAAGCACGGAGTAGACTACTTGATTTTGGAAAAAGGTTGCCTTGTTAACAGCCTTTACCATTACCCGCTGGGGATGACGTTCTTTTCCACCTCGGAAAGATTGGAGATCGGGGGCGTGCCCTTTGTCTCCAACAGCGTCAAGCCAACCCGGCCCGAAGCCCTGGAATATTACCGGCGGGTGGCCCTTTCCCACGTGGTAAACATCCGCCTGTTCGAAGCCGTGGAGCGCGTACAGCCTTCCGGCAACGGGAAATACCTCGTCACCACCGCGCACGGGCGCTATGAAGCCGCCAACGTCATCATCGCGACCGGGTTCTATGACATTCCCAACCTCCTCCATATCCCCGGCGAACAACTCCCCAAGGTCCGGCACTATTACAAGGAGCCCCACTTCTACGCCCTGCAAAAGGTCGTCGTGGTCGGCGCCGCCAACTCCGCCGTGGACGCCGCCCTGGAAACCTTTCGCAAAGGCGCCCACGTCACCCTGGTGACCCAGGGACCCGCCATCAGCGAGCGCGTCAAATACTGGGTCAAACCCGACATCGAAAACCGGATCAAGGAAGGCAGCATCCGGGCCTTTTTTAACAGCCACCTCGCCGCCATCGAAGAGCGGTCGGTCACCATCCGTACGCCGGAAGGCCTGTTGACGATCGACAACGACTACGTCCTGGCGATGACCGGTTACCAACCCAACTTCGCCTTCCTGGAAGGCATGGGGATCACCTTAAGCCAGGATGCCCTCCGCCTCCCGGCCTACAACCCCGACACCATGGAAACCAACCTGCCCGGGGTGTACCTCGCGGGGGTGGTGTGCGGGGGGATGAATACGCACAAGTGGTTTATCGAAAACTCGCGCGTGCACGCGGAAGTCATTCTGCGACACATCACTTCCTTATGAAAAAAAGATATTGGCTGGCCGCCGCACTGGCTGCGATCGTTGTTTGCTGGGTCGTGCTCAGGGTCACCGGAGTCATTCAATTCTATAAGGTGTCGACGACCTCCAACGAACCCACCCTTCGCATCGGCAAGTATTTTTTCGCCGGGCGTTGGGCCAAACCGAAGCGCTTCGATTTCGTCCTGTATATGGGGAAAGCCCCCGGCGACGAGACCAAGACCAAGTGGATCCACCGGCTGTGTGGTCTTCCGGGAGATACCCTGGAAATCCGCGGGGGTATCCTGTACATCAACGGCAATAGCCCAGACAGCAGCTTGTCGCTGGCAAGAATGTACTGTGTATCGAGTGCGAAGGCCCGGACGTTAATGACCAAACACCATCTCGCATACGCTACCGTAAGTTATGAAACCGACGTTTTTAATCTCGGATGGGACTCCAGCTTTGTCATACTCGACCAGCAACTGGCGGCCCGCGAAGGTCTCCCCCATTTTACCACGGTACCGGCCGGCCGGCCGGAAAAAGATATAGTGCGTTCCTTCGGCAAACCCTGGAACAGGGATAATTTCGGCCCTGTCGTCGTGCCGCCCCACGAATTTTTCGTCCTTGGCGACAGCAGGAGCAATGCCTACGACTCGCGATACCACGGATTTGTCGCGGACACGGACGTAGTGGCGACAGTGCTCGACAAACGCTAGTCCGCCACCTCCTCAATCACATGCCCCACCGCCCCATTGGGCATCTGTATATGCAACATCGCCGCCAGCGTCACCGCTATATCGGTCATGTATACCGTCCGGTGTAGGGAACCGGGTTTGACACCCCAGCCAAACCATACGAGCGGGATATGGGCGTCATAGGGGTTCCAGAGGCCATGCGTGGTTCCGGTTTTGAACCCCTCCATCCAGGCGGGCATGAGGATGACTTGTATATCGCCGCTACGGCGTGGGAAATAGCCGTTTTCCACCGATGTCCGGATGACTTCCGGCAGGGGCTCGTTGTCCATACGGTCGAGTGCAAACGCGCGCGCGACACCCGGCTGGGCCATAAGGTATTTGACCACTTCGTTCTCTACCTTCCGCGGGTCCAGCATCATCGAGTCCATCAGCGGGCGGTTCAGGTAGACCTGGTAGTTGAGGACGTCCCTGATGAGGCGGGGCGTAAAGAAAACTTTTTCGATCCGGTCCTCCAGCCCTTTTCTCCAAGCCGCCAGGCTGACCGTACCCGCCGGCACGTTGTGTTCCTGGAGGAAACCGGCGGCATGGGCGGCGCCGTGATCCGCGGTCAGGAAGACGAGGTATTGGCCCTTGCCAACCTTTTCGTCAAGGGTGGCGAGCAGGTCGGCCAGCGTACGGTCCAGCCGCAGGTATGTATCTTCGGCCTCTATGGAGTTCGGGCCAAAGGCATGGCCCACGTAATCCGTGGAGGAAAAACTGACGGCCAGGAAATCGGTGTGCTCACCCTTCCCCAGGTTTTCGCCGGTGAGGGCCGCCTTGCACATTTCCTCCACGATCGAGTTGCCGAAGGGCGTGGTGCCGAGCGCACCGTAGTTTTTTCCCACGAAACGCGACAGGTTGTAGGGGAAATGCGTCTGGTCGGGGCCAAAAGGGGTGCCCTCCCAGGCCACGGAATCGGCCGTGCTTTCGGTGTAAGATGCCAGTGGGTAAACCGTATTCCAACCCTCTTTATAGTAGGCGTCGGGCAGCTTTTGGGCGTTGAAGGCTTTTACCCAGTCCGGCAGGTCTTTTTGATAGTAGGTGCTCGTAATAAACGCCCCTGTTTTATGGTCGTACCAATAGGCTGCATTCGCCAGGTGTCCCGCGGGCAGGATCGAGGCCCGGTCTTTGAAGGAAATGCCAATGACCTTGCTCCCGAAATTCGTGGCCAGGCGAAGCTCGTCCGTAACGGTGGTGGCCAACAGGTTCCGTGGGCTTTCCTTACCTTCGTCCGAAGTGCTGCCGACCGTTTGGACCGAGTCATCCTCGGTGCAATAGACTTCCCGCCCTTTGTCGTTGTCAAACCAGCTGTTCCCGGTCATACCGTGAACGGCGGGTACGCTTCCCGTATAGACACAGGAATGGCCGCAGGCAGTATAGGTTGGGATATAGGGGATCATGGTGTTCTCGCATTTGAAACCGCCGTTCAGCAGCCGCTTAAACCCTCCTTCGGGGTAACGATCGTAATAGCGGTACAGGTAGTCCCAGCGCATCTGGTCGATCATGATGCCGACCACGAGTTTTGGACGCTTGATTTGGGCGGAAACCGCGCCGGAGAGAAGGATTGCACTACACAAAACCAGTTTGCGGACCATGATCTATTAACGATTTGGTAAAAAATTGCGCCAAATCTATGGTATCGAAGTCAAAAAAGGACTTTTTTATACCTTTACGCCGCATCAGCCTGAATTCTTAATTATTACATAATATGGCAGACATCTTTGATAAGTTACTGAAGCACTACGGTCCGATCGGACAACACCGCGAGCGTGCGCACGGGTATTTTGCTTTTCCGAAACTGGAAGGCCCCATCGGTCCCCGGATGATTTTCCGTGGGAAAGAGAAGATCGTGTGGAGCCTCAACAACTACCTCGGCCTGGCAAACCACCCCGAAGTCCGCAAGGCGGACGAAGATGCGGCCCGAGAGTTCGGTCTGGCCCTCCCCATGGGCGCCCGGATGATGAGCGGCAACAGTAACTATCATGAGCAACTGGAACAGGAGCTGGCCGCCTTCGAAGGGAAGGAAGACGCCTTCCTCCTGAACTACGGTTACCAGGGTGTCGTCAGCATCATCGATGCCCTTTGCGGCCGTCACGACGTGATCGTGTACGACGCCGAATCACACGCCTGTATCATCGACGGGGTACGGCTCCACGCCGGTCACCGTTATGTATACAAGCACAACGACATAGAGGATTTCGAAAAACAATTGCAACGGGCCACCACCCTTATTGAAAAGCAAAACGCCGGCGGCATCCTGGTGATCACCGAAGGCGTGTTTGGCATGGGCGGCGACCAGGGCAAGCTCCGCGAGATCGTCGCGCTGAAAAAGAAATACAGCTTCCGGCTGTTCGTGGACGACGCCCACGGGTTCGGCACCCTGGGCAAAACCGGGGCCGGCGCCGGCGAGGAGCAGGGCGTCCAGGACCAGATCGACCTGTACTTCTCCACCTTCGCCAAAAGCATGGCCTCCATCGGTGCCTTCGTCGCCGGGGATAAGGGGATCATCGACTACCTCCGCTACAACCTACGCTCCCAGATTTTTGCCAAAAGCCTGCCGATGCCCATCACCGTCGGCAACCTCAAGCGCCTGGAACTCCTGCGCACCCGGCCGGAGCTCAAGGAAAAACTCTGGAATAACGTCCGTAAGCTGCAAAGCGGGCTTTTGGAAAAAGGCTTTGATATCGGCGCTTCCAACTCCGCCGTCACGCCCATCTATATGAAAGGGGACGTACCCGAAGCCACCGCCATGGTGATGGATTTGAGGGAAAATTACCATATTTTCTGCTCGATCGTCGTCTACCCCGTGATCCCCAAGGGGCAGATCATCTACCGAATTATTCCGACCGCCGCCCACTCCTTCGAAGATATCGAATTGACACTGAAGGCGTTTGAAGCCACTAAACGGAAACTCGACGCCGGGGACTATAAAGTGGAAGCCATCCCCGACATGGCCCAGGCATAAGTTATTGTCGCTCTTGATATAAGAAGGCCGCTCTCTACGAGTGGCCTTTTTTTTCCTAAAAAAAGAAATGGCCCCCTAGACAAGGGGCCATTACTAATCAAAGCCATTAACCACTAAACCTTATCCTATGAAAAACCTTATGAAAAAACTACGTAGTAGATCCTAAACTGGTTTTAGGTCACGATGATTATATTAGGCATCCTTATGAATAAAACCGCAGTTTCTGTTGAAATTCCTCCGCAAAAAGACGTAGGTTAAACCGTTTAGCAGTTAAAAAATCCGTATAAATACGTAGGTTTTTAAACGGACGCCAGCGCTTGAATGTGAAAAAAGTGCTGAATGAAGTGAATAAACCGGGCTAAAAAAAAATTTGTGCAATCGATTGTACACCAGCCCCGGGGAGGGGCATTTACCAGGAGGGGCTGAAGCTTTTCAGGAAGTCATGGTACGACCTGGTCTTATAGGCCTCTTCCCCGAAATACTTAAGAACGGGTTCCAAATCAGCGGGTTTCAGATACCCGGAGATGAATTGGGGAGCCCGGTTGTCCGGGGTGATGACGACCGTGGTGGGAAAAGAAAGGTTGCCCCTGGTAAGCGACATCACCAGTTCGTTGACCTTATAGTCAGGATTGTATGCAAAAGACTGGCCCTTCCAGGTAACCCTCCCCCGGTTTTCCGCGTTAAACCGCACCGAATAGAATTTTTGCCCCATGTAAGCCGCCACCCGGGGATCTTCGTAGGTGTTCTTTTCCATCACCTTGCACCAGTAGCACCAGTCGGTATAAATGTCCATGATGATGACCCTGGGTTCGCCCTTGCTCCGGTCCTGGGCTTCCTGGAGGGAGAGCCAGGGGACGGAGGTCCTTGCCGCCGGCGCGGCGGCGGGCGACCCGTTCGCGGGGCCCGACGCTGGCGCGGGGCGGCCCGTCCAGAGCATTATTCCGGCGATGGCGATGAAAGTTGCCTTTACCATTTACTTTTGCGTATGCGCTGCACAAACCTACAGCAATTTTCCACCCAACCGGAAGCGTTATGCAAAAAATAATAGTGGCCGTTACCGGGGCGAGCGGTAGCATCTATGCCAAGGTGCTGCTCGACAAACTCGTGCAGATGAAGGACCAATGGTCGGCCCTGGGCGTGGTCATGACAGAGAACGCCAAACAAGTCTGGGAAACCGAAATGGGCGACGACAGCTACCGCAGTTATTCCCTCCCCTTTTATACCCAAACCGACTTCCTGGCACCCTTTGCCTCGGGGTCCGGGCAGTACCAGACCATGATCGTCGTCCCCTGTTCCATGGGGACCCTCGGCCGGATCGCCTCGGGGACCAGCAATGACCTCATCACCCGTGCCGCGGACGTCGTCCTCAAGGAGCGCAGACGGCTGATCTGTGTCATCCGGGAAACCCCCTATAACCTCATCCATATCCGGAACATGGAAACGGTCACCCTGGCCGGCGGGATCATTTGTCCGGCCACGCCTTCCTTTTATAGCCGGCCCACCACCCTTGCCGAAGCTGCAGGAACGGTGGTCGACCGGGTTTTGGACCTGGCGGGGTTGCGCGTGGATACGTTCCGCTGGGGCGGGGCCTAGCGGCGTTCACGCCGAAGGCGCGGCCGCGAGGCGCCACGGGCGCGGGCCTATTGGTCGCTGGCCTCGGCCATCCCGAGCTCTCCCGGCTTCTCATACACCTGAACCGTCAGGTGCCATTCCGGCATGGTATAGGACAGCAGAAGCTGTACCCGCACCTTGTGAAACTCCTCCCCCGCGGGATCCAGGGTAAATTCGATGCTGTTGGTCTGTTTGGTCTCGTCGGCCTGGTGGAATCCGCCCTCCAGCTTATACACGACGCCCGGGTGCAACCGGGTGATGCGCGCGTGGTGAAGCGCGTCGTAGGTCTCCTGGTACGCTTTTTTGGCCTGGTCGAAGTCGTCGATGACCGGCAGGTCCGCTTTCCAGCAGGCCGTCGTGTCCCCAGGCGTGTTAAAGACCGAGATTGTGCAGTTGTCGGCCCCCTTCAGCTGGAGCAGGGAAGCATAGTCGATGGCTTCGGGATTGTTGGCTAAGAGGTCCCCCTTCAGGTGAGCCAGCCGCGTCGGCATTTCGGAGATCACCCGCTCTACCGCATCGGTCAGGGTGAAGGAACCGGACGTTTGGGCAAACACCGGGCATAGCGGTGCCCCCAGGAGGAAGCAAAGGAGTAATTTTTTCATGGAACGGAATTGTGCACTGAAAGATACACAATTCCGCGGAATAACTAACGTGGGGGTATAACCGAAGGTCGCCAGACGCTGTCGGCGCGCCGCTGGCGCTTAGCGCAAGTCTACCACATCCACCCCCGGATACTTCTTCTGATCGAAGACGAAGTCCTCGTCCTTCACGGCGGGGCTGTTGGGGGTAAAGCTGTTGAGGGTGTAGGTAAAGTGGGTCCCGTTCTTTTGGAAGACCTTGGTGCTGACGATGTTCTTGGTCAGCCTGCTGACGTACACCAGCACCTTGAAGAAGGGTTTGGTTTTATCGTTCGGCGTCAGCTCGATTTCCTGGGCGCTTTTGCCGTTGACGGGGACGGTCCCGTTGAGCTTGTAGAGATAGTCTTTGTCGTAGAAATTGGTCAGGAGGGTCTGGGGGGTGATGGCGTGGGCCGTGGGGTCAACCTTGTCGATCTTTACCTCGTTGGAGGATTTGTCATACGACCAGGTATTGTTGCCGTCGCAAAAGATCTCCTGGCCCGGCAGCGAAATACGATACTTGGTGCCTTTCATGGCAACGGTCCCGGTTTTCTTCCCGTCCACTTTGCCGTCGGCGTTTTCGATGGTCAGCGTAAATCCGGCTTTCACACTCTGGTAGCCCTTGAACCTGGTGCTCACCTGGTCCAGCAATTTCTTGGCGTCGGGGTCGCTTTGGACGGACGGACCACCAAGGGCGGGCGCCTGGGCGTGGACAGCAAGGAAAGAAGACAACACAATAGCAAGAGTAGTAAAAAGATATTTCATGTGCGCAAAGGTATTCATAGTTTGACTACCAAATGGGAGCGGGGTTGGGAAAATACGGGGCTTTTAAGAAATTTTTGACGAGCGGGCCACCGGGCCGCGGCGGCGAGGCGGCGCATTGCCGCCTCGGGGCCTTATTGTTGTAAATAGTCTTCCAGCTCCATCATCGTCTTCATCAGGACCTCCCTCGGCTTGCTTCCCTGGCTGGGTCCGACGATGCCGGCGGCTTCGAGCTGGTCCATGAGGCGGCCGGCCCGGTTGTAGCCCAACTTCATTTTCCGCTGGATCAGGGAGGTGGATCCCTGCTGGCTCTGCACGATCAGCCGGGCGGCTTCGTCGAAGTACTGGTCCCGGTCACCGATGTCGAAATTCCGGCCCTCCTCGTCTTTTTCATCCACGTATTCCGGGAGACGGAAGGCTTCGGGGTAGCCCCGTTGTTCACCGATAAAATCCGTTACTTTTTCCACTTCGGGGGTGTCCACAAAAGCACACTGTAAACGGACGATCTCCCCGTTAAACGATATAAGCATATCGCCCCGGCCGATGAGCTGCTCGGCGCCCCCTGCGTCGAGGATGGTCCGGCTGTCGATCTTGGACGACACCTTGAAAGCGATACGGGCGGGGAAGTTGGCCTTGATGGTCCCCGTGATGATGTTCACCGACGGGCGCTGGGTGGCGATGATGAGGTGGATGCCCACGGCGCGCGCCAGCTGGGCGAGACGGGCGATGGGCATTTCGACTTCTTTGCCGGCGGTCATGATCAGGTCGGCGAACTCGTCCACGACCAGCACGATAAAGGGCAGATATTGGTGCCCTTTTTCGGGGTTCAACCGCCGTTTGCTGAATTTCTCGTTGTATTCCCTGAGGTTCCGGCAACCGGCTTCCTTGAGCAGGTCGTACCGGTTGTCCATCTCGATACACAGAGCGTTCAGGGTGTGGATGACCTTTTTGGTGTCGGTGATGATGGCTTCCTCTTCTCCCGGTAACTTGGCCAGGAAGTGCCGCTCTATGGTCCGGTAGATGCTCAGCTCCACCTTTTTGGGGTCGACCAGGACAAACTTCAACTGGGAGGGATGCTTCTTGTACAAAAGGGACACCAGGATGGCGTTCAAACCCACCGACTTACCCTGACCGGTAGCCCCCGCCATCAGGAGGTGAGGCATGGACGCAAGGTCCACTATAAAGTTCTCGTTATCAATCTTTTTCCCAATCGCTATGGGCAGGGCAAACGAATTGTTCTGGAACTTCTCCGAAGACAGCAATCCTTTCATGCCGACCACCGTCTTTTTGACGTTGGGCACTTCGATCCCGATCGTTCCCTTCCCGGGGATAGGAGCGATGATGCGGATACCCAGGGCAGCAAGGCTAAGGGCGATGTCGTCTTCCAGGTTTTTGATCCTCGAAATACGCACACCCGCCGCCGGTACGATCTCGTACAGGGTTACGGTGGGGCCCACGGTGGCGGCTATCCGCTGTATGGAAATGTCGTAGTTTTTGAGGGTATTGATGATCTGCTCCTTGTTGGTTTCCAGCTCACGGGGGTCCTGCACGATCTTTTCGCTCCCGTGGTTGTCCAGCAGGTCCAGGGAGGGATATTGATAGTCGCGGAGGTCCAGGACGGGATCGTAAGCGTCGAGTGTTTCGATGGGTTTGCCCGTGGTGACGGGTTCCTCGGGGATGTCGTCCGCAGACGGCTTGATTTCCAGCGTCAGATCGCTGGGCGGCGGCACAGGACGGTGAATACCGCGGGGCGGCGGGGGCGAAGAGGGCGCAGGCGGGGGCGGGGCCGCGGGTGGGAGCCCGGCCTCGACCTCTTCCTCGAATTCCTCTTCCTCGATGTCATCCTCGTCGTCGTCATCGTCGTCGCTATCGTCGTCGTCTTCTTTTTCCACCAAAATAAACTCCGGCTCTTCTTCAGCTTCTTCCTCCGGCACCACGATCATCGGGGCGTCACCTTTTAAAGTGTTCTTTTTACCTTTTTTCCCCGCAATAAAAAGCTTGGCGCCATCGTCCTCCGGGGCAGCGGCAGCGTTGGCCGCAGGAGCCGCGACCGGCGAGGGCGCCGCGTCAGAAGCCGGTGCTTCCTTGGGCACGCGAGGCTTTCTGGCCGGTAGCTTGAACACCGGGTTAAACCTCCAGATGACATACACAAAACCCCCGACAAGGATCAGGATCGTCGTCCCCAGCTTCCCCAGGAACCCCTCCAGCCAATCGCTGACGAGGGTCCCCACACCACCTCCATAGGGAAAGGACCAGGAAGAAAAGAAAAAACCCAGCGCCGTGGAAAGGAAGAACAAACCCACCAACAGGTATTTCAGGTTCCGCGCAATGGAAAAAATCTTGTGCCCGAACAGCAGGTTCGCGCCGATGACCCAAAAAGTGGAGCAAAAAAGATACGAAGCCAGCCCGAACCCTTTGTAAATAAAAACGTGGGAAATGTATGCCCCCAGCGAGCCTAAGAGGTTGGCGATGTGGAGGTCGTTGGGTTTCAAGATGGCCAGGCCGCTTCTGAAGATCTCATCCTGGTCTTCCTTCCAAGTAAACAGATAGGAGGTGAATGCAATAAAAAGGAACACCCCTGCCAGGAGCAGGGCGATCCCTATGATCTTTTGGGTGCGCTCGTCCCTGACCAGCTCCTTAACGGGTACCTTGACGTCCTTTTCGGGCAGCAATTGCGCTGGAGAGGGTTCTTCCTTCTTAGGGTCTTTTTTCGGAGATTTCAACCGGTTACCAGCCATAGGCACAAAGATAATGACTATCTTGAAAGGTAATATTTTATGCTGTTCCATTCGGGGTGTCATCGGCTATTCTTCCTCTGTCTCATCCTGGGGCTATTCCCCCTTTTTACCCGGGCACAAGACACCCTCAGAACGAGCCATGTCGACGACGCGTTGCACATCGACAGTGCCATCGGGATCTATGTCGACACCGCTGAGAAAGTCACCCCGGCAATGCTCCCGCGGCTTTCTTATGACACCGCCCTGATCACGCGGTTCACCCAGGGTGTACCCACCAATGTGGTCAGTCTCCCCTTTTACTGCCGGTTTACCTTGATCAACGACCAGGACTCCAGCAGGTCCTTCTATTTTTTCCCCGGATATTACTTCCGGAATATCGTCCTGTACAAGGACAGCGCAGGGCAGGTCGTCACGCTTCCCGAAATCCGTCCATCTCACGGAGAGATGGGCTGCCGGCGGTTTTCCATCGACGCCCGTACCCAAACCACCTTCTTTTTCAAAGGCAACCTGATCAAGGCCAACACCAACTGGATGGCCCCCGCACTGATCGAGCCACGCTTTCTCACCAACTATTTCAAGATCCTCCGGTTCAACGCCGTGCAGCTCAACGTCGTGACCTTTGTCTTTTGCGGCATCCTGCTGATGATGATCATTTATTCCTTCACCAATTTCACCCAGAACCTGCGGGGAGAATACCTTTTCTACGCCTTGTACGGGTTGTGCATGACGACCCTGTTCTTCATCAAGGCGTTGTTTTATCGTGAAGACCAACCCTTTTATTTCTTTTTCGAGGAGTATTTCGACTACGTCATACAAGTCTCGGGGTACTATTGCTACATCAGTTTTACACGCCACCTGCTCGACACCCGGACCAACTACCCCGGGCTTGAAAAGGCCTTCCGTACCGCCGGCAACCTGCTGCTCCTGTTGCTGGCCGTCTACTCCGTCGTGTATTTCAGCGGCGGTCCCTACAAAGTCATGAACTCCATCGAAAACGGCGGCAAGTATTTCCTCATGGCCCTGGGCATCTTTTATGTCATCGTCGGTTTTGCGCAAAGGGACAAGCTCATGAACTACCTGCTGGCCGGTAACCTTGCCGTGCTGGGGCTTGCCGTAACCTCGCAATGCATCATCGTCTTCAAGGTCCGCTTTACCTATACCAATTCCTTTTTCAACCAGGCCCTTTTCTACTATGAGCTTGGCGTCGTGCTCGAACTGGTGCTTTTCCTGGCGGCGCTGGCCTATAAGAATAAAGACGAGCTCATCGAAAAAGTCAAGATCGAACAGGCCATGAAGCTCGAACAGGAAAAAAAGGAATTCGAGACAAAGCTCGCCATTATCCAGGCCCAGCAAGACGAACGGAGCCGCATATCCGCCGACATGCACGACGAGCTTGGGTCCGGTGTCACTGCGATCCGGCTGATGAGCGAGCTTGCCAAAAGACGGCTACCCGCACAGTCCGTCCCGGAGATCGAAAAGATCTCCACCTCCGCCGGGGAACTCATGGACAAAATGAACACGATCATCTGGTCCATGAACGCCACCAACGACTCCGTGGCCAACCTCGTTGCCTATATGCGGGCTTTTGCGATCGAGCTGTTTGAAAATTCCTCCATGGTTTGCCGGGTGGAGGTACCCGAATATATCCCCGACATCGAGATCAGCGGGGAGAAACGGCGGAATGTCTTCCTCGTCGTCAAGGAGGCCCTCAACAACGCCATGAAGCATTCCAAAAGCGACCGCCTGGAATTGCGCATCCGGCTGGAAGACGAGCTCCACATCGAAATACACGACTTCGGCCAGGGCATCCAGACTGAAAAAATGCGTCAGTTCTCCAGCGGCCTCACCAACATGCAACGGCGCATGGAGACCATCGGGGGAACCATCTGGTTCAAGAATGAGAAGGGGACGACGGTCGGGCTAAGCTGTCCCTACTAGCGCTTCAGGAACCCGAGCAGCATGCACACCCACCCATAGATAAAGAAGAGCCCGCCGATCGGCGTCAGCACCCCCGCAGGCCCCAGCGACCCACCGTTGATCTTGAGCAGGGTGATCGCATATAACGACCCGCTGAAGAGCACGGTGCCGATAATAAACCCCCACCCCGCCCGGGTCATCCAGGCCGAAGGAAACTGCGCATATACGATCCCCGTTAGCAAGAGCGCCAACGCGTGATAAAACTGGTATTCCACGCCCGTATGGAAGACCCCCACGGTGGCCTCGTCCGTCATGCGTTTGAGGGCATGCGCGGCAAAGGCGCCCAGCCCCACGGAAAGGGCGCCGAGAAGGGCGCCCGTGATTAAGAATGTCTTTTGCATTTATCCAGGATTTTCTTGAAGTTCTCGTCGGTCAGGTAAGGCGTGTAGAAGTGATATACGCAGCGGTGGTAAAACGGCTCGCGTTCCGCCAGTTTCCCTTCTATAAAACCCGCGAGGGTATCCGCATTGGTATGCGCGATCACCGGCCGGTGCCCGAGCTCCGGCAGCAAACGCTCCACCAGCGCTTCCAGCGGCGTCTTCAACCAGATCGTAATCCCCGCTCGCGACATGCGCTTCATGTTGTCGTGAAAACACGGTGTCCCGCCCCCGCAGGCAATGATGGCATTGCTTTTTGAACACATCCGCGCCAGCGCGTCCCGCTCGATCCTCCGGAACGCCGGCTCCCCCTTTGTTTTGAAAAGCTCGCTGATGGTCATTCCTTCCTGCCGCTCGATCACGTCATCGAGGTCGTGGAATTCCAGGTCAAAAGCCGTTGCCCACCGGCGTCCCCAGTAGCTTTTGCCGGACCCCATAAAACCGTTTAGGAAGTAAAGCATGGGCGCAAAGATACAAAAAGGGCGCGCGGCCACACAAAAAAGGCGAGCCACTAGGGCTCGCCTTGGTTATGACGTTCTCGTAAAATACTACTCAGCCTTCGGAGCTTCGTCGTTTTGGTCGAGCTTCTTGCGGAGTTCGGCCAGGACACCCAGGTCACCAAGGGTCGTCTTTTCAACCCGGCTCTGGATGTTCTTAACGGCTTTCTTCGTCCTTTCCTGGTCGGCGCGGGCTTCCTTGCGGGCAGCCTCTTTCTCATCGTGCTTCGACTGTTCCCAGATACGCGCGTGGCTGACCACGATGCGCTTCTCGTTGCGGTCGAACTCGATCACCATGAACTGAGAAGTTTCTTCGGCGCCGATGCTCTTGCCGTCCTCTTTCGCCAGGTGGCGGTTGGGGGCAAAACCTTCGAGACCGTAGGGCAACTGAACGATGGCGCCCTTGTCGTCCTTCTTCACAACGGTACCTTCGTGGATGGTGCCGATGGCAAAAGTATCTTCGAGGGCATTCCAGGGATCTTCTTCCAGTTGTTTGTGACCCAGTTGGAGTTTCCGGTTGTCCTTGTCGATCGACAGGATCACCACGTCGATGCGGTTACCCGTGCGGGTATACTCGCTGGGGTGGTTAAAGCGCTTCAGCCAGCTCAGGTCGCTGATGTGGATCATGCCACCGATACCGGGTTCCAGCTCCACGAATACGCCATAGGGGGTGATGTTCTTCACCATGCCGTTGTGACGGCTGCCCTGCGGGTATTTGATCTCGATCGTCGCCCAGGGATCTTCGCTGAGTTGCTTGATGGACAAGCTCATCTTGCGTTCGTCCTTGTTCAGCGTCACGATCTTCGCGCTGTGCTCGTCGCCCAGCTTGAAGAATTCCTTCGCATTGATGGGGTTGTTTGCCCAGGTGATCTCGGATACGTGCACCAGGCCTTCCACACCGGGGAGGATTTCCAGGAATGCACCGTAGTCTTCGATATTCACTACGCGGCCCTTGACGATTTCGCCTTCGCGGATGTGCTCAGGCAGCGTATCCCAGGGATGCGGGGTGAGTTGTTTGAGACCGAGGCTGATGCGCTTCTTCTCGTCGTCGAAGTCCAGGACCACCACGTTGAGCTTCTGGTCCAGTTTGAGGACTTCGCTCGGGTGAGAGATACGGCCCCAGCTGATATCGGTGATGTACAGGAGACCGTCCAGGCCACCGAGGTCCAGGAATGCCCCGAAATCGGTGATGTTTTTGATGGTCCCTTCGAGTACCTGTCCTTTTTCGAGTTTGCTGATGATCTCGGCGCGTTGTGCTTCGATATCGCTTTCGATAAGGGCTTTGTGGGAAACCACGGCGTTCTTGATCGCTTCGTTGATCTTAACGACCTTGAACTCCATCGTCTTGCCCACGAACTGGTCGTAGTCGGTGACGGGTTTGACGTCGATCTGCGAGCCCGGCAGGAAGGTTTCCATACCGTACACGTCGACGATCAGACCGCCCTTCGTTTTGGAAGTCACCACGCCGGTAACCACTTCGCCGGTGCGGTGCATTTCCACGATCTTTTCCCAGGCGCGGGTGATGCGGGCTTGTTTGCGGCTCAGGTGCAGGTGACCGTCCCGGTCTTCTTTTTCAACAACCATGACTTCCACGTCGTCCCCGATCTTCAGGTTCGACAGGTCACGGAATTCGTTGAGGGAAACCAGGCCGTCGCTTTTGAAACCGATGTTGATGACGACGTCCGTCTTGGTCATGCCTACCACGTTCCCGGTGATCATTTCACCGTCGTTGATGACCTTGAAGGTGCTGTCATACACGCCATCGTACCTTTGGCGATCTTCCTTAGGATAGGTCGACACGTTGCGTTTGTCGATGCTCCAGTCGAAATCGTCGTGTGCGGTATCGAACTGGGTCGGTACGGGTACTTTTTTTGTCGCTGTAGCCTCCTGGACGGGAGCCTCCTGTACATCAGCGTTTACGGGGTTTACAATTTGTTCTTCTGACATAAATTTTTATTTCGGACTGCAAAAGTACGAATAATTGGGGGAAAAAGAAAGGGCCCTTCCGGGCCGGGCAGGCGTTCGCCGTTCAAGGTACATTGTAAAAAAATGTAGCCGTTCTGAAGAATCAGAACGGCTTGTTGCAATCATAACCCTCAGCTAACATAATGATTAGCTAAAAAGTTGAAATAAGTTTACTAATCAGAGCCTTGACTGGGAAATTACCCCTGGAACATACATACGTATAAATACCTGGTTTGGATTTCGGGGAATAAAAAAAGTTCACCTATGGCTAAGTGGCTGCAAATCAGCGATGGCGCGGGCGGCCACGAAACCGCTTGTCCAGGCGTGTTGAAAATTATAGCCACCGGTGATGCCATCTACGTCCAGAATTTCTCCGGCAAAATACAGCCCCGGCACCCGCCGGCTTGCCATGGTCTGGGGATCTACCTCCGCCAGGCGGATGCCACCGCAGGTGACAAACTCTTCTTTAAAGGTGGTCTTCCCCTTTACCGTCAGCTCCAGCGCGCAAAGATGTCGGATAAACACGTTTTGGGCCGCTGCGGGCAGGTCTCCCCAGCGCATCCCGTCGGGTATCCCGCCCGACGCCGCCAGGAACTGCCAAAGCCGTTGCGGAAGCCCCCACAGGCTTCGTTTGGTCACCGCCTGGCTGCCCTGCTCTGCACGCATTTGCTGAAAAAGCGACCGTACCTCGTCCTGCGTATGGGCCGGCACCCAGTTGATCAACAATGTAAAGTCATACGCTTTGTCCGCCAGCTCGCGGGCACCCCAGGCACTCAGCCGCAGGACCGCCGGGCCGCTGCAACCCCAGTGCGTGATAAGGACGGGGCCGCGTTCCACGAGCTTGCTCCCCGCGATCTTCACTTGCGCATCCGGCACGCTGACGCCCATCAGCTCTGTAATGGGATGCCCCGGCATATTGAACGTAAACAGCGAGGGGAGCGGCGCCTCGATCGTGTGGCCGAGGGCCTCCAGCCAGGCAAACGACGCGGCCTTCGGATAGCCGCCGCATGCGATGAGGACGGCGTCGGCGTCCAGGGGGCCGCCGGAAGTGTCGAGAAGAAAGCGCCGGTCTTCGCGTCGCATCCCCCGCACCTCGCGGTTCAGCAGGATCTGCACGCCATACCGGTTCGCCTCGTGCACGAGGCAATCGACGATGGTTTCGGAGCGGTCGGACACGGGAAACATCCGCCCGTCGTCTTCCGTTTTCAGGGCGACGCCCCGCTCCCGAAACCACTCGATCGTATCTGAAGTAAAAAAATGAGCGAACGCCTTTTTGAGAAAGTTCCCGCCTCGCGGATAGCGGCGGATCATATCGGGAATGGAGAAACAGGCATGGGTGACATTACACCGGCCGCCCCCGGACACCCGGACCTTGGACAGCACCTTGGCGCTTTTTTCCAGGAGGACGACCTCCAGCCCCGGTGACAACCGGGCGGCGTTGACCGCCCCGAAAAAGCCCGCGGCGCCGCCGCCCACGACGACCAGGCGCTTATGAGAGACCGGCGCACCGCCGCTATGCGGTAACGGCCGCAGCATGCTGGTAATAAGCGGAAGCTAAGTGTGGATTCGCGGTTTCGGCCGCCTCGATCTTTGCAAAAGAAGACAGGACGTCCGCCTTGCCCCTGCGGACGCAGACGGTATGCTCGAAGTGGGCGGAGGGTTTGTTGTCCGCCGTAAGGACCGTCCAGCCGTCGTCGCTATACGTGACTTCCTTGACACCCAGGTTGATCATCGGCTCGATGGCGATCACCATCCCTTCTTTCAATTTTGCGCCCGTCCCGCGTTTCCCATAGTTGGGCACCTGGGGATCTTCGTGCAGCTGGCGGCCCACGCCGTGACCCACCAGCTCGCGGACAACGCCATACCCCCTTTGTTTTTCCGTATAATCCTGGATCGCAAAGGAAATATCTCCGACGCGGTTACCGACGTGGGCCTTTTCGATCCCTTTGTACAAAGACTGACGGGTGGCCGCCAGCAATTTCAGGATGGCTTCACCGGGGTCACCGATGGCAAATGTATAGGCGCTGTCGCCGTGAAAACCGTTTTTGTATACCCCCACATCCACCGATACGATGTCGCCATCCTTCAGCGGTATATCATTGGGAAAACCATGCACCACCGCGGCATTGACCGACATACAGGTGGCGAAGGGGAAACCCCGGTATCCTTTAAAGGAGGGTTTGGCGTCCTGGGAAAGTATAAACTGCTCTGCAATCTTGTCCAGCTCCAACGTCGTCACACCCGGGCGGATGGCTTTGGCCACCTCAGCAATCGCGTCTCCCACCAGCAAGGCGCTGACGCGGGCAAGGGCGATTTCGGGCTCCGATTTATAATGAATCATGCTTCAAAAAGTTAGGCCCGGAGGGTTACTCCGAGCCTGCAAATATCGTAAAAAATTTACTCTCCTTAAAATACACCGGTGGCACCGGTGGTCGTGGCCGTCGTGCGGCCCTGTATCCTGCCGGTCTTCATCAGGCCGTCGTACTGGCGCATCAGCAGGTGGGTTTCCACCATCTGCAGGGTGTCCAGGATAACCGCTACTTCGATCAGAAGGGAGGTTCCGCCGTAAAAGGTGGAAAACCCGGCCGTTACGTTCAGGTTCCGGGCAATACCGGGAAGGATCCCGACGATGGCCAGGAAAATGGCGCCGGGGAAAGTGATCCGGTCCATGATCGTACCGATATAGTCCGCGGTGGGTTGACCGGGTTTTACACCGGGGACAAAGCCGTTGTTGCGTTTGAGGTCGTCGGCCACCTGTTTAGGGTTGAAGATCAACGCCGTGTACAGGAAGGTAAACGCGATGACCAGGATGCTGTAGATCAGCATGTACCAGATATTCCCGTGGTCGTTGAATATCCGCGCGATCCCCGCGGTCGGCTGGAAGTTGGAGAGCAGACCGGGGATAAACATGATCGCCTGGGCGAAGATGATCGGCATCACACCGGAGCTGTTCACTTTCAGCGGCAGGAACTGGCGTGCGCCGCCGAACTGCCGGTTACCGATGATCTGTTTGGCATAGTTCACCGCGATCTTGCGGGTCCCTTGTACCAGGACGATCAGCGCCATGATGGTCAGGATCAGCAGGGCGATTTCGATCAGGAAGATCAGCAGACCGCCGCCGCCCCTCGTTTGCTTGCTCGCAAACTCCTGGGCCATGGAGGCCGGGAAACGGGCCATGATGCCCACCATGATGATGATGGACGTACCGTTCCCCAGACCCTTGTCGGTGATTTTTTCACCCAGCCACATCACGAACAGGGTACCCGCCGTCAGGAGGATCACCGTCGTAAAGGGGAAGAAAAAGGCGAAGGAAGGATAGATAGCACCCCCTGCAATCTGGGGGCTTTTCAGGTAGGCCACATAGGCACCGCCCTGGAACAGGGTCACGATGGCGGTGAGGTAACGGGTCCACTGGTTGATCTTTTTACGGCCGCTTTCCCCTTCCTTTTGGATCTTCTGGAACTGGGGCACCAGGATGGAGACCAGCTGCATGAAGATGGAAGCGGAGATATAGGGCATGATACCCAGGGCAAAAATAGATGCGTTGGAAAAGGCGCCCCCGGCAAACGAATCGAAGATACCGAGCATCCCCTTGCTGGCGTTCTGACTCAGACCGGCCAACCCTTTCGGGTCGATACCCGGCAACACGATGTAGGAACCTACCCGGAAAACAAGCAACAGCAGTAAGGTGAGGATGATCTTATCACGCAGCTCGTCAATACTCCAAATATTTTTCAGGTTCTGTATGAACTTCTTCACTGAGATGGAAATTTAAGACCAAAATAAAAAAGACGCTGGAGAGGGCGGTCACAGCGTCTAACAAATATCCGAAAATTATTTGACAATCTCCACCGTGCCGCCGGCCGCTTCGATCGAAGTTTTGGCCTTTTCGCTGACGGCATTCACCTTGAAGGTCAGCTTGGCGGACAGTTCCCCGTGACCCAGGACCTTCACCAGGTCGGTGCGGGTGACGAGACCGTTCATATAGAGATTCTCCAGGGAGAATTCTGTAATACCGTACTTTTCAACCAGTTGGTCGATCTGGCCGAGGTTGAAGACCTTGTATTCGACCCTATGGGGATTTTTGAAACCCCGCTTGGGCAAACGACGCTGGATCGGCATCTGGCCGCCTTCGTGCCCGGTCTTGTTCTGATAACCGGTGCGGGCCTGTTGACCTTTATTACCCTTCGTGGAGGTACCACCCTTGCCGGAGGCTTCCCCGCGACCTAAACGTTTTTCCTTGTGCGTAGCGCCTTCAGCAGGCTTCAGATTGTGCAGTTTCATCTTCTTGTGATTTTTAACTTACGGGGAATCACCCCTCGCTTTTTGAAAAATCGGCCGCGCGAAGCGCGCGCCGGCGGCCTTAGGCCAGTTCTTCCACCTTTACCAGGTGCGTTACCTTGCGGACCATACCCAGGATCTGGGGCGTGGCTTCCACTTCCTTAACGGAGTTCAGCTTGTTGAGGCCAAGGGCTTCGAGGGTCAGCTTCTGACGCTCAGGACGGTCGATGGCGCTCTTTACCAGCGTTATCTTAATTTTTTTCATACTCCAAGTTTAAATCCCAGGCCCGGGGGCCTCGGGGGTGGGTTTACCCGTTAAACACTTTTTTCAGCGCAATCGTACGCGTCTTGGCGACGTTTATCGGCTCACGCAGAAGGCTCAAGGCATGGAAAGTCGCCTTGACCACGTTGTGGGGGTTGGCAGAACCGAGAGACTTGGCCAGGACGTCGGTGATACCTGCGCTTTCCAGTACGGCGCGCATGGAACCCCCGGCGATCACACCGGTACCGTGGGCGGCCGGTTTGATCAGCACCTTGGCGGCGCCTTGCTTGGCCCACTGGTCGTGGGGGATCGTACCCTTCATCACGGGAACCTGGATCAGGTTCTTCTTGGCGTCTTCGATCCCTTTCGTAATGGCTTGCTGGACTTCCTTAGCCTTGCCCAAACCGTGTCCTACAACACCGTTTTCATTGCCGACCACTACCAGGGCGGAAAAGCTGAAAGAACGGCCACCTTTAGTCGTCTTGACGACCCGGTTGATGGCTACGACCTTCTCCTTCAGTTCCAGGTCACCGGCCTTGACTTTATTTAAGTTAACTTTTGCCATTTATAAGATTTTGCTGGTGTGTACAATTAAAAAGCAAGTCCGCCTTCACGAGCGCCTTCCGCGGCAGCCTTGACACGGCCGTGGTAGAGATTCCCACCGCGGTCGAAGATGCAGGCCTTTATCCCCAGTTCCACAGCCCTGCGACCGATGGAGGCACCGGCCAGCTTGGATTTCTCGGTCTTCGTTCCGCTTTGCCCCTTGATGTCCTTGTCCTTGGTGCTGGCAGCAGCCAGGGTCTGACCACTCAGATCGTCGATCAGCTGCAGGTACAGGTCGCTGTTGCTCCGGTAAACGGAGAGACGGGGCCGTTCTGCGGTGCCGGAGATCTTCTTGCGGATGCGGAACTTGATCTTTTGCTTCGTGGATAACTTCGAGTCCATGATATTCTATTTAGCCCCCCGATACTGCCGGGGGGCGATGATTCAAAATTTATTTACCAGCGGCCTTACCTGCCTTGCGACGGATAACTTCACCGACATACTTGACACCCTTACCCTTGTACGGTTCAGGTTTGCGCAGCGAGCGGAGCTTTGCAGCGACCTGGCCGATCAGTTGCTTATCGATGCCTTCCAGGGTGATCATGGGGTTTTGCCCTTTTTCAGTAGCCGTAGCCACCTTGATTTCCTTGGGAATCTCAAAAATGATATTGTGAGAGTACCCCAAAGACAGGTCCAGGAGGTTACCCTGGTTAGCGGCCTTGAAACCTACACCCACCAGTTCGAGCTTACGGGTATAGCCATCGGTAACACCTTTTACCATGTTGGCGACCAGGGCGCGGTACAGGCCGTGCAGGGCACGGTGCCGGATCTGGTCGGTGGGACGGGTGAACGTTACTTCCGCTTCGTTGACCGTAACCGTGATGTCGCGATCGATCGCTTCTTTCAGTTCACCTTTGGGGCCTTTTACCGTAATGCTATTGTCACCGCCCACGGTCAGCGTTACGCCTTTCGGAAGGGTGATCGGTTGTTTACCTATACGGGACATAATCTCTTTGGTTTTATGTAGTATGATTCAATGTATTCCGGACCGTTCAGCCTGTATAGGAGGGCTTAATGTATCCGGAACGTTTCTCTTTTCTAGTGGACGTAACAAAGGACTTCGCCGCCTACGTTCTGGGAGCGGGCATCCTTGTCGGTCATCACCCCTTTGGACGTGCTCAGGATGGCGATACCCAGTCCGTTTTTCACACGGGCGAAGTCGGCGGGTTTCGCGTACTGGCGAAGACCCGGACGGCTGACGCGCTCCATGGACGTAATGGCGGGCACTTTTGCCTGGTCGTACTTGAGGGCGATCTTGATGACGCCTTGTTTCTTGTCGTCTTCAAATTTATATTTCAGGATATACCCCTGGTTATAGAGGATCTCCGTCATGCGTTTCTTCAGGTTCGAGGCCGGGATCTCCACGATGCGGTGGTTGGCCATTTGGGCGTTCCTTATCCGGGTCAGGAAATCTGCTATAGGATCAGTTACCATTTTGTACAGGTGATTTGCAGTGAAAAAATATTACCAGCTCGCTTTCTTAACCCCGGGGATCTTCCCGGCCAGGGCCATCTCACGGAACATGATACGGGAAAGCCCAAAATAGCGGATATACCCGCGGGGGCGACCCGAAATCTGGCAACGGTTCTTCAGGCGAACGGGAGAAGCATTGCGGGGCAACTGGTCGAGCGCCTGGTAGTCACCGGCGGCCTTGAGGGCGGCGCGCTTTTCGGCGTAACGGGCAACCAATGCTTCACGCTTTCTTTGTCTGGCTTTTACTGATTCTTTGGCCATATTATGGTTTGTTTTGGGTGTGGTTCCCCGATGTGGGGCCTACATCCTGTTTACTGATTGTCTTTCTTAATGTTCTTGAAGGGGATACCCAGCTCTTTGAGGAGCTCGTAAGCCTCTTCGTTGTTGGCGGCAGTCGTCACGAATGTGATGTCCATACCGGTGATCTTGTTCACCTTGTCGATGTCGATTTCGGGGAAAATGATCTGCTCCTGGATACCCAGGGTATAGTTACCACGACCGTCGAAAGCCTTGTCGTTCACACCCTTAAAGTCACGAACGCGGGGCAGGGAGACGGCGATCAGGCGATCCAGGAATTCGTACATCCGCTCGCCGCGCAGCGTAACGCGGGCGCCGATGGGCATATTCTTACGGAGCTTGAAGTTGGAGATGTCCTTCTTCGAATAGGTAGGAACTGCTTTCTGACCGGTGATCATCGTCAGTTCTTCCACGGCTACGTCGACCAGCTTCTTGTCGGCAACGGCTCCGTTCACACCCCGGTTCAGGCAGATCTTTTCCAGCTTGGGGACCTGCATGGCGGACTTATAAGCGAACTTCTTCTGCAGGGCGGGCGCCACTTCGTCGCGGTATTTCGTCTGCAGCCTCGGTATATATTTAGTCTGGCTCATTATTTAATAACCCCCTCTGATTTTTTTGCAATGCGGACCAGTTTACCACTCTCGCGGCTGCGCTTTACTTTCGTCGGCGCACCTGCTTTGGCGTCCCAGAGCATTACGTTAGAAATATGGATCGGCGCTTCCTTCTTCACGATGCCGCCTTTGGTATTCTGTGCGGAAGGCTTCGTGTGCTTGGTCACGATGTTGACCCCTTCGACGACAACGCGGCCTTCCTCTACGAGGACTTCCAGCACCTGACGGGGCTTTTTGAGGTCCTTGTCGTCGCCGGTGATCACCACGACGGAGTCACCTTTTTTAATATTGTACTTAGGTTTGAATCTCTTTGTCATATACTATAAATTGTCAAAGGGGGTGCAAAGATACGATCTTTTACAGAACTTCCGGAGCCAGGGAAATGATTTTCATATACCCTTTGTCCCGCAGCTCACGGGCAACCGGCCCGAAAATACGGGTACCCCGGGGCTCGTCGGAATTGTTCAACAGGACCACCGCGTTGTCGTCAAAGCGGATATAGGACCCATCCTTGCGACGGAGCTTGTTCTTTGTCCGCACGATGACCGCTTTGGTCACCGTACCCTTCTTGATGCCACCGGAAGGGAGCGCGTCCTTTACCGTCACCACGATCTTATCGCCGATGTGGGCATAGTCCTGACCGGAGTTGCCTAATACGCGGATCACCAACACTTCCTTAGCGCCGCTGTTGTCAGCCACATTCAGTCTGCTTTCTTGCTGAATCATCTTAAATAATTTGCGGCTCCATGGAGCCTATGAACACATTGTAAAACAGCGGGACGTTCCTATTTGGCGCGTTCCACGACCTCCACGAGCCTCCACCGCTTGGTTTTGCTCAGGGGACGGGTTTCCATGATCCTGACAACGTCGCCAATTTGGCATTCGTTCTTGTCATCGTGGGCATGGAACTTGGTCGTCTTTTTAACGAACTTGCCATAGATGGGGTGCTTCACTTTCCGCTCCACCGCAACCGTGATGGTCTTGTCCATCTTGTTGCCGGCCACGACCCCGATCCTTGTCTTACGTAAATTTCTTTCAACCATTGTACAAATATTTATGGATTAGGAACCCTGTTCGCGCTGGGTCAAAACGGTTTTCAAACGAGCGATGTCCTTGCGCAATTCCCTTATGCTCATCGGGTTTTCCAGGGGTGAGATGGCATGGCCGAATTTCAGCTTCTTCAGCCGGAGCTCGTCCTCCTGGATCCGGGCTTTCAGATCCGTCGTTTCGACGTCTTTCAAGCCCTTTACAAATTCAACTTTCTTAGACATTGTATAAGTTTTAACTACCCTACGTAGTCGTGACGAACAACAAATTTGGTCAAGATCGGTAGCTTGTCCGCAGCGAGTTTGAAGGCTTCTTCCGCCACCTGACGGGATACGCCATCGCATTCGAACAGCATGCGTCCCGGTTCGACCACAGCAGCCCAGTATTCCGGGTTACCCTTACCCTTACCCATACGCACTTCGAGGGGCTTCTTGGTGATGGGTTTGTCAGGGAAAATGCGGATCCAAACGTTCCCTTCCCTTTTCATGTGACGGGTCAAGGCCTGGCGGGCAGACTCGATCTGACGATTGGTCAACCAGATCGGTTCGAGCGCCTTCAAACCGAAGGAACCGAAGGAAATCTCCGTACCGCGCTTGGCAACCTCGCGGATGCGGCCCTTCTGGGCTTTCCTATGTTTTGATCTTTTTGGCTGTAACATCTTATGCTTCTTTTATTTACTCTCGCCTTTCGGCGACGTACAGTTTATAATTGTTGTCTCGCGGGTTGGGAGCGATCAATGCCTGCGACCGCCGCCGCCTTGTTGGCCGCCGCTACGACCGCCACCTTGACCGCCGCTACGGCCGCCACCGTGACCACCGCCGCTGCGTCCACCACCGCCGCCGTGACCACCGCCACCGCGGTTATCGCGGTCGCCGCCACGGGGCCTGTCGCCACCGCCGTGCGGACGATCATGGAAGCCACCTTCCCTACGGTCGCGGCGATCGCTGACGTCGCTCTTGCCGCCGACGAAGTTCGGGTTCAGGTCGCGCTTGGCCAGTACTTCACCTTTACAGATCCATACCTTCACGCCGATCTTCCCGTATACGGTCAGGGCAAAGACGTTGGCATAGTCGATGTCCATACGCAGGGTATGCAGGGGCACCCGGCCTTGTTTGATTTCTTCCGTACGGGCGATTTCAGCACCACCCAGACGGCCGCTGACCTTGATCTTGATCCCCTCGGCACCCATGCGCAGGGCGCTGGCGATGGCCATCTTGATCGCGCGTTTATAGTTGATACGGTTCTCGATCTGCTTTGCGATCGTGTCACCGACGATGTTGGCGTCGAGCTCAGGGCGACGGATCTCCAGGATGTTGATCTGTACGTCTTCCTTCCCGGTCAGTTTCTTCAGCTCCTCTTTGATCCGGTCTACTTCATTACCGCCCTTTCCTATGATGATGCCGGGCTTGGAGGTATGGATCGTGATGATGAGTTTGTTGAGGGTACGCTCGATCACGATCTTGGCGATACCGCCCTTATTGATACGGGCATTCAGGTACGTCCTGATCTTGTTGTCTTCGATCAGCTTGGACGAAAAGTCCTTTTTGTTCCCGTACCAGTTAGACTCCCACCCGCGGATGATTCCTAACCTTGCACCAATAGGATTTGTTTTTTGCCCCATATACGGTTATTAGTTAAGTCGTTGATTAATTTTTGCTGTCTACTATGACGGTTACGTGATTGCTGCGTTTGCGGACGCGGTATCCACGGCCCTGGGGGGCGGGACGCATACGCTTCAGCACCCGCGCGCCGTCCACGAAGATGGTCTTTACGACCAGACCCGCATCAGCTGCGCTCTGCCCATTGTTCTTTTGCTCCCAGTTGCTGATGGCGGAACGTACGAGTTTGTTCAGCGGAGTAGCCGAATGCTGGGGATGATTTTCCAGCATGGCTATCGCCTTTTCGACGTCCATTCCCCGGATCTCGTCCGCCAGCAAGCGCATCTTGCGGGGCGAGGTGGGGTAATTCTTCAACTTAGCTACAGCTTCCATTATAAATAGTTTCTTCTTGTTATTACATTTTTTTGCTAGAGTGACCTTTGAAGTTACGCGTGGGGGCGAACTCACCCAATTTGTGACCGACCATGAATTCGGTAACATAAACCGGGATGAACTTGTTCCCGTTGTGTACCGCGAACGTATGCCCGACGAAATCGGGGGTGATCGTGGAACGGCGGGACCAGGTTTTGAGTACCCCTTTTTTTGCTTTTCCTTCGTTGATCGTAGACACCTTCTTTTCCAGCTTCTGATCTACGTAAGGACCCTTTTTAATTGAACGAGCCATATTGCTTGTTGGTTTGTTGATTTGCCGCGCTTCTCAGCACTGCCATTTTAACAATGGTTTATTTGTTTGCCAGTTTCTTACCGTTGCTGCGCGTGATGATCAGCTTATCGGAACCTTTCTGCTTGCGGGTCTTCAGACCTTTGGCGTACTTGCCGGTCCGGCTGCGCGGGTGACCGCCGCTGGACTTACCTTCACCACCACCCATCGGGTGATCGACAGGGTTCATCGCTACACCGCGGTTGCGGGGACGGATCCCCTTCCAGCGGTTGACACCGGCCTTACCGGCGGTTTCCAGGTTGTGGTCCCCGTTGGATACTACCCCTACGGTGGCGTAACACTGGATCAGTACCTTGCGGATTTCGCCGCTCGGCATTTTCAACACGGCATATTTATCTTCCTTTGACGTCAGCTGGGCGGAAGTACCGGCGCTGCGCACGATCTTCCCACCCTGGCCGGGCTGGAGTTCGATGTTGTGTACGTTGGTACCGAGGGGCATGGCCTTCAGTTGGAGGGCATTCCCGATCTCGGGCGCGATGGCGTCACCGCTCACGACGGTGGAACCGACCTGCAGGCCCTGGGGCGCGATGATATAGCGCTTTTCGCCGTCGACATAGTGCAACAGGGCGATAAAGGCGGTACGGTTCGGATCGTATTCGATGCTGGCAACCTTTGCCTCGATGCCCTTCTTATCCCGTTTGAAATCTACCTTACGGTACATCGTCTTGTTGCCACCACCGATGTAGCGCATGCTCCGGCGACCCTGTACGTTACGCCCGCCGGTACCGCTCTGGTGTTCCAGAAGGGACTTTTCAGGCTGGTCCGTCGTGATCTCCGCATAAGCGTTCCCGATCCTCCAACGAGTACCGGCCGTCATGGGTTTATATTTCTTCAGTGCCATTGTATCTTGTCTTTACTGTTGATAGATTGGGTTTACACGTTCGCGTACAGGTCGATGGTCTCCCCTTCTGCTACGGTGATGGTTGCCTTCTTGTAGGCGGGTTTGCGGCCGTTGATCACACCGGCTTTGGTGAACCGGCTCTTGTTCTTGCCCGGCACGACCAGCGTGTTTACGTCGGTTACCGTCACACCATAAAAGGTTTCCACTGCCTTTTTGATCTCCAGCTTATTGGCAGAGCGGTGTACGCGGAAGGCATAACGGCCCAGCTTTTCCGTTTGCTGGTTGACCTTTTCGGTCAGGATCGGCTTGATTAATACTTCTGCAAGTTTCATCTCTTACTCTTTTATGATGATTAAGCGCCTACTTTTTCTTCTTCACTAAAAACCTTGGCTGCGGATTCCGTCAGGACCAGGACCTCGGCGTTGACGATGTCGTAGGTATTGATGTCGCTCAGCACAGTGCTGGCGGCGTTCGGAATGTTCCTCAGGGACAGGTACAGCGTATCATTGTACTCCGGCAGGACGAACAGCGTCTTTTTATCGGCCACGTTCAGCTTCGACATGACGTCAAAGAACTGGCTGGTCTTGGGCTTGTCGAACTTCAGTTCTTCCACGATGACCAGGGCATTTTCTTTCACCTTGTGGGACAGGGCGGAGATCTTGGCCAGGTCCTTTACCTTACGGTTCAGCTTGAAGCTGTAGCTGTGCGGCTTGGGTCCGAAAACGGTACCACCACCCTTATAAAGCGGGTTGCGGATGTTCCCTTTACGCGAACCACCGGTACCCTTCTGGCGATGGAGCTTGCGGCTGGCCCCGTGCACTTCGGCGCGGGTCTTCACCTTGTGCGTCCCCTGGCGCTGTGCAGCCAGGTATTGCTTCACGGCGAGGTAGATCACGTGGTCGTTCGGTTCGGCACCGAATACTTCCTCGGGGAGTTCAACGGTGCGGCCGGTCTTCTGACCCTGCACATTCAATACGTCTACTTTTATATTCGCTGCCATATTACTTCTGAATTAAAACGATGGAACCATTGTGGCCGGGAATCGCGCCACCAATCAGGATATAATTCTTGTCGGTGAAGATCTTAACGACTTTAAGGCCCTTCAGCTTCACGCGATCACCGCCCATACGGCCGGCCATACGCATGCCTTTGAAGACCCTTGAGGGATAAGAAGAACCGCCCACGGAACCGGGGGCGCGCTGACGGTCGTGCTGACCGTGGGTGGCTTCGCCGACACCACCGAAACCGTGGCGTTTGACGACACCCTGGAAGCCTTTACCCTTGGAGGTACCGACCACATCGACCTTTTCGCCTTCAGCGAAAATGTCTACTGTAATAGCTTCACCGAGTTGTTTATCAATGGAAAAATCGCGGAATTCCTTTACAAAGGATTTGGGGGAGGTTTGGGCTTTGGCGAAGTGATTGATCTCCGCTTTGGTCGTGTTCTTTTCTTTCTTCTCGCCAAAAGCCAGCTGGAGGGCTTTGTAACCGTCGGACTCAGGCGTCTTGACCTGGGTAACGACACAGGGACCTGCTTCAATGATCGTACAGGCAACCTGTTTGCCGGTGGGATCGAAGATGCTGGTCATCCCGATTTTCTTGCCAATAATTCCTTTCATGCGTCTGCAGTTTGTGCCCTGCAAGGTATGGAGGACAGCCGGCCAGGAAATGCCAGGCTTCAATCCCTGTTTGCTGCCGACCTTTTCTCTAGTTTTCCCATCGGGGAAGCGGAAGTACCGGCAGTAAACAAACCCTGAAAGGCTTGTTTATATTTTAATATCTTGAATCCAGCGCTCCTTTGGTCTCCGCCGCCGGCGGTGATTTGGGAGATGGAGTATTATAAAGAACTTTTTACCGTCAGGCCTTGATCTCGACGTCAACCCCGGAAGGCAGGTCGAGCTTGGACAGCGCATCTACCGTACGCGAAGAGGAAGTGTAGATGTCCAGGAGGCGTTTGTGGGTAGCCAGCTGGAACTGCTCACGGCTCTTCTTGTTTACGTGCGGGGAACGCAGTACCGTGAAGATCTTCTTCTTCGTCGGCAGGGGAATGGGCCCCGTTACTACCGCACCCGTGCTACGCACCGTCTTTACGATCTTCTCAGCGGACTTGTCCACCAGATTGTGATCGTAGGATTGCAATTTTATTCTGATTCTCTGAGACATATCCGGTTTTCCCAATTTATGAATTGGGAGTGCAAAGGTAGCAGGGAGAAACCGATTTTACAAGGATTTCGGGAGTTATTTTAAAAAAAAAGCAGCCCGGGTCTGGTGTCCCGGGCTGCCGTTGTTCTAATAGTTGTGTTGTTGCGGGGTCCTACCGGCGCCAGTGGCCCGGAACCCAGTAGTGACCGCGACGCTCGTGCTCCCAGTGACCGGGAACCCAGGCATGATAACGGTCGGGGGGGATGGCCCAATACCCCGGGTGGTGGACATAGGCGCCGTTGGTCCAAACCCATTCACTTTCAACCCATACGTGACGGGGTGACGGACAGGGCGGGTGGACATAAACGGGCACGACGGGTTGAACGCTCACATAAAACCGTTGGGCGTCTGCCTTATGGGCGGCACCAAAAGCCAACCCCAGGGCAAGGAACGATAGTAGGATGATTTTCTTCGATTTCATAAAGCTGGTTTTGTAGTAGGACCATCACCCGGTCCCCAGGTTAAGCCGGGCCGCCGACATTTAACATAAAAAAGACCGCCCTTTTGGGGCGGCCTGTATATAAAAACCATACGATATCCTTTAGTCAGCCTTCACTTTACCCTTCACCTTGGCAACCACTTCCTCGGCGATATTGTTCGGCGCCGGGGCGTAGTGATGGAATTCCATGGTGGAAGAAGCACGGCCGCTGGACAGGGAACGCAGTTGGGTAACATACCCGAACATTTCGCTCAGGGGCACCTTAGCCTTGATCACCTGGAGGTTTCCGCGGCTGTCCATGCCTTCCAGCAAACCACGGCGGCGGTTCAGGTCACCCGTTACGTCACCCATGTACTGGTCGGGGGTTAACACTTCGACACGCATGATGGGCTCCAGCAGAACGGGTTTTGCCTTACGGCCGGCCTCGCGGAAGCCACCCTTTGCACAAAGTTCGAAAGACATCGAGTCGGAGTCGACCGCGTGGAAGCTACCGTCGAATACACGGACCTTCATATTTTCCAGCGGGAAGCTGGCCAGCACGCCGGTACCCATAGAGACTTCGAAGCCTTTCTGGATGGCGGGGACGAATTCGCGGGGAATCGAACCACCAAACAGGTCGTTGACGAACTGGTAGTGCTGGCCCGGGTTTTCCTTCAGCCATTCTTCGTCGGCGGGGCCGATGGCAAATTGGATGTCGGCGAACTTACCACGGCCACCGGTTTGTTTCTTGAGGACCTCGCGGTGCTCGACCGTCTGGGTAAAGGCCTCTTTATAGGCAACCTGGGGGGCACCCTGGTTGACTTCTACCTTGAACTCGCGCTTCATACGGTCCAGGATGATCTCCAGGTGGAGCTCACCCATCCCGCGGAGGATGGTCTGACCGGTTTCCTCATCGGTATTGACACGAAGCGTGGGGTCTTCTTCCACCAGTTTGGCGATGGCCATACCCATCTTGTCCACGTCGGCCTGCGTTTTGGGCTCGACCGCAATCGCGATCACCGGCTCGGGGATGAACATGTTTTCCAACGCAATCGGGTGCTTCTCGTCGCAAAGCGTGTCCCCGGTCTTGATATCCTTGAAACCAACCGCAGCCCCGATGTCACCGGCTTCGATGAAGTCGATGGGGTTTTGCTTGTTGGCAAACATTTTCATGATACGGCTGATGCGTTCGTTCTTACCGCTGCGCACATTCAGGACGTAGCTGCCGGCATCCAGGTGACCGGAATAACACCGGAAGAACGCCAAACGGCCCACGAAGGGGTCGGTCATGATCTTGAAGGCGAGGGCGGCAAAGGGTTCCTTTGCATCCGGCTTGCGGATCTCGGCTTCGCCGGTATCGGGGTTGGTTCCTTCGACCGCGTCGATGTCCACCGGGGAAGGCAGGTAACGGCAAACCGCGTCGAGGGCGGTTTGCACTCCTTTATTCTTAAAGGAAGAGCCGCACATCATCGGGACGATGCTCAGGTCGACGCACGCTTTGCGGATGGCCTCGTGTACTTCGTCATCGGAGATGGAATTGGGATCTTCGAAGAACTTTTCCAGCAACTTGTCGTCGTATTCAGCTACAGCTTCGATCAGGTGACCACGCCATTCCTGGGCTTCTTCCAGCATGTCGGCGGGGATCTCGATCTCTTCGAAGGTCATCCCTTCCGTAGCCATATCCCAAATGATCCCCTTCATGCGGATCAGGTCGACGACACCCTTGAAATCATCTTCTGCCCCGATAGGGAGCTGCAGGGGAACCGCTTTGGCACCCAGCATTTCCTTCACCTGGCGGACGACCATCAGGAAGTCGGCGCCGGAACGGTCCATCTTGTTGACGAAGCCGATCCGGGGAACCTTATAGCGGTTGGCCTGGCGCCAAACGGTTTCGGACTGAGGCTCAACCCCGTCTACCGCGGAGAAAAGGGCGATCAGACCGTCCAGGACGCGCATGGAACGCTCCACCTCGATGGTGAAGTCCACGTGGCCCGGGGTATCGATGATATTGAAGTAGTATTTTTTGGTATTGGCGTCGGCCTTCCCCTTGTTCGTCGGGAAATTCCATTGGCAGCTTACGGCGGCGGAAGTGATGGTGATCCCGCGTTCTTTCTCCTGTTCCATCCAGTCGGTCGTGGCAGCACCGTCATGTACTTCCCCGATTTTGTGGATCATACCTGTATACCGCAGGATACGCTCCGTAGTTGTGGTCTTACCGGCATCGATGTGGGCCGCGATACCAAAGTTTCTCTGAAATTTTAAGTCTGCCATGACAGATTGGTTATTATTAATTGTATGATTTAGAATGACTTCGCCTTAAACACAGGCGTACGGGCGATTTGGTGCGCAAAGGTAAAGAAAAAAACCAAAAATCCCCTCTTTGCGGAGGGGACCTTCGGACAGTTATGTAAAAAAGGAATTAGCCAGGTTAGATACGGAAGTGGGAGAATGCCTTGTTGGCGTCGGCCATACGGTGCGTGTCTTCCTTCTTCTTGAAGGCGGCACCTTCACCCTTGCTGGCGGCTACGATTTCGCCGGCCAGTTTTTCCGCCATGCTTTTCCCGTTTCTTTCCCGGGCATAGCGGATCAACCACTTCATGCTCAGGGAAATTTTACGGTCGGGACGCACTTCGGTCGGGATCTGGAAGGTAGCCCCGCCGATACGACGGCTGCGTACTTCGACGCTGGGGGTTACATTGGCCAGCGCGCGGCGCCAGATTTCATACCCGTCCTCGTTGGTCGTTTTGGCCACCCGGTCAACGGCGTCGTAAAAAATAGTCAGGGCGACGCTCTTTTTGCCTTGCCACATCAGGTTGTTGACGAACCGGGTAACCAGTTTGTCGTTAAACCGCGGATCCGGAGCGAGGGGTAACTTCTTGGCTTGTGCTTTCCTCATTGCTATTAGGAAATTATAATAATTTGATAATGATTACTTCTTCTTGGCAGGAGCGGCAGGAGCACCCTTCTTAGGCAGCTTCGTACCGTACTTGGAACGGCTCTGCTTCCTGTCCTTTACACCCGCAGTATCCAGGGCACCGCGGACAATGTGGTAACGTACACCCGGCAAATCCTTCACACGACCTCCGCGCACCAGGACAATGGAGTGCTCCTGGAGGTTGTGGCCTTCACCCGGAATGTAGGCGATGACTTCCACTTTGTTGGTCAAACGTACTTTCGCTACTTTACGAAGCGCGGAGTTCGGCTTTTTAGGCGTGGTGGTGTACACACGGGTACAAACTCCCCGGCGCTGGGGACAGTTACTCAGGGCCCTGGACTTGCTTTTGGCCCTGATGATTTCTCTACCTTTTCTTACTAACTGTTGTATCGTAGGCATTTTGTCCTTGTAAATTTAGGACGGCAAAGGTAAGCACTAATCCTTAATACCCAAAATTGTCGCCACCTTTTTTTGATACCTCAAAGAATTTCCCTCTAAAAAACCCATTGGCTATCGCCCCTTATCTCCTACCATAAGGCCTGACAGCCCTCGAAGCGGGGTGGAGGGTGTCTATTTAGCCCTTTTCCTCAGCCGATCTTAACGACTGCGAGCCCTTTTAGCTGCTGAGGAAAAGGGCTAAATAGACACCCTCCACCCCGCGCGCGGCGCGATCTGGCCTTTGGTCGGGGATTTGAGGATCGGTATGAGGAATAAAAATAAAAAGGGCGGCCCCTGGAAAGGGGCCGCCGTGTCAAGAACTGCTGATTAACCAATTCTACTACCTACACACTATATATTAAAAACCAACTTGCAGACAATTCAACCATTCGCCCCGCGAAAATTATTTGCGCAACACGGAAAATTCTGTCCGGCGATTGACCTGGCGGCCGGCGGGGTTGTCCTTGCCGTTGATCTTTTCGGGGGCGATCGGGCAGCACTTGCCGTACCCCTTCCAGGTCAGACGGGCGGGGTCTATCCCCTTGGATATCAGGTAATCTACGCATGCTTTGGCGCGGCGGTCGGAGAGGTTGAGGTTGTATTTTTCCCCACCGATACCGTCTGTGTGGGCGCCCATTTCGATGGCCATGGTCGGATTTTCGTCGAGGATGGTGACGAGGGTGTCGAGCACCAGGGCGGATTCGGGCCGGAGCGTGGCCTTGTTGTAGTCATAAAAGATATTTTGAAGCACGATGGGCCGGTTGGGCTCATAGTGCCGCAAACAGACTTCCTTGTCTACCAGCGTGTCCACGGGGACCATGTCGTCCGCGTGCACCCGGAGGCTTTTGGAAAAATAATTATCCTTTTCCATCACCACCTTGAAGTTTCCGGGATCGTCGAGGTCGAAGCCATACGTTCCGGAAGCGTCCAGGGTCACCTGTCCGACCACTTTCCCGGCGGTCGTGTCTATCAGGGACACCTTGGCCCCGTCCAGGGGTTGATGGGTTTCGCAGTCGACCACGGCCCCGCTGATCCGTTTGCCGCGACGGGTGACCTTAAACACCTCCAGACAGCAGTTGGAAGCCCTGTCCGAGCTTACATAGGCTTCCTTGAACAATTTCCCCCCGGCACGGGCGCTGGTGAAATAAATGTCGTCTTTGGGCGAATTGAGGGGGGCCCCCAGGTTGACGGGGGTACTCAAGTTGGACAGGTCGCCGAGGCTTTGGAAAAGATCAAAGTTCCCCATCCCCACCCTGCCGTTGGTGCTGAAGACCAGGGTCCGGGAGAAGGCGTCGTAATAGGGGGCCTCTTCGTCCCCCGCGGTATTGATCCCCGGACCGAGGTTCACCGGGGTGCCCGGGACACCATTGTTGTCCAGGCTGGCGTACCAAAGGTCGAAGCCCCCCGATCCGCCCGGCCGGTCCGAGGCAAAAAGCAGGACCTTCCCGTCGGTGCTGACCGCGGGCTGCATGTTCGAAAACCCTGCGGGAGCGTCCACCACAGGCTGGGGCGCCGTCCAGGCGGTCCCGGACCGCACGGATTTATAAATACCGGCTGTTTTTCGCCCATCCTTACCCACCGACCACTGGGTCAGATAAAGGGTAAGACCGTCCGGTGTAAGTGCGGACACGCCTTGCTCCATGCTTTGACCGGGCAGGTCGAGGCGTTGGGCCTGGGCGGTATCCGTGCCGGCGGTATAGAGGTGATTGATATACGGGCTTTTGCCCCCAGCGGCCTTGAGCGTCGGTACCGAAGAACGGGAAGACGTAAACATCAGCGCGTTCCCCCACCAGACGGGGGCATAGTTGGCCCCGCCCACGTTGACGTCCCCGCCCATTTTCAACACGGTAAAGGGCGAGTTGGTCCGCCGGGCTTCCTGGGACGCAAACTGGCAGTCTGCGATCTCCTTGTCGGCGGACGCCTGGATGTCGTCCTGGGTGGTGTAGGCGGAACGGAACTGCTGGAACTGCGACAGGGCTTCGTCAAACCGGCCCTGCGCCCGCAAACAGACGGCGTACCAATACCGGGCAAGGGGATAGGTGGTGCTGAACTGGGTGGCTTGCTCATACCATTTCGAGGCGCTGACAAAGTCATTGTAGTGCCGGTAAGACTCAGCCAGGTGATAGACAAGGTCCTCGTACTGGTGCATCCGGCTTGTCTTGGACGGGTGTTTGTTGACGTCCGTCGCATAGGGGAAAAATCCGGGTTGCGCGTACGGCTTGTTGTCGAGGGCCTTGACGTAATACTGAGCCGCCGAATAGTAGTCCTGTCTGGCGTAGAATACGTCGGCCGTCCGTTTATAGTCCGCCACGAACTGAGCGTGCACGCCGGAGGCCGTAAGCAGGACCGCAAGCAGGGAATACGTTTGTCGTTTCATGGTCGGTCAATTTATAATCTTGGGCAAAAAAAGTGTTCCTTCGGAAAAACCCGTTTCTTGTGCGCCGTATACGACAGCGACAGTTCGAATGCATTGCTGCCGCTGGCCAGGCGGGTCAGGTTGGACGCGTTGGCGTCGTAGCTGATACCGACCGTAATGTCCTGGTAGCGGAAGCCAAGGTAAGGGACGATGGCGTCGTTGACGCGGTAGTCGAGTCCCAGCATCAGGTCGCTGATGTCGGTGATCACCATCTGGGCGTAGGCCCCGAACATCGTTTCGTCGGCGTTCCCCTGCCGCATGTAAATGGCGTTCGGGGTGATGCTGAGTTCGTCGGAGAGGACGATGCGCGCCCCCCCGTGGACCGTATAGCGCATGGGCAGGTGATAATTGTTGGTCGCCAGGAAGGGGTCGCTGGGTTGCGTGAGGTGCGCCACGGACGCCCCTACAAAGGTGTTGACCCTGTGCGCGGGGTTCCCGTCGTACAACAAGGCCCCGAAGTTGGCGTCGAAAACGCTGGAGGACGTCCGGGTGATCGTCTCATTGGACGGGGCGTTGGGGTCATAACCGGTCAGCGGGTTGTACTGGCTGCCCCACTGGAATTTGGACGGATCGAACTTGCGATTGAGTATGCCGGCCTGGATCCCCAGGGTCAGGTGGGTCATTTGCCGGGCGCCGAACTTGACCCCAGTATAGGCCACGGACGCATACCCGTTGAAGTAATTGTAGCCCGCGTCACCGGCCGATTGGTTGAGCAGGTTGACCCCGATATTGATGTTTTTGTCGGTCACCCACTCCGCCGACAGCCCTGCCGTCGTAAAGGGATTGGTGATATTGTTCCACTGGTTACGGTAGTTGAGGTTGACCCGCATGTCGCCGTCGATCACACCCGTCATGGCCGGATTGAGATACAACGGGTACGCATAATACTGGGAAAAATGAGGATCGACCTGGGCAAACGAACGCCCGAGAAACAGGAGGCAAGCGGCGGTTAAAAATAGGTTGCGCATATCAATGAGTTTATGGATCATTATCGAATCAGGGTGACGGAACCTTTTTTGGTGACGGTCGTTCCATCTTGCATGACCGCCTGTAACACGTACACATACACGCCCACGGGTTGTTTCTGGCCGCCCATCGTGCCGTCCCAGCCGGTGTTGATCGAGCGCGACTCGAAGACTTCTTGTCCCCACTGGTTGTAAACCCGGAACACCATGGTCGCGATGGCGTTGCTGTATACATAGAGGATGTCGTTGACGCCATCCCCGTTCGGGCTAAAGACGTTCGGTACGAAAATGTTATCCCCCAGCGGGTTATCGCTCACACCGGCCGCGCGGGCGGAAGCCGTGCTGGTCTGACAGGGGGCGGCGCCCAGGGCTTTCACTTCGCAGGTGACCGATTCGTTGGGTGCCAGGTTGTTGACCGTTTCCGTCGTGCCGGTGATGCCCGACGAAGGCGCCACGAAGGTGACCCCGCTGTCCAGGCTCACCTGGTAAGCCACGGCCCCGGCAACGGGCGTCCACTGGAAGGTGACAGAAGTAGGCGTCCTGGTCTGGACGGTCACCGTGGGGGCCGCCAGGGGCTGTAGCTGGGTCAGGGCGATCGAGGTCCGCGTCGAGCCGCTGGTACACCCCTGGGCGGTAACGGCAGACACGTAGAAGGTCGTATCGGAGGTCAGCGGGCCCGTTGTATACGTGTTGCCCGTGGCGACCGGCGTGCCTCCCGATGCGCTGGCATACCAATCAAAGGTGGCTCCGGCGGTGGTCGAGGATGCGGTCAATATCGCATCATCCCCCGCACACACGCCCGTGGAGGAAGCCGACACCGTCGGGGTAGCGGCCGGTGCGGCGATGGATACGGTGGCGGGCGTCCGGGAAGCGCTGGGACAACCGCTTGACTCCGATTCCACAAAGTATTCGGTCGAGGCGGTGACGTCACTCAGGTTGTATACGGTACCGGTGAATACGGGCGACCCGCCCGAAGCAGCGGTATACCAATCATACGTATCCCCGCTCACCGGGTTGGAGACCTGCAAGCTGACATTCCCCCCCTGACAGACCTGGGCACCCGAGGTCACGAGGGACGGGGCGGTGGGCAACGGCACGACCGTCAGGACTGCCTGCGACCTGGACGCGCTGACGCACGCCCCCGAAGAGGCGCTGGAGGCGACGTAGAACGTATCGCTGGACAGCGGCCCATTCAGGGTATACACCGCACCGGTAAATACAAGGTTCCCACCCGTGGGCGCGTCGTACCAGTTGTAGGTCAGACCACCCTGCGGATTGGATACCACGAACTGGGCGGGTTGCCCGCTACAGTCGTCCACCTGCGACGCCACGAGTTGGGGGGGCGTCAGGTTGTTGGACACGGTAGCAACGACCATGGTAAGACCGGGGCTCGTACACGCCCCTGCATTGGCGGCCCCTACATAATAATCGGTCGTGGTGGCCAGGACCGGGGACGTAAAGGTGGACCCAGTACCCAGGACCGCACCGCCGGACGAGCTCCCGTACCAGCTATAGGTAACGCCTGCCTGCGGATTACTTACAGAGAAGCTGGCGGTATTGCCCGGGCAAACCGTGATCGCCGGGGTTTGCACGGCGGGATTGCCGGGCGTGGGATCGACCGTCACGGTGGCCACGGCATCCGAAGCGCTGGTACAGCCGCCGCTGGTGGCGGCGGAGACATAGTACGTGCCGGAAGCCGTGTCATCCGCAATGATATAATTGGTCCCGGTAAACAAGGGCGTGGCCGACGTAGGCGAGCTCAACCAGGTATACACAAGACCCGCCTGGGGACTTTGTACCTGGAGGCTTACATTCCCCCCGGCGCAAAGCTGCACCGCGGAATTGACAAGGGCCGGTGTCGACGGCTGGGTAACGATGGTGACGGCATCCTGGGTTCTCGACGCACTCGTACAACCCAGCAACCCATTGACGGCCGCCACATAGTAGGTCGTACCGCTGGTCAGGTCGGGGGTGACGAACGGGTTTCCCTGGAAGACCAGGTTGCCCCCGGTGGATGCGTCATACCAGTTGTACACGGTTCCTCCTTGTGGGTTCTGTACCTGGAGCGTGGCGTGGCCGCCCGAACAAATCGCCACGGGAGAGGTCGTAACGGTCGGCGCGGGCGGGACCTGGGTGACGTTGGCGTTGACGGCCGTCCGGGAGGATCCCGTACATCCTGCGGCGTTGGCCGCCTGGATATAGTACGTCGCCGACGCGCTGAGCGCGGGCGTTGTATAGCTGGTGCCCGTGGCCAGGAGCGTACCGCCCGAGGGGGCGTCATACCATGTGTAGGTAACACCGCTCTGGGGCGACGTGATGGTAAAGGTCGCCGTACCGCCCGCGCACAGGGCCACGCTGGTCGCCTGGAGCTGGGGTGCGGAAGGTATGGAATCGACCGCGATGGCCACCGGGGTCCGGGTACCGGCGCTACAGCCGCCTGCCGAAGCCGCCTGTACATAGACGGTTTCCGGAGCGGTAGCCGACGCGATGGTATAGGAGGCCCCGGTAAAGAGCAGGTTTCCACCGGCGGCGGCGTCAAACCACTGGTAAACGACGCCGGTTTGCGGATTGCTGACGGAAGCCGTGGCCGGCTGGCCGCTGCACACCGTCACCGTGGACGCCGTCACCGCCGGTGTGCCGGGTACGGCACTCACGCTGATCGTCACCGCGGTGCGGGCGGAAGGAGCGGTGCACTGGGACGCGCTGTTGACCGCCTCGACATAGTAAGTGACACCGGACGTCAGGACGGGGGTCACAAAAGTATTGCCTGTAAAGACGGGCGTTCCTCCACTGAGCACGGTGTACCAGTGGTAGACCACGCCGGTCTGCGGTTGCGACACTTTCAGGGTCACGGCCTGACCGGAACAGATTGTCGTGTCGGCAGGAGCGACCGCCGGTGTCTGGGGCGCCAGGCCCACGATCACCGATACGCTGTCCCTGGTGCTGCTGGTACAGGTACCGTTGGTGGTACCGGCAAAGTAGGCTTTACCCGATGTCAGCGCGGGGGTGGTAAAGACGTTTCCTGTGGCCAGCAGGCTTCCGCCGCTGGCGCTGTCAAACCACTGCACGGTGGCACCGCCGGTGGCCGTGGCCTGGAGGACGGCGGTCTGCCCGCTGCAAATCGTATCGGGATTTGGTGCGACACTGGGCACCACCGGTGCGGAGACCACGCTGACGGTCACCGGCACACGGTTCGTGTTGGCGCAACTGTCGGACTTCCGCAAGGCTTCCGCATAGTACGTCGTCGTGGCGGTCAGGGCCGGGGTGACGAGCGTATCCCCCGCACTGATGGCCACCCCGCCGGTGGGTGTGCTAAACCATTCTACCGCCGCGTTGACAGAGGTCGTAGCGATCAGGGTCGCCTTTGTACCGGAGCAGATCGTCAGGTTTTTGTTGGCGACAACCGGCGCGGACACCTGGTCGGTGGCGTAGTAAATATTGACCCCGGTCAGGGCGGACACGAGACCCGCGTTCAGCGTGACGGTCACCCGGTCATACGGGCTCTTGGGTGCAAAGCTGATCACCGCATGACCGCTCGACCCCAGGAGATTTACTGAAATAAGCGAGCTGTTGAGCGCCGTCGCGTCGTTGTTGGCCGTGCTTCCATCGGCAGTGGACACCTGGATGGCCCCCAGTACTGCCGCGGACAAGCCCGTGCCGGAAGCGGACAGTTCTATCTGAATACTGTCGCCGGGTTGGCTGACCTCGGGGAAAATAAGGGTCTGCGACACCGAACCGGCCACACTGGCGCCGATGCTCAGGGTCGAGAAAGTGGTGGTATCCGCGTCAACGGCGCCGCCCGGGTTGGTCACCGAGCAACCGATGCAAAGCCCGCTCACCTGGTTGGTTTGCTGGTTCGCGATCCCACAGGAAAGGTTGATCCCGGGGATAACGGTAATGGTGACGGCGGTCCGGGTTGTAGACGTACAACCGCTGGTCCCCACGGATTCCACATAATAGGTGACGGTGCTGGTCAGGGCCGGTGTTACATATGTAGCACCCGTAAATACCGGGCTTCCGCCCGTGGCCGTGGTATACCAGTTAAAGGTCGCGCCGGTCGTCGTGGAGCTGGCGCTCAGCGTGGCGGTGTTGCCCGCATTAACCGTAGCCGACGCGGGGTTGACATTGACCGTGGGCGCCGCGGGCCGGGGGTTCACCAGCACCGTGGCCGTTGCCCGGGCCGGGCTGGCGCAGGCGCCGGCCACCGAAGAGACATAGTAGGTCGCGCTGCTGTCGAGCACCGGCGTCGTAAAGGTGGCGCCGGTGAAGACAGCGGTATCGGCGGTTGCGGAGGTATACCAATTGAACTGAACACCCGGGGTGGTCGAGGTGGCGACAAGCTGTACGCTACCCCCCGCACAAATAGTATCATTTGCCGGAGTGACGGTTGGCGTCGCGGGCGATGCCACCACATTGGCTACGACCGTCGTCCTGGACGCGCTGGTACACCCTGTGGGGCTCACGACGCCCGCGTAATAGGTTTTAGTACTGTCGAGCGCGGGCGTGACCAGCGTATCCCCGGTAAAGACGGGCGTGCCGCCGCTGGCCGTCGTATACCATTTGACCGTGTCGCCCGCAGGAGCGCTGGCGATGAGGGTGGCGGTGCTGCCCGTACAGACCGATACGCTGTTGTGGGCAACGGTGGGCGCCACCGGGGGAGCCGGCACGTTTACCACGGCCTGTGTTCTTTCGGGATTGACGCACCCATTCACTGTGGCCGTGCTCTGCACATAATAAACGGTCGTATCGGTGAGTACCGGTGTCTGGAAGGAGGCGCCCGTAAAGACCGGGGTTCCGCCGCCGGCCGTCGTATACCAGTTGAAGATCGCGTCCGGAGGCGCAATAGCGGTCAGGGTAGCCTGGGAACCCGAACAGACGGTGACCGTATCCGCCAGGAGGGTCGGCGAGGGTTTGGTGCTGGCGGCGTAGTCGATGTTGATGCTGGTCAGTACACCCGCGAGGCCGGCGTTGAGCTGTACCTGTACCCGGTCATAGGCGCTCTTGGGTGCAAAGGAGATGATCGCCGAATCACCGCTTCCTGAAAAAAGGTTGGCGGTGATCAGCGCGGAATTGCCCACCGTTTGCTGGTCGTTGTTCGAATTGTTGCCGTTGAACGTGGTGACCTGTATGGACCCCAGGAGCCCAAGACTCAGGTTCGTCCCCGGTGCCACGAATTTGATGCTGATGGTATCCCCTGCGTCCGCGGTGAAGGGGAAAATCAGGGTTTGCTGGGCATTCCCCCCCAACAGACCCAGGGTCACGTTGAGGGTTGACCCCGTTACGGCGTTGCCGTCCACCGCCAGTGCTTCGTTGCTCACCGAACAACCGACACAAAGGCCGTTCACCGCCGTCGTTTCTGAAGTCGCCGAGCCGCAAGGCACGGCGGGGCCATTCCCCGACAGGACGGTTACCGTCGCGGCGGTGCGGACCGAAGCCGCACACCCTGTCGTCGTATTGACCGCCACCACATAATAGGTGGTCGTGGCGGTGGGCGATACGGTATAGCTGGGCCCGGTAAAGACCGGCGTTCCACCGGTGGCCTGGGTATACCAGTTGAACTGGACACCCGTGGTGGTGGAGCTGGCCGTCAGGGTGGCCGACTGACCGGCGCTGATCGTCGTGGAAGAGGGATTCACCACCGCCGTGACCGGCGTGGGATTGACCTTTACCGTATCCTGGCTCCGCGTAGCGCTGACACAACCTGCCGAGGAAGCCTCCGCATAATAAATGGTCGTTGCGCTCAGGGCCGGGGTGGTAAAGGCGGCCCCGGAATCCAGGGCGGTACCGCCGGTGGCGGCGGCATACCATTTCACCGTCACCCCTGCCGGAACCGTGGCCGACAAGGTCGCCGAATCCCCGCTACAGATCGTCACAGAGGGCGTTGTCAGACCGGGGGCCGGGGGCGGTGTATTGATGTCCACCGTCACAGCGGTCCGGACGGCATTGGCGCAACCAAACTGCGACGACTCCAGGTAATAGGTGGTATTGGTGGTGATCACCGGCGTCACATACGTCGAACCGGTGGCCAGCGCCGTCCCTCCGGTAGCGGTATTGTACCAGTTGAAGGTGGCGCCGCTGGGCCCGGTCGCTTTTAACGTATCCGAAGAAGGACCGCAGTTGACCAGAAGGGTGCTGGCGGCCGTGGGCCGGGGCACCAGGGCCGCGGCGTCATAGACATCCAGGTTGGTCAGGGCGCTGACCACGCCATTGATGGACACCAGCACTTGATTGAACGTGTTCGCCGACGGCAGGATGACCCGGAAACGCCCGGTATTCCCCGTGCCCAGCAGTTCGAGGCGGACAACGGTGTCGGCCAGGTTCTGGGCGTCGTTGTTCGACGTTCCGTTGAGATAGGTCGTGACCTGTACGCCGCCCAGAAGGTTGGCCGAAAGGGTCGCGCCCGGAATCTGCAGATCCAGGATGATGCTGTCCCCCGCGGGATACGTGTTGGGGAAGCCCAGCAACTGGCCGACATAGCCCAGGGCACCCACTGTCGAGACGATGGTCGAGGCCGTGCTCGGATCACCGTCCACCGCCAGGTTTCCGTTATTGACGGTACACAGGAGACAGACGCCGCTGATGATGGGGCTTTGCTGGGTATTCGCGAGGCCGCAGGTAATATTGTTAGGGGTCAATACGTTGACCGTGACCCTGGTCCGGCTGGTGCTGGTGCAACCCTGGTTAGATACCGCCCCGACATAGTAGCTCGTGGGGGCATAGATCGCGGGGGTGGTAAAGCTGGATCCGGTGGCGACCAGGTCCCCGCCGGTGGGGGCGTCGTACCAATTGTAGGTAAGGGTGGGATCGGGCGAGCTGACCGAGAAGGTGGCCGTCTGGCCCTGGTTGACCGTCACCGAGCTGGAGCCCGTAATCTGGACGGAGTCCGGGGTTGGGTTGACCGTGAGGACGGCCGTTGCCCTGGACGCACTGGCGCAACCCGTGGTGGCCGACACGGCTTCCAGGTAATAGTTCTGGGTGGCGGTGGCGGCGGGCGTGGTAAAACTTGTCCCCGTCGCCACGGGCGTTCCACCGGTGGACACCGTATACCAGTTATAGGTGGTGCCCGCCTGCGGGCTTTGTACCATAAAGGTGGCGGGGTTGCCCGAACAAACCGTCACGGCCGCATTGACCAGCGAAGGCGTGGCCGGGAGCGGGTTGACCACGACCGTCACGGCCGTCCGGGTGGCGCTGGCGCAGGAACCGAGGTCCGCTTCCACATAATAGGTCGTCGTAGACGCCGGTGTTACCTGGAAACTGTTCCCCGTAAAAACGGCCGTGCCACCGGTCGCCTGCGTATACCAATTAAAGGTCGTCCCCGTGATGCTGTCCGAGGCCGTCAGGGTAACCGTATTACCGGCGCAGACCGTAACCGAGTCCCCGCCCGATAACGTGGACGCGGGCACGATCGTCTTGTCCCTAAACGCATAGTAAAGGCGGAAGCCTGAGAGGGCGCCTACCAAAGAAGAATTCAGGCTGATGCGAACCCGGTCGAAGGCGGCGGTGGGCCGCACGACGATGTTGGCCCGCGTCGTATCGGTGCTTAACAATTCGAGGTTGTTGGTCGTCACGTTGGTGACGTCGTTGTTGGCCGTCGACCCGTTGTAAGTTTGGATCGTAACGCCGCCCAACAGGGCTGCCGTCAACAACGAACCGTTATTGCCGATCCCAATGACCAGGGAATCGCAACCAAGATCCGGGTTGACGCTGGGGAAGATCAGGTCCTGGTAAACGTTCACGCCCAACAACCCCACCGTGATGTTAAAGGTGGAATAGTCGTTGAGGTTGGCGTTGTTTACAGGATTGGAAGGATTACTGACCCCGCAGAGGAGACAGATACCGTTCACACCATTGTCCTGTGACGTTGCATAAACCCTTTGAGCACGGGTAGTCAGAGGCGCAGTCAAAAGGGTACAGGCGAGCAAGATGACGGGCAAAAGGGCTTTGTAAGCGAAGCGCCTTTTGCTTGGCTCAGAGCCGAAGTAACCAAGCATAGGTATTATTTTGGTTTGCAGTGATACGTTTTCTGAGGCAACTCATAATATAGGGTCAGAATAAGGTTGGATTGCTATCTATTGTGGTTTGGCTTATCGCGAACGAAAATAGGGCGTCGATATTTTGTGAAGAAGGAGCAGTTCATTCACCTTGCGGGAATTCATTCATTTTATTCATTCAAAAAAATATATTCACTTTGTTAAATTTTTGCTATATTGGAGTCGTACTCTATAGAAAAACCCTTCCTCACTGACCTTATCTTCACTGTAAGAGCCTTACAAGCCATTTACCTGTTTTGTACAATGCCTTATCTGCGTTGGGAAACCTTTTATGCCCAAGGAAACCCAATTATTAACCAGATCAAGTATTAGGACTATGAGGCTCGCACCCATGAAAGCCATCCAGCAGTTGCAGCTGGAGGTTTTGCAGAAATTCAACGCGACACAATTACAACCAAGCGATTGTAAGGATCTCTCCGTAGTGGTCAGGGACGCCACCGGGAAGATCGTTAGTGAAACCACTATCAAACGTTTTTTTGGGTTTGCCGCCCAGACGTTCAACTTTTCGGTGTACACCCTGAACGCCCTTTCGGAATACGCAGGGTTCCAAAATTGGGAATTTTTCCTTGAACACTACCGGCAACAACAATCCCCCCAAAAGGAATTCCACCCCAAATGGAAAGAGGTGAAGTCCAAGACCGGCAAGATCTCCTTTTACACCGCGGAAGCCATCAAAAACAACTGCGGTATGGAGTTCGCCCGGACGACCGTCCGGACCGACGTCATCCCTTTCCGTCACTTCCTGGAATCCGACGCCGCGGTATCGGTCATCCTGGGCCCCGGCGGCAGCGGAAAATCCATCAGCCTCGTCCAGGCGGTAGAGTCGTTCTGGCTTAATGAATCCTGTCTTTGCCCCAACGACATCTGCCTGTTCGTCCACCTGCACCAGCTCAACACCCTCGTCAACCGGGGTTTTTCGATGGAAGACTGGCTGGACAACCAGTTGAACCTCGGCGGGGGCGAGAACATCCTGGATTATTTCGAAGCCAATGCCACAGAGAAGGACGGCCGCTTTGTCCTGCTGGTGGATGGGATCGATGAAAAAGTCATTGCCGCCGACAAACTCAGGATCATCTATGCCAAGCTGATGGACCTGGTTTTCTCCAGGGCCCGCACACCCTGGCTGAAAGTCATCTTAGCCGCCCGGCCGGAAGCCTGGAACGCACTCTATACACCGCTGGGTATCCACGGCTCGGCCACCTGGCCCCCACCCCAGGAAGAGCGGGTGGAGCAACCCGAATCGGTACAGGTATTTGCCCTCCCGCCGTTATCGCCCCCCGAAGTGGGCGAGGTCCTGAGAAACCATGGTCTTCCCGACGAGACGGTCGCTACCTTATCGGACGCCTTTATCCGCCTCCTGGAATTCCCGCCTTTCCTTCAACTGACATGTTCGCTCATGGACACGCCGGCCTTCCCGCTTATCCACGAAGAGTCGCTCATCCATCGCGTCATCGGCCACTATATACGCGGTAAGGTCATGAACAGCCCGGACTACGGGCTGAAGATGGCCATCCTCCGCAGGATCATGGACGACACCCAGAACCTGAAGATGAAGATCCCACCTGGCCAGGTGCGGTTGTTCAGCGGCGACATGCGCGTCCAGGAAGCCTACCGGAAACTCTTGACCGACCACGTGCTCGAAGAAGACAACCACGAGGGGCAGCGGTCCATCCCCGTCAAAAGGGTCCACTTCCACAACGAATACGTCGCCCGCTTTTTTATCGCTACTTTTTGCCTGTCCTCCCACAACGGCGAACTCACCCCGGAGCTTTTTCAGGACCTGCTGTCCGGGGGTACGTACTGCCCCGACCAGACGGGTGTCCTTCAATGGGTACTGCTCTACGCCATCGATCAGGGCGCCTATGATGCCATAGGCCGGTTGTTCTGCCAGGTCGTGCCCCTTTCCCGGAAAGCGCTCCTGTTTGAATTCCTCCTGGTGCAGCCCTCCACGGATGAACGCTATACGCGGCTGCTCCAGCAACTGCTGGAAGATGCCGCGTTCAAGGCCTATTTCCTCCGGAACTTCCTTTGTTATGAAGCGCAGGGCAACCGGAAGGGTTTCTTATACAAACCCCTGATGCGGATCCTCACCAGGGACGACGACCGGGCGGCTGTCGCCTGCGCCTACTTCCTGACGGCGCTGCACCAGCTCGACGGCGCGACCATCGATACACAGGTCGCCCTGCTCCGGTCCATGGCTCCCCCCCTGAACAGGGAAGGGAGCGCACTACAACCATCCGAGCTGTGTCTTTTTATCTATCAATGCCTGATGGGAAAAACACCCGATCCGCTTACCCGGAGCAAGATCGACCAGTTCGAAGAATACATGGTCCTTTCGGACCATACCATTCTTTCCTTAAAGGACGAGCTGAACGTGTACCTGCTCATCACCTGCGCCCTCCTGCTCGGGGAATATAAACACCTGGAAAGGGTGACGGAATATATTTTTGCGGAAATCCCCTCCCTGAAGATGCGGTCCCACGACCCCTTCCGTTTGCTGGCACTGGTGGTCAAAGCACGGTTTTATCTTTATGAAGAAGACGATGAGGCCTATACCCGTTGCCTCTCCCACGTCGAAAATGTGCTCCGCTCCGAGTCACCGGTCGACGGCGCGCGGATCGTCTCCATGTGTCTCTACCAGGTAAAGACCGTACGGCTTTTGATGAACGGCCAATACGACAAGATGCTGGAATCCGTGCACCATATCCAGTCCCTGGCCAAACCGGCCCGGTTCAACCTCATGGACCATTGGTGCTACCAGATGGAATCAACCGCATACCTGGCCTTGCGCAAACAAAAGCTCTCCATGCTTGCGGAGCAGGAGGCTGACAAAATCCGGCAGAGGTTTCCCTTTCATATACTGCCCCCTCTTGAATTCCAAGGGCAGTCGGAAGACGTCAGTGTTAAACGGGCCATTAATCACTAAACCGGCCTTTAGTCATTCAGCCATCCAGAGCGGGCATGGACAATAAGTTCAGGGCCCGCTCTATTTTTTTCTTTTTTTCCTTACCTTTGCATGACCTCCCGGACTTTCGGAAACCCAGCCCGTCCGCTGGTCGCGTAACACTTATTTATCATCAGAATTGCCGCCAGATCTTCCCTCGAAGATGTGGTTGCTTATTTATTTTTTTATGTCAAAATTCATCTTCGTTACCGGTGGGGTAACTTCGTCTTTGGGTAAAGGTATCGTTGCCGCTTCGCTGGCCAAACTCTTACAAGCCAGGGGAGTCACGGCTACCATCCAGAAATTCGACCCGTATATCAACGTCGACCCCGGGACCCTCAACCCCTACGAACACGGAGAATGTTATGTGACCGAAGACGGAGCGGAAACCGACCTCGACCTCGGACACTACGAACGCTTTTTGAACATCTATACCTCCCAGGCCAACAATGTGACCACGGGCCGCATTTACCAGACCGTCATTAATAAAGAAAGAGAAGGTTCTTATTTAGGAAAAACCGTGCAGGTCATCCCGCACATCACCGACGAAATCAAACGCCGGATGCTCCTGCTGGGTTCGGAAGGCAAGTACGACGTCGTCATTACCGAAATAGGCGGCACCGTGGGGGACATCGAATCCCTTCCTTTTATAGAGGCCGTCCGTCAGCTCCAGTGGGAATTGCCGGAAGACGACTGTCTCGTCATCCACCTGACCCTGATCCCTTACCTCAAGGCCGCCAAGGAGCTCAAGACAAAACCGACGCAGCACAGCGTGAAAATGCTCAGCGAGAACGGCGTACATCCCGACATTCTCGTCTGCCGCACCGAAGAACCCCTTTCCACCGATATCCGCCGCAAGATCGCGCAGTTCTGTAACGTCAAGACAGAGGCCGTCATCGAATCCGCGGACGCCGCCACCATCTATGAAGTCCCCCTGATGATGATGCGCGAAAAGCTAGACCTGATCGCCCTCAAAAGCCTCAACATACAATCCTACGGCGAACCCGACCTCTCCCGCTGGAAGGAATTCCTGGACAAGCTCAAATACCCCAAGTCCAAGGTCACCATCGGTCTGATCGGGAAATACATCGAGCTCCAGGACGCCTACAAATCCATCCTGGAGGCCTTTGTCCACGGCGGCGCCATGAACGAATGCAAGGTGCAGATCCAGAATGTGCACAGCGAGTTCATCACCGACGACAACGTGGCTGAAAAACTGTCCAACCTGGACGGTCTGCTGGTGGCCCCCGGCTTTGGCCACCGCGGGACGGAAGGCAAGATCAGCGCCATCAAATATGCACGGGAAAAAGGACTGCCCTTCTTTGGTATCTGCCTGGGTATGCAAATGGCCACGGTCGAATTTGCCCGGGACGTCCTTGGCTTGAAGGACGCCCACTCCACGGAAATGACCGCCGATACCCCCCACCCCGTCATCGACATGATGGAGGAGCAAAAAAAGATCACCGCCAAGGGGGGCACCATGCGGCTCGGCTCCTACCCCTGCCTCATCGAACCCAACACCCTGGCCCACAAGATCTACGGAGAAAGCCTGATCCACGAACGCCACCGCCACCGCTACGAGTTCAACAACGACTACCTGGAACGCTTCCAGGCCGCCGGCATGGTTGCTTCCGGGAAAAACCCGGATTCCGGTCTTGTCGAGATCATGGAGTTCCCCAACCACCCCTTTTTCATTGGTGTTCAGTTCCATCCCGAGCTAAAAAGCACCGTGGAACGCCCCCACCCCCTGTTCGTCCACTTCGTAGCGGCCGCCAAGGCCTTTAACGAGCGGCTGAATGCGGTCAAAAACCCGCTTTTGCAGAGTGAATTGATCTAAAGGCCGCAAAGAAGCGGCCGTTCCGGCCACTTGTCTTACCTTCGCGGCTCAATTGACGCACTTTTTTATGGGAAATGGTTTTGATAGAAATACCATCATCGGTACCGCACTCCTGGTCGTGCTCCTGATCGGCTACATCTTTATTGCCCAGCGCGAACAGGGAAATCTGCAAAAACAGCAACAGCATATAAAGGATTCGCTGGCGTTGCACCCTGCGACGCCTGCCGTGAACACCACCGCCGGGCGCGCGGATTCGCTACACCTGGACAGCCTTCTGAGGAGCACCACCGCCGGTTCTTTTTCCGCCGGTGTTGCGGGTTCCGAGCAAACATCCATCCTTGAAAACGACCTCGTCCGGATCACCTTTAGCAACCGGGGCGGCCAGCCAAAGATCGTAGAACTCAAAAAGTACAAGCGCTTCGATGGGACGCCGCTATACCTGGTCGCCGACGGCGGTCAGGAATTCTCCTACCTGATCCAGACCGGCTCCAACGCTGCCGCCACCAAGGATCTCTTTTTCTCGACCACCGGCGTCCAGCAGGAAGGCGGTAACCAGGTCCTCCGTTACACCCTCAAGGATTCCCTCGGCCACGCCGTCCAACATGAATATGTCCTGCAGCCCAACCAGTACATGCTGCAGCTCAATATCCGGATCGACGGAGCCCTGCAACTCCTGCCCCAAAATGCCTTGAACGCTACCTGGTCTTTTACCGCCCAACCGCAGGAACGCGACGTCACCTACGAAAAGCGGACCACCGCCCTGTCCTATTACGACCAGGACGGCTACGACTATAAGACGCTGTCCAGCACCGGGGATAAAAACCTGGAAAATGTAACCTGGATCGGTACGAAACAACGCTTCTTCAACAACACCCTGATCTCCAAGGACAACAAGATGGGCGCTTCCCTCCATTGGGAAGCCAACAGCGACAGCCTTCATGACCTGGTCAAAACCACGGCCGGTCTTCAGATCAAGCTGCCGCCTTCCGCCGGTACGGCCATCATCCCCCTGGAATGGTACATGGGCCCCAACGAATACCACCTCCTGAAGACCTACGGTCTTCACCTGGAGGAAAACGTACAGATGGGTAACGGTATTTATGCGTTTGTCAAGTACCTCAACCGCTGGATCGTCATCCCCGTGTTCGACTTTTTCCACGGCTTTGTCTCCAACTTCGGGATCGTCATCCTTCTGCTGACGTTCTTTATCCGTCTCGTGATCTCTCCCCTCACCTATTCAAGCTACCTCAGCGGCGCGAAAATGCGCGTCCTGCGGCCGGAAATCGACGAACTCAAAAAGAAATACAAGGACGACCAGCAAGCCTTTGGCGTGGAGCAAATGAAGCTCTTCCGGACCGCGGGCGTCAACCCCCTGGGTGGTTGTATCCCCGCCTTGCTACAGATCCCCATCTTCTTTGCCCTGTATAGTTTCTTCAACAGCAATATCGCCCTGAGGGGGCAGTCCTTCCTGTGGTCCCACGACCTGTCCACCTACGATTCGATCTTCAACTTCGGTTTCAAGATCCCGTTCTACGGTGACCACGTCAGCCTGTTTACCCTTACCGCCATCGTCAGCAGCTTCCTCATCCAGATCTGGAACATGAACATGACCCCGGATCAGAACAACCCGATGATGAAGTACATGCCTTACATCTTCCCCGTTGTGCTGCTGGGCGTCTTCAACGGTCTGCCCGCCGGTCTGACCTGGTACTACACGGTGTCCAACGTCATCACCCTTGCCATCCAGCTCGTCATCCAGAAGTTCATCATCGACGAGAAAAAGATCCACGCCCAGCTCCAGGAAAACAAGAAAAAGCCAAAGGCCAAATCCAAATGGGCGGAGCGGCTGGAACAAATCCAGGAGACCCAGAAGAAGGTCCAGGATATGAAGGACAAGACGCAAAAGCGCTAGGCCTTGTCCGCGGACAAGGCCATACAGGGAACGGCGGTCCTGGCCGCCCTGACCGCGGGGCTGCTCGCGCTGGCGCTGCTCGCGGGGGCGCCGCTCCGGGCCCAAAACGCGGGTTCCGCTTCGCGCGCCGACACGACGCACCTCCACCCCGATACCACAAAGGTCCCCCCGGTTCGCATGATGACCGAGGGGACCATTACGTATAAGCTCGTCTCCGACGGCGCTTCGAAAGACGAAGCCGCTATCCTTGCGGCTGCTTCGTTCACCCTCCAGCTAAAAGGGTCCAGGACCCGGACCGACTTTGCGGGGAGCCTCGGCTCCACCAGCACCATTTACAGCAGCCTGACCCACGCGGGTGCCCTGCTCCAGGAATACGGGCAGCAAAAGATCCTGATCCGGATGGGCAAGGAAGACTTCGACGATCTGGGGAAACCCTATAAGATGACCTATACCTACACGGGAGACACGGCGACCATCGCGGGTTATCCCTGCAAAAAGGTGATCGGCCGCACGCCGGCCGGGGATACCCTCCTGATCTGGTACACCCCGGAACTCCTGCCCCAAAACAAGGAATACAGCTATCGTTTTACCCCTTTGCCGGGCCTGCCGTTGTCGTACGAAGGCCGCATGGGGCCGTCGAAGGTGACCTACCAGGCGGTAAAAATATCACTGGACCCGGTGCCCAGCACAAAATTCGACATCCCCAAGACGGGATACCGGGAAATGTCCTATACGGAAAGTAAGAAATTGCATTAATGCAGGACCCGCTCGGGCGTCCTGAATTTCGTCAGCAGCATCGGCTGTTTGTACGGGTAAATGTAGATGGTATTACCCTTCTGATAGGTCATGAGCGAGTGCACGTTCATGATGGTCTGGTCCTGGCTCGGTGTGGGTACCGTAAAGTCGCCGGTGAACTGGAGACCCGGCTGCAAACCGGTCTTGAGGGACAACTGGAGGGCAGCCGTCGATTTGAGGTTGGAAAAAGGAAATACGAGGGGCGTATCCTTATGTACATCCCGCTTTTTATCACCGCCGGTACCCGTGTAATGGTAGGACGTGGCATGCAAGGCGGTAGCCGCCAGGAGCAACATCCCCATCATAGCCGTTAGCCGTATGGATTTTTTACGGAACATATACTGCAAATTTACAATTTTTTTAGCAAGTCGTGCACTTTTTTTTAACGCACCTTTTACGATTCGCCGATTATTTACCCGGTTTTACCGGACCAGTTGTCGCATCAGATGGGAAGCCCTTCATATATAATTAACGCAGATAGGTAAAAATTGTTGGGTGAAGGCCGGCTATTTTTATCAAAATAACTTAACTTACGGTAACCACATTGTATGAGAGACCACTCCTTTAGACAGGACCGTGAAGAGCTGAAAGAATTACTGAGGCAGTACGAAAATATGAAGGCGGGCAGGCGCCATTCCTTTCTCGAAGAAGAATCTTTCGAACGCATCATCGACTATTTTGACGACCGCAACGAGCTGGTCCAGGCCATGCAGGCCGCGGAGCTGGCGATGGAGCAATACCCCTATTCCTCCGTCCTTATGGTCAAAAAGGCGGACCTCATGATCGCCTCCCGGCGCTACCGGGAAGCACTGGAACTCCTCGACCAGGCGGAAGTGATGGACAGTGGGGACATCAATATTTACATCCTGAAAACGGACGCCTACCTGGCCCTCGACCTGCAAGCCAAGGCGGTGGAGGTCCTGGAATCAGCCATCATCCAGTTCGAGGACGACGAGCGCATAGAACTGTTGTTCGAGCTGGCCGATGTCTATGACGACTACGAAGAATTTGACAAGGTCTTCGACTGTCTCAAACTCATCCTGGAAGCGGACGCCAACAACGAGGAAGCCCTTTATAAAATATGCTTTTGGACGGACTTTACCGGCCGCAACGAAGAAAGCATCCGGGTCCACCAGCGGATCCTGGAGGAATTCCCCTACAACGAGCTGGCCTGGTTCAACCTGGCCGCGGCCTACCAGGGATTGAAGCTATACGAAAAAGCCATCGATGCCTATCAATATGCCATCACCATCGATGAAAAGTTCGACTTCGCCTACCGGAACATGGCCGACGCCTTTATCCGTCTCCACCGTTACAAGGAAGCCATAGAGCCCCTGGAGAAGGTGATCGAGCTGTCCAGACCGGAAGACGTCATCTACGAGGCCCTGGGGCACTGTTACGACAAGCTCCGCAACTACGCTCAGGCGCGTTTCTACTACAAAAAGGCCTCCCACCTCAACCCCGAAGACAGCAAGCTGTACTATAAGATCGCCTGCACCTATATCAACGAAGGTCAGACCGAGAGCGCCGTCAAGCAACTGCAAAACGCCCTGCGGTTACAACCCCTCCAACCCGAGTTCAACCTCGCGATGGGAGAGTGCATGGTCGAGCTGGGCCGTTACCAGGACGCCATCGAATATTTCGGCAACGTCATCCGGGCCAAATCTAAAAGCATCAAAGGCTGGAGCGCGCTCCTGGAATGCCTGATGAAAGGGAACCTGCTGGACGAGGCCGAGGAATACGCCCAGACCGCCTACGAGGAAACCGGCAGCAAACCCGTTTTCCTGTTTTACAAAACCGCGATCCTTTTTGCACAAGGCAAAAGCAAGGAGGCCCTGAACCTCCTGGAAGTCGCCATGGAAAAGGCCCCCAAACTGATCCGCAAGCTTATCGACCTGAGTCCCCGTCTCCTCCAGCACCAGCAGGTGGTGGACATCATTGCGCGCTACAAGCGCAATAAGTCGATTTAAAGCGCACGCTCACCCATTTTAACGTTTGCACCCGCCCGTAATTGGCTCCCCCTCCCTATATTTGCGCGCGTGGCACGCCAGCTGCGTGTCACTGCGAACATCAAAAGCCCACCTCGATCAATGAATTTTAACCTTACGCAGATGCCCGACCGGCAGCAAAAGCCCCGGTCCTCCGGCATCACCATGGTGATGGACAAGGGCCTGAGCATACAGGAAGCCAAGAACTTCATGAGCATCGCCCACCCCCATGTGGACATCCTCAAGCTGGGTTTCGGCACCTCCTATGTCACCCCTAACCTGCGGGAAAAGATCGAAGTCTACCGCTCCTACAACATCCCCGTTTATTTCGGGGGCACCCTTTTCGAAGCCTTCCTGATCCGCGGCCAGTTCCAGGATTTTGTCCGCATCCTGCAGGACTACGGCATCGGCCACGTGGAGGTCAGTGATGGATCCGTCACGATCCCCCACGCCGAGAAGTGCGGTTATATCGAAAAACTGACCAAATACGCAACCGTCCTCAGCGAGGTCGGAAGCAAGGACGCCACCCACATCATCCCGCCCTATAAGTGGATCGAGCTGATGCGCGCGGAACTGGGCGCCGGCGCCTCCTATGTCATTGCCGAGGCCAGGGAATCCGGGAACGTGGGCATCTACCGCGGCTCCGGGGAAGTCCGGGAAGGGCTGGTCCAGGAAATCCTCACCCAGATCCCCGGTGAACAGATCATCTGGGAAGCCCCCCAAAAGGCCCAACAGCTTTATTTCCTGGAACTGCTTGGGTGCAACGTCAACCTCGGCAACATCGCCCCCAGCGAAGTCATCGCCCTGGAGGCCATGCGCATCGGTCTCAGGGGAGACACCTTCCACCTCTACCTGAACAAATCGGAAGCATAATGCGTCTCTTCGGGCTCATCGGCTATCCCCTCGGGCACTCCTTCTCCAAGAAGTATTTTACCCAAAAATTCCAGGACGAAGGCATCACCGACTGCCGGTACGAGCTCTTCCCCATTCCGGTGATCACCGACCTACCCGGACTTCTGGCTTCGCAGCCCGACCTCTGCGGTCTCAATGTCACCATTCCCTACAAGGAACAGGTCCTCCCCTATCTTTTTGATCCCGGTCAGGCCGCGCTTGTCGGCGCCTGCAACTGTATTGTTGTCCGGGACGGCAGGCTTTATGGCTATAACACCGACGTCGCCGGGTTCCGCGAATCCTTCCGGCCGGGGCTCCGGCCGTTTGACCGGCATGCGCTTATCCTGGGCACCGGGGGCGCATCCAAGGCGGCGGCGTTCGCCCTCGCGGAGTTGGGGATCGGGTATCGCCATGTGTCGCGTAGTGGCGCGGTGGGCGCTGGCGCGGCGGTGGGCGGCGCGAGCGCCGCGACCCCGGGCGGCCCTTTCGGCCCCGAAGGCCCCACCCTCCGCTATGACGAAGTGACCCCTGCCCTCCTGGAGACCTACACGGTCCTCATCAACTGCAGCCCCGTCGGCACCTTCCCCCACGTGGACGAAGCGCCCGCGCTGCCTTATGCGGCTTTATCCGCCAGGCACTACCTGTTCGATCTCGTCTATAATCCGGAAAAAACGCGCTTCCTGGCGGAAGGCGAGGCCCGTGGAGCGGTCATCCGCAATGGGTACGACATGCTGCGCATCCAGGCGGAAGAGGGCTGGGCCATCTGGAACCGCGAGCGGTAAGCCCGGCCGGTTCCATGCGGCCGCGGGCCGCGCTACCCCAGCGCCTCCACCTGCGCTGCGAATGCCGCGGGCACGCCAACAGGCTTGCGGGCCGTATAATCAAAACAAATCATCCCCGTCTTGGCCTCCGCAATGCGGTGCGTGCGGCCGTCCCGCACGGTTTCTACAGCATAGTAGAGCTCAAAACCCACTCGGTTGAATTCGGCGGCCCGGATGTGAATAGTCCAGACATCGCCGTAAAATGACTCCCCTTTGAAGGAGAGGATCGCGTCGCTCATGATCAAACCCACCCCCGCCACGTCCAACTCGGTATATCCCCATTGACCCAGGTACCGCATACGCGCTTCGTGCAGCATCCCCAACACCGCGTCGTTGCCGACGTGCCCCCCATAGTTCAGGTCCGTGATGCGCACGGGAATCTGCGTGGTAAAATGAAAGGTTGAAGGCAGGTCAATCTTTACCCTGGCCATGCGGTATGCTTTTTAGAAAAGTGATCAATTGGTCCAACGCCTTTTTACGGTGGCTAAAGCGGCTCTTCCCTTCCATGTCCATCTCTGCAAAAGCAAGTTCGGATCCATCCGGAACAAAAACCGGGTCATATCCAAAACCACCGGTGCCCCGGGGTTCCCGGAGGATCCGTCCGGGACAGATCCCTTCGAAACAATATTCCCGCCCGTCCATGACGAGAGCCATCACCGTCCGGAACCGGGCGGCGCGATCGGGGTTGTCCCCCAGCCGGGTCAGCAACTTCCGGATGTTGGCGTCTGTAGAGCGGTCTTCCCCGGCATACCGCGCGCTCTTCACACCGGGTTCGCCCTGGAGTGCAAAAACCTCCAGCCCCGTGTCCTCTCCAAAGGCCGGTTGACCCGTCAGGAGTGCTACGGTTCTTGCTTTTTCCAGCGCATTGGCCTCCAGCGTGGGATGAGGTTCGGGGATGTCGATGTCCAGGCTGGCTTCCTTCATGGTTTCCAGGCTAAACGCCGCCCCAAGGGCCGCGCGGACTTCATCCGTCTTGTGGACGTTATTCGTGGCAAAAATCAAATGGATCATCTTTGGAACATACTTTTCAGACAAGCCCACAAACGGCCCTTGAGGGTCCGTTCTCCGGCAATCGTCGCCAGCGCGTCGGCAGCGAGGTAGGTCCGGTTCCCGTGAGGCTGTACCTGGTAGGCAGGGAAAAGCATGGGCAATCCCAGTTCTTCTATCCCTACCCCGAAAAGGATCACCTGGGTACTGCCGAGCTCAGCCGCAATGGCCTCCGGCGTCCGGGCTTCATTTTCCAGGTTGACCAGGGCCACCGAGGCCATGGACAGCTTGCACGCCTCCAAAACGCTCAGCAGGAACTGAAAGGCCTTTTCCTCCAGAAACACCGCGGAGGTGTCGCGGACCAGGATCAGGATGTGTTGTTCGTTCTCTCCCAGGTACTTGAGGGGCGCGGGTGTCGCGGGCGTGGCCCCGCCCGAAGCCGCTGGCGCGGCAGAAACCTGCGCAGGCACGCCCTCCCTCTCCGGCCGCCGCGCACGGGGCCGCGCCCCGGGAACGACCACGAGCGATTTTGCATACCACTGCGCTACTTGAGAAGGAGACAAAGTGAGCCTGTCCAGGTCCATGAACGCGCTTTTTTTTGTAGGTTTGTAGCAAATTTAGTGATATGGAGGCTGTCATAGATATAAAAGTCATCAAGACAGAAAAAAGCAAGCTCCCCGGGACTTCCCTGGAGAATCTTCCGTTTGGCAAAGTCTTTACGGATCACATGCTGGAGGTGGAATACAAGGACGGTCAATGGCAACAGCCGGTGATTAAACCGTTTGGCCCGATCTCCATGCTGCCGACCAACGCAACCCTCCATTACGGACAAACGATCTTCGAAGGGATAAAGGCGTACCGCACCGTGAGCGGCGAACCCTATATCTTCCGCCCGTTTGATAACTTCCATCGCTTTAATATTTCCGCGGCCCGCATGATGATGCCGGAGATCCCGGAAGAACTCTTTATCGAAGGCATGCGCAAGCTGGTCGAAGTGGACCTGGACTGGATCCCCAACAAGCCCGACCACTCGCTGTACATCCGTCCGTTTATGTTTGCGACGGACGAAGCGATCGGCGTAAGGCCCTCGTCGACGTATTCTTTTTACATCCTGCTGAGCCCTACCGGGCCGTACTATAGCAAGCCCTGCCGCATATACGTGGAAGAGAAATACACCCGCGCGGCACCAGGCGGTATCGGCTTTGCCAAATCGGGCGGCAACTATGCCTCCAGCCTCCTGGCCTTTGCCGAAGCGCAGGCCAAGGGTTTCGATCAGGTCCTCTGGACGGACGCGTTCGAGCACAAGTATGTGCAGGAGATGGGCACCATGAACGTCTTCTTTATCATCGGTAATACCGCTATCACCCCGAACCTCGAAGGGTCGATCCTCGAAGGCGTCACGCGTTCGACCGTGATCACGCTGTTGCAGGAACAAGGCCTGAAGGTGGAAGAACGCCCCCTGCACATCGACGAGATCATCGCCGCACACAAGGCAGGGACGCTGAAGGAAGCCTTCGGTACGGGTACCGCGGCCACGATCACGCCCATCAAAGAGCTCAACTACAAAGGCTACGAGATGCTCCTCGACACGGACAAGTGGACGATCTCACCGGAAGTAAAACGCCGGCTGGACGCGATCCGCGAGGGCCGCGAGGCCGACGTCCACCAGTGGATGTTCCCCGTGAAGGGCTAAGGTTTCAGAATTTTCACATAACTCGCGACGATCCCCTTGATCAGCGACGAGCTGAACCCCTGGTGTTCCATCTCGTTGAGTCCGGCGATGGTGCACCCCTTCGGGGTAGTTACCTTGTCGATCTCCTGCTCGGGGTGACGACCCGTGCGGATAAGCAGCTCGGCGGCCCCGAGGGCGGTTTGTGCGGCGATGAGGCTGGCAGTCTGGGCGTCGAAACCGATCTCAATTCCTCCTTGTATGTTGGCGCGGATAAACCGCAGGGCATAGGCAATGCCGCAGGCGCCGAGCACGGTGGAGGCGTCCATCAGTTTTTCATCGATGGTCACGGTCCGGCCGACGGTGTCGAAAAGGGACTGGACATACTGGACGTCGGCGGGGCCGGCGTTGGTGTGGCTGAGACAGGTCATGCTTTCCTGGATCGCGATGGCGGTATTGGGCATGGCGCGGAACAGGGGGAGGGTTTTACCGGCAGCCTGCTGGAGCTCTTCCATCCAGACACCGGTCACGACGGAGATCAACACGTGCTGGGTTTCGGAGAGCACGGGGCTGAGTTCCCGGAGGATGTCGCGGACGTTGTAGGGTTTGACGGCGAGGATTACGGTGCGCGCCTGGCGGACCGCTTCCTGGTTGTCGCTCATGACGACGACGCCCTGTGCGGCGAGGTCTGATAAAAGCTGGGTGTTGCGACGGGTGACGATGATGTCGGCAGCAGGCATGAAACCGCTCTTGACGACGCCTTCCGCGATGGCGCGGCCGAGGTTGCCGCCGCCGATGATGGCAAGTTTGTTGGACATAAAAACCTTATGATGGGGCCGCAGGAGCGGCCATTAATAATATTTCCCGGGCGCCAGGTAGTGGCGCACATAATCGTCGATGCCCTCTTCGAGGGAATAAAACGGCTCGCTATACCCCGCCTCCCGAAGCTTGGACATATTCGCCTCCGTGAAGTACTGGTACTTATCGCGGATGTCGACGGGCATGTCGATAAAGCGAATATTCGGCGCGAGGTCGAGCCCCGCAAAGGTCGCGGCGGCGAGGTCGTAGAAAGACCGGGCCTTACCGGTCCCGAGGTTGTACAACCCGCTGGCGGGCCGGTGGTCCATCAACCACACGCAGACCTTCAGGAGGTCCTTGACATAGACGAAGTCGCGGAGCTGCTGGCCGTCGGCAAAATCGGGGCGGTGGGAGCGGAACAGGGCGACCTCGCCCTTGGCGCGGATTTGGTTGACCGAATGGAAGATGACGCTGGCCATGCGCGCCTTGTGGTATTCGTTGGGGCCGTACACGTTAAAAAACTTCAATCCGGCCCAGAAGGGGGGCTGGACCGGGTTGTGCAGGGCCCATTTGTCGAATTCGTTTTTCGACACGCCGTAGGCGTTGAGGGGTTGCAGCTTGAAGGGCGTCTCGTGGTCGTCGTTGTAACCAAACTCACCGGCGCCGTAGGTGGCGGCGGAAGAGGCATAGACGAGCGGGACGGAGGAAGATGCGCAATAGTTCCAGACCTTTTGGGAAAATTCGACGTTCAACCGCTGGTGGATGCTGTAGTCGAACTCGGTGGTGTCGGTGCGGGCGCCGATATGGAAAAAGAAATCCACCGCGGGCCGCTCCGTACGCAACCAGTCGAAAAAGGCATCCCGCTCGACACGCGCCTCGAAAACCTTTCCTTCCAGGTTCGGCACCTTGTCGGCACGGGAGAAATCGTCGACGATGATGATCCGCCGGTACCCCCATTCATTGAGCAATCCGACCAGGGCGCTTCCGATAAACCCGGCGGCCCCGGTGACGATGATCTGTGCGTTTGGTGTCATGGGCGATTAGTTCTGCAAAAAGCTTTCAATAGCGGTATCGTAGCGTTGTTTCCAGGTGTCGATCATCCCCCAGTCTTCGCCCTGTACACGGACAAGGCCGTCGGTGACCTCACCCAGCTTTTCGAAGGGGATGCCGGCGGCGGCGGCCGCGGTTTCCAGGGCGGCAACACCCTGGCGGCTTACCGTGACGACGACGCGGCCCTGGGCCTCACCCAGCCAGAACGCGTCGGGGCGGATGGTCTCGCCGGTCTGGACCTTGAAACCGAGCCCGCGGGCAAACCCTTTCTCCAGCAAGGTAACCACCAGGCCGCCTTCGCTGACGTCGTGGGCGGAGCGGACTTTTTTCCCCCGGACCAGGCTCAGGACAAAGGACTGAAGGGCCTTTTCCTCTTCCAGGTCGAAGAAGGGCGCGGGCGAATGTTCGACCCCGACGATCTTATGGAGGTATTCGGAGGACCCGAAGTCTTCCCGGCTTTTACCGACCAGGTAGACCAGGTCGCCGGCGGCTTTGAAGTCGAGGGTCATGCGGTCGGAAAAATGTTCCAGCAACCCGACCATGCCGATCGTGGGCGTGGGGTAAACGGGACCGTCCGGGGACTGGTTGTAAAAGCTGACGTTCCCGCCGGTGACGGGGGTGTCGAAAGCCAGACAGGCGGCACCCATGCCCTTGATGGCGTGTACGAACTGGAAGTAGACTTCCGGGTCGTAAGGATTGCCAAAGTTCAGGCAGTTGGTAATGGCCAGGGGATGCCCGCCGCTGCACACGATGTTGCGGGCGGCTTCCGCCACGGCGATCATGCCGCCCTTGAAGGGATCGGCGTATACATAGCGGCTGTTGCAGTCGGTGGTCACGGCGAGGGCCTTATCGGTACCCTTAACCAGGACGATCGCGGCATCGCTGGGGGCATTGGTAGAGGCGTTGCCCGTACCCACCATGCTGTCGTATTGGGTATAGATCCAGCGCTTCGAGGCGATCCCCGGGAGGCGGACCAGTTGCTCCGCCACAGCACGCAGGCTGGCGGGCTGGGGCACCGAGGCGGGATCGAAAGCGGCGATGGTTTTCAAATACGCGGGTTCGCGGTATTCGCGGTCGTATTGGGGAGCGCCGCCGCCAAGGACAAGGCTTTCGGCGGGAAGATCGGCTTCGAGCACGCCTTCCTTATAAAATTTCAAACGGCCGTCACCGGTCACTTCACCAATCTGGGAACAAGGCAGGTCCCATTTTTCAAAGATGCGGAGGACTTCCGCCTCCTTCCCTTTGTCCATAACAATGAGCATGCGCTCCTGGCTTTCAGAAAGCAGGAGCTCCCAGGCCTTCATATTTTTTTGACGCGTGGGCACCTTGTCGAGGTCGATGCGCATACCCACGCCACCCTTGGCGCTCATTTCGGAGGTGGAACAGATGATCCCCGCGGCACCCATGTCCTGCATGCCGACCACGCCCCCGTGGTCGATCACTTCCAGACAGGCCTCCAGGAGTTTTTTCTCCTGGAAGGGGTCGCCGACCTGTACCGCCGGCAGTTGTTCGGCGCTTTGCTCGGTGATATCGGCGGAAGCAAAAGCCGCACCGCCCATCCCATCCTTTCCGGTGGCGGAACCCACGATAAAGACGGGATTGCCGATGCCTTCGGCCGTCGCGCTGATGGTCTTACCCACGCGTACCACCCCGACGCTCATCGCGTTCACCAGCGGATTGGTGTGGTAACATTCTTCGAAATACACTTCCCCGCCCACGGTGGGTACGCCAAAACAGTTCCCGTAGTGACCGATCCCATGAACGATCCCGGCCATCAGGGCCTGGGTCTTCTCCTCGGCGAGGTCACCGAAGCGAAGGGAATTCAAAGCGGCAATGGGACGGGCACCCATCGTAAAAATATCGCGGTGGATGCCCCCCACGCCGGTAGCGGCCCCCTGAAAAGGCTCGATGGCCGACGGGTGGTTGTGGGATTCGATCTTAAAGACGACGGCATCACCGTCACCTATATCCACCAGGCCGGCGTTTTCTTCCCCGGCCTTGACCAGCAGACGAGACCCGTCACGGGGAAGCGTCTTGAGCCATTTGATGGAATTCTTATAGCTGCAGTGCTCGCTCCACATCACGGAGTAAGCGCTGAGTTCCGTAAAATTGGGGGTTCTGCCCAGGATGCCTTTGATGGCTTCAAATTCTTCGGGCCTGATGCCCAGCTTTTCTGCGACTGCGATGGTAGTATCCATGAGACTTTGAAAGAGTGGAAGCGCAAAGTTACGAAGAGACGCCCAAGATTCCTATCTTCGGGCCATGGGCCATCCCAAACGTAAGCTCCCACTTCCTTTATCCTGGATCGCCGGTCTGCTGGCTGTAAAACTTATCTGGGCCCTAGGCTACACTTATCTTTATTTTTCCCTATATCCAAAGTCTTCCGATGCGTGGGGATTCTTTGACCAAAGCCGCCAGCTGGCCTACCTGATCCACACCCCCTCCGACTTTTTCAACCTGGCCTTACCCTTCCATGGACCATGGACGGATATCTTCCACTATCATTTCTGGAACAACCTCAAACAAAACCTGTTTGTGTTGATCCTGCTCGGGATGAACCTGGTCACGATGCACAACCCGTTTGTGGATACGGTGGTCTATGCCCTCCTGACCTTTACCGGCTGGGTCCGGTTTCTCCGGCTGCTCACCAGCCTTTACCCGGGGCTGGATCCCTGGTGGTATTGCGTGCCGTTTCTGTTGCCGACCTTTCTGTTTTGCTATAGCGGGCTTCACCCGGATGGGCTTGTCTTTGCGCTCCTGGGGTGGATCGCGCTGGATGCCTACCGGCTGTTCGTCGAAGGGGGCCGCGACGGGCGCGCCATAGCCCGGCTGATCGCCCTGATCCTGCTCCTGGCGATCCTCAAAGCCTTCCTGGTGGTCCTGTTGCTCATCCTGGCCGCCGCCTGGTGGCTGTTCTATAAAAAAAGGCAAAACGGCTGGCGCTGGCTGGGTGGGCTGACCCTTCTCTTTTTTATGGCGACCCTCCCCGAACAGGTCACCGTCCAGCACCAGTACCTCCAGCTCCCTTACGGGCATTTTCTCCCGGTCCTACCGCTCAGCGCGTCCTGGTCGGGTTATGTGGCGCGCCTCCCCGCCGCGGCCTGGAATGCTTTTTTCCGGCCGGCCCCCTGGGACATGGCCAACGCCTTTTATATCCCCTGTGGCCTGGAAGTCTGGGCCCTTTGGGCGATCTGGACGTTGGGCAGGATAAAACGGGTCCGGACAACCTTTTACACAGACAGCTGGCTGTTCATGACCCTTGCCTTCTGGCTCCTCATCGGGCTGACCATCCCCATCCTCAGCGCGCTCATCCGGTACCGCAGCCTGATGTTCCCTTTTGTGTTGGCATTCAGCTTATTACCACTGTTACATCGCAAAGGCGACCCCGTATGGGGAAAAAAAACAATATCTCATTAGCGTCCAAAAAAATTGTTTTTTTGTTAAGTTTAAAGTTCTTTTGCCAACTAAAATTTCCACTCGATGTCCTCTTTACGATTCAAAGCTATCGACAAGCTCACTGCTGACCGGGTGGAGGGTAACGCACCCTCTTCCTCGAAGATTACTGCCATTTTCAATGAAAATGTATTTACCCTCAAGACCGCCAGGGAGTTCCTGAGCGACGAAGGGTATAAGAGTCTGGCCGCTTCCATCAAGAGCGGTAAGAGGATCGACCGGAACATGGCCAACCAGATCGCAGCGGGTCTTCGTCAATGGGCCGAATCCAAAGGGGTCACGCACTTTACGCACTGGTTCCAACCCCTGACCGGGGCGACGGCCGAAAAACACGATTCCTTTTTCACGCTGAAAAGCGACGGCTCCGCCCTGGAAGAATTTGACGGCGCCGCCCTCATCCAGCAGGAGCCGGATGCCTCCTCTTTCCCCTCCGGCGGTCTGCGCGCCACCTTCGAAGCCCGCGGCTATACCGCCTGGGACCCTTCCTCCCCCGCCTTTGTCATCGAAACCGGGGAAGGCAGAACCCTTTGTATCCCGACGATTTTCGTCTCCTATACCGGGGAGTCCCTGGACTATAAGGCGCCCCTGCTGAAAGCCCTGGACGCCCTGAACCGCTCCGCCGTGGAAGTCTGCAACTACTTCGACCGCAACGTCACCAAGGTGACCGCCACCCTCGGCTGGGAGCAGGAATACTTCCTCATCGACGCGGCCCTGGCCAACGCCCGGCCCGACCTGACGATGACCGGACGCACTGTGTTTGGGCACGCCCCCGCCAAGGGTCAGCAGTTGGAAGACCACTATTTCGGGTCCATCCCCGAACGCGCCTATTCATTTATGCGTGACTTCGAAACCGAGTGCTACAAGCTGGGGGTTCCCCTGCGCACCCGTCACAACGAAGTGGCCCCCTCCCAGTTCGAATGCGCCCCTATCTTCGAGGAAGTCAACCTGGCCGTCGACCACAACATCCTGATGATGGACGTCATGAGCCGCGTCGCCAACCGGCACGGCCTGGTCGTGCTGCTCCACGAAAAACCCTTTGCCGGGATCAACGGTTCGGGCAAGCACAACAACTGGAGCATGGCCACCGACACCGGTGTCAACCTCCTGGCGCCCGGCAAAACGCCGAAGACCAACCTCATGTTCCTGACCTTTTTCGTCAACACGATCAAGGCGGTTCATGACCACGCCGACCTCATGCGCGCGGCCATTGCGTCGGCCGGCAACGACCACCGCCTGGGTGCTAACGAAGCACCGCCCGCCATCATCTCTATCTTTATCGGGAAGTACCTCACCGAAGTCCTGACCGAGGTAGAAAGCCGGGTGGGCAAAAAGTTCAGCGAGCAGGACGAGATCATGCTCAAGCTCGACATCCACAAGACGATCCCCGAACTGCTTCTGGACAACACCGACCGCAACCGGACCTCTCCTTTTGCCTTCACCGGTAACAAGTTCGAGTTCCGCGCCGTGGGTTCCTCCGCCAACTGTGCCAATGCCATGATTACGCTCAACACCATCATGGCCGACACCCTGGCGCATTTTAAAAAGGAAGTCGACGCCCTCATCGAAAAAGGCGAGAAAAAAGAGGTGGCCATCATGCAGGTCATCCAGCAATACATCGTGTCGGCCAAAAAAGTGCTTTTTGAAGGCGATGGTTACAGCGAAGAGTGGGAAAAAGAAGCCCATCGCCGCGGTCTGCCCAACGTAAAGACCACGCCCCTGGCCCTCGACGCCTTTATCACGTCTAAGGCCAAACACCTTTTCGAGACCCACCACGTGTACAACCACCTGGAGCTTGAAGCGCGTCACGAGATCGCCCTGGAAGACTATATCAAAAAAGTACAGATCGAAGGCCGCGTCATCGGGGACCTGGCCACCAACCACATCCTCCCCACGGCCTTTACCTATCAAAATACGCTGATCCAGAACATCAAAGGCCTGAAGGAAATCGGGCTCCCCGAGTCCACCTACAAGGCGCAGCTGGAAGTACTGAAAGAAATCTCCGAGCACATCAATGTGGTGCGCGCCAAGGTCGAGGAAATGACCGAAGCCCGCAAGGAAGCCAACGCCATCGCCGAAAGCCGTGCCCGCGCCATCGCCTACTGCGACAAGGTAAAGCCCTTTTTTGACGAGATCCGCTACCACGTCGACAAGCTGGAAATGATCGTGGACGACCGGTTGTGGGAATTGCCGAAATACCGCGAAATGCTGTTCCTGCGCTAGAACGCGCTTTGAAGAAATAGAAAAAGCCCCGCTCCGCATACGGAGGGGGCTTTTTTATATATACCCGTACCAGATCAACCTTTGAAAAAAGCCCAGCCCTGGCAAGGGGCTGGGCAACAACTTACTTAGTGGCAAAAAAGTATTCGGAACCTATATAGTAGATCCCTGACGGTGATATTTTCGCTGCCTGACCCCCGGGCTAAAAATTCAGATTTCAGCATCGAGTTTAGTATAAGTAAACATTTAGTAACAATTCCTTAAACTTTTTTCCACCCTGGCTGACGCTGGGGAAGATACCTTTACAGATGCGCCCCCACGAAATCCTCCGCCGGAAGATGCAGCAGGCTTCGCCGCTGACGGTGTTGCTGCTCAGCAGTATATCGGCTTTTTGCATCTACGTCTGCACCTATAGTTTCCGGAAAAGTTTTGCCGCCGCCACCTTTGAGGGGCAGGTCTTCTGGGGGATGGACTACAAGGTCCTGCTCGTCATTGCCCAGGTTTTAGGATATGCCACGAGCAAGTTCATCGGGATCAAATTTATTTCCGAGGTCCGCCCCGAAAAACGTCCCGTTTATATCATCGGGTTGCTGAGTTTTGCCTGGTTTTGTCTCTTGGGGCTCGCCTTGGTCCCCGCGCCCTGGGGCATCGTTTGTATGTTTGCCAACGGTCTCCCGCTGGGGTTGATCTGGGGGCTTGTGTACAGCTACCTGGAAGGCCGGAGGGCCACCGAAATCATGGCGACAATCCTCAGCGCATCCCTGATCTTTTCGGCCGGGGTCGTCAAAGGGATCGGCCGGATGATGGTGGTGGACTGGCACATGCCCGAGCATTGGATGCCGTTTGCCGTAGGGGCGGTCTTTTTTGTGCCGATGCTCGTTTTCGTGGCTTTGCTGAGCGTCACCCCCGAGCCCACCCCGGAGGACAAAGCCGCCCGCTCCGAAAGAACCCAGATGTTTGCCGAGGACAGGAGGGCATTTCTCCGGAGCTTTTGGCCCGGGTTCCTGTTCAACCTGGGGTTGTACATCACCCTGACCGCCATGCGGGACCTCCGGGATAATTTCGAGGTCGAAATATGGCAGGGATTGTATGGTCACCCGGTGGCGCCCTCCGTCTATGCCCAGATCGACACCCCCGTGTCCATCGCCGTTCTTTTGTGCGTGGGCGCCCTGGTCTATATCCGGAGCAACCGCCAGGCCTTCCGGCTCTCGCACCTGCTGATCGTGCTGGGCTTCCTGTCGATCGGGGCGGGTTCCTACCTCTTCTATATCCATGCCATCACGCCCTTTGTCCTGATGTACTTTGCGGCCTTCGGCCTATACCTCGCCTACATCCCCTACCAGGTCATTTTCTTCGAACGCCTGATCGCGGTATTCCGGATCAAGGGGAACATCGGTTTCCTGATCTATGCCGCCGACTCCATCGGCTACGCCGGGAGCGTGGGGGTGCTGTTGTATAAAGAGTTTGGGAAACACGCCCTTAGCTGGGGGTCGTTCTTCACGTGGTCGCTGACCGTGGTGGCGATCATCGGGCTCGGGTGCATCGGGTTGTCTTATCGCTACTTCACGCAGAAGATGCGCGGCGAGGCGCCGCCCCAACCCGCCGGGGGCCTGGCAGCGGCCTAGCGCCCGAACAACGCGGTAATACTTTCTTCGGCGTACCCCGCCGCCGACGTCATCCCCTTCCCGCCTATGGCGGTCCGGATATGGATACACCCCTCCAGGTCCTCCTCGACGATGTCCCGTTCCTTGTGCTGCGGATAAAAGCCCGCCCATACCCGGTCCAGGTTGCGGACGTCAAACGAAACGATCCGGGACGCCTCGCGGAGCATCAGCTCGTTGATGTGGCTGTTGATGGAAAAACCCAGGTCGTCCGCCTCCATGGCCCCCGCATACTCGTGCGAGTCACCGATGATGATGCTGCCGTCGTCCGCCTGTTTGAAAAGGATATGAATCCCCCATTGTTTGAGCTCCCGGAGGTGTTCCGGCACGGAGAGCCCGGCAAAAGAAGGACATTGTTCAAAAGATTCGTAGCGGCGGATCGTCAGACCCGTCAGGACGTTGCCGTGAAGCGCTACCGAAGGCATGGGCCTGGTCCGCATCATCTGGAGTTTGCTGACCACGATGCCACTGCGCTCAAACAACTGTGGGAACAGCAGCTTAAATTCTCCGCCGTTGCACACAATTGCTTTAGCGGCAAAGATCGTTTCCCCCGCGTTCGTTACCACGGCGACCCCGTCCCCGCTGGGCCGGCAGTCCACTGCGGTGGTCAGCGTACGGTACGTAAACCTGGGGAACGACTCCTGCATAAAATCGAGCAGCCGGTAGATCATGGCTTCCGGTGCCACGCTGACTTCTTCGGGGAAAAAAAGCCCTTCCCGGCAATACCCGGCTTGCAGCGCGGGCCAGCGTTCCAGGCAGGCCGCGGGGCTCAGCATCGAAACGGGATACGCGCGGCCGGTCATGACCTCGTGCAGCTCGTGTAAGAGCTGTTGTTCCTCCGGGTCCGACGCGATATACACCGTCCCGCCGGGGCGTACGGTAATGTCCGCGCGTTCCTGGATAAACCGGTACCATTCGAGGCTGCGGCGGCCGTAGTCGAACCAGCGGCCGGCCATCCCGCTCGGGACCACCTGGCCAAAATTGCGGACGGTGGCCTGTACCGGGTAGCGGTCTTTTTCCAGGAGGGTCACCGACAAGCCCCGCCTCAAGGCATGAAAAGCATGAAACGTACCCAGTACCCCGGCGCCAACGACGAGGAGGTCATGTTTATCAGGCATAAACTTAATTGACGCTTTCGAGGATAGGGATGAGTTCCTCCATGTGGTCGATGATATGGGTCGGGTGGTATTTCCGCAACTCCTCCCGGGTAAAGGCACCCGTGGTCACCCCTATGGAGAACAAACAACCCGCGTTGAGCCCTTCGTTGATGTCCACCTCGGTATCCCCGATCTTGACGACTTGACGGGGGTCCGAAATACCGGCCTCGTCCATCATCTTTTGGATCATAAAGGGTGCGGGACGCCCGGAGGGAACCTCGTCGCTCGCAACAATATAGTCGACTTTGCCTTCCTTTTCCCACCCCAGACGGTCGACGATCGCGGTGGCGATGTCTTTTGAAAAACCCGTATCCAGGCCGATTTTGACACCCTTTTCTTTCAGGTAGGAGAAGACCCTGTCCACACCCGGCAGGGGTTCGACACCCTGGCCGGTTTTGTAATAGTTGATCATCAGCTCCACAAAACGGTCGTGGATCGAATGGATGAGCCCCTCGCTGATCTTCGCGGGGTTGGGTTCGTATTTGTCCAACAGCATACGAATGGCCACCGGCTTTTTATACCCCATCAGGGGGTTTACTTCTTCTTTGGCGATGGTATACCCATGCTCCCCCATAGCCTGGGCAAAAGCAATGGCGACATTTCCCCCGTCCAGCACCGTGGTACCGGCAATATCGAATACGACCAATTGTACCTTATTCATGGCACAAATGTATAGTATAATTAAACTTTTGGACCTTAAAAAGATGTTATTTCTCCATGAAAAAGTAGACGACGAGCATGAGGGCATCGTCCTCCCCCACATTTTTGGGGTTGTGGGGTTCCCGGGCATCGAAGTAGATGGAGTCACCAGGTCCGAGCATGTATTTTTTGTCGCCTATAGTATACTCCACTTCCCCGGAGATGACGTATTTGTATTCGAAGGCGTCCGTACGAACGGGGGCCCGCCGGGAATTTTTTTGCAACCGGAGCAGGACAATGTCGATGTGCCGGTCCTGGACGTGGGTGGCCATGATGCGCTGGTAGACGAACCCGCGGGCGTTTTCCTTTTGAAACTCCTGGTAATCCTGCTTTTTGCGGACCACCACCTTATCCTCTTCCCCGTTTTCCCCTTGCAGCTCGTCAAAAAAGGCATTCAGATCGATGTTCAGGGAGCGGATGATGCTCAGCAACACCGTGAGGGAAGGGACGGTCCGGTTGTTCTCGATCTGGGAAATAAAACCCTTGGTAACCCCCGCTTTGTCTGCAAGCTCCTGGATGGTGATGTGGCGTTCCTTGCGTTTTTCCTTGATCTTGTTGCTGATCTGGAGAATGACGTCTTTTTGCATGGCAAAATAAAAGTAACAAAAAAGCCGGCTCCAAAGGGCCGGCTTTTGTTAATTCGCTAATGACGGGTGCGCCCGGGGCGCTATTGCAACACGAAAGTTTCCAGGAATTTGGTCGTAAAGTTTCCTTTCCGGAAGTCTTCGTTCCGCATGAGCTGCTGGTGGAACGGTATGGTTGTCTTGACGCCCTCGATGACGTATTCGCTGAGCGCGCGGCTCATGGTGTCGATCGCCTCTTCCCGGGTCCGGGCCACGGCGATGATCTTCCCGATCATGGAGTCGTAGTAAGGAGGGATGACATACCCGGCATAGATGTGGGAATCCACACGCACCCCGTGCCCGCCCGGCTGGTGCAGGACGGTAATCTTGCCGGGGGACGGACGGAAGTCGTTGTAGGGATCTTCCGCGTTGATCCGGCATTCGATGGCGTGCATTTCGGGGATATAGTTGCGCCCGCTGATGGGTACACCGGCCGCGATCTTGATCTGTTCCTTGATCAGGTCGTAGTTGATGACTTCCTCGGTCACGCAGTGCTCCACCTGGATCCGCGTGTTCATCTCCATGAAGTAGAAGTTGCGGTGTTTGTCCACGAGGAATTCGATGGTGCCCACGCTCTCGTAGTTGATGGCGGAAGCCGCCTTGATGGCTGCCTCCCCCATTTTCTCCCGGAGCTCCGGTGTCATGAACGGGGAAGGGGATTCCTCCACCAGTTTCTGGTGGCGGCGCTGGATGGAACAGTCGCGCTCGCTAAGGTGACACACCTTGCCGTACTGGTCGCCGGCAACCTGGATTTCGATATGCCGGGGTTCTTCCACGAACTTCTCCATGTAGATCCCGTCGTTCTTAAACGAAGCCAGGGCCTCGGCCTTGGCCGTATTGTACGCCCTTTCGAGCTCACTGTCTTCCCATACGACGCGCATCCCTTTACCACCGCCGCCGGCGGTAGCCTTGATGATCACCGGGTAGCCCATGTCGTGTGCAATGGACCTGGCCTGATCAAGGCTCTCCAGGAGACCGTCGCTCCCGGGGATGACCGGCACGCCGGCCTTGATCATGGTTTCTTTGGCGGTGATCTTATCCCCCATCGACCGGATCATCGCCGGGGTGGGTCCGATAAATTTGATCCCGTGTTCCGTACAGATCTCTGCAAAACGGGCGTTTTCCGCCAGGAATCCGTACCCCGGATGAACGGCGTCCGCATTGGTGATCTCCGCGGCGGCCATCAGGCGGGTGATGTTCAAATAGGAGTCGGAGCTGGCAGGTTTTCCTATACACACGGCCTCGTCCGCAAAACGGACGTGCAAACTATCTTTATCCGCGGTGGAATATACGGCTACGGTCTTAATGCCCATTTCCCGGCACGTCCTGATGACCCGTAACGCGATTTCCCCACGATTTGCAATCAATACTTTTTTAAACATCAGCTTCAGATTAGGGTTCGACCAGGAATAGCGGTTGGTCGTATTCCACGGGAGAGGCGTCTTCGACAAGGATCTTTACGATCTTCCCGCTGACCTCGCTCTCGATCTCGTTGAACAATTTCATGGCCTCGATGATGCACACGACCTTGCCCGGGTTTACCTCGTCGCCTGCTTCCACGAAGTTCGGCTTGTCCGGAGAGGACTTACGGTAGAAGGTGCCGATCATGGGGCTTTTGATGGTGATGAGGTTGTCCGATTTCGGCGCCGGCGCCGGTGCGGGCGCGGGGCGTGCTGCCGTTTCAACCGGCGCGGGTGCCGCAGGGAGCACCTGGACGGGTGCAGGAGCTGCTACTACGGTATGAACCTGGTCTTCCTTTTGCTTGATCGTTATCTTAAAGTCCTTTTCTTCAACGCTGATCTCACCAATGTTCGATTTGTTGATGATCTTGATGAGCTCCTGAATTTGTTTGAAATCCATGGGTTTGTGTGTTTTGGGTTTTAAAGGGCCCCTGTAGGGGGCGGACCGCAGGCGATCAAAGATCGCCGAAGGTCGGGCGGCCTATTCTTTGACGCGCTCGATATATTCACCGGTCTTGGTATTGACGCGGATCAACTCCCCCTCGTCCACGAAAAGCGGTACCATCACCGTGGCCCCCGTCTCGACGGTAGCCGGTTTCAGGGTACGGGTGGCCGTATCCCCTTTCACCCCCGGTTCTGCATAGGTCACCCGGACGACGATCTTGTCGGGGAGTTCCACGCCCATGGGCTGTTCGGTTTCCCCGTTGATCAGCACGGCCACTTCCTGGCCGTCCCTTAGGAACTGGGGCGCGTCCACCAGATTTTCCCCCATGACGATCTGTTCGAAGGTCTCGTTGTCCATGAAATTGTACCCGGAATCGTCTTTATAAAGGAACTGAAAAGCCTTTTTTTCTACCCTTACCGGGAAGATCGTGTCCCCGGAGTTCCACGTGTGTTCGATGGTGCGTGCATTGTCCACGCCCTTGAGCTTTGCCCAAACCTTTGCCGCAGCACGGGCCGTTTTGTTTTGACCAAATTCGACCACGGAATACAACCCGCCGTCCAATTTTATGATCAAACCCGTCCTGATGTCCGAAGTATTTGCCATAGTTAAAGTTTACAAAAAAAGGGTATTTAGTGCGCAAATATATATAGATCACAAAATACCACCTCTTTTTTGTTAATTGCAGAATGAAGAAAAACCTATACCTGCTGGCCCTGGCTGCCAGTCTGTTGATGGCCGTTCCCGGTAAAAGCCAGCAAACATCGCCCCAGCAGCCCCAGGAGCCCCAGTTGCCCTATCAATCCGACAAAACCCTTCCATCATTCAATATCCTGGAAGTGGACAGCACCACCATTTTCAATACCAAAAAGCTGCCGTCGGGCAAACCCATCGTGCTGATGTATTTCAGCCCTGATTGTGAACACTGCCAGCACCAGACGGAGGCGATCCTGAGTAAAATGGATTCCCTCAAAGGCGTCCGGTTCGTGATGCTCACTTCGCTGCCCTTCGACAAAATGAAGAATTTCTACTTCTATTATAAACTGGCGGACTATAAGAACATCACCATGGGCCGGGACTACGAGTTTTTCTTTTCCCGTCACTATGGCTCTCAATATGTGCCCTACCTGGCCATATATGACCGCCACAAGAAACTGGTAAAGGTTTTCGACGGCGGGACCACGGTGACCAACCTGATTCAACTGGTAACCCAGGACTAGGGCAGGAACCGGGCCCTTAGGGCTGGCGTGGGGATCATGCACGCCTCCCGCTTCCCAAACCACCGGTAGCGGTTGCGCGCAATCCAGTCGTAGACCCAATCCCGGAGCCCCCTGGGCAGGACCTTCGCCACAGCGGTCCACCGCCAGCCCAGTATCCAAAGTGTTTCGAGGACCGCGTCGGAACGGCTATATAGTTTTCCTCTATCGACTAAAAATACAGACCCTCCCTGCTCGGGGAGGGTCTCTTTTATGCCCAGCTCGGTGAGTATTTTTTTGGCACTTTCCCCCTGTAACGGGGCGAACAGGAATATCTTACCCTTGTCGTGTCTGATCACGAATTGAACGGAGCGGTTGCAAAGATTGCAAACCCCGTCAAACAACAAGAGGGGTCCCTGCTCCATACGATCAACCCATGTTGTGGAAAACCTTGCTGACGTCGTCGTCCTGCTCCAGCTTATCGATCAACTTGGACACTTCCTCCGCCTGGAGGTCCGTCACCGGTACGGTCACCGACGGGATCCATTCGTTCTCCGCGCTGATGGGCGTAATCCCCTTGTCTTCCAGCGCTTTCTGCAGCTTGCCGAAGTCGGCAAAGGCGCACCGGAGGACCAGGATGGGTTCGTCGTTCTCGCCGGTGCTCTCGCCCAGCTCGTCCAGACCGAAATCGATCAACTCCAGCTCCAGGTCATCCTGGTTCAGTCCCTCGGGATGCAACCGGAAAACCCCCATTTTTTTAAACTGGAAACTCACGCTCCCGTTGGTACCCAGGGCCCCGCCACCCTTCGTAAAATGGCTGCGCAGGTTGGCGACCGTACGGGTATTGTTGTTCGTCGCGGCTTCCACGAGGATGGCCACGCCGTGGGGACCGTATCCTTCGTACAGGATTTCGTCATAGTTCTCGGAATCCTTACCCATGGCACGTTTGATGGCGGCTTCCACCCGGTCTTTGGGCATGTTGACGCTTTTGGCGTTCTGCATGCACCGCCTGAGTGCGGGGTTGGTGGCAGGATCACCGCCCCCCGCCTTTACGGCAATGGCGATGTCTTTCCCGATCCGGGTAAATTGTTTCGCCATCCTGTCCCAGCGGGCGAACATCGTGGATTTGCGGACTTCAAATATGCGACCCATAAAATCTTTCTATTCTATTCAAAAAGGAAGGCAAAGGTAATAAAATCCGGTTTGAACCGCCGCAAGCATGCCTCAAAAGCAAGGTGGTGTGTCTTTTTTCTTCTTTTCCGTAGGGTTTAGGCACGCATTGCCGGTTTAAATCCTACGGAAAAGAAGAAAAAAGACACACCACCTTGCTTTGTCAGCGGGCCGCTATGTGCGCTATGCGACGCTTTATAGGGCCGTAGAGCGTTATGCGGCTTCTTGTAGTTTCCCGTTTTGAACGCGGAGCTTGCTGTTTTTCTTGCTATAAGCGAAATAGACGACCAACCCCAGGATCATCCAGGAGAAGGCGGCTTCGAGGGTGTTGACGTCCAGGGCGATAATCATGCCGGCGCAGACCAGGATACCGAGGATAGGCACCAACGGGACCAGGGGGGTCTTGAAGGGGCGCTCTACCTCGGGGTTCGACCGGCGCATCACCCAAACCCCGGCGCTGACCAGGACGAAGGCGAAAAGGGTTCCGAAGGAGGTCAGGTCACCTGCCACGCTTTCGGGAATAAAAGCCGCGAACAGACCGGCGAAAACGAAAAGGATCAAATTCGACTTGTAGGGCGTCCGGAACTTCGGGTGCAGGTCGGAAAACACTTTGGGCAAAAGACCGTCGGTGGACATGGTGTAAAAGACCCGCGACTGCCCCAGGAGCATCACCAGGATGACGGAGGAGAAACCCATCAGGATGGCGATCGTGACCAATGTGCTCAGCCAGTGATACCCTGTCATGTAGGTGCGGATGGCGTATGCCACGGAGGCTTCCTTGCCCTGGAGCTCGAATTCCCTCCAGTTGGCGACGCCCGTCAGGACGTAGGAGAACAGAATATACAGGATGGTGCAAACGATCAGCGACCCTAAGATGCCCTTTGGCATGTCCTTTTTGGGGTTTTTGGCTTCCTGGGCGGCGGTGGATACTGCGTCGAACCCGATGAAGGCAAAGAATACGATGCTCGCCCCTCCAAGGATGCCGGGTATACCGTGTTTAAAGAACCCTTCGTGACCGGGTGTCCCTTCGGGAATCACATAGGGCGTATGGTTGGCCGGGTTGATGAAGTGCCAACCCAAGGCAATGAAAACCAATACGATAGACACTTTTATAACCACGATGATGGAGTTCACCAGCGCGGACTCGGCGGTACCTTTGATCAGCAGAAGGCTGAGGATCAAGAGGATAAATAAGGCGGGTATGTTGACCAACCCATGGTAGGTCGTGACCAGGCTATGGAGTTGCGGGGTCAGACCGGTCAGTTGCCGGTCGCTGAGCATCAGTACCCCTTCTTTAGCGGTCTTCGCAAGGTCCGCGGGGAACGAAGCGACGCTGGAGCCGACGACCGTGTTGATGTGCTCGAACGGCGAGTGACACCATTTATAGGGTATCTGGTATCCAAAATCCGCCAAGAGTTTATTGAGGTATTCGCTCCAGGAAATCGACACCGTCGTGGCGCCGAGGGCGTATTCCATGATCAGGGCCCAGCCGATGATCCAGGCGATCAGCTCGCCCAGGGTGGCGTAGGCATAAGTATAGGCGCTGCCCGCGATGGGGATCATGGCGGCAAATTCAGCATAACAAAGACCGGCAAACACGCAGCCAATGGCAGCCACCACGAAGGAAATCGTCACGGCGGGGCCGGCGGCTTCCGCAGAGGCGGCGGCGGTCCGGACGAACAGCCCGGCCCCGATAATGGCGCCAACGCCGAGGGCTACCAGGTTTCCCGGTCCCAGCGTACGTTTCAGCCCATGACTATCGGAGGCCTGGGCCAGCAGTTGTCCCAGTGGTTTCTTTACAAACAAACTCATACAAAGATGATTCTGGTTTTGATGGTGAGAAAGGGGCAAAATAAGGAAAAATGTGGTCCCGCTGCCGCCAATAGTGGAAAAACCTATATTGCGGCGTTAAACACCGCCGTCCATGGAGTTGAAGCCGACCGCGCGAAAGCCGAACCGATTGAGCCTTTTTATATTTATTGCCATGCTGCTGGGCATCGGCCTGGGGACGCTTATCCATGAAACCTCGACGGCAAAGGCGTCTGCAAAGTTTGCGGCGGACATCAAATTCCTCACGGTCATCTTCCTGAACCTGGTCAAGGTCATCATCGCGCCCCTGGTGTTTTCGACGCTGGTGGTCGGGATCTTCAAACTCGGGGATGGAAAGGCCATCGGCCGGATCGGGGGCAAAACGATCGCGTGGTTCCTGGCGGCCTCGCTGGTGTCCCTCGCCTTGGGCGCCCTCCTGGTGAATGTCTTCCAGCCGGGGACACACCTGCACCTGTCGGTCCTTCCCGACCAAAACAGCACGGTACCCCTCCCTCCCAGCGATATTTCCTTCCAGAGTTTTGTTACCCACGCCTTTCCGTCCAGCATCGTGGACGCGATGGCCACCAATATGATCCTGCAGATCGTCGTGTTTTCGATCTTTTTCGGGATGGCGGCGGCCGCCGTGGGGGAACCGGCCATGCCCATCATCCGGGGCCTGGACGCGCTGGCCCGGATCATGCTCACCATGACGGGCTATATCATGAACTTCGCTCCCCTGGCCGCTTTTGGCTCTATGGCGGCCACCCTGGCGATCCTGGGGCCGGAGGTGCTGGTCACTTTTGGCAAGTTTATCCTTGAATTCTATATCGCCCTGCTGGTGTTGTGGGCCGTCCTTTTTGCGGGGGGCGGGTTGTTCCTCCGCAAACGCATCGTCCAGCTGATCCGTTTCATCCTGGACCCCACGCTGCTGGCGCTCACCACGGCCAGTTCGGAAGCTGCTTTTCCCCAGTTGATTACACAGCTCGAAGCCTTTGGGTGTGAGGAGAAAATCGTCAGCTTCGTCCTTCCCCTGGGCTATTCCTTCAACCTGGACGGGAGCATGATCTATATGACCTTTGGCAGCCTTTTTATTGCCCAGGCGTATGGGGTCCACCTGTCCTTTGCCCAGCAGCTCACGATGCTCCTTTTCCTGATGTTGAGCAGTAAGGGGATGGCCGGTGTGCCCCGGGCGGCCCTGGTGGTCATCACAGCCATCGTCCCCGTGTTCCACATCCCGGTGGAGGGGGTGGGTCTCATCTTAGGGATCGACCAGCTCCTGGATATGGGCCGGAGCGGGACCAATGTCATTGGGAACAGCATCGCTACCGCCGTGGTCTGCAAATGGGAGAACGCCCTGGCGGCGCCGCTGGCGCAGGTACGCGCCCGGTTAAAGCCGGCAACCGCTCCCGTAATGGCAGAGGGGATAAAGTAAAATAGCTTATTTTTCGCCCTTATATGACTTATCACATAACCGATCAGCATGCATAGCTTATTGCTCAACTTCGACTGGACTCAACTCCGTAAGCCCGATTTTTATATCGACCTCGGCGGTCTTTATCTCATTCTATTTATCGTCTTTGCGGAAACGGGTCTCTTTTTCGGCTTTTTCTTACCCGGCGACTCGCTGTTGTTTGCGGCGGGTATGTACAGCAACAAACTCGCGGCACACACCTTCGATACCCACAACGAATTCCTGAACCTGATGCTGCTGTGGGTCCTGATCTCCCTCATGGGCATCCTGGGCAACCTCGTCGGGTATTGGTTCGGACGTAAAAGCGGCCCGTTCCTCTACGAGCGGAAGGACAACTGGTTCTTTAAGAAAAGACACCTCGATCAGGCTCATGAATTTTATGAGAAGCATGGGGGCGCGGCCATCGTGTACGCCCGTTTCCTGCCCATCATCCGCACCTTTGCGCCCATCGTGGCGGGCATTGTCCAGATGGACCGGAAGCAGTTTTATATCTATAACATCATCGGCTGCGCCGCCTGGGTCCTGGCCATGCTGCTCGGCGGCTTCTACCTGCAGGCCCTGGTCGAAAAGTGGTTCCATTTCGACCTCAAGGACCATATCGACGTGGTGGCCATTGTCATCATCATCATCACCACCGCGCCCGTCCTTTTTAAACTGTTTTTTAGAAAAACCAAGGCTGCCCAATGAAGAAATCTACGGCTATCCTCTTATCGCTCCCTGTGATTGTGGGGGCGTTGGGTTATTTTGTAGACGTCTATGATCTTTTGCTGTTCAGCATCATCCGTGTCCCTTCGCTGAAATCCCTCGGGCTTGGCCCGGACGACGTGGCCCGGCGGGGTCAGGATATCCTGCAATACCAGATGTATGGCCTTTTGCTCGGGGGCATCCTCTGGGGCGTACTCGGGGATAAAAAAGGGCGCCTGAAGGTTCTTTTTGCCTCGATCATTTTGTATTCCCTGGGCAGTATCGCCAACGGCTTCGTACATACCTTCGAACAATATGCATTGGCCCGGTTTGTCACCGGTCTGGGGCTGGCGGGTGAACTCGGGGCGGGGATCACCCTCGTCAGCGAGATTATGCCCAAGGAAAAAAGGGGCATCGCCACCTCACTGGTGGCCGGCATCGGGCTGAGCGGGGCGGTCTTTGCGTTTTTTATCCGTCAATGGTTCGTGGGACCCACCGGCGACGGCTGGCGGATGTGTTACTACATCGGCGGAGGCCTGGGCTTCCTGTTGTTGTTCCTGCGGGTCGGCGTATTGGAGTCCGGCCTGTTTAAAAGCATGGAGGGCACGGACGTCCGTAAAGGGAATTTCTTTATGTTGTTCACGAACGGCAGGCGCTTTAAGAAATACATCACGTCCATCCTGATCGCCTTGCCCAACTGGTACGTGATCGGTATATTGGTCACCTTCTCCGATAAATTTGCGGGCACCATGAAGGTGCGGGGCACCGTCGACCCGGGCTTCGCGGTCATGGTCGCCTACGCCGCCATCACCGTCGGGGATATCCTGATCGGTTTTATCAGCCAGTGGATGAAAAGCCGCAAGAACTCGCTTTGGTTGTTTCACATCATCACCATCCTCTCGGTGATCTGGTATTTCAACCTCCAGGGTCAACCGTCCGCCTCGGTCTACTGGGTGTGTCTTTTCCTGGGCCTGGGGACCGGTTTCTGGGCGATGTTCGTGACGATGGCCGCCGAACAGTTCGGGACCAATATCCGCGCGACGGTGGCCACGACCGTTCCCAACATGGCCAGGGGTTCGCTTTCGCTGGTGGTCCTGCCGCTGTTCACGGGGATCCAAAAAGTGCTTCCCGCGTCCAAGGCGTATTTCCAAAGCGGCTGGATCACCGGGCTGATCGTCTTCGCGATCTCCTCCATCGCGCTGGCCATGACCGAAGAAACATTTGGCAAAGACCTTGACTATATAGAGCAATGAAGATCCTCGTCATCCGTTTTTCCTCCATCGGGGACATCGTCCTGACCACACCGGTGGTCCGTTGTCTCCAACAACAGGTGGGTACGGCCCAGGTACACTACCTCACAAAGCCCGCCTACAAGGACCTGGTGGAGAGCAACCCGCATATCGACCGTTGTCACTACCTGGAGGACGACTGGGACGGGATGATCGAACGGTTGAAGCAGGAACGCTTCGACTATGTCATCGACCTTCACCACAACCTCCGCACCCTTCGGGTCAAGCGCGCCTTAAAAGTAAAGAGCTGGTCGTTCCGTAAGCTGAATATCCAAAAGTGGATCCTCACCGCGTTAAAGATCAACGTCCTCCCGAAGGTGCACATCGTCGACCGGTACATGGAAACGGTATCGGCGCTGGGCGTCAAAAACGACGGCAAGGGGCTGGATTATTTTATTCCGGTTGCGGATCGCATCACCCAGGAAGACCTCCCCATGTCTCATCGCGCGGGATATATCGGGCTGGTCATCGGGGCGGCCCTGAATACGAAAAAGCTCCCCTTGCACAAGCTCAAAGCCCTTTGCGAGCGGATCCAGCACCCCATCGTCCTGCTCGGAGGGCCGGAGGACCGCGCGGAAGGCGACCTTATTGCGGCGGTAGACCCCATCAAGGTCTACAATGCCTGCGGCAAGTTCAGCCTCCATGAATCGGCCGACCTGGTCCGGGGCGCCAAGCTGGTCATCAGCCATGATACGGGGCTCATGCACATTGCGGCGGCCTTCCGGAAGCCCATCATAAGCGTTTGGGGGAATACCGTCCCGGCCTTTGGAATGGCGCCTTATTACGGGGACCGGTCGATGGTGGCCACCAGGCCCTTCGAGGTGCCGGGACTCTGGTGCCGCCCGTGCAGCAAGATCGGGTATGACAAGTGCCCCCTCGGCCACTTCAAGTGCATGGAACGCCAGGACATCGACAAAATAGCGGAAGCCATTCATGAGCGGCCGCCGGGCACATAAAAAAACCCGGAGCGGTTGCCCCGGGTCGTTATCGTCGAGCGATCGCTTAGAGCGTCTTCAACACATCATTCATGCTCCGCACGGCGTCGGCGCTTTTGGCGAAAGCGGCCTTTTCTTCGGCGGTCAGGTCCAGGTCGAGGATCTTTTCCCAGCCATTCTTGCCGATGGTAACGGGCACCCCGAGACAGATTTCTTTTTGGCCATACTCGCCTTCCAGGAGGACGCAGCAGGTAAAGAGTTTCTTTTCGTCACGGATGATGCTTTCCACAAGCGCGGCACCGGCGGCACCGGGTGCATACCAGGCGGACGTACCGATGAGCTTCGTGAGCGTGGCGCCCCCGACCATGGTGTCGGCGACGATTTGCTTTTGTTGTTCTTCGGTGAGGTATTTGGTCACCGGAACACTGTTCCAGGTGGCCTTGCTGATCAGGGGGATCATGGTGGTGTCGCCGTGACCGCCGATGACGATCGCGTTCAGGTCGGCGGGGGAGCTGCCCAGGGCCGCACTCAGGTAGCAGCGGAAACGCGCGCTGTCCAGGGCCCCGCCCATGCCGATGATCCTGTGTTTCGGCAGACCGAGGGAAGTCAGCGCGAGATAGGTCATCGTATCCATAGGATTGCTGATGATGATCAGGATGGCGTCGGGGGAATACTTCAGGATGTTTTGTGCTACCCCTTTGACGATACCCGCGTTGGTGCCGATGAGTTCCTCGCGGGTCATACCCGGTTTGCGGGGAAGACCGGAGGTGATCACCACGACTTTGGAACCGGCCGTCTTGCTGTAGTCATTGGTGCTGCCCGTGATCTTGGTATCGAAACCTAAGAGGGCCGCCGTCTGGGTCATATCCAGGGCTTTACCTTCGGCCAGGCCTTCTTTGATGTCCAGTAATACCAGTTCTTCGCAGAGTTCTGCACGGGCGATGTTGTCGGCGACCGAGGCGCCTACCGCGCCTGCGCCTACCACCGTAACTTTAGTCGGCATAAATTTGTTTATGGATGTGAAAAATACGTATTAGCGCAGCAAAGGTAGGGCAAGATCATATTGAGATGGTCCCTTTTAGAAAAAAAGCACAGGCCCCGCTGATGGTGACGCGGTCCCCCGCCCAGGTACACCAGAGCTCCCCGCCCCTTCTGGATAACTGCTTGGCATACAAATCTTTCTTATTCAAACGGGCACCCCAGAAAGGAATCAGTTGCGTGTGCGCCGAGCCCGTTACGGGGTCTTCGTCGATCCCCAGGTGGGGGGCAAAAAACCGCGATACGAAGTCGGCGTCCGTGCCGCGCGCGGTCACGATGACGCACTGGCCCAGCTCCCGGAGCAGGCCGAAGTCGGGATGGAGGTTCCGGACGGCGGACTCGTCTTCGAGCTCCACCAGGAGGTCGCGGTACTCGTGGACGCTGACGATCTCGCGGTTGAGCGCCTGCGCCAGCGCGGGGGGATATTCCTGCACCGGCCGTGGCGGCCAGGCGGGGAAGTCGAGGGTCAGGAGCGGGGCGGCGGCTTCCGGCGGGGCGGCGGGCACCGCGCCGCGGGCGCCGGGCGGGGCCGCGGCCTCACGGCTCACTTTAAGCGGCCCGCTGGCAGAGTCAAAAAGAATTTCGTCCCGAACATATCCCAGCTCGTGGAAAAGCACAAACGCCGAGGCCAGCGTTGCGTGCCCGCACAGGTTGATCTCGCCACCGGGCGTAAACCACCGGATGTGGAAGTCGGCACCACGGGGTGTAAAGAAGGCCGTTTCCGACAGGTTGTTTTCCCGCGCGATTTCCTGCATCAGCGTGTCCGGCAGCCACTCGTCCAGGGGCACCACCGCGGCGGGGTTGCCCGAAAAGGGCCGGGACGCAAACGCGTCTACCTGGTAAAGGGGAAGGTCCAAGGTTATTCCTCCATCATACTTTTTACCGTTTCGATCACCTCATCCGCGTTGGGCTTGCTGAAGTAGTCCCCATCACTTCCATACGCGGGCCGGTGGGCCTTGGCGGTAAGGGTCCGGGGACCGGCGTCCAGCCAGCGGTAGGCGCCCTGTCCCTCGATCACCTCGGTGAACATATAGGAGGCGGCGCCCCCGGGAACGTCTTCGTCCACAAAGAGGACGCGGCTGGTTTTCTGGATCGACTTCAGGATGAGGTGGTGCCGGTCGAAGGGCAACAAGGTCTGTACGTCGATGATCTCGCAATGAATGCCCCAGTGATCGAGGGCCGTCGCGGCCTCCTGGAGGATCCTCAGCATCGAGCCGTAGGAGACGAGGGTGATGTCGCTCCCTTCCCGGATCACCTCCGGTACCCCCAGCTCCACCGTGTACTCCAGCAGGTTTGACGGGAGACGCTCCTTCAACCGGTAGCCGTTCAGGCTTTCGACCATGAGGGCAGGGTCGTTCGATTGTAATAAGGTGTTGTACATCCCCACGGCCTGGGTCATGTTTCTAGGCACACAGACATACATCCCGCGCAAGGATCCCAATACCATGCCCATGGGAGAACCGCTGTGCCATACGCCTTCCAGCCGGTGTCCCCGCGTACGGACGATCAGTGGGGCGCTTTGCTGTCCCATCGTCCGGTAGTGGGTGGTTGCCACGTCATCGCTCAAGGGCTCCAGCCCGTACAACAGGTAGTCGAGGTATTGGATTTCCGCGATGGGTCTCAACCCGCGGAGCGCCAGCCCGAGCCCCTGACCCATGATGGTCAGCTCGCGGATGCCCGTATCGAAAATGCGTTCTCGCCCATATTTATCCTGGAGGCCGGCAAAACCCTGGTTGACGTCTCCGATCTTGCCCACGTCCTCTCCAAACGCCACCACCTTGGGGTTGTGCGCAAAAAGCGCGTCGAAATAACGGTTGAGCACTTCAAAGCCATTGACCTGCGGGGCGTCCGCGTCAAATTCCGGCACCGTGCCCTTGACCAGCAGGGCGCTAGCCGGACCCTCGTTATAGAGGTAGGTATTATATATATCCTTGTTGAGGACCTTTAAGGCTTCATAAAATTCACGCAAGGGATGGTCTTCGTCGCCCAGCCATAAATTCGCCTGGCTAAGGGCATGCATGATGTCCTTGCGCAACGGCTCCCGCCGGGTGGTCAGGTCTTTGATCAGCCCCTGGATGCGTACATCCCTTTCCCCACCTTCGCCCAGGAGCCCGTTGAGCAGAAATACGGTATGCGTCAGCTGGTCTTTGATGGGCGCTATATAATTGTCCCATGCCCGTTCTTTGGCCTGGCGTACTGCTGTCTTGGCGGCTGCTTCCAGCTCTTCCAGTTCCGCTTCCGTTGTCAACGCATTCTCGAAAAGCCATTCCCGCATCTTGGGCAGGCAGTCCCATTCCCGCTCCCATTCCAGGCGTTCCTGGGATTTATAGCGTTCGTGGCTCCCGGAGGTCGAATGCCCCTGGGGTTGCGTGACTTCTTCCACATGAAAAATAACGGGTACGTGGGTTTCGCGGCACTTCCGGATCCCCTTTTCAAATACCTCGCAAAGACCCGCATAATCCCAGGCCCTGACCCTGTAGATGTCGATCCCGTTCGTCCCGTCCTTTTGTTGGAATCCTTTCAGGGCTTCGGAGATGGATCCCTTTACCGTTTGGTATTTCCGGGGAACCGATATGCCATAGCCGTCGTCCCACACAAACACTGCCAGGGGCACCTGCAATACACCGGCCGCATTCATGGTTTCCCAGAAGTGCCCCTCGCTCGTGGCGGCGTCACCGATAGTGCAAAAACACACCTCGTTCCCGTTGTGCGAGAGGTCCGTAAACGGTTTGAGCGCCGGCGACTGCCGGAACAGGTTGGACGCAAAGGCAAGCCCCAGGGCCCGGGGCATCTGCCCCGCCGTAGGCGCGATATCCGAAGTGACGTTTTTCCTTTCCGCGAGTTTTACCCAGGAGCCGTCAGAGTTGACAAACGGCGTGGCAAAGTGGGCGTTCATCTGCCGCCCTCCGCTAAAAGGTTCATGCTCCAGGTCCGGGTTGGAATACAACTGCGCAAAAAACTGTTCTATGGTGGACAACCCCGACGCAAACATCCAGGTCTGGTCCCGGTAGTACCCCGCCCGAAAATCCCCGGGGCGGAAAAACTTGGCCATCGCTACCTGGGCGAGCTCCTTGCCATCCCCGAAAATGCCGAATTTGGCTTTCCCGGTCAGCACCTCCCTCCGCCCCAGCAAACTGGCTTCCCTGCTTTCGCAGACGATCCGGTAGTCTTTGAGCACCTCTTCCCTGAAGCGATCAAAAGATAGTTTTTCCCCTGCCATCGTATCCTGGTAGATTTGGTTGTCCATGAAACAAAAGTACCTTTTTTGTATATTCGTAGTGATTAGAAATCTATTCCTTATGCAAAGACCATTCCTAGTATTGCTCCTCCTGTCGGCCGGCTTTTTTGCAAGGGCCCAGGACAGCGCTCACGAGCTCCAGCCCCGCGAGGGTACCCACGACTTCGGCGAGATCCCCCAGGGTAAACCGATCACGTATACTTTTGTTTTGTACAATCGTGGCCTCGATACCCTCCGCCTCGCCCACGTGGAAGCCTCCTGCGGCTGCACCACGCCCCACTGGAGCGGCGCCCCCGTGGCCCCCGGAGACAGCACGACCATTCCCGTCACCTATAACGCGGCCGGGGAAGGAGGCTTTACCAAATATATCAGCCTTTTCTATACCAACAACTTACACCAGCAGATCTATATTAAAGGCGAGGTATGGAAAACCCCGGATACTTCAGTACCTTTGAACGTAGGCATACAATTAGTCAAACAATAAAATCTATTCCAAATGAAGCATCTTTTTCTTGCTTGCTGTACCCTACTCGCCCTTTATAGCACTGCCCAAACCAAAAAGATCAGCGACGTAGCAAAGTTCAGCAGCACCACCGTTGACCTCGGCCGCGTAAAGGTCGGATCCCCCGTCACCGGCACCTTTACGGTCACCAATGTCGGTTCGGCGCCCTTGATTATCGAAAATGTGCAGCCCTCCTGCGGATGCACCAAGTCCGACTATACCAAGCAGCCCATCGCCCCCGGCAAGGACGGTTCCATCACCGCCACCTATAACGCCGCCGTCGTCGGCAACTTCAACAAAACCGTTTATGTAAAGTTCGCCGGCGTCAACGAACAGGTCGGTCTGAACATCATCGGTACTGTCTTTGCGGAAACGCAGCCTACGACAACGCCGGTCAAGACAGGGTCCAAATAAATATTCTTTCCATACATTGTCAAGGCCGCCTCCCCAGGCGGCTTTTTTTTTCCGCCGCCCACCCTTTGGGCGGCGTACATTCGTTCGCATATCGTTACTTTGCCGCATGCTACAGATCAGTCACCGGGGTCAGCTCATGCCCCCCTCCCCCATCCGGAAGCTGGTGCCATTCGCCGAGGCCGCCAAGAAAAAAGGCATCAAAGTATACCATCTTAATATAGGACAACCCGATATAGAAACGCCCGCGCCGGTGCTCGACGCCGTCCGGCATTTCGATTTCAAGGTGCTGGAGTACAGCCACAGCGCCGGTAATGAAAGCTACCGCCGCAAACTTGTAGAATACTACGGCAGGGTGGGTGTGGACATTCACTACAACCAGATCATCGTTACTACCGGTGGCTCCGAAGCGATCCTGTTCGCGATGATGACCTGTCTCGATCCCGGGGACGAAGTCATCATCCCCGAACCGTTTTACGCCAACTACAATGGGTTCGCCGTGGAAGCCGGTGTGCGCGTGGTCCCCATCCGGTCCGACATCCGGAGCGGCTTCGCCCTTCCCCCCATCCAGGATTTCGAAGCCGCAATCACCCCCCGGACAAAGGGCATCATGATCTGCAACCCCAACAACCCCACCGGCTACCTGTACAATGCCGTCGAGATGGAGACCTTAAAAGATATATGTCTCCGCCACGACCTCTACCTTTTCTCCGACGAAGCCTACCGCGAATTCTGCTATACAGGCACCCACACCAGCGCCCTTCACCTCAAGGGCGCCGACCAACACGTCATCCTGCTCGACACGATTTCCAAACGCTACAGCGCCTGCGGCGGCCGGATCGGCGCCCTTGTCACGCGCAATAAAACCGTGTTGGACGCCGCCATGAAATTTGCACAGGCAAGGCTCAGCCCGCCCAGTTTTGCCCAGATCGCCGGAGAGGCCGCCATCGACCTGCCCGGAAACTATTTCGACACCACCCGCGCCGAATACCAATCCCGCCGCGACCTCCTCGTCACGCGGCTCAACCAGATGAAGGGCGTCTTCTGCCCCAACCCCGGCGGCGCCTTTTACGCCATGGCCGAACTCCCCGTCGACAACACCGATAATTTTTGCCAGTGGCTCCTCGAATCTTTTTCTTTTGAAGGCCAGACCGTCATGCTCGCCCCCGCCTCCGGTTTCTACGGGACGCCCGGCCTCGGCGGGCAGGAAGTCCGCCTGGCCTATGTCCTCAATAAGACGGACCTCGCGCGGGCCATGGATTGCCTGGAAAAGGCCCTGGAGGTTTATCCCGGAAGGCTGTCCTAAGGTGCACCGCCCCCTTGTAGTCCGAGTTCGCTATTGTTGTCTATTAATATTAAAATAAAAACTATGTATTAAATTTTTGATCTACTATCCATTTTTTTGTTATTTTTGAATGGAAACAAACAAATGATTAAAAATTAAATATAAAAAACGGTCACGATTTACTATTTAGTAACACGGATCTGCAGGACGCCTTAGAAGAAGATATGATATTTGCATCGAAGTCGATTTAGGCCCCTTTTCTGCGGAGCCGCCCCCAAAAAAGAGCATTTCCTTTTCACATAGCAAGCAATCGTTTACGGTCCCCCTGTTCCCAGGGGGACCCTGTTTTTTGGGGGTGGCGGGTCGCCTCCTCCTTGGCCTCGCCTGCAGTGCAAAAACTTTTGCTTTCCCCTATGGGGCATATCGCCCCAATCCCTATCTTTGCACTCCTTTTTGGCGAGGTAGCTCAGCTGGTTAGAGCGTAGGATTCATAACCCTAAGGTCACGAGTTCAAGTCTCGTCCTCGCTACTCACTTGATATAAAAGCTTTAGGCATGTGCTTAAAGCTTTTTTTATTGTTTCTATTCTCTATTGTTGGCGTATAATTCCAAAAAAGACTTAAGGTCGGTCGCGACAACAGGCTTTCCCAAAGACGCAACCATATCCTCCGGTAGATGCGCCTCAACGTCGGGGGCGACGACAATCATTTGAAACCCGTCCGGCTCAAAAAAAACGAAATTGCCTAATAACATCACCGCATATAGACACTCCCCCAGCTTGTCACCACACGGCCGACTGATCATGAAACCACTATTGTTGGGCTCTTCCGTTTCCAGATAAATAGAACAACTGTTGCCCTCACTAAATTCCAAATCGATGAAAGTTTCTTCCTTTGCCACGATGTAATCCTTGAAAACCTCCAAAATACGTTCCGTCGGAATTCCTTGGGGGGCTCCTTTTACATGCGCCTGCAAAAAATACTCGTATGACATGATATTCTTTATTTCCCGTTGGCTCTGCCCATCCAATCACTCACTGCATACAAAGGATAAACCTTTATCTTATCATAAGCCGAAAAATTCTCCAATGAGAAGCGGATGCCATAAGGCGCCTTCTTCTCCTCAAGGAATAAATGGAGACTCTGCATCGATCCTTGTCTTCCGGATTTAATCTCAATGGGAATGATTTGCTCACCGTGCTGCACCACATAATCAACCTCGGCATTACTACTTTTGGCTTCCCGATGCCAGAAATAAAGCGGTTCTGTCCGAAAACAAGAACCAGCCTTTAGCATTTCAAGACCTGCATATTGTTCTGCTATGGCTCCTTTGTTGATCACGTCAGTTTCATTCTCAAATAAGATATCAGCTATGTTCAAGCCCAAAATACGTTGAAAGATCCCGGTGTCCAATAGATTCAACTTTCGTTTTTTGGCGTCACTTTCGGCCCCTAATGGTAAGCCATTTGCAGACGTATGGGTGACAGGAATTACCCATCCGGCCAGGATCAATAAATCCACAGCCTCCTTGATCTGTTTATGATTGGACTCACTATGGGCTTTTGCATATACAAACTTGCCACCTGCCTGCTGAACTACCGAATCAAAGATTTCTGAAATGCGTAGGAAGGGAACATTCTTTCGGTACTTGGCGAAATCAGATCTTAAAGAGGTAATCAGATCGTCCAATACCTGACCACAACGTACCAAATTACGATCTTGTACATATGCCGCAATTACTTCCGGCATGCCACCTAAAACTAAAAAACGCTTCAACAACCCGATCAATTTCTGATGAATAGGCTCCAGGAGCGGATTCCCTGGGGCAGCCTTTTTTTTTGCATCCAACAATTGATTTTCTCCATTGGCCTGAAGAAACTCATTAAAGGAAAGAGGATAAACAAAGACAGAACGGACTCTTCCTACCCCAAATGAGGGCAGGTCGGCCAATGCAAATTCCAGCAATGAGCCTGCCGCTATTACATGAAGCTCTGGGTATTTTTCATAGAAGAAGCGCAAGGCAGAAATAGCAGGTAGACAGGCTTGTATTTCATCGAAAAAAAGCAAGGTATTACCCGGTTGAATGGGCACATTATATAACAATGACAGGTTTTCACAAAGTTGACGGGGATCAAGATCACCTTCGAAAAGAACATGAACTTGTCGCTGTTCCTCAAAATTCACCTCCAGAAAGTGATTGAACTGCTCCGCTAAATGTCGAACAGCTGTTGTTTTACCTACCTGCCGGGCACCCCGGATCAAAAGAGGTTTGCCTTGTTGCTCTTGCCTCCAAACAGTAAGCTCCTGGTCGATATTTCTTGATAAATACATTTATACAAGGCGAAAAATGATCAATTTTTCCATTTTTACAAAGCGAAATTAGGTCAATTTTTCCATTTTCACAATTCTAACCCCGGGTGCAATTCTCCGGCTGCACTTTTTCTTATGCAACGGTCCTTTTCGAACCGTTGTCAGCTTAGGAAAACCAGCCAAGCTATGAGAAATAAAATAAATCTCCCCGCCATCTGCAGGATTTCAGTAATGGCAACCTTCCTGCTCAACGGATGCGTAAAAGACACCATTACCAAGACATATACCCTTTATACGCCGGTCTACAGCCTGAAATCTTCCGTCCGGGCCGCCATCAACGGAGACCCGGGCCAGTCGGTTGTCCAACCCGGCCAAATCTATACCAAGGGCTCCTTCATTTACCTGAACGACGTCGATAAGGGTATCCATATCATCGACAACAGCGATCCCGCCAACCCCGTACAAACGGCATTTCTCAATATTCCGGGGAATGAGAATATCGCCATCCGCGGCAATATCCTATATGCCGATATGTATACCGACCTCCTGGCCATCGACATCACCAACCCACACCAGGCAAAGATCACCGGCACCGCATGGGGCTTTTTCTCAAACCGCACCACCGGCACGGACACCAATTATGTGATCACCAGCTGGATAAAGAAAGATACCACCGTGGAGACCAGCGCGCCGGGAACGCCACAGTTCTATAACATTCCAGGATCAATTTACTATACAATGAGCGCCAGCGCCGTTCCCGCGGCGGCGAATGCAGTGGCCGGCGCCACCGGCACAGCAGGTTCGACCGCGGTGATGACCCTCATCGGCGATTACCTGTACGTCATTCCGGAAGAGCATTCCCTGGGTGTCGTCAACGTGTCGGATGCCACCCATCCCACGATCACCACCACCATGCAGGCCGGCTTCGACCTCGAAACGATATTCCCGCTGCAAAACAGGCTGTTGCTGGGCTCCAAGGAAGGCGTCTATGTATATTCCATCGACAATCCCGCGCAACCCGTTCAACTGAGTGAATTTACACACGGGACCGCCTGCGACCCGGTGATCGCCGACCAGAACTACGCCTATGTCACGTTGCATTCGGGTACCAGTTGCGGCGGCGCCGCCAACGAACTGGACGTACTCAATGCGCAAGACATCACCCAGGCAAGCCTTCTAAAAACCTATCCCATGACCAGCCCTTCCGGTCTGTGCAAAGACGGGTCACTGTTGTTCGTTTGCGACGGACCGGTTGTAAAGGCATTCAATGCGTCCGATCCGGCCAATCTCCAGTTGCTGACCGAATTAAACGTGACCAACGCCTACGACATGATCGCAACAAACAACATCCTGGTGGTCGCCAGCACCGGCGGGCTTTATCAATTCGACTATAGCAACCCAAGCCACATCACTCAATTAAGCTACCTCCCGGTAAAATAAGTTGCCTATGAAAAAATGCATCTTGTTGGGGGTGTGCTGTACCTTCTTGACCGTTTGCTCCGCGCAGATAAAATTCCGATCCGACAATTACCTCGGTCTTTCCTCCGGCGCATGGGGTAGCGCCGGTCTGATCCAAACCGTCAACGGTCTCTACAAAGGTCCCTGGTTTCTTGGCCTCGGGGCAGGTCTGGATTACTATCGCTTCCGAAGCGTCCCCCTGTTCCTTTCCCTGACCAGGGACCTGCCCTCTTTTAGCAAAAGAAGCGGCTTATTTGTCGCCCTGAACGCCGGCACAAATCTGCCCTGGTATACAAGAAAGCTGTCGCCCTACGATGAGTTTACTTCCAGTAAATTCTACCCCGGGTCCTGGTGGAGCGCCAGCCTCGACTACAAATGGAAACTGTCGGTTCGAACCGGCAAGGCTTTATTGCTTTCAGCCGGTTATAGTATGAAAAAGTTGAAGGAGAATCTGACAGGCCCATCTTCCTCGACGTGCATCACGCCCGGTGCCTGCGAGGTTACTCTACAGACCTATGTTTACGAATACCTGAATCGTAGCTTCTTCTTTGCAATAGGGGTTCAGTTCTGAGCCATATCTCCATACAAAAACGCCACAAATAATTGTCAGACAATTATTTGTGGCGTTTTTGTATTAACTTTTATCACTTGTTTGTACTTCTACCAACAATTTATATCTTTACCTGATTATAACCGGATTTTGAAATAAAAAGTTTCGTGGGGTATGGAATCTCAAGTATTGAAGCCGTATGACGTTCTCCGAAGCGATCTTAAATTACCAGAGGAAAGGGCTCTGGAAGTGGTGAAAATCATCTATGAAATCGCAAAAATTCAAAGTGTGGGCAAGCACACGGTTGAAATTGTTCACAAGGACATTCAACCCTTGAAGGGCTGTATTGATTGGAAGTTTCCTATCAAAGACTTCGAGGATATGCGAACCCAGCTTGCGCATACGCACTATGATCTTTTAAAATGGATGCTCATTGCCTGTATCAGCCAGATTACGATCACCGTCTGGGTTATCCTGCTTTTCCTTAAAAAATAATACGCTCAACCGAAAGCTGAAAAATCTTGCATCCTCGGTGAATATGTCTCACGAAGCATCTTATTCATTTGATCATTGCTATACTACCCGGTATACATTTACCAGTACTGGGCGTCGGAAAATTGTCAAAGTCGTAGATTTCACGTACACCGGCACCCGCCAAATTGTAACAATAGGATTTGGTGACTTACGTTCCGATGGTTCCGTCGACGATGAAGCCAATTCTAACAATGGCGACATTCGGAAAGTTCTATCCACCGTTATTCAAATCTTACTTGACTTTGCCAGCATCAACAAAGACGCAGAGATATTCTTTACAGGGAGTACTCCGGAGCGAACCCGTTTGTATATAAGAATCTTAAAATCCTATTATCCACTATTTAATAGACAATTCAATATCAACGTATTGGTGAACCGGGGATCGGATTATATCGAGCAACCTTTTCGCCCGGACGCACCCGGGCAGATCGAAGCCTTTTTTATAAAAAGAATTGTTTAGTTTTGAAATATGTCGACTACTCAAGGGAAAAATAAAACGTCTGTAAAAGGCCGCAAAAAGAATCTGCCTCCCGTGGTTGTCGTAACACGCACAACGGCAGAAGAAACACTTTTTCCTAAAAAATTGGAAAAGGCCAAAGAAATCTTGCGTAATACGAAATTTCTAGAGTAGTAGCGCCTCGCCCGCGGGCCCCTTCCCATGAGCAAAAAAACCCAAAGCCCCCCGCAGGAAGACATCCCCTACCTGCAAGACCTATTCGGCCTATACAAACACATCAAGGCAAGACCCCCGTTGCACAAGGATTTCGACATCCGTGAAATCGACCCGGAAGTATTGAAGGGGTATGATTACGTCGCCAAACCGTTCCGTCATTCTTTTTATTGCATTACGTTGTTCCTGGAGGGGGATATAACCCTCAACGCCGGGTTTTGGAAGAAACGGATCAACAAACCGGCATTATATTTTAAAACGCCTTGCCAGATCGTGTCGTGGTTGAAGCCGGAGCGTTGGTTGAAGGAGTATTTCATCGTATTTACGGAAGGCTTTTTGCTGAAAAATAAAGCGCTGGCGGACCTGGTTTTTGGGTTGCCTTTTTTCGATATGGAGAAGGCCATTCCTTTTGAAATCGATCCGGAGGAGGTAGCATTGCTGGGAGGGCTGTATAAACGGATCATGGAGGAATACCGGTCGGACCGAAAGGATAAATTCGACCTTATTTCCACGTATACGCACGCCTTGTTGTTGCATGTAAGAAGGCTGTACCACAAATATGTGGAAGAAGACCAGGCGCTGGCCACCAGCGTCCGTCAATCGGAGCATACCCTGGTGGAGAAATTCCGGGCGTTGATCCGGAAACACCTGGCCACGGGGAAAGCAGACAAAGAGGCACGAACGGTGAAGTTTTTTGCGGAACAGCTGTCGACGCATCCGAACCATTTGAACGCGGTGATCAAAAGACACACGCAGAAAACGGCCATTGCCTTTATCCACGAGCATATCCTGCACGAAGCGACGTCTTTGCTGAGCCAGACCGAGTTGACCATTAAAGAAATATCGTTCCGGCTGGGGTTCAATGAACCTTCGCATTTCAACCATTTTTTCCGGAAACTGGCGAACACGACACCGGCCCTTTACCGGAAGGAAAGACATTAAATTATTGTTAGCTCCGGGGAGGATCCCTCAAAAAAACGATCTTCCCCTTATGAAAACCCTTCTGACAAGCCTTCTCTTAGGCACCAGCTTTTTTTGCTGTGCCCAAACGCTAATCCCCGGGAAAAAAGACAACCAGATCCTGCTGCCAAACGGCTGGCGGCTGAGCCCGGCGGGCCGTTCGCTGCCGCTGGGACCGCTGAGCGACCTTCCGTTGAATATCCAGGTGAGCCGGAGCGGCCGCCTGCTGGCGGTGACCAACAACGGGCAAAGCACGCAGTCGGTGCAGTTGCTGGATCCACAAAGCGAAAAAGTTTTGGACGAGAAAGAAGTGGGGAAGTCGTGGTATGGATTGGCTTTTAGTCCGGATGAAAAGGATTTGTATGTGTCGGGAGGGTATGACAACTGGGTGCTGGATTTTGCCATCGACAACGATAAGCTGGGCAAAGCCGATACCATCCGCCTCGCGGAGCCGTGGCCCAAACGGACTACCTGCCCGACGGGAATAACCGTAGACAAAACGGGCAAAACGTTGTACGTCGTCACCAAGGGGGACAGTTGCCTGTATGTGATCGACAAGCGGAGCGTGAAGAAGCGGATTCCCCTACCCGGCTCGGCCTATGGCTGCGTGCTGTCGCCCGACAACAAGACGTTGTACATCTCGATTTGGAACGGTGCTGCCGTAGCGGTGTATGACACGAAAAAAGGCGACATCAAAAAGATCAGCACCGGCGAGCACCCCAATGAGCTTTTGCTGGACAAAAAAGGAACACGGCTGTTTGTGGCAAACGCCAACGACAACACGGTGTCGGTGATCGATACTAAAACGGGCACAGTAACGGAAACCATTGCCACTACCCTTTATCCGACCCGGCTGGCGGGATCGACGACCAACGGGCTGGCGTTGTCGACGGATGAAAAAGCACTGTACGTCGCCAACGCGGACAACAATGACCTGGCCGTTTTTGATGTGTCGGCCGTGGGGAACAGCAGAGGTCTGGGCTTTATCCCGGTGGGCTGGTATCCGACGAATGTAAAAACGGTGGGGGACAAAATCATCGTGGCCAACGGGAAGGGCCTGAGCTCCCAGGCGAACCCGCTGGGTCCGCAGCCTTTTGAAAAAGAGAACAACGTCGGTGAGCATACGGGACAGACCGGCAAAAGTACTATCCAATACATCGGCGGCCTTTTTAAAGGTGTTTTGTCGTTTATCGACCGGCCGGACAGCGGACAGCTGAAGACCTATACACAACAGGTGTATGCGAATACGCCGTTTACCGGCAAACAAACAGCCGACGGAGAGGAGGGCAACCCGATCCCACGCAAAGTGGGCGACCCCTCCCCGATCAAATATGTCTTTTACATCATCAAGGAAAACCGGACGTATGACCAGGTGTTGGGGGATATGCCGGGGGGTGATGGGGATACGTCCCTTTGCATTTTCGGGGAGCGGGTGACGCCGAACCAACACGCGCTGGCGAAAAACTTTGTCCTGTTGGACAATTTCTACGTGGACGCGGAGGTGAGCGAGGATGGGCACAATTGGAGCATGGCGGCGTATGCCACGGACGTAATCGAAAAAACGTGGCCGACCAATTATGGCCGGCGGGGACCCAGCTATGGAGACGTGGCAGCGGGCCCGAACGACGGCTGGATCTGGGACTATGCCAAACGGGCGGGGATCAGCTACCGGACGTATGGCGAATTCGGGTCGTATGGCAAGGCGAGCATCCCCTCGGTGGAAGGGCACTCGGCGCCCTATTCTCCGGGTTTCGATATGACTATCCAGGACCAGGTGCGGGCCGACGCCTGGGAAAAGGATTTTGATTCGCTCCTCGCCGCGGACGCGGTGCCCCGGCTCAACACGCTCCGGATCTCGGATGACCATACCAGCGGGCAGCAAAAGGGGCATTATTCACCGGTCGCTGCCGTGGCGGACAACGACCTGGCGGTGGGGCGGATCGTTGAACACCTTTCCCACAGCCGGATCTGGAAGGAGTCCGTCGTTTTCATCCTGGAGGACGACGCCCAGGCCGGCCCGGATCACGTGGATGCGCACCGGTCCCCCGCGTATATCGTGGGTCCCTTTGTCAAAAGAAATGCGGTGGTCCACAGCATGTACTCGACCTCGGGTATGCTCAGGACCATCGAGCTCATCCTGGGGCTTCCGCCGATGAGCCAGTACGACGCGGCGGCGCTCCCGATGTACGCCTGTTTTACGGCTCAACCCGATACCACGCCTTATGCACTGCTGCCGGCCCGGGTGGACATCAACGAACGCAATACCGCCGACAACGAAAGCGTCCGCCGTTCGGCCCGTTTTGACCTGGCCAAAGAGGACGCCGTGCCGGATAAAGACATGAACGAGGTGATCTGGAAGTCCGTCAAAGGAGAAGCCGCCGTCATGCCGGCGCCTAAGAGAAGTGCTTTCGTGCTGGTGGGTCAACAAAAAAAACATGAGGACGACTAGCCCTATACGCAGCACGCCGGCCGACGTGGACGACATCCTTCGCGTATACGACCTCGGCATCCAGTTCCAGAAAACAGTGTTTCACCGCCACTGGTTTGGATTTGACAGGGACCTACTCCTTCGCGAGATCGGGGAGGGGCGGCACTGGAAGATTCTTTGCGGTGATGCTATCGCGTGTGTTTTCTCGGTGCTTTACGACGACCCCGTGGTGTGGAACGGCGACCCCGCGCCATCGCTTTACCTCCACCGGATCGTGACAAATCCCGCGTTTAAAGGGAACGGATACGTCCGGGACATCATCCTTTGGGCGCAAGCGTATGGCCGGGATTTGGGGAAAAAGTATGTTCGCCTGGATACTTTTCCCGACAACGAAAAACTCAAAGAATATTACATCAGTTGCGGCTTCCGGTTTTGCGGGTTCCGGTACTTCGACCCGGAGGAAGTCATTCCGGAGCACTACCGGGATGGGCTGAGTCTTTTCGAGTTGGAGATTGGCTGAACCGCGCGAGGATCTTGTCCGCGGCGCGCAGCCAGGCTTCGTGGGCGCCGCTGTCACGGATTTGCTTAGCGGACTGCTCATTCATGCCACCGGGGGTGGCGGCGTGGTGAGAGAGCGCGTGGAAGTCCGGCGGGGCGGCCTGCTGGGCCGCATACGCCAGCGATTCGAAAAAGTCCACCACATAGTTCCCGGCGATCGCCGGATCCACCCCCTGGGCAGCCGTCCAGTCGCTCAATGTTTGGAGCAGGTCGTAGTAAGGACTTATTAGCCCGGTGAGCGTCGACAATGTTTGGAGCTGTCCCTCGCTCTCCACCTCATACAACTGACCGATCCGCGAAAACAATTGCCGTACGGTATCGTCCGCCTGGAAAAGGGGGATGGGACACCGGTGGTTGACAACCGTCGGCTGGGGCACCGCCCGGCACACCATCCCGGCGGGTGACACCGCAGCGCAAAGATCCGTATAGGATACAAAGGAGACCATGGATACCACGATGTGCCGGGGGGCAAACGAGAGCGACGCCAACACCTCCAACGCAACCGGCGGCCGCAAAGCCAATAAGACGATGTCGCTCCGGTCGAGCACCACCTGGTTATCCTGCAAACGGTGTACGTTGGGGAAACGGCTCGATAGGTCGCGCCCCACGGCTTCGTTCCGCGGAGAAAGATAGATCGGGACGTCCACCCCCGCGGTACACCAGGCTTCCACGACGGCGGACACGATTTTGCCCACGCCGATGCAACCGATCGCCTTACCTGGGGCCATAAAATTTATTGGGGGCCATAAAAAAGATATTCCGCGGTGTAGGGCACCCGTATCTTTTCCCCCTTATGCCGCGCATCCGCCTCTGCGGGCTCCCCACCGGTCGTCCGGAGACGTTGCACATAGGTCGTCGCGCTCAGCGCCCCGGAACCGCCGGTGCTCGCCGCTTTGAGCAACAACCAGGGAATCGATGCGGCATCGGGTACCTGCTGCACTTTTACAGCGGACACCTTGGACCCGTCGGTGCTTTCCCAGGTGGGCTGGCCGGTGGCGCCTAAGTAGTGCTTACCGATGTCGGTCTTATAATCCCTGTCGGCATACAGTGTCGCCTGGGGTTCGGTGAATGTCCATACGTAATGGGTGGTGTCCTTGGGGTCCTGTGTACAAACATAGACCTGTACCCCCTTCGCATACGCGTGAAGGATCAGCTTGTTGCCCGCGGGCACGGCCAGGGCGGACGGGATGGTTTGGGCCCGGGCGGCGCCGGCGCACAGCAAACCGAGGCATAAAATTAGACGTGTCATGCGCCGTCAATGTACGAAATCCCGTCTTAAATTGTAACAAATCACTCCCTGCCCCTACTTACCTTGCATGAGTCACTACACCATACACCTCCCCACGGGGGAGCAAGCGGATGTACGGCAGGGTTTTATCATACGGAAAACCTTACAGTTCTGGCGAAAAGCCGAACGGAAAAAGGCCTATTTCGTCCAGGTCGGGCAACAACAATACCGCCTGCTCCGGTCCATGGACGGTACCTGGCTCTCCGCCGCGGAAGGGGACTTCCAGCCGACGGACGGCCACATGAGCGATGCACTGAAAGAGGCGATCACCCGGTATGAACAACGATAAAGAAACCGCTTTCCTCCAACAGATAGAGACGCACAAGGGCATGCTCTATAAGGTCTGCCGTCTCTACCAGGACAGGGAAGAAGACCGGCAGGACCTGTTGCAGGAGATCGTGCTCCAGCTCTGGGTGTCCTACGATTCCTTCCGCGGGGATAGCAAGTTCAGCTCGTGGATGTACCGCGTGGCGCTCAACACGGCCATCGCCTACCTCCGGCGGACCAAGGGCCGCCTGGAAATCAACATCCCCTATCCGGAATTGGCGGAGGAGGTGCGGCCGGTCCGGGACCCCGAACAACAACTGGCCATCTTTCACCGCGCCGTCCAGCACCTGAATAAGGTGGAAAAGGCGGTCATCTTCCTTTATATGGAAGGCCACTCGGGTAAAGACATGGCCACGATCCTCGAACTGTCTCCCGTCAACGTCCGGGTCCGGTTGACCCGGGCCAAAGAAAAACTGCAAACGATTATTAAAACCATGGGTTATGAATTTTGACGACCTGAAAGACGCTTGGGCAAAGGAACCCGCCGAAGGAGGTTCGCCCAGCCTTCCCACCGAAAAAACCACTTCCGCCGTCTCCCGGATACGCAAAAACATGCGGAATGAATTTATAGCGACGGCGTTCGGCTTTGCCTTGACGCTGGTGATTGTCCTGATGTCCGGTTTCAACCACCTCACCTTCCTGGTGGTGTGCACGGCCTCCTTTTTGTTCGTCCAGACGGGTTATTATTTTACGCGTTTTTTCCTCTTTTACCGTCGCATGGAACGCTACGACCTAGGGCTCAAAAAGAGCATCCGCAAGATCGTCTACGAGCTTGAACTCAATATGGAGGTCTACAAAACCTATTCGTTCTGCGTCACCCCTACCGCTACCCTGTTGTGGATCGCCGTCATGGGCGCTTCGTCCTGGGGTAAGTTTATGCGGGACTTTATTTGTGAGGATACCCCCGGTTCCGCGCAAAAAATCTTCTGGATCATGGTGACCTTTCTGATCGCGCAGGCGATGGTGGCCTTTGTGCTGCACCTGCAGGTGAGGACCAAATATGGACGGCACGTAGCGGAGCTGAAACGGGTGTTGGACGACCTGGAGGATTAATTCGACCACCCGTCACAATCCCCCGGGGCCGCCGCGCCAAATCCATATATTGGCGCTATGAGAAAACTAGTCGTCACCACCATCATCACCCTGGCCACCGCCGGCGCGCAAGCGCAAAGGCCTGACCAAGGCCCCGACCGGGCGCCGAAGGACCCCGTGGTCGAAAGCATTATACAGGAGGAAAAGGACAACTCCAAGCTCCAGCTCCTGGCGCATGAATTGTTTGACAGCATCGGGCCCCGGCTGGTGGGGTCGCCGCAGATGGAAAAGGCCCGGGACTGGGCCCTGGCCAAGTATAAGGGCTGGGGGATCGATGCCCAGGAACAGGATTGGGGGGTATGGAGGGGCTGGGAAAGAGGGATTTCCCACATCGACATGGTGTCGCCACGTGTCCGGACGCTGGAAGCGACGCAGCTCGCCTGGTGTCCCGACATGGGGAATAAAACCATCACGGCGGGGCTGGTGATCCTCCCCGACCTCGCAGATTCTGCGGCGTATGCGGCCTGGATGCCTTCGGTAAAGGGGAAGTTCGTCATGGTATCGATGCTCCAGCCGACGGGTCGCCCGGATGACAACTGGGACCAGTTTGGGACGGCGGCGTCGATCCAGAAGATGAAGGACGACCGGAAAGCCATGACAGACGCCTGGGCCAGCCGGGTCAAAAAGACCGGGTATACGACCCGGACCTTGCCGGTGGCGTTGGAAAATGCAGGGGCCGCAGGCGTCGTTTCTTCCTACTGGTCCGCGGGTTTTGGCGTGGATAAAATCTTTGGCGCCTATACCAAAAAGATACCTTCCATTGACGTGATGCAGGAGGACTACGGGATGCTCTACCGCCTGGTGGAATCGGGTGCCAACCCAAAGATCGCGGTACACGTGGAGTCGAAGGAACGCGGCCCGGTGCCGACGTTTAATGTGGTGGCGGCCATCCGGGGGACGGAAAAACCGGATGAATACGTGATGCTGTCGGCCCACTTCGATTCCTGGGACGGGGGTTCGGGGGCCACGGACAATGGCACCGGCACCCTGATGATGATGGAGGCGATGCGGATCTTGCAAAAAGTATATCCTCACCCTAAAAGGACGATCCTGGTAGGCCACTGGGGAAGTGAGGAAGAAGGGCTTAACGGGTCGCGGGCGTTTGTGGAAGACCACCCGGATACGGTGAGCAAACTACAGGCCTTGTTCAACCAAGACAACGGGACGGGACGGGTCGTGAGTATGTCCGGGCAGGGTTACCTGCACGCATACGATTACCTCACCCGCTGGTTGAGCAAGGTGCCCTCGTACATCAGGGATTCGATAAAAACGACGTTCCCGGGCACACCGGGGGGCGGTGGTTCCGACTTTGCGTCGTTTGACGCGGTGGGCGCCCCCGGTTTTTCGCTGGGTGCCCTCAACTGGTCTTATTTCAATTACACCTGGCACACGAACCGGGATACGTATGACAAGCTCGTCTTTGACGACCTGTCGAATAACGTCGTCCTGGTGGCGATCCTGGCCTATATGGCGAGCGAGGACCCGCAGCGGGCCTCGGTGGAAAAGGCCGTCCTGCCGATCAATCCCCGCACCGGCGAGCAGACGAAGTGGCCGGCGCAGGTGAAGGCGATCCGCAGAGGCGGGATGGATTAGAAGCACACACCAAGCAAGACCTACTTTTTTATGCTAAAGAACATCTTCCTCACCGCCTGGCGCACCCTTCGCCGCAACCGTGTGTATACCTTCGTCAATGTACTGGGGCTTTCCTTAGGTTGCGGTGGCGCGCTTCTTATTTTTTCCGTCATCCATTACCAGCTGAACTTCGATACGTTTCACCAGGACGCGGACCGCATCTATCGCATCGTGACGACGTTTCACGAGGAAAATGTCGAACACCAGACGGGGGTCCCCCAGCCTTTTGGGAAGGCGTTTCTCAACGAATATAATTTCGCGGAGCAAACGGCCCGGGTGGACGTCAATCTGCGGGCGCTGATCAGCCTGCCGGAGGAAAAGACGGCGGCCAAATACGAGGAGGAAAATGGCGTAGCGTATGCGGACCCCGGCTTCTTTGACATTTTCCACTTCCCATTGCTCCATGGAACGCAAATGCTCGCCGAGCCAAACACCGCGCTGATCACGGCACGGGTGGCGCGTAAATATTTCGGCGTCGAAGACGCCGTGGGCAAAATGATCCGCTACGACAACCAGCGCGACTACAAAGTCACCGGTATCCTGGCGGACTTACCCGACAATACGGACCGGCACCAGGAAATTTACCTGTCGTATGCTAACCTGAAGGACAAAAGCCCTTATTTCGCCAGCGACAGCAGTTGGGGGAATACGGAAGGGAATATGCAGTTCTTTGTGCGGCTCCGGCCCGGGGTCAGCGCGGCCATGGTCGACAAAGCCCTGCCACAGTTGGTGCACAAGTACTACGATCCCGAGGACGCCAAGGTGACGGAGTTTTCGCTACAGCCGCTGCGGGACATCCATTTCAACACGACCCTGGATGGGCGCACGGACCGGAAATACCTGTGGGCGCTGGGGTGTATCGGGCTTTTCCTGATCGTGACGGCCTGTGTCAACTTTGTCAACCTGGCGACCGCGCAGGCGCTTCGCCGCGCCAGGGAGGTGGGCGTCCGCAAGGTGATGGGCTCGCTTCGCCGCCAGTTGTTCTGGCAATTTATGGCGGAAACAACGGGCATCGTGTTGGTGGCCTTTGCGCTGGCATACCTGCTGGCCTGGTGGGGGCTGCCTTTTGCCAACGACCTTTTCCGGACAAAGATGACGCTTGGCCCGGGGCTTTGGGTCTTTCTGCCCGCCCTGCTGGCCGGGGTGGTCTTTTTGTCGGGCGCCTATCCCGCACTGATCCTGTCGCGGTTCAGGCCGGTCATTGCGCTGAAAGGCAAATTATCGCAGCAGCACATCGGCGGCGTTTCCCTGAGAAGGGGGCTTGTCGTCCTGCAATTCACGATCTCACAGGTGCTCATCATTTCCATGCTGGTGGTCGCGCACCAGCTCCGCTATACCGTCACCGCTGATTTAGGTTTTAACAAGGACGCCGTTGTCCTCGTGCCCATACCCCAAGACGACGCACAAAAGATGCATACCTTCCTCAACAGCGTGACCGCGCTCAGCGGGGTACAGGCCGCCACGCTTTGTGCACAACCTCCGGCCTCCACTTCCACCCACCTGACGAACATACGCTTCGACAACCGGCCGAAGGATGAAAACTGGGAGGTCAACGTCAAGGCCGCGGACGAACGCTATGTGCCCACTTTTGGACTAAAGCTCGTCGCAGGACGGAACCTTTTTGCGTCGGACACCCTCCGGGAATTCCTGGTCAACGAGACGTTCCTTCGCAAACTGGGGTTGACAAACCCGGACGAGGCGATCGGCAAATCCATGTCCATCGGCGGACACGATGTACCCGGGCGAATCGCCGGGGTCCTCAGGGATTTTCACCACAGCTCGCTCCGGACGGGCATCGATCCCCTTTGCGTCACCACCGCGGCAAGGGACTATAAATTTTGCGCGGTCAAGGTCAATATGACCGACTGGAAAAATACCCAGGCGTCGATAGAACGGATGTGGAACCAGGCCTACCCGGCCTATGTCTACAGCGATCAGTTCCTGGATGAACGCATCGCGCGCTTTTATGCCGTGGACAATACGCTCCTGGCGCTCGTCGAGGGGTTTGCCTGTATCGCGATTGTGATCGGTTGTCTGGGTCTTTATGGTCTGGTTTCCTTTATGACGGCGCAACGGACAAAGGAGATCGGTGTCCGCAAGGTGCTGGGCGCCGGCACGGGTGACGTGCTCTGGCTTTTCGGACGCGAACTGTCGCTGCTTATCGGGCTGGCTTTCGTCATCGGCGCCCCGGTCGCCTGGTGGGCGATGATGCGCTACCTCCAGGACTATACCTACCGGATCCCGATCGGCTGGGGGACGTTCGCCCTTTCCCTTGGGGCTACGGTATTCATCGCGGCGGCCACCGTTGCCTGGAAAACCGCCAGGGCGGCGACAGCCAATCCCATCACAAGCCTGCGCTCGGAGTAACGCGGGTCCATACCTCGGTTCGCCCGAACATCGAAATCCCGATATACCCTCTTACCTTAAGGGTTTGGGGATCTTTCAGGGACATCGTACACTTGTACGTCTTCCCGGACTCCGGATCGTAAATGTTACCGTCGTCCCATTCGTCATCGGCGAAGTGGAATCCCTTCAGGAGTTGCAACCCCAACAAAGGTTGTGTTTGTTTGGAAGGATCAGGGTTATTTTTGTCGACGGCGGGTTTTCCATCCATGAGGGGGATTTGCAACCAGACGATCTTTCCGTAATACTTGTCTCCGGAGCGGAAGATGTTCACCTTTGCGGGTTTGTCGCCATGTGTCAGCCACGTGCCCGTGACGTCGTCTGCCTTTACCTGGCCGTTACTGCGCCATGCCCACAGGGACAGGATCAATAGGATGTATTTCATTTTTTTTACGCGTTGTTATGTTTTGATAGGATTTGTCATAGTCACTCCGGAGGGTCCCCATCACCCGGTCCCAGAAAAGAAAATAAAGGCCGTAATTCCCCTTGAAGTACTGGTGATGCATATTGTGGCTCACGGAGGTATTCACCCATTTGCCGAACCAGTGCCTGTGGAAACCCGCCGGGTACAGTTCAAAGCCCAGGTGTCCGTACACGTTATAGATGAGGCTGATCAGGAAAAATACAAGCAAATGCCAGCCCGTGATGGGTATGGTAAAGAGAAAGATCACAAAGATCATCGACTCCAGGACCGCCTCCAGGGGGTGAAACGCGTACGCCGCCCAGGGGGAGGGGTTCGTGGACCGGTGATGGACCAGGTGAACCAGTGTAAAAAGCCTCGGGTGGTGTATCATACGGTGCATCCAGTAAAAATAGGCGTCGTGGACGACGACCATCAGCGGGAAAGCGGCGAAAAAGTACACCCACCCGTGTTCGGAAATGTGCCGGTAAAAAGTGGAATGCGGCCGGATCGAATCGCTGTGGAGGATGATCAGGGGGGGCAGCGTAAACAGGATAATGGACAGGGTCGACCAGCCTATTTCCCGCCAGTAATCCTTACGCCTCGGGAATCTCGCTTGTATTTTTTTCCAACTGATCTTTTTACGCAGGAGTATATAAAAGATCAAAAATCCAAGTCCGCCGACGATATAGTACTTGTTGGCGACCTGGTAGAGCTCATAGATGAAATCTGACCACTTCATGTCCACAAAATTAGACGCGGTGGGCGGGGTTCGGCTTAACCCCGGTTAATTTTTCACCGTTTCACCAGTCTTTTTCTCAGGCGGCTAAGGCTGGGCGGCTCGACCCCCAGGTACCCCGCGATGATCTTGAGGGGCGCCCGCTCCAGGAGGTCGGGGCGGATCTTCTGGATATACAGATACCTTTCTTCCACGGTCTGGGTCCGTTTCTCCTGCTCATAGACGAGCATCCGTTGCAGGTCTTCCAGGATCAGGCGGTTGAACAGGGTTTCGAAGGCGGGGTGGATCGCAAAGATTTTCGAGAGGTCTTCTTTGTCCAGCATCAGGGCGTCACAGTTTTCAACGGCGATAAAGCTCCGCGTAGACGAGTGGGGATGGTTCAGGCTTTCGACATGGGTGAAAAACTGGTCTTCAAAGAAAAAGTTGCAGACCACGTCCTTCCCATTCCCCCCTACGAAAGTACTGACGATGAGTCCCGCATTCAGAAAGCCGATGAACCGGCAATATTCCCCTTCCCGCAGCACGTAGTCTCCTTTCCGGAAATGCCGGAGCGTACAATACGTGAAGGCTTCCTGCAACGCCTCCTCGGGGACGAAGATCCTTTGCCGTATATACTCTGTGACTAACGAATACATAAGGGTTACATATAACTCAACCACCACTTTTTGTGCCCGCGTTTGTAGGCGTCGTACCAGCGGCACAGCGGGTACAGGGCCAGCACGACCCCGATCCAGATGACATAGACCGTCAGGAGGTTAAAGCCGTAGCCCCGCAGGCTGGCATTGTTCGTCACCCAGCTCCGGATCATCGTCATATCCCCCCAGGGATAGCCGCAGATCATGGCGCCTATGACCGCCAGGGCGTGGACGACAAAGATATGGACCAGGTAATAGAACAAGGGCACCCGTCCGAAAACCAGGATTTTTTGTCCAAACGCCCCCACCGGCCGTTCGGATACGGCCAGGAAGATCAGCGCGGGGCCAAGGGTCAGCAGGCAATATAACAGCGAAGGCGGGTATTTGGTGACGTTGACAAACGACAAGAGCGTAAAAAGCGGCGTCTTTTGTACAGACCACCCCTGAGGATCCCCATACACGTTGGTCCAGCGAATCAGCACGAAGGCGAGGAGCGCTGCAAAGCCGGTATATAAGAGGTTCCGGCGGCGCCGGGCGGCGTCGAATGAAGGCGCATACCACGACCCGAGGGCGTACCCAAGCGCCATGATCCCGATCCAGGGTATGATGGGGTACCCCATCGCGACGTTGTCAAAAAAACGCTGGTCGTGGAGAAACGACCACAGATAGGCGCGGGCGCCATCGCCGGGTACATGAATCCCGTCCAGGGTGTTGTGCCCGGCCACCAGCACGATACCGACGGAGAGGATCGCCCAAAGCGGAAGACGGATCAGACCGGCCATGACGATCATGCTGACCCCGAAGGCCCAGATAACCTGGAGGATATAGAAGTTGAACAGGGGGTTGAAGGTCCACTCCACCGTCACGATAAAGAGTTCCAGGAAGATCAGCCAGACCCCGCGGGTCAGCAGGAAACGGGACAGTTCCGCCTTGCTCCGCTTGAGCCCATACAGGTGGGCGGACACCCCCGCCAGGAGCATAAAGATAGGCGCGCAAAAGTGGGTAATCCAACGGGTCAGAAAGATCGGCGCCGTTGTCCTCGCCAGGTCCAGGGGATTATATTGATACGCCGAAAAATGAAAATAATCACGAACGTGGTCCAGTGCCATGAGGATCATCACGATCCCTCTTAACAGGTCTATGGACTCAATGCGGGCGGGTTTAGCAGTCATAGGAGTAAAAATACCAAAAAACCGGTATTGAGAATGGACGCAGGGTTTTCCAATTTTATATCATGCGATACTCACTGCTCCTCTGCATTCTTTTATGGGGCTGTTCGAAAAACTCCCTTTCACCCGCCCGCAACATCTCCGGCCAATGGAAGGCCTCCGCCACCGTGACCGTCTACGAGATCACCAACTGTACCAACAGCGGAAGCGTGGCCACCTACACGACTTTTCCCTGCATCTTTACGTTCAACATCACCGCCATAGACGACAACGACGTCCAGGTGGACATCTATGGGAACGCTCGCAGCGGGAAAAGCGACAACTGTGGGGAATCCCCGCCCATCGAGGACGGGTATCCCGTGACCTTTACAGGCAAAATCTCTTCCTCCGCCCTGACCCTGACGGACCAGATCTACGGGATGAATACCTCGGGGGTCATCGAGTTTGCCAATTTCGACGTGGGCGACTTTACGTTTACGACCAACATCCTGAGCGGGAAGATCTACTGGCTCCAGTATTACAGTTCCAACAGCGCCATCGGCTGGGAAACCGACAAGATAACTTTAACCAGGTAATTCCTTCCATCCCTTCCTTTTTTCACCGGTCACTTTTTCCGTTGCCCGGCGCGGATTGATTGAGTAGGTTAACTACATAAAAAAATCACGCGTCATGAAACTCACTATGATCTGCGGCGTTTTGGCGCTGCTGCCCGTGTTCACTATGGCCCAATCCCTGCCCCTGACGATGAAACCCGACGGGGGGAATAAAAGGGCCTCGGTCGCCGAAACGATCGGGATCACCGACGTCTCCATCCATTATGACCGGCCGGGTGTAAAGGGCCGGGACGGGAAGATCTGGGGGCAACTGGTGCCTGTAGGATTTTACGACCAGGGGTTTGGCCCCAGCAAGGCATCACCCTGGAGGGCCGGCGCCAATGAAAATACCACCATTTCCTTTTCCACGGACGTCACCATCAACGGGCAACCCCTGCCCGCGGGGAAGTATGGCTTTTTCGTAGCCTACGGTCCGGACGAATGCACCCTTATTTTTTCCAAAAATTATACCTCCTGGGGCTCGTTTTTTTACAACGACAACGAGGACGCGCTCCGGGTCAAGGTCAAACCCGTCGCCCTGGACCACAAGGTAGAATGGCTGCGGTACGAGTTTACCGACGAAACAGACAACTCGGCCACGGTGGCGCTGGAGTGGGAAAAGCTCCTGATCCCCTTTACCGTCAGCGTCGACTACGTCCAGACACAGCTTGCCCAGATGCGTAAGGAATTACGGACCGAGCGGGGATTCACCTGGTTCGCCTGGAACCAGGCGGCCGCCTGGTGCGCCCAAAACCATACCAACCTGGAGGAAGCCAGTCTTTGGGCGGACAGCTCCGTAGGTCCCAACTTCGGCGGCAGCAGCAGTTTTACCGCCTGGAGCACCAAGGCCGACATCCTGAACCAACTGGGGAAAACCGCCGAGGCGGCGGAGGTCATGAAAAAAGCGCTTCCCTTAGGCTCCATGGCGGAACTGCACCAATACGGCCGCCAGCTGTTGACGGAAAAAAAGCCAAAAGAGGCCCTGGAAGTTTTTACGGTCAACTATAAGAAGAACCCCGGTCAGTTTACCACGCTCATGGGTATGGCCCGCGGTCTGTCCGCGAACGGCAACTACAAAGAAGCGTTAAAATACGCGACCGAGGCCCAGCCGTTGGCGCCCGATCCGGGGAATAAAGTTCACGTTCAGGATGTTATCGATAAGCTCAAAAACGGGCAGGATATCAACTAAATTATCAAGGTTCGCAGCATCCTTTTCACCGGAAGGGAAAATCTACCTACATTAGAGGCCTATGGCAATCAATCTGCAAAAAGGCCAAAAAATTGACATCGGCCTCAACAATATGAGCGTCGGTTTGGGATGGACCCCCAACGAAGGCACGGGATTTGCCTTCGACCTGGATGCATCGGCGTTTATGCTGGACCAGTCGAGGCTTATCCCCGAGGAAAAATACTTTATTTTCTACGGCAACACGGATTCCCCGGATACTGCGTTGCACCACTCGGGGGACGATCCCACCGGGGGCAACAGCGACGGCGGGGACGACGAAACAATCGTCGTGGACCTGGCAAAAGTAGACCCGAGGGTCCAGGAAATCCTGTTCGTGGTGACGATCTATGACTCGGGGCCCCGGCGCCAAAACTTCGGACAGGTCCGGGATTCCTATATCCGTATCGTGGACAACTCCACAGGGCTGGAAGTCGCCAAATACGAGCTGGGCGAAGACTTTTCGATCGAGACGGCCGTGGAATTCGGGCGGCTGTACCGCCGGGACGGGAAATGGAAGTTCGAGGCGTCGGGGATCGGGTATAAGGAAGACCTGGCTTTTTTCCTGTCGAAATATTACAAAGGACAAATCATTAAATAATTGTTATGGCCATTAACCTAGTCAAAGGACAGACCATAGACCTCCGCAAGGGAGAAAGGGGTGAAACTTATGACCTGTCGCAAGTCACCATCGGTCTCGGATGGGATGTACGCAAAAAAAACGGGATCGGGGGCGGCTTCCTGAGCAAGCTTTTAGGGGGGGAAGAAGAAGAAGAGTATGACCTGGACGCCATCGCTTTCTTACTCGACGGGAACGGCAAGGTAGCCAACCTCGGCCGCACCGCGGATATCAACGGCCGGAGCATCGGTCTGTACGAAGGGGATATCATCTATTTTAACTCGATGCGGCACCCCACCGGCCAGATATGGCTGACCGGGGACAACCGGACCGGGGCCGGCGAAGGTGACGATGAACAGATCATCGTCCGTCTCGACAGCCTGGACCAGCGTTATCAAAAAATCGTTTTCCTCGTGGCCATCTACCACGGACGGCAGCAACACCAGCACTTCGGGATGGTGGAAAATGCCTTTATCCGCGCGGTAGACCACCAAGGGCACGAGATCGCCAAGTTCAACCTGTCCGGGGACGCCACGTACAACGGGATGTGCTCCATGATCTTTGCGGAAGTATACCGGAAGGACGGGACCTGGAAATTCCGGGCCATCGGCGAACCCCACCAGACCGACAGCTTTGTGGACCTGCTCAAGGCGGGGTATACCTACTAGACCGTGGCAACCTACCGGCATTATTCCTTTGACCTGTGGATGACCTTGATCCGGTCGAATCCGCAGTACAAATATGAAAGGGCAAGGGTGATCCACGAGCGGTATAATCCGTCGGGGAAAAGCCTGGACGAGATCGAGACGGTTTTCCGCCAGGTCGACCTGCTGGCCAACACCATCAATGAACGGACGGGCGGGCAGTTGCAGGCAGAGGAACTGCACCTCTGGGTCATCGGGCAGGCGGCCTCCCCGGAGGCGCTTGCAGACGTCGACCCGGTGGCGCTGTACGAGGAAATGGAAACTGTATTTCTGACCCATCCGCCCCTGATCTATGGCCCGGAAACCCTGAGGGTGCTCCGGACATTACAGGATCAGGGCCATACCACGAGCCTCCTGAGCAATACGGCCTTTATCAAGGGACGGACGCTCAGAAAAGCATTTCCCGCGCTGGGTCTTGCCTTCGATTTCGAGCTCTTTTCGGATGAAGAAGGCGTGTCCAAGCCCAACAGCGTGTTTTTCGAGCGGATGCTGGCTCGTGTACCGGTCTCCCGCCACGACGTTCTTCATGTCGGCGACAACCCGGTGGCGGACGGCCAGGGGGCGGCAAGGGTGGGGCTCCCGCACCTATTGATCAACGTAAACCGGCAAGGCATTGAGCACCTCCTACGCCTTACATAAGATCAAAAACGAGCACCACTTCGGCTTCGACCCCGATGACTACAGCCGTTTCAAGTTCGGGGACGAGGTCGTGGCAAGGGCGTTTGGCTTTGACCTGGCGGAGGGCTTTATCCGGGCGCACGGCGCTTCGTTGAAAGGCCAGGTGGTCGTGGTCCCCAGTCCCTACTCCTTTATCCCCACGGCGACCTTTGCGATGAAGAACTACTTCGTCTTCCGGCTCAACCGCTACCTGGCAGACAGGGGCCTTCCCGTGGTCCAGGAGACAAAGGTCCATCGCACCGTCACCTATAAGGAAGACTATGGGGGACTCAGCGCGGACGAGCGCATTGCGCTTATCGGGAACGACGCCTTTCACATCGACCGGGCTTTTCTGGAAGGGAAAACCGTGCTTTTCCTGGACGACATCCGCATCACCGGAGGCCACGAGCGGATGATCCTGAAAATGGTACGCGAATATGGGCTTCAAGAGCCCCTCTTTTTGTTGTATTTCGCGGAGCTGGTCAATCCGGACATCCCGCCCACGATCGAAAACTTTCTGAACTACCACGCCATCCGGTCGATCTTCGACCTGGATGCCCTGATCCGGGGCGGGTCCTTTGTTCTTAATACCCGGGCCGCCAAGTACATCCTGCATTACGACTTCGAGGCCTTCCGTATTTTTGTCGAAGGGCAGACGGATGCCTTCCTGGAGTATCTTTACGATATGGCCATTGGGAACGGCTACCACACCATGGACGCCTACCGAAGGAACCTGGACTTTATACGCGCAAACGTTCAAAATAAGATACGCTATGGCGATTAACCTGGAAAAGGGGCAGCGGGAAACCATCACCGCCCCCAAATTCACCGTCGGTCTGGGCTGGGACACCAACAGTTCCGCCACCGGCAGCAGCTTCGACCTGGATGCCTCCATCTTTATACTGGGTCCGCAGGGTAAGCTCCTGAGCGACCAGCACTTTGTTTTTTACAACAACCTCAAGTCCCCCAACGGGGCCGTAGAACATACCGGGGATAACCGGACCGGGGAAGGCGAAGGAGACGACGAACAGATCCGGATCGACCTGAGCCGCATCGACCCCCAGGCCGCGGAACTGCGCGTGGTCGTGACCATTTTTGACGCCGAAGCCCGCCGGCAAAACTTTGGACAGGTCCGCGGTTCCTTCGTCCGTATTTTCGATACGGCCTCCGGCCAGGAACTGTTGAAATACGAACTCGAAGAAGACTTTTCCATCGAGACCGCGGTCGAGTTCGGACGCATCTACAAAAAGGACAACGCCTGGAAGTTCGAGGCGGTGGGTGTGGGGACCAAAGGTGGATTACAAGATTATCTCAACAAATACAACTAATATTATGGATACGAATATGCAAGACCCGAACGCCATGCCCGTGGTCAAGCTGGATAAGGACGGCACCGTCCACACCGAAGCCCTCACCCCCGCCGACAACCAGAAGTACGGCGAACTGGCCAAAGGTCTGAATCCTTCGGACGTCAACTCCATCCTCAACTACGGCTCGGACCTCCAGGGGTCCATGGAAAAATACAGCAACGACTTCCTGACCTCCGTGAGGACCTTTAATTCCGGGGAGACGGGCGGTCTCATCAACGACCTGCTCACGGAACTCAAGATCATCGACATCGACGAGCTGAACCAAAGCCCCGCCAAAGGCTTTTTCTCCCGCCTGCCCTTTGTGAAAAAGGTGGTGATGGACGTCCAGAAACTGTTCCAGAAGTACGACACCGTCGTTAACAACATCGACAAGATCACCAACAAGATCAAGGCCGGCCGGATCAATTCGATCAAGGACAACGCCTCGCTCCAGACGATGTTTGACAACAATGTGGCCTACGTCCACCAGATGGAGGACCTCATCATCGCGGCCCAGCTCAAGTACGAAGAGCTAAAGGCCCAGTTGGACCAGATGGAAGCAAATGCCGCGGGCTACCAGGACTACCAGATCGCCGACATGCGCGACTACGTCACCCGCCTGGACAAACGCCTGGCCGATATGAAGACCGTGCGTTTTATCATGCTGCAATCCCTTCCCCAGATCCGCCTGGTGCAGAACAACAATACCACGATCGCGGAAAAAGCCCAGTCGATCGTCTCAACGACCATCCCCGTCTGGAAAAACCAGCTGACCATCGCCGTTGCCCTGCAACGCCAGAAGGCCAACGTGGAGATGCAGCAAAAGGTCTCCGAGACGACCAACACCATCCTCCTGAAAAACGCCGAGCTGCTCAAACAAAACAGCATCGACGTGGCCAAAGAGAATGAAAAGACCGTCGTGTCACTGGAAACGCTTCAAAAGACGACGACTTCCCTGATCGAAACACTCAACGAGGTCAAGCGCATCCACGACGAAGGCGCCCAGAACCGGGTCGTCCTCAACGGGGAACTGGCACGCCTGGAAACGGAACTGAAAAAGAATGTCACGAATGTGAAGTAGATGGACGAAAACCTCAGGCATATATTGAACGACTCGGTGGGCACGATCAGCAAGCTGCAACTGCTCTCCGCGTTCTTCGAGGACGAGATGGTCTACAAGATATATGTCAAGACGCAGGTCATCCACCAATTGTTTGAAACCAACCGGGACCTGGACATTAACAAGCTGTCGCTTTTCCATGTCCAGTTTACCGATACGGTCATCACCCTGTTGCGTAAGATCAAAAAGACCAACGAACAAAACGTCAACCTGCTCTACGAAGAGATCCGGGTCAACCGCGAGATGATCGACCGGCTGGGCAGCTCGGTGTATACCGAAGCGGGCTTCAACCAGGAAAAGGCTACCCAGTCGGGCAAGGTTTCTTTATCCCTGCGCCGCCTGTATGACGTCCTGGCGGCGGACTCGTCCGATTATCCGCTCTCTAAAAATATCAATGCGTTTAGCGCACACTACGCGCAGGATTTCTACGCAGACATCTCCCCTGACCTGTTCGGGGCGCTCATACAGTACAATCCGGCCGAGGTATATATCAATGCACATGCGGTGATCCACCGTCGTCTAATGGGGCAACTGCACAAAGTAAATTTCAATTGCACGTTTCAGATGGGGCTGAAGGCGGGGAGCCAGGTGCTGGAGGTGTATAAGTTCGAGGACCCCTCGCCGGGTTCGGGCGCCGCGAAGCACTTCCTCTACCTGGCCAATGGCAACGTCTTCCTTTTCGTGGACCCTGTCAAGCTCCAGGGCCTCGACACGGACAGCGGCGCCTCCAAAAAAGTCCGCCTCACCCGGGAACTCACGGACAAGAATACCCGCCTGGAAAGCAATATCGCGGCCGCCAAAACCTTTATCCCGGTCCCGGTGAAGGACCTGCTCGCGGAATATTACCGGAAAATTTCCGATATTAACTTCCTGGAACAAAGCGATTTTGAGGTCCAGGCCAACATTTTGAAATCCATGCTGAATACCGATATTATATGACCTTTTCCGACTTACTTCAACAAATCGTTCAAAACCCTCTCCCCTCGCTCGCCATCGTGGGCAACCTGATCATCCTGGAAAGCCTGCTGTCCGTGGACAACGCGGCCGTCCTGGCCACCCTCGTCCTGGACCTCAAACCGGAGAACCGCAAAAAAGCGCTGCGCTACGGCATCCTGGGCGCCTATGTATTCCGGGGGACAGCCATGGTGTTTGCATCCTTCCTCATCCGCATCTGGTGGCTGAAACCGGTCGGCGGCGCCTATCTCTTATACCTGGTGTGGGATTGGTGGAAGGGACAACAGACCGAAGACAAGGAAGACGACTTTATAGATAAAAACAAGAACTGGCTCTACCGCGCCACCGTGGGCAGGATCGGTACTTTTTGGGCGACCGTGGCCCTGGTGGAGCTGATGGATATGGCCTTTTCCATGGACAATGTTTTTGCCGCCGTGGCCTTCTCCCCCAACATCATCCTGGTGTGCACCGGTGTCTTTATCGGCATCCTGGCGATGCGGTTTATCGCGGCCTGGTTTGTACAGCTGATGGAGCAATATACGTTCCTGGAAACGTCCGCCTTTATCGTGATCGGCATCCTTGGCGTAAAGCTGGTCTTGTCGCTGTACGAGCACTTTTTCCCCGACACCCCGCTCAGCCACTTCCTGGGCAGTCATGCGGCGGACATCACCACTTCCGCCCTGACCATCGGCATCTTCTTTATTCCGATCCTGACATCGCTTTTATTCAACATTCCGAGACGTCTTCCCAAAAAGACCGCGCCGGAGCAGGCTTAGGTGGATCGGCGGGTTCCTGTAGACGCCTTTGAGTTTCCAGTCCTTGTTATAGACCGCGACAAAAGGGAAGTTGGTAATGTTGTAGTGGTGTTGCACCACCCAGGTCAGCCCTTCCGAGCCCACGTACACCCCCGAATGTTCGAGGTGACAGATGTTCTCGAAGTCCTTGACCTCGTTCAGGGGCCGGAACGTCACCATGACGATCTGCGCGCCCTTGAATTCCCCGATATGGGCCGCCAGGTCCTGGCCGAAGTGCTGGCAGTGTTCGCAGGTCGGTGAGTAATAGACGATCATCACGGGCTTATGGGGATCCAGGTCACCCTTTGTGACGTGCCTGCCGTCCGCCAGGACGATGGTAAAATTGGGGATCATGGTCGAGTCGGCCACGGGCGCCTCGGGGGGCGGCATCTGGGCGAGGCCCTTGCCCGCCCACAGCAACAGCGCGATCAGCAATGTGTACAAACGCATCCTCAATATTAAGGGAGTTTCTCCATATTCCAGAGTTGCAACCGCTCTGCCCCCTTTCCAAAGGTGCGCACGTCGTCTCCCGTGGGGAACACCCAGGTCGTTAACACCTGGCCGTTTACAAATACTTCCAGGATGGACTTGTCCAATAAGACGGTCATTGTGAGCGTGTCGGCAATCGGTCCGATGGGCATGGACTGGATCAGTTTATCGGGGCTCAGACCGGTGGTGTCGCCGTGGCTGCGGTCGACGAAAACCGTGGCGGTTGCGCGGTCATAACCAACCCTGACGCCGCCACCGAACACCACGCCAAAACGCGCCGCATTGTTCGGACGGAAAGTGGCGGTGAGCCACCAGGCGTTGCCCTTAAAGAGGGGCTGATCGCCCCGGGGGGCTGCCGCGCGCAGGTCGCCTCGACGCGTCCCCTGGTCGACCGCAGGTGCCCCGAGCTTCGCCTGGATCAGCGCTGCAGGCGCTTGGCAAAGCAGATACACGCCCTCCTTTTCCCTCAAACTCAAATCCCTCGGAATGGACATCGCGCCCCTCCAGGGATAGGTCGGCCTTGGCTCCGGTACCAGCCAGCCGAGCAAGGTCCTCTGTCCCTCCGGCTGGCCGTTCCAGGGGATGGCTGCGTAAAACGTATTCCCCTTGTCTATAAAGTCGGACGATTGTTTCGTCGTAAAGTGTTTGCCGTCGAAATCCCCTACGAAATACTGGATGGAGGGGGCACCCGACGGACCCCAGGCGGAGACCGCCAACACCCACTTCCAAAGTCCGGGTTTATTCACCACGGGCAGGTGCACGAAAAACGGGCATTCCCAGGCCGAACCCGTGTACCCCGCGGGGCCAAAGTCGCTGAGCGCCGTCCAGTTTTTTACATCGCGGGATATATAAAACCGCACCTGGTGCAGGTCGACCAGGGAGACCACCATCAGCCAGCGGTGCAGTTTCTCGTTCCAACTGACATTGGGATCCCGGAAGTCTTTGCGGTGGAGGTCGATGACGGGGTTCCCTTTGTAATCGGTGAAGTGCATGCCCCCGTCGTTGCTATAGGCAATGTACTGGGATTCGCGTTTCAGGTTGGGCTGGTCGGCGGTGTAAATGGCAACAATACACCCCCCTTTACAAAGTCCGCTGGTATTGTGCGCGTCGTACACGGCACAGCCCGAAAAGCGTTCGGTCGTGTCCGCCCCCTCGGGAAGGGCGATGGGCAGGTGCTTCCAGTGCACGAGGTCCGTGCTCGTCGCGTGCCCCCAGCTCATGTGTCCCCAGACATTCGCGTAGGGGTTTTGCTGGTTATACAGATGGTAGACGCCGTGAAGGACCAGCAACCCGTTGGGATCGTTTGTCCAGTTGCGTTCGGGGGTAAAGTGATAGACGGGGCGCCACTGGGGCGTGGGTACCTGCGCAGACGCGCTGGTCGCTATTAGCAACGCGACGATTATTCTTACCATGTCTCTTCGATCTTCTCCAAAGGTACCCCCTTCGTTTCGAAGATGTAACGGCTCACGAACCAGATCATCCCCGCATTGAGGAGCGCATACACGAGAAAGGTGGGCCCCCCTTTCAGCGCGTCGAGCATGTAGGGAAAAGTAAGCGAAACGATGGCATTGGCCGTCCAGTTCCCTGTCACCGCCACCGACGTTGCCTTACCCCGGATGTGGTTGGGGAAGATCTCCGCCACGTATACCCAAAGCACCGCGCCCCAGGAGCAGGCAAAACCGGCGATGTACAAAAAAATGGCGCCCAGCACGAAATAGTTGTCCAGTGCGTTCGTCCAGAAAAGGGCGCCCAGGACAAGCATACACGTTGCCATGATGGCGGAGCCCACCAGGAGGAGTTTTTTACGACCGACGCGGTCGATCAGCCAGAAAGCCAGGATGGTAAAGACCAGGTTGACGATCCCCGTGAGCAGGGTCTGGAAAAGGGCGGAGCCCCCGGTATGAGATTTTTCGAAGATCAGCGGGGCATAATAAAAGATGATGTTGATGCCCGTCAGCTGCGCAACCGCCGCGAAGACCAATCCGATCACGGTTACCCGGCGGTAACGGGGGGCGAATACCTCACTCAGAGTGGCCGTATGACCTGAACCTTCTTCGATCGCCGGCGGTTCCGTACCGAGCTTGCCGAAGATCCGCCGGGCTTCGTCTCCCCGGCCCATGAGCGCCAGCCAGCGGGGGCTTTCCGGGACCAGGAGCAGGAGCAGGAAGAACACGAGGCTGGGAACCACCGCCGCCCCCAGCATATAGCGCCAGTCATCCACCGGATGGTATTTGGCGATCAGGTAGTTGGATATAAAGGAAACAAGGATACCCGTGACGATCGCGAGCTGTTGCAGCATCCCCAACCGGCCCCGCGTCCGGGCGGGTGCGATCTCTGAGATATAGATCGGGGCGACCGTCGACGCCAGGCCAATCGCAAGGCCGCCCACCAGCCGGAAGAAAACAAGCGTCCCATACTTGCCCGCCAGTCCGCTCCCCAGGGCCGCGACCACGTACAATAAGGCCGTCAGCAGCATCACTTTTTTACGGCCGTAAACGTCCGCCATTTTACCCGCGATCCACGCCCCGGGGATACACCCGATGGACGTCGCACCGACCACGATGCCCAGTTGTACTTTTGTCAGGGAAAAATAAGCGGTCAAATGGTCCAGTGTACCCGCGACCACTGCGGTGTCAAAGCCAAAAAGCAGCCCGCCAAGGGCGGCCACCGAAGCAATCAGGATCACATATCCTTTCATATATGGGCAATTGTTTTGCTAAATATACGCCTCAGCGCTATTGCTTAACGCAAGACATAGTTTAGCAGCCCTTTAGTTTTAAAAGACCACACGATATTCACGAGAAAATCCTTATCTTGACCCTGCTAAGAAAGCGGTGACTTTCCACCTTCATCGAGGCAGACATGAGAAAATTGAGTTAGCAACTTATCCTACATGACTCGGGTAAGTTGCTATTTTTTTTTATCCTAAACTAACGGTCGTTACTCTGCACCGTTCGCTTTCGAGTAGTGTAGCGGTCTCCGTTGGATGATAAACGTGAGGAGTTTAAAAAGGTCGTCCTCGCGGTTGTTAAAGCGGAATTCACACTCCTTGACGTGCAAGTAGGCCGTACTCCGGTTCAAACCCCGGAATTTGGACAGCCGGCTTTTGGTCATCGCCCAGAACAGGTCATACTCATCCTGGTCCTGCAGGGAAGACTGCAGCGACGGCGGCACCAGCTTGGTCAGCTTCCAGCCGGAAATGTCCGCGGTAGCCGTGTAGTGGTTCTGGCGGCGGTTCCCCAGGTCGTGGAGCTGGTCATCAGGAGTCCCTTCTAACTTGCGCAATTCCTCGTATTCCTGGCGGGAGAGCAGGTCACAAAACAATTTCTTGTCGTGACGGGCGATGCCATACAACCAACCCACATCCTCCTGGAGGCCTTCCTCGGCAAACGTAGGACCGGCGCCGGCGTGCACGGGCATAAAGGAAAAAGCGCCCGCCATACGGTAGCGGGGGTTGTACTCCTCACAGTACTTGGCAATGTGGGTCCGTATGAGCTTCAGGTAATTGTTGATCGTCACCCGGCTGACACCGCTGACGTCCGCGATCTGCGTGGCAGTTAGATCCTCGCAGAACAATCGGATGATCTCTTTGCACTTCCTCTCTGAGAGGTGAGCACCTTTCATCATTTTGTTTTTCATAAACAGCTTTACGCGTTTAAAAATGGCTATACTGTTACTATACTTATCTCAAAAACGACACGATCGCCGGATCCATTGGGTAAGACGATCAATGGGTTCTTGGTGTTACATCAAACGGTAAATTGGATAATATTATTTGCAGGAAAAACCCAAAAATGGACAAATGGAAAGCCGCCCGTATAAACGTGGGCCACATGATTAATATTTATCAAGTTCAGGGTTAATATCGGTAAATAACAAGAAAATGAATGGTATACGATACCCTTCGTTGTGCACTCATTAAAAAGTGTGGGCCAATTTGAGTTTAATCGGCATATTTTATAGATGATCGGCCTTATCAAGACAACTTCAACCTTCCAACAAAGTGGACAGACGGCGAACGACCTTCTCCGGCCCCGGCAACATGGCCGTTTCAAGGCCCATATTCAGCGGAACCGCCGGTAAATCCAGGGCGCCAAGGACATCCACCGGGGCGTCCAGCCAGGCAAAACAAGCCCGGGAAATCCGGGAGGCCAGGGCCTCGGCAAACGAGTTGGTCGCCTGCTCTTCCGTAAGGACCAGGCATTTGCCGTGCTTTTTAACCCTTTCCATCACCAAGGCCTCGTCCAGCGGAAAAAGGGACCTCAGGTCGACGACCTCCACCCTGCCGTCCAGCGAAGCCGCCGCCGTCTTTGCCCAGTATACGCCCATGCCGTAGGTGATGACGCAGCAACTGTCGCCTTTTGCGGTCTTTTCTTTTGCCGCTTCCAGGGCTATGGCTGCCTTTCCGAGAGGGAGGATGTAATCTTTGGCCGGTTCCACCTGCCGGGCGGCATCCGTGCCCGGCACCTTGCTCCAATACAACCCCTTATGCTCCAACACGACAACCGGGTTCGGATCCAGCCAGGCGGCCTTCATCAACCCCTTCATGTCGGCGGCATTGGACGGATAGGCCACCTTGATCCCCTTTATGGAGAGCAGCGTCGTTTCGATGCTCCCGCTATGATAAGGCCCCCCACCCCCATACGCCCCGATCGGAACCCGTATCACGGTCTGCTGGGGGAATTTCCCCCGGCTCAGGTAGCACGCTTTGGAGATTTCCGTCACCAGTTGGTTAAAACCCGGGTAGATATAGTCCGCGAACTGGACTTCCACCACCGGCTTTAACCCCAGGGCCGACATCCCCACGGTTGACCCGATGATATACGCCTCCTGGATGGCTGTATTAAAGACGCGGTGGTCCCCAAACTTTTCGGCCAGCGTCGCCGCCTCCCGGAATACCCCGCCCAGCCTCCGTCCCACATCCTGTCCGTACAACAGGGCCTCCGGGTGGTCCTCCATGATCTCCTCCAGGGCGTGGAGGGCGGCGTCCACCATCATGACGCGCTCGCCCCCTTGGGGGGTGCGGTCGCCGGTTTCTTCCGTGACGGGGGTCGGGGCGAAGACGTGGTCCGTCACTGTTTCGGGGGCTGGATCCGGGGCGGCTACTGCGTCGGCGAACATTTTTGCGACCGTTGCTTTAACTTCATCTTCGACCAGCGCTATTTCCGTCACACCCCGTTCTTGCAGCCGGGTCTTCAGTTTTGGTCTGGGATCCTGTGCCAGGTGTGCCTCCCAATCCTGCGCATCCCGGTAAAATTCCTTGCGCACCCCGCTGGTATGGTGCCCCAGCAGCGGTACCCGTGCGTGGACCAGCCAGGGCTCCCGGTACCTCCGGACGTGGTCGATCACCTCCCGGAGCAGGGTATAGCTTTCTTCAAAGTGGGTGCCGTCTACCTGGACGCGGTGCATCCCGGGAAAACCGCCTGCATACGTATACGCGTCCATGGCCCGGGCTTCCGCGGCGCTGACGCTGATCCCCCACTGATTGTCCTGGACCAGGTAAATGATGGGGAGTTTTTTGAGGACGGCGACCTGGAAGGCTTCGCTGACTTCGCCTTCGGTGACGCTGGCGTCACCCAAGGAGCAGACGACCACGGAGGGGCCGTTTCCCGCTCCGATCTTCTCCAGGTACTGGATCCCCTGGGCCACCCCCGTCGTGGGGATCACCTGCATGCCGGTGGCACTGCTTTGGTGGATGATGGTGGGTTTGTCGGGGCCCCGGTAGCTCGGGTGCGAATAATATTCCCGGCCGCCGCTAAACGGATCCTCCGCTTTTGCCAAAAGCTGGAGCATCAATTCGTAAGGCGTAAAGCCAAGGCCCAGCAGCAGGCTTTCGTCCCGGTAGTAAGGGCTTACGAAGTCCCCCGGCCGGAGGTGGAAAGCCGTGGCCAGTTGGATGGCCTCGTGTCCCCGGGAGGTGGAATGGACGTATTTGCAGATATTCCGGTTCCGTTCATAGGTATCGGCCATTTCAGCGGCCATACACATCAGGCGATAGGCCTTTTCAAGTATTTCGGTGTCGACCATGAGCAAAAACAAACATTCGTTAATGAGGACGGACAAAAAAAGGGTCGCCAACCCTCCTATTTGATCTCCACCTTTAGCAGGGAGTCGTCTTCCAGGAAGGCTTCCAGTTCGTCTCCAACCACACATTCCCCTACCCCCGGAGGTGTCCCGGTAAAAATGATGTCCCCGATATTGAGCGAGAAATATTGGGAAATATTTGCCACAATTCGGTCAAAGTTGAACAGCATATTGCCACTATTGCCCTGCTGTACCAACTCTTTATTTTTATATAAGCAAAAATTAAAATGTTTCCGGTGGGCGTCCGCGTTCAAATCCTTCCAGGTACCGATGGCCGCCGAGTTGTCCCAGGCCTTGGCCTTTTCCCAGGGCAGCCCCTTTTGTTTCAACTCCGTTTGCAGGTCCCTGGCTGTAAAATCAATGCCCACCGTGATCCCGTTGTAATACCGGGAGGCGTACCGTTCCTGTATGTATTTCCCATTCTTGGAGACCCTAAGGACGAGCTCTACTTCATAGTGCAGATCGTTGGTGAATTCCGGATAATAAAACGGCATATGCGCCTGTAGCAGCGCGCTTTTGGGCTTCATAAACAGGACGGGTTCATCCGGTATGTCGTTTCCTAATTCCTTAGCGTGTTCTGCATAGTTTCTTCCAACACAAAAGATTTTCATGTGTATTCAGTTTATTTTCAATGGTTCAGGGTCACATGAGCACGAATAAGGATATTGGAGAGAGGGCAGAAAGCGAATATAAGAAATAACAAAAATTCTTTACCTATTGAAGGTCGAATTATTTACTTTATTCATCGTTTTGTCGATACCCTCCAGCACAAAGGATTCTATGGCACCGACGGTATAATCAATCTTTTCTTGTACGAGGGGCTGTTCGTCTTCTTTCCAGCGGCCCAGGACAAAATCAATCTGGCGCCCCTTGGGATAGTCGTTCCCGATACCAAACCGGAGCCGTGGATACTGATCCGTCCCCAGGGTGGCCTCTATGTCCTTCATGCCGTTGTGCCCCGCACCGCTACCGCCCGGGCGCAACCGAAGTTTCTCCAAAGGCAGTGCCAGATCGTCAAAGACAACCAGGACGTGTGGCAAAGTGATCTTCTCGTGGTCCATCCAATACTTGATCGCTTTACCACTAAGGTTCATGTAGGTCGTGGGTTTGATACAAACCAGCGTCCTGCCCTTGATCCGGATGTCCGCCTGGACGGCGAGACGCCCCAGGGAAAAATCCCCCCCGTGTTTGCGCACCAGGGCTTCCACGACATCGAAACCGATGTTGTGCCGGGTATGTTCATACTCGGGTCCGATATTCCCCAGGCCTGCAATCAGAAACTTTTCCATCTTGTCTTATAGGAAAAAAAGCGGGCTTGCGGGCCCGCTTTTTCGAATGTTATTTAGTCCGGCACTACTTCTTCGCGGTTGCAGCTTCTTCCTGGCGCAGGGCGCGGGTCGTCACTACGGAAGCGATGGGAATGCGGGGAGAGTTCAGGATTTCCATGTTCGGGGCCTTTACGTCCTCGACACGCAGGTTGTCATTGATCTTCATGCTGGTGATGTCCACCTCGATGTTTTCGCGGAGGTCTTTCGGGAAGGCCTTCACCTTGAGGGTCTTCATCTTAGTGACCAGCTTACCGCCGTCCTTTACCCCTTCAGAGGCACCGGTAAACTTGAGGGGAACGGTGGCTACCACTTTTTTATCACCGACCAGCTCCAGGAGGTCGAAGTGGATCACTTCGTCGCTCACCTTGTCGAACTGGATGTCTTTCATGATACACTTGTAGGACTTGCCGTCCAGCTTGATTTCCACGAATTGGAAGTCCGCGGTGTATACGACAGGTTTTAATTCTGCAGCAGGAACGGTGAAGTTCACCTCCTGAGCACCCCCGTAAATTACACCGGGCACTTGCTCCTGAGAGCGGATCTGGCGGGTGGCTTTTTTGCCAAATTCGGTCCTCAGTTGTCCTTCGATTGTAATTGTCTTCATTTTTATTGTTGTTTAACTTTTTGCTCTTTTCTCTTTTAACTGCGAGTGGATAAAGAGACTGGTGATACTCTTATTCTCAAACGCATTTCTAATCGCTACCGCGAAGAGGTCGGCGACCGATATGACCTTGATCTTGTCGCTGTGCTGTTTCAGCGGGATCGTGTCGCACACCACCAATTCGCTCAGCACGCTGTTGTCGATATTGTCATACGCCTTCCCGCTCAACACAGGGTGCGTACACAACGCCCGTACGCTTCTTGCTCCCTTTTCCATGAGAAGCCCCGCGCTTTTGGCAAGGGTTCCCCCCGTGTCGCAGATATCGTCGATCAGTACGATGTCTTTGCCTTGCACATCCCCGATGACCACCATGGAAGCGATCTCGTTGGCCCTTTTCCTGTGCTTGTCGCAGATCACCATCTCGGCGTCGAAGTAACTGGCGATCTCCCGCACCCGGTTGGCAGAACCCACGTCAGGGGCCGCAAAGGTAAGGTTTTCCAGCTTCAGTTGCTCAATATAGGGGATAAATATTGCCGAACTGTCCAGGTGATCCACCGGGATGTCGAAATAGCCCTGGATCTGGGGCGCGTGCAGGTCCATTGTAATGACCCGGTCGGCCCCCGCAGCTACTAACATATTGGCTACCAGCTTAGAACCAATGGCCACCCGGGGTTTATCCTTGCGATCCTGGCGGGCATACCCATAATACGGGATCACGGCAATCACCTTATACGCGGAGGCACGCCTGGCCGCGTCGATCATCAGCAGCAGCTCCATCAGGTTGTCCGTGGGCGCGAATGTACCTTGTACCAGGAAAACATAGTCCCCCCGGATACTCTCCTGGAAAACCGGTTGAATTTCCCCATCGCTGAACTTTGAAACAATGACCCTGCCCAGATTACAGCCGTAGCTGCGGGCGATTTTCTCCGCCAGATACTGAGAGCCCGTACCCGAAAAGATTTTCGCAGAAGTAACCGACATAGTGATTTCAAGTGTGCGCCAAAGGTAAACAAAAACAGATGTATATGGGTTATTTGAGACTCAAGGACTGGCCGGAGGGAGACCGGCCCCGGGAAAAACTGGTCAGGTTCGGACCGGCTTTCCTGAGCGATACCGAATTGCTGGCCATCCTTATCCGGACCGGCTGGCAGGGGCGTTCCGCGCTCGACCTCGCCCGGGAACTGATGGAACTAAACAACCTCAGCCTCCACGAGTTGGGAAAAATGCGCCTCGACGGTTTCCGGAAAATCTTTGGAGAGCGCAAGGTCTACGGGATCGTCATCCAGGCCGCCCTGGAGCTGGGCCGCCGGCGGGAATCCGTCGGCCTCCCCTTGCGGACAAAGATCACCAGTTCCCGCTCGGTGGTCGACTACCTCCGCCCCCTGCTCAAGGACCGGTTCCAGGAAGAATTCGTGGGGATCTACCTCAACCAGGCGGGTGAAGTCATCCGTGAGGAATGGCTGAGCAAGGGCGGGATCTCCAGCACCGTCGCCGACATCCGCCTGATCATGCGGGTTGCCCTGGAGTCCGGCGCCTCCAGCTTCGTCCTCTGTCACAATCACCCCAGCGGGGCCCTACAACCCAGTCCGGCCGACCTCGATTTTACCCGTCGCATCACCAGTGCGTCCGCCCTCCTTGACCTCCGCCTGCTCGACCACGTCATCGTCAGCGAGCGGGGGGCGTATAGTTTTGCGGATCACGGGCAACTGGGCTAGTGCGCTGTTGCCTCGCTCATCGAGGACGGCAGGTCCGCGGCGGCCGTTCCCCACTTGGAACCCGGCTTATCGCCCATGACCAACTCCAGGACGCCACCCTTCATGATGTCCGCATGGGTGATATACGACTTATCGTACTTCTTCCCATTCAGAACGGCGCTTTCAATGTACTTATTGATGGGACTGTTGTTCTGCGCCACGACGGTAAACGTCTTGTTCCCCGGCAGGTTCAGGGTCACCCGGTCAAACAGCGGGCTACCCAGCACATACTGCCCGCTCGCCGGGTTGACCGGGTAAAAGCCCAGCGCGCTAAACACGTACCACGCGCTCATCTGCCCGCAATCCTCGTTCCCGCAAAGCCCGTGAGGCGTATTGTTGTACAGGCTGTCCGTGACCAGGCGGATCTTCTCCGCCGTTTTCCACGGTTCCCCCGCATAGTTATAGAGATAGGCGATGTGGTGGCTCGGTTCGTTGCCCTGCGCATACTGTCCGATCATCCCGCTGATGTCCGGGGAAGTATTGTCCCCCTTCAGCACCGAAGGCACGATAAACAGCGAATCCAGCTTCCCAATATAGGCCGCCTTGCTTCCAAACAGGTTGATCAACCCTTGCGGATCCTGCGGAACAAACCAGCTGTGCTGCCAGGCATTCCCTTCCGTGTACATCGCCTTGTCCGGGTCGTGCTCCGAGTAATACGGGTCAAAAGGCTCCACCCAAGACCCGTCTGCATTCTTCGCCCGGAAGAAACCCCGGCGTGCGTCAAACAAGGGGATATAGGAATGCGCCCGCTTCATAAACGCCGTATAGTCATCCGGGCGGTTCAGGTACTTCGCCACCTGCGCGATACACCAATCGTCATACGCATACTCCAGGGTAATCGTCACGCTGCTCCCCAACTTGTCCTGGGGAACATATCCATACTGGCGGTACAGGTTCGAGCCCCGGATGTCCTGCATGGCGCTTTTCTTCATCGCCGTATACGCCTTCTCCACGTCAAAACCCTTAAAACCCTTCAGGATCGCGTCCGAGATCACCGCCACCGAATGGTACCCCGTCATGCAGTTCGTCTCGTTGTATTCCAGGTCCCACACCGGCAGCAACCCATACTGATCGTAAAAGTCCAGGTAAGAATTGATGATGTCCGGCACCCGGTCCCCCTGCAAAAGCGTGAACAACGGGTTATTCGCCCGGAATGTATCCCAGATCGAATGGACCGTATACCGCGTACCCGTCGCCTTGACCGGTTTCCCGTCGATCCCCTTGTACCGGAGGTTCCGGTCCGTAAACGTGACCGGCGCTTCAAAAGAGTGGTATAGCGCTGTATAAAAAGTTTGCTTGAGCCGCGTATCCGCCGTCGACACCTCTACTTTACCCAGCTCATCCTGCCACGCATCCACCGCGATCTTGCGCACCGCGTCAAAGTCCCAGCCCGGAATCTCCTCCAGGCTTTTCTGCGCCCCGTCTATATCCGCAAAAGACAAACCCACCTTCATCAGGACCCTTTCCGCCGGTTTCGTATCAAACAGCAGACAAGCCTTTACATCCCTGCCCTTCGCCTCATTCCCCTTCACCCGCACGCTGTCGCTAAACAACACCATGTCCTTGACCGGCTTGGACAGTACCACCGCGAAATACACCCGCTGGTCCTTCGCCCAACCCGTCGAATACCGGTACCCCACAAACGTCGTATCGTTTATCCTCCGGAAATAACCCTCTGTGGCCTTATCCCAGTTCACCGCAAAACCCAGGTCAAACCGGATCTGCGAATTCCCCGAAGCCGGGAAAATATACCGGTGCATCCCCGCGTGCGGCGTCGCCGTCAGCTCCGTCCACAACCCAAAGTCCTTTAACAACACCGCATAATACCCCGGCTCCGCAATCTCCCGGTCATGGCTAAACGAGCTCGTGATCTTGTCGACCCCCGGGAGGATACCCACCGAAGGCATCACAGAAATATCGCAAAGATCGCCGATCCCCGTCCCGCTCAGGTGCAGGTGCGAAAACCCCGCGATCACCGAATCTCCATAGTTATACCCGCTACACCAATCCCAGCCCGACCGCCCGTTGTCCGGGCTCAGTTGCACCATCCCAAAGGGCACCGTCGCCCCCGGATACGTATGCCCATGGTCCGCCGTTCCGATAAACGGGTTCACATAGTCTACCGCCCTCCGCGGAGTCTGCGCATGCGCTTTCTCCCCGGCACCCGCCAGTACGGCGGCCGCCGCCAGCGCGATCATGTTCAAGCTCTTTATAGCCCTCATGCTCATTGTCAATTTGTACCCGCAATGTACACTTTCCCGCTAAAACGATTAAAAGGTTTTGTACGACCGGCTCGCCGGTCGCCATCGGCCCTTGCTGGCGGCATTCACTCTTGCCGGCGGTCGTCTGCGGTCCGGGCCTTGCGGCCCCCCCGAAGGGGGATTACGAAGGGGGCGAAGCCCCCTTGGTCGCAACGCATATGATTTTTTTTGGCCGATCCCTTAAGTTCTCAACAAAAGGGATCGGCCAAAAAAAAAGCGACGGCTGAGAACAACCATCGCGACAATCTAGACATGAGAAAGAAAAGAAAGTAGAATCGATTGATGTGCGCGCGGCGGCAAAAGTCGTCCGCGGCCGCTTAGAAGGGCAGGTCGTCACTCACCTCTGTGCCACTCCCCCCGCTTTGTGCCCCATAATCCTGGGTGCCCACAGCGACCTCCGTACCATTCCCTTCGTTCCGGGGACTGGGACCCAGCAACTGGAGGCTGAATACCCGCAACCGGAGCGCTACACCGGCGTTGCCGTCGCGGCCCGTATAGGCTTCCGCGGTAGGGGTTCCTTCGGCATACACCAGCGTCCCTTTTTTGAGATAGGGTGCTACCCCTGTCCTGTCCGTCCAATAGGAGCAATCCACCCAGGTGGTGCGCTCCTGCTGGTTCCCCGAGGCGTCGCGGAAACGCTCGGTATGCGCGACGCTGAAATTGATCACATTCTTACCGTTCACCTCCTTGAGCACGCCATCGCGGCCAAGGTTTCCTACAATTTGCAGCTTGATCATAACCCTTCGATTTTAGCATGAATAATCCAAACTGACCCAAAGGTACATAGCCGGCAAGGAGTTGTCAATGCCACAAAGCGGGTATTTTATGACCGGAAATCCCCCCTTTCTATGGGATGCGGGGGAAATCGTACCTTTGCGGGCAGTATGGAAACGAACGAACCGAGGCGGAAAGGCAAAGTATTGGTGGCCATGAGTGGCGGCATCGACAGCACCGTTACGGCACTGATGCTCCATGAACAGGGGTATGAGGTCGTCGGCATCACCATGAAGACCTGGGACTATGCCTCTTCAGGGTCCAGTAAAAAAGAGACCGGCTGCTGCAACCTGGATTCTTTTAACGACGCCCGTCTGGCAGCCGTGCAGCATGGATTCCCGCACTATGTGCTGGACATCCGGAGCGAATTCGGGGACGCGGTCATCGATAATTTCGTGGAGGAATATCTCGCCGGGCGCACGCCCAATCCTTGTGTCATGTGCAATACGCATATCAAGTGGAAGGCGCTGCTCAAACGGGCGGACGCACTCGGATGTGACTATATCGCCACGGGGCACTATGGCCAGATCCGCCAGGAAAACGGGCGATACGTGGTCAGCAAAGGCCTTGATCCCCTCAAGGATCAGAGCTATGTGCTTTGGGGGCTGGACCAGAACGTGTTGAGCCGGACCCTGTTACCACTGGGCACCTACCGCAAAACGGAGATCCGTCAAATGGCGGCCGATTTCGGTTACCCGGAACTGGCGAAGAAGAGCGAAAGCTATGAGATCTGTTTTGTTCCGGACAACGACTACCGGGGCTTTCTCAAGCGTAAGGTGCCGGAACTCGAAACACAGGTGGAAGGCGGGGCCTTTGTGGATACGAAGGGGAACTACTTAGGCAGCCATAAGGGCTATCCGTTTTATACGATCGGGCAGCGAAAGGGTTTGGACATCACCTTTGGCAAACCCGTTTATGTAGTAGAAATCATACCGGAAACCAATACCGTCGTTCTCGGTGACGAGGACGACCTTCTCCGCACGGAAATGGTGGTCCGGAAAATGAACTGGATCAAGTATGACCATGTCGAACCCGGTATGGAGGTCATCGCCAAGATCCGTTATAGGGACGCCGGCACCCCCGCTCATCTGTTTCCGGGGCCGGACGGCAGCATCCGGGTACACTTTTTTGCGGGCGCGAAAGGCGTGGCACCCGGTCAAAGCGCCGTCTTTTACGAAGGGGACGACGTCATCGGCGGCGGGATCATCCAGCGGCCGGAGGTGCCCACCTTTGGGGCGCCGCAGGCCAATTTCGCCACCCAAAAGGTATAAAATCCCGGAACCTTGTTGTATCTTAGGATCGAAATCCAACCGATCCATGAAGATCCATACCCAGCTTTTTATAGCAGTGGTTCTGCTCACCTCTTGTTCAAAAACGGAACATTATCCCACGGTGCCCCTGAGCACCTATTATCCGCTGGATACCGGCAAATACATTCTTTACCGCATCGATTCCCTCGTGTTTACCAACTTTGGCCAAAACTCGGAGATCCATAGTTATATCGCCAAGGATACGGTAGACGGGATCCTCCTGGACAACCTGGGGCGCACGATGTACCGGGTACACCGTTTCCTGACCGATACCCTGCTGGCGAATCCCTGGCAGGACGACATCACCTATACGGTGACGCCTACCGCCAATACCATCGAGGTGGATGAAAACAACCTGAGGTTTATCAAGCTCACCGAACCCTTTACCACCAACCTGACGTGGTATGGGGACAGCTACTTAGGGGACGATCCTTTTCAGACCTTTTATGGGAACCTCACCTCACAAAACGAACTGCAAGGATGGCAATTCAACTACGCCAACATCGGCCAACCCTACCAGATCGGCCAGATCACCGTCCCCAATTCCATCACGGTGCAGGAAGCCAACGATTCCATGAACGTTCCGCTGCCCAACGATTCCGTGTTTGCCCACAAGTCCCTGGCCTTTGAGGTGTACGGAGCGGGCATAGGCCTGGTGTACAAAACGTTTATCTTCTGGGATTTCCAACCGGTGACCCCGGACTTGCCGGGTCACTACGAGGGGTTTGGGGTGACGCAGTATATGCTGCAGCACAATTGAGCGGGCCGCATCTCAGCGGGATTGCCCGGCGGGCACCCCGACGCTTAGACCCGTGCGGGCTTGCGTAGCAATGCCCCGAACAACGTGTCTGCCCCCTGGCCATAGCCTTTGAAGACCTCTTGCTGGCAAAGCTCTAGTCCCTCCTGCAATAGGAAGGCGACATTCCCTTCATTTTCCTCCGCAAATACCGAACACGTGATCAGCAGCAGGTATCCCCCGGGCACCACAGCGGGGGCGACCCGGCGGAGAATGGCGCGCTGAAGACGGGCGAATTCGCAGATCTTTTCCGGATCGAAGAAATAAAGCTGCTCCGGCGTCCGGGACCAGGTGCCCGAACCCGTACACGGAACGTCCGCGAGAACGAGGTCGAAGACGCCGGGATCCGCACCGGGTTTACTAAGGTCGGCGACCAGGGCCTGCTCGTACCGGATACCGGCGGCGGCAAAACGCCGGTCGAGGTTGTGGAGGATCGAGGGGCGTATATCCGATACCGTTAGCCGTGCGCGGGGGTAAAGGTCCTTCACCATGATGGACTTCCCGCCACTGGCGGCGCAGCAGTCCCAGACGCGGGGAGCGCCGCCCGGCGCGGCGAGTACCGGGCTCAACAGCGTACCAACGCGTTGCGAACTCAGATCCTGTACCACGTAATCCACGTCGGGGGGAAGAAGGTCCTGAAGGGACGCGCCCGCGGGGAGGCGGAGGGCCGGCGCCCCTGCCGGCCCGTCGATTACTTCGAACGGGATCCCGTTACGCTTCAGCGCGGCCATGACATCGTCCAGGCGGCCTGGCCGGACGCGGATATAAAAATCCGGTTGTTGCAGGTGTGAAAGCGCCAGGGCAGGCGGGTCGACGCCACGGGAGAGCGCGTCTTTCCAGGGGAAAATGCCGTCCGGAAAAGCAGGCCCGGGGGCCGCCCGCGCGTCGAACACGGCCACCTTCTCCGACGGCGTCAGCCCCACCAGGGCATCCCACTCCGGGCGGAGCGCCGCTAACAACGGCGAGGACGCGGTGCGCGTCAACCAATACGCCAGGAGCAACCGCTCCTCCAGGGGAAGCTCGCGTACGGCCCAACCGAGCCGGTAAAAGCTATACACCAGGTCGGAAACGATGCGCCGGTCGGTCGATCCCATCTGGCGCTCCCCGCGAAAGTAGTCTTTCAGGACGGGTGCCAGCGGCGTGTCGCCCTGGTACGTCCCAATCACGTGGGAGGCCCTTTCCAGGTATCGTGTCCAGCGGCTCATTCGGTGATGGTAAATGAGCCCTTAAGCCGGATATCCGAAGAAGAAGCCCCGATCATCACCGTAAAGGTACCGGGTTCTACAACGTGTTGCATGGCGCGGTTCCAGAGCTTGAGGTCGTCGGGGACGAGGGTGAAGTGAACGGTCCTGGTTTCGCCGGGACGGAGGTGAACGCGCTCAAAACCCCGGAGGTTTTTCTCGTAGGTCGTCACGCTGCTGACGTCGTCGCGGGTATAGAGTTGCACGACCTCGTCGCCTTCCCGGTCACCGCTGTTGGTGACGTCCGCGCTTATGCGTAGGGAGTCGCCGGCGTGTTGGATGACAAGGTGGTTATAGGTAAACTGTGTATAGCTGAGTCCGTACCCAAAAGGGTAGAGCAGCCCCTTGATCTTGGCGTGTTCTCCGGCATCGGATTCGGCAGAAGGTTTTGAGGGGAAATTATAAGGCAACTGTCCCACGGACCTGGGCCAGGTGAGGGTGAGCTTTCCACCGGGGTTGTAGTTGCCCCAAAGGACTTCGGCGATGGCGGTGCCACCCTGGTCACCGGGGTAGCCTGCGTAGACGATGCCTTTGATGTACCGGTCGATCCAGTTGATGGTCATCGGCTGTGAGCCGATCAGGACGACGACGACGGGTTTGCCGGTGGCGGCTACGGCCTTGACGAGGTCGAGCTGGTGACCGGGCAGATCGAGGTCCGTGCGGCTTTTGCTTTCCCCTGCGGTAGGGCGGTTACCGCCGAGGACGACGATGGCGACGTCGGATGAACGGGCCACGGCAACGGCACTATCGATGGACGCCTGCTCCAAGGCGGTGAGCGGCTCTGGCAGGATTTCACTTTCGGGCCAGTGGGCGTCGACGAGGTCGCACCCTTTGGCATAATGGACGGTGAGCCCCGGCAGCGCCTCTATGCCCCGCAGCACCGAGACGCTCTTGTTACCGGTCGGTCCGTATTGGTTGTGTGCGTAGTCGTCGTCGTCCGCATTGGGCCCGATCACGGCGATCGTGTGCAGCGCCGGGGACAGCGGCAGGACGCGGTCTTCATTTTTCAACAGGACGATGCTTTCGCGGCTGGCCTGGAGGGCGGTGGCGAGGTGGGCCGGTGCGGCGACGGTGGCCCTGGCGGCGTCAAAGTCTTCCACATAAGGATGATCGAAGATCCCCACCAGGAACTTGACCCGGAGCACATCCCTGACACGGTTGTTCAGGGTGTCGATGGGCAAGGTCCCCTCGCGTACCAGCGCCCGGAGGTAGTAGACGATGCTGTCGGGCTTGTTGAAGGTGGTGCGCACGTTCATCCCGGCCATGTATGCCTGGTATACCGCGTCTTTGAGGTCTTTCGCCACGTGGTGTTTGGAAAAAAGATATTCGAGGGCGTCGCTGTCGGAAACGACATACCCTTTGAAGCCGAAGTCAACCCGGAGCCGGTCGATCAGCCAGTACCTGCTACCGGAAACGGGAACCCCGTCATAGTCGTTGTAGGAGCTCATCACCCCAAGGATGCCGGCTTCCTTGATGACTTTCCGCCAGGGATAAAGCAACACGTCTTCCACTTCCCGGGGCGCGACCTGGGGGTCTGTCCGGGCCATGCCTTCGCGGGCGCCTTTGTTGGCGCTGTACACGGCAAAGTGTTTGCAGGTGGCGGCGATCTGGTAGTGATCCTGCATGCCCGTGGCGAGGGCGACCCCCAGCCTTGCGACGAGATAGGGATCTTCGCCATAGACTTCTTCCAACCGGCCCCAGCGCTGGTCCCGGGCAACATCCAGGATCGGCGCGTACACATTGGTATATCCCAGGGCCCGGGCCTCCTGGCCTTCGATCAGGCCTTCGCGGTGTACCAGGTCTTGGTCCCAGGTCATACCCATGTTGAGTTGGGTGGGGAAACCGGTGGTCATATAAGCTTCTACGTTGCGGATCCCTTCGTTGGTAAAATCTGCGGGTATCCCCAACCGTGTGTCTTCTATAAAAAAACGCTGTACCTCGTTCATCGCCTTGTCGTGGGCGACAACGTCGGTGACCATCGGGATCTGGTATTGGGTTTTATAGGAATAAGGGAACCCGTTGAGGTGTTCGTCGATATTGGCGATGCCGTCTTTCCACAATTCGTTTTTCCAATCGGCCGTGGGCAGCGAATCCTTCAGCACCCGCTTCCATCCGTACAGCGTGACTAATTGACACGTTTTTTCTTCGAGCGTCATCTGGGCGAGCAGATCGTCGATGCGCGCATCGATGGGCTGGGTGGGATCCTCATAAATGTCTTTCTTCCCGTTCTTATTGAGGTCGATCCATCCCTTGTGGTAGATGGACGCGCGCTGTGCCGTGGTATATTGGTTGAGCAGCAGGCAGGACAAGCAAACGATCAGTATTTTTCCCATTGGTTGCGTGAAATAGTTGGGCCAAATTAAGGAACTTTGCCACATGAAACGCTCATTAGCGATCGACATGGATGAAACCATGGCCGACACCACAAAGGAGATCAACCGTTGGTACGAACGGGAGTTCGGTCAGGCATTGACGGAAGAAGAGCTGCACGCCAAGGATTTCGGGAAGGCGGTGCCACCGGAGCGCGCGGGCGTTGTAAAAAGGTTCCTGAACACCCCGGGCTTTTTCAGACACCTGGAACCTTTTCCCGATGCCATCGACGTGGTCAGGGAACTCAACAAGCGATACGAGGTGTTTATCGTATCGGCCGCCATGGAATTCCCCAATAGTCTCAAGGACAAGGTGGAATGGCTGGATGAATTTTTCCCGTTCCTGAACTGGCGGCAATATTGCCTGTGCGGGGACAAAAGCGTGGTCCAGACCGACCTGATGATCGACGACCGGTCCAGGAACTTTATCCACCTCAAAGACGCCAGGACTTATTTGTACACCGCCCACCACAATGTGCTGGAAACGGCCTACGAAAGGGTCAATAACTGGCAGGAGGTGGCCACCAGGCTGTTGTAACAGGAACTATTCGTAACTTTCGGTATGAAGACACACCAAGCCGTCCTTTTGATCGCCCTTATCCTGTTCGGTAGCTGCGTCAAGCCAAACCCCATTTGGTCGACCTATAACCCGCCGGCCACCTATGTTTTCAATAATGTCAACGACAGCGCCCAGGTGGCCGTGTTGGATACCCTGGACAATTTGAGCAACAACGTCAACGCCGCCAATACGTCCGGCAGGGTGGTGAGCGCACAGGTGTTACAAAACATCCTTAGTCACGTTTCCGCGTATACCAGTACCGCGGCCGCCGCGGACCTCCAGGCATATACCGACAGCATCGCCCTGTACAGCGCTTCCACGGCCACCGCCTCCAATGGCGTTGCCGGCCGGGCGGGCGGGTACCTCTTTTCTCCCGGTGGTGTCGTGTACGGCAGCCTGATCCAGGGCACGCTGATCAGCGGCATCCTGACGTACAGCATCGACCGTTACCTGGTGGATTCAGTCGCCAACGGCATCGACAATTCCACCGTGGTCCCGGGCTATGGCACGGCCATGGAACACCATTGGGACGAGGCCTTTGGCTTGTTTGGCGTGCCCAATGGCTTTCCCAATTATGTCCAGGGCGTGCGGTATATCGGTAATTTCTCCAACCTGATCGACAAGGGACAAGCCTTTAGTACCCCCCTCATGACGGCCTTTCTCACCGGGCGGGCGGCCATTACCCATAAAGACTATGGCACCAAGCAAACCCAGGTTTCCGCGATCCTGGCGGCCCTCGAACAACTGGAGGCTGCGGCCGCCCTGCACGAGCTTAACCAGGCCGACGCGGCGGTCGCCTCCAGCCAAATGCAGGCTGCTATGGCGGACGTATCCACAGCGCTTGGGTTTATACGCGGGCTGTCGTATGAAACCGTTGCGTCAAGGATTATTACCGACGTCCAGATCGCACAGTTGGAAACCATGGTGGGGTACAATCTGTATAACTTTGTCGGAAACACGACCCAGGAATCGCAGGTCCGGGCTTTGCTGGGTGAGGTCTACGGCTTTACCTCAACGCAGATGGCGGCGTTCTAATGCCCTATCACGAGCCGGATCGACCCCACCCAAGTGGGCTGTGTCCTGTAATGCCCATACTGCCGGTCCCATTCGCCGGAAGCCAGGTCATCCGCCAGCCGCTGCACGATAATGGGGTGCTGCTCCGCCGGTACAAATCCCCAGGCCGACTGGGCCTTGCGGACTTCTTCCTGAAGAAAGGCTTCCGGTCTGCCGTAGAAAGCCTCCTGAAAACCGTCGATACAATCGAGGGGGATCTGTATATCCCGGATTTCCACGCGACCGCCCAGGGCCGTGCGTAGAAAATCGAGCGGTGGATACCGCCGTTTTTCGGCGGCCACGACTTCGGGAAAATAACGAATGTTCCAATATTGGTCCAGGGCCTCGGGATCGGAGGTCATGATGACCACCTGGCCACGGGTAACGCGGCGGAGTTCGCGCAGACCTTTGCCCATATCCGGCCAATGGTGCACGGTATATACGGCCATGGCCGCGTCGAAAGCACCGTCATCAAAGGGAAGGGCATCGGCGGTGCCCGCAATGGCAGGCGTCTTCCGTTGCGCGCGCATGACCGCGGAGGGCTCCACGGCGATGACATAGCGATCCGCCGGTTCGTACGATCCCGACCCGGCGCCCACGTTTACCACGGTCCGGGCGTCGCCCAGGGCCGCGTGGATCTGGGCGGCGATGTGCGGGTCCGTTTGCCGGATACCGGAATAACGGTGGCCGTACCGGTCGTAGTCATAACGGGTCATAGTTCGAGCAGGGTCTTCACCGGATCCTTCCCGATCAGCAGCAGCTCGGGGTTTTCCAGGAATTCCTTGACACGCACCAGGAAGCTGACGGATTCACGGCCGTCGATGACACGGTGGTCATAGCTCAGGGCGATGTACATCATGGGACGGACGACCACCTGGCCGTTGATGGCCATGGGCCGTTCCTGGATCTTGTGCATCCCAAGGATGGCGGACTGGGGCGGGTTGATGATGGGGGTTGACATCAGCGAGCCAAAAACCCCTCCGTTGGTGATGGTAAACGTACCTCCTGTCATCTCTTCCATGCTGAGTTTGCCGTCCCTGGCCTTGGTGGCGAGTTCGACGACCTTGGCTTCGATCCCGGCCATACCGAGGCTTTCGGCGTTGCGGATGACGGGGACCACCAGCCCCTTGGGGGTGCTGACGGCTATGGAAATGTCACAGAAGTCGTGGTAGATGATGGAGTCGCCGTCGATATAGGCGTTGACGGCGGGCCATTCCTGGAGGGCAAAACAAACGGCCTTCGTGAAAAAGCTCATAAAGCCGAGGCCGACACCGTATTTTTCTTTGAACTTGTCTTTGTATTTGGCGCGGACCTCGTTGATGCGCGTCATGTCCACCTCGTTAAAGGTGGTGAGCATGGCGGTGGTATTTTTAGCTTCGACCAGGCGGCGGGAGATGGTTTTGCGCAGGTTGCTCATCTTTTCCTTCCGCTCATCGCGCGTAAAAAGAGCAGCGCCGGGCTTTTTACCGGGATGGGCGAGAGCTTCGAGCACGTCGCTCTTCAGGATGCGGCCCTGGAAACCCGTCGGCGTGACGTCCGAGGGGCTCACCTTTTTGTCAGCCATGATCGCGGCGGCCACGGGGGTGGCTTTGGCGTCTGTGCCGTTGGAGGAGGCGGTGCCAGAGGCGGCGGTTGCGCCGGCGGCAGCAGTCGTCCCGGCGGCCGTGGCACCGGGGGCGGCGGATTTGGCAGCGGTGCCGGTCGCGGCACCGGCTGCAGCGCCCGCGGCAGCCACAGGCACCGCCACATCAGTATCTATCTTGGCAACAACGTCGCCGATCTTCAGTACGTCTCCTTCTTTCGCCACGTGGCTCAGCTTCCCGCTTTCCTCAGCGTTAAGCTCGAAGGTGGCTTTTTCACTTTCCAATTCGCAGATGACCTCGTCCCTGCGCACCAGGGCGCCTTCGGCGGCGACCCAGCGGACCAGGGTGACTTCGCTGATGGATTCACCGACGGTGGGGACCTTCATGTCGAGGACGCCTTTGCCGACGGCGACGGCCGCGGGGGCCGCGACGGCCGCAGGGGCGGCGCTCGCAACAGCAGTGGCGGCGCCGGCGGCAGAACCAGCGGCGCCAGCGGCGGGCGCAGCCGCAGCAGCGGAGCCCGCCGGCTTCGCCGCCTTCTCATCAATCTGCGCCACAACCGCACCAATTTTTACCGTCTCCCCCTCTCCTACGCGCGTCTGCAAAACACCTGCCTCGACGGCGTTGAGCTCGAAGGTGGCCTTTTCGCTTTCCAGCTCGGCAATCACCTCATCCCGCTCTACATAGGCGCCTGTCTGTTTCACCCATTTCGTCAAAGTAACTTCGCTGATGGACTCCCCTACTGCAGGGACTTTAATATCGGTCATATACTACGATTGGTTCTACACTTAAATATTGAAAGCCGTGTCGATGATCTCTGCCTGTTCCTTGTTGTGCACCTTGCCGTAACCGGTAGCCGTGGATGCGCTGGCCTGGCGGCTGATGACGCCGAAGGGGATCCCCTTGAGGTTCATCTGCAGGAAGGAAGCGGCGCCCATGTTGAGCGGCTCTTCCTGTACCCAGAACCAGGTCGCTTTGGCGTACTGCTTGTACAGCGCTTCGAGCTGACGGTAGGGCAGCGGATATAGTTGTTCGAGACGGACGACAGCCACGTCCCGGCGCTTGTCCTTCTGTTGTCTTTCCAGGAGTTCGAAATAGATCTTTCCGCTGCAAAGCAGTACTTTTTTCACGTCTGCTTTTTTCACAAAGGAGTCGTCGAGCACTTCCCGGAAACCACCTTTCAGAAATTCATCCATGGTGGAATAGGAACCGGGGTGCCGGAGGTTGGCCTTGGGGGCGAAGTTCACCATGGGTTTGCGGAACGGCCAGGTGAGCTGGCGCCGGAGGGCATGGAAAAAGTTGGCGGACGTCGTGATGTTCGTGACGACCATGTTGTATTCCGCACAGCTTTGTAGAAAGCGTTCCATCCGCGCACTGGAATGGTCCGGTCCCCCGCCTTCGTACCCGTGGGGCAATAACATGACCATCCCGTTCTGGGTCGTCCACTTTTGTTCGGCGCTGGTCACGTATTGGTCGATGACGGTTTGGGCACCGTTGACAAAGTCTCCGTACTGGGCTTCCCAAAGCACCAGGGCGTTGGGGCTGCCGAGCGCGTATCCGAACTCGAAACCGAGGACGGCAAATTCGCTCAGGAGGGAATTATAAATCCGGAAAGCCCCCTGGTTGTCCTGGAGGTGCCCCAGGCGGTTGTATTCCGCATTGGTGTTTTCGTCATAGATCACCGCGTGACGGTGGGAGAAGGTGCCCCTTTTGACGTCTTCACCGCTGAGACGGACGTCTTTTTGCTCGACCAGCAGGCTGCCGTAGGCGAGGAGCTCACCCGTGGCCCAGTCGACCTTGCCTTCGGTTTCGAACAGCTTGATCTTGTCCTGGAGGAGCTTTTCGACCTTTTTCAGGGGTTTGAATTCCGCTGGCCATTGCATGATCCCTTTGAACAGGGCGCGGAACTGTTCCTCGGCGATGGCGGTGTCCGGGGATTGTTCGAAATCGGCGGGCTGGGCCTTTCTCAGGGCCTGCCATTCCAACTCGGGTTTTTGGAACGTATAGGGTTTGGGGTGCTGCTTGATCTCGTCGAGGCGTTTTTGCAGCTCGTCCCAGAATTGCTTTTCCATTTCCTTCGCCAGGTCTTTGGCGTCGGCTTCACCGTTCGCGAGGAGGTATTGCGTATACACTTCGCGGGGGTCCGGGTGTTTGTCGATCAGGGCGTAGAGCTGGGGCTGGGTGAACTTGGGCTCGTCCCCTTCGTTGTGGCCGTGGCGGCGGTAGCACACCATGTCCAGGAAAATGTCCTTGTTAAACTTTTGACGGAAAAGGGTGGCCAGCGTGGACGCCTTGACCACGGCCTCGGCGTCGTCGCCGTTGACGTGGAGGACGGGCGCCTTGACCATGGACGCGATAGAGGTACAATAATCGGCGCTGCGGGCGTCGTCAAAGTCGGTGGTAAAACCGATCTGGTTGTTGATGACGAAGTGAAGCGTGCCCCCGACATAGTAGCCCCTCAGGTTCCACATCTGGAGGAGTTCGTAGATGACCCCTTGCCCGGCCACGGCGGCGTCGCCATGGATCAGGATGGGCAGTATTTTGTCAAAGTCGCTGTCGTACAGGATGTCGGCCTTGGACCGGGAAAAACCCGCCACCACGGGGTCGACGACCTCCAGGTGGGAGGGGTTGGGGCAAAGCTGGAGGTTGACCTTTTTCTCGCCCCCGTTGGTATACTCACCCCGGAAACCCAGGTGATATTTTACGTCCCCGCTGCCCATGGTCGAGTCCGTGGGCACCTGGCCTTCGAATTCGCTAAAGATCTGCTCATAGGTTTTCCCCATGATATTGGCCAGGATGTTCAGACGGCCGCGGTGCGCCATCCCGATCACCACTTCCTGCACGTCGTTTTCCGCCGCCGTATGGATGATGGCGTCCATGGCGGGAATCGTGCTCTCGCCTCCTTCCAGGCCAAAACGCTTCTGACCGATATATTTGGTATGAAGAAACTTTTCGAAGATCACGCCTTCGTTGAGCTTTTCCATGATCCGGCGCTTCTGGTCGAGGGGCACGGGCTGCTGCAGGTCGGTTTCCACCGCCTTGGTCATCCAGTCCAGTTGTTCCTGGTCGTTGATATACGTGAACTCGATCCCGATCGAACCGGTGTAGACCTTTTTGAGGAAGGCCACAATCGATTGCAAGGTGGCTCGCCCCAGGTTGATAAACCGGCCTGCTTCAAATTCGGTAGAGAGGTCCGATTCGCTGAGCCCGAAGTACTTGAGGTCCAGGTTGGCGTGCCGGTCCTTGCGCTCGCGGATGGGGTTGGTCTTGGCGACCAGGTGGCCTTTTTTCCGGTAGGCCAGGATGAGCTGGTATACGGCAAATTCCTTGTCGAGGGCGCCGGGCGCCTTGCCATTGAGGGCGGGGGCGGCAGGAGCCCCGGTGGATACGGCAAAATCAAAACCTTCAAAAAATTTTCTGAACTCCGGATCGACACTCTGGGGATCTTTGGCGTACTGCTGATAGAGCCCTTCCACATAGGCCGGGTGCGACTGTGTAATGTACGAAAAGTCTTGCATGAGAAATTGGTATATACTGTTGTTAACCAACAGCTTAACATAAGTTAAGAGACAAACGGCTACGCGTTTGGCCTTGCAAATATCGGTCAAAATTCTGTCATAACGCCGGGGGGTGAAACCAGATTATATTATTTTTCTCCGGCCGGGGCTTGTTCTTTTACCGAAAACGCCTACCTTTGCCCTCCTAAATTTACCGGACAAAAAATAATAGTGACTCATGGCTAATCATCAGGCAACAAAAAAAGACGTACGTCAGGCCGCCAAGCGCAGGGAAAAGAATCGCTATCAGGGTAAAACCACCCGTAACGCGATCCGGGACCTGAAGGCTGTCACGGATAAAGCTGCCGCCGCGGGGAAACTGCCCGAGGTGATCGCCATGATCGACAAGATGGCGAAGAACGGCATCATCCATAAGAACAAGGCATCCAACCTGAAGAGCAAGCTCGCCATCCGCGTCAACAAGATCGCGTAAGGAGAAGCCGCTCACGTATAAGTTATTTGGAAGTCCCGAAAAATTCGGGACTTTTGATTTTTGTGTCCGCCGTAACTGACAATTTACGGCGGACACAAAAATCCGCTAACTATGGGCCTTCGGCCAGCCGGCCCGTGGCCGGCTCTAATTTTTACGTATGAGACATTTGCTTGCATTCCTGCTCCTTTGCGGCACCGCCAGCGCCCAGGTCACTTCCTTCGAACGGTCGAACGGCCTTGCCACAACGACCTATGATAGCTGTATCGCCTACTATAAGGAGCTGGCCGCCCGTTACCCTACCCGGGTGCATCTGAAGACCATGGGGCCTACCGATGCCGGCTACCCGCTCCACCTGCTGCTGTATGCAAACGATGGAAGCGCCGATCCCGCCGCCTGGCACAAGGCCGGGAAAGTGGTAATCCTGATCAATAACGGCATCCACCCCGGGGAACCTGACGGCGTGGATGCGTCGATGATGCTCCTGAGGGACATCCTCCAGGGCAAGGCCCATATCCCCGACAACGTGGGGCTCGCGATCATTCCCTTATACAATATCGGGGGAAGCCTGGACCGCGGCTCCTGGTCCAGGGTCAACCAAAACGGTCCCCTGGCTTATGGCTTCCGGGGCAACGCCCAGAACCTGGACCTCAACCGGGACTTTACCAAGTGTGACAGCCGCAACGCCGTTGGTTTTGCCCGCATCTTCCACTACGTGGATCCGCACATCCTGGTCGACAACCACGTCAGCGACGGGGCCGACTACCAGCATACCATGACCCTCTTACCCACCCAGCACGACAAGCTGGGCGGGGCGGCCGGGCGGTTCTTACACGACGTGTATCTCCCCGCCCTTTTCCGGGACATGAAGAACGAGGGTGACCAGATGACCCCCTATGTGAATTTCGAGGACGCCAACCCCGACCGGGGCTGGGATGCGTTTTATGACTCCCCGCGCTACTCGACGGGGTATGCAGCCCTTTTCCAGACCATAGGGTTCATGCCCGAAACCCACATGCTCAAACCCTTTGCAAACCGGGTCCGGTCAACCTACCGGTTGATGACGGTCATGATCCGGGAGGCAGGGCATTACGGCCGGGACATCATTGCCAGCCGGGCCGCGGACCGCAAAGCCATCGGGATGCAGGAACGTTTTGCGCTGGCCTGGCACCCCGATTCCACACGCTGGGACACCGTGGACTTCAAGGGGTATACCGCCGACCGCAAACCGAGCGACGTCAGCGGCCTGCCCCGGTTGTATTATGACCATAGCCGTCCGTATGAGCGTACGGTCGACTATTTCGATTATTTCACCGGCATCGATTCTGTCACCAAACCCCGGGCGTACGTCATCCCCCAGGGCTGGCACAGCGTGACCGACCTGCTGGCGCTCAACGGGGTTCCCCTCCGGCCGCTGACACAAGACACGACGATCACCGTCGACGCTTATCATATCGATGGCTATAAAGCGGCCCCCCGCGTGTTCGAACGCCACCACCGCAATACGGATGTGAAGGTGTCGGTGATGACCCAAACCCTGCATTTCCGTAAAGGCGATTACTGGGTTCCCATGGGTTACCCCACCGACCGTTTTGCCGTGGAAATGTTGGAGCCCACCGGGGACGATTCGTATTTCTCCTGGAACTTTTTCGACGCCATTTTGCAGGAAAAAGAGGGTTATAGCGCCTACCGTCTGGAGGACGTGGCAGGGGCCTATCTACAGGCACACCCGGACATCCGCGAGGCACTGGACAAAAAGCGCCAGGCCGACCCTGCTTTTGCCGCTAACGGGGCAGCCCAACTGGACTTTGTGTACAAACATTCCCAATGGTATGAACCGGAGCACCTGCGGTACCCGGTGTACCGGGTAAACTAGCGCTTGTTTAGCGACCCTGACCCGTACACGTGCTGGGAAATGGAAGGATCCCCCCAGTAATACACATCCCCGCTGCCCCCGATCGTTACATCCAGGGAGACGCTGGAGAAAATGTAGGCGCTCCCCGACCCCATGATGGATACTTTCCCGTTCTCGGACTTTAGGGAATCCCCGGAGAAAGTACCGCTCCCGGCAATGTCCACCTTCAGGTCGCGGGTCTGTCCGCTCAGGGCGAGTTTCCCCGACCCGGCCAGGCTGGTTTCGACTTTCGGGGCGTCGACCGCTACCTTGACGTCCCCGCTTCCATTCAGGCTGAAGGACATGGGGTTCGGGGAGGAAAGGGTATTCTGTGAAATAATATTGCCCGATCCGGACAGGACGACCTCGTCGGTTTCCGGCAAAGTGACATAGGCGTTCAGGTCGTTGTTGGTCGTCAGGTCAACCGCGTTTTCGGTGGAAATGATCAGCCGGTTGCCGTCGACCCGGGTAGTGATGTATTGAAGGAGGTTGCTTTCGCCCTCCAGCTCCACTTTGTAGTCGCTCCCCTGGGTCACATAGACGTTAAAAAAACCCCGGACGTCCACCCGCTTGAATTCCCCCACCTTGCGTTCCTCTTTCTGGACGCTCCCGTTCCCCCGGACGACGTGGTAGGGGCCGAAATGACAGGAGGCAAGGACAACAAGCGATAAGGCGGCGAGGAGGCGTTTCATTTGACGTGCATTTTGAGTTGCGGCGGCGACCTAAGCGGCCAATTTAGGCCGCCGTCGCAACACCGCTAATAATGGCCCTTCGGGCAGGGCGCCTGTGGCGCCCTTTTCGTGGACTAAGATAGAGATTCTTCATACTTTTGCACCACCATGACAGAAAAAATCCTGATACTTGACTTTGGCTCCCAATACACCCAACTCATCGCCCGGGCTGTCCGCGAATGCAACGTCTACTGCGAGATCCTGCCTTTCCACAAAGGGGTACAACCCGACCCGGCGATAAAAGGGGTGATTCTTTCGGGGAGCCCTTTTTCCGTCAATGATCCGGAAAGCCCCGACCTGGATGTAGCCAATATTGTACAACAAATACCGGTTTTGGGTGTTTGTTATGGTGCGCAACTGACCGCCAAACGCTATGGCGGCAGGGTAGCGAAGTCAGACAAAAGGGAATTTGGCAGGGCCATCCTTTCCAACACCGCGCACCCCGAAGACGCGCTCTTAAAAGAGGTATCCACGACCTCCCAGGTGTGGATGAGCCACGGAGATACGATTCTCGCGCTGCCCGACGGGTTCGAGGTCCTGGCAACCACGGAATCCATCCCGGTAGCCGCGTTCAAAGCCCTGAACACGCCCCACACCTTATATGGTCTCCAGTTCCACCCCGAAGTGTATCACTCGGTGGAGGGCAAAAAAATATTGCGGAATTTCCTGTATAACATCTGCGGCTGTCACGGTGACTGGACGCCGGCGAGTTTTGTCCACGAAACCGTGGAACATCTTCGTCAGCAGATCGGCTCCCGCAAAGTCATCATGGCGCTGAGCGGAGGCGTGGACTCTACGGTCGCGGCTACCCTGATCCACCAGGCGATCGGGGACAGGTTGTACGGTATTTTCGTCGACAACGGGGTCCTGCGCAAAAACGAATTCCAGCAGGTGCTGGACACCTACAAGCAACTCGGATTGAATGTAAAGGGAGTAGATGCGAAGAATCTTTTTTATACCCGGCTGGCGGGTAAGGTAAGTCCCGAGGAGAAGAGGAAAATAATAGGGGGCCTTTTTATCGAAGTATTCGAAGCGGAAGCAAAACATATAGATGGGATTGGTCTCCTGGGACAGGGCACCATTTACCCGGACGTGATCGAATCCGTGTCCGTACATGGCCCCTCGGTCACCATCAAGTCGCACCACAACGTAGGCGGTCTTCCCGACCGCATGCACCTGGAGCTGGTGGAACCCCTGCGCTTCCTGTTTAAGGACGAGGTCCGCAAGGTCGGTCTGGAGCTGGGTATCCCCCGTGAGCTTTTGTTCCGCCATCCTTTTCCCGGCCCCGGGCTGGCCATCCGCATTCTGGGCGAGGTCACCGAAGATAAGGTACGGTTATTGCAGGATGCTGACGCCGTCTATACCCGGTCCCTGAGGGAGAGTGGTTTGTACGACAGCGTCTGGCAGGCAGGCGCCATCCTCCTGCCGGTAAAGAGCGTCGGTGTCATGGGAGACGAACGGACCTACGAATTTACGGTCGCGCTGAGGGCAGTGACGTCTGTGGACGGGATGACGGCCGACTGGGCACACTTGCCTTATGACTTTCTGGCCAAGGTGTCCAACGAGATTATCAACGAAGTGCGGGGGATCAACCGCGTGGTATACGATATTAGCTCAAAGCCCCCCGCTACCATCGAATGGGAATAATATGAGCCGTTGGATCATCATCCTTACCCTGCTGCTGGCTGTGGTCGGCCCCAGGGCGTCTGCCCAAACCAAATCGTACGCCGTCGCCGTACTCGCCCCCTTGTACCTGGACTCCGCGTTTGACGCTTCCGGTGCGTACAAGCTGGGCAAACAATCCCCCCGCTTTGCCTTCAGCGGTCTGGAATTTGCCGAGGGTGCGCGCCTGGCCCTGGATACCCTCCAAACCGGGGGGGCACGCCTCCAATGCACCTTTTACGACATCCGTTCCGCTGCCCAGGCCATCCCCCACCTCATCGAAACCCACCAGCTGGACTCCGTACAATTGATCATCGCGAGCGTCAGCGGTGGCGACTACCAAACCCTGGCGGCGTTTGCAAGGATGCGCAGCATTCCCTTCATATCCGCCACCTGGCCCAACGAAGGGGGCGTCACCGCCAATCCTTTTGTGTGCGTCCTCAACCCGACGATCTTTACCCACTGCGAAACGATCTATCATTTTATCCGGGTCAACCACCCCACCCACCAGATCCTGTACATCCGAAAACCCGGTCCCATGGAAGATAAGCTGGAAGGGTATTTCAAACAGCTCAACGACAACCTGCTTCCCATACAGACCGTGATGACCAGCGACACCCTTAGCGCCGCCACCCTGCTGCCCTACCTGGACAGCAACCGCTACGCCGTGATCGTCTGCGGGAGTTTGGACGATGCGTTTGGGATCAGCCTGGTACGCGCCTGCACCGCCCTCTCGGACACCTACCCGATGACCCTGATCGGCATGCCCACCTGGGAAGGCAACCGCACCCTGGAGTCCCCCGAGCTGAAAAACATGCCGTATCTCTACACCTCCCCCTTCCTCAACCCGGACATCGACAGCGGCGCCAGCTTCAGCCTCACCCAGCGGTTTATCGCCCTGACCCGGACCAAACCCGGGGATATGGCTTTCCGGGGCTACGAAAGCACCTACCTGTTTGCCAACCTGCTCCTCCGCTATGGGAATACCTTGATGTCCCATGCGGGAGACGCCTGGTTCCAGACCTATACCCCCTACCTCATCAAACCCGTGTTCCTCACACCCGGATCCGCCGTTCCCGACTACTTCGAGAACAAGCACGTCTACGTCCTCCGGCGCCAGAACGGCGCTGTCGCCAGATTGCAGTAAATTCGGCTATGCCGCTTATCGAATATTCCGACCGGGGGCTTTTTTGCGCACGGGGGGATTTCTATATCGATCCCTGGAAACCCGTGCCCAGGGCCGTCATCACCCACGCCCACAGCGACCACGCCCGGCCAGGGAGCGCACACTACCTGTGTCATACCCTGTCCGAGCCCCTTTTGCGCCTCCGGCTCGGGCCTGTTTCCTGCCAGGCGGTTGCTTGGGGCTCGCCGGTGCTTATGAATGGCGTGTCCGTATCCCTCCATCCCGCAGGTCACGTCATTGGGTCCTCCCAGGTCCGCGTGGAATACAAGGGGGAGGTCTGGGTCGTTAGCGGGGACTACAAGCTCGAAAACGACGGGCTGTCCGGGGTGTTTGAGCCCATACGGTGTCATACGTTTATCACCGAGTCCACCTTTGGGTTGCCGATTTACCGGTGGCAGCCGCAATCACAGGTCTTTTCTGCCGTTGAAGACTGGATCGGCCGCAACCGCGCGGAGGGCCTGACCACCGTCCTGTATGCCTATAGCCTGGGCAAGGCCCAGCGGCTGATCCAACAGCTCTCCATGCCGCTTTTTGCGCACGGGGCCGTATACAACGTCCAGGAGGCACTCCGGGCTGCTGGTGTTGCGGTTCCTCCCGTCGAGTGGATCACCCCCGAAACTCCCAAAGAACGCTTCAAAGGCCAGGTTGTCATCGCGCCTCCTTCTTCCGACGACTCCCCCTGGCTCCGCCGGTTCATTCCTTATTCCCTCGGCATTTTCAGCGGCTGGATGCAGGTCCGGGGGAATGTCCGGCGGCGCAATGCCGACGCGGGGTTTGTGCTGAGCGATCATGCCGACTGGGACGGGTTGCTTACGGCCGTACGGGCCACCGGGGCGGAACAGGTGCTGGTGACCCACGGGTTTCAATCAGCGTTTAGCCGGTACCTCGTGGAGCGCGAAGGGCTCGTCGCGGCAGAATTGCAGACCGCCTATGGCGACGAAGAGGAGGGCACGGCCGCGAGCGGTGGGGCTGCAGCCCCAACCCCCGACGCCGGCCCCGGGACAACGCCCCCAACCCTAAATCCCTAACCCATGCGCACCTTCGCTACCCTCGTCACCGAACTCGGCTCCGCCACCAAGACCAACGACAAGCTGGACGCCCTCTCCCGGTACTTCAAAACCGCCGGGGACCGGGACAAGGTCTGGGTCATCGCCCTCTTCAGCGGCCGGAGGCCAAGGCGCGCCATATCGTCAGGACTGCTACAGGCCTGGTGTATCGAACTGCTCAACCTGCCCCCGTGGCTTTTTGAAGAATCATATTCGACCGTGGGCGACCTGGCCGAAACGCTGGCCCTGCTGGTGCCTGACACACCAGGGACGGCCGTTTTGGCCCAGCCGCTATTTTATTATATCGAACGGCTCAACGCCCTCCGGGACGCACCCGACGAAGACAAAAAGTCGTTTGTCCTCGAAGCCTGGAGAAACTTCAACCGCGAGGAACGTTTTGTCTTCAACAAACTCATCACCGGCGGTTTCCGCATCGGCGTTTCGCAGCGCACCATGGTCAACGCCTTGGCCGCCGCCCTCGACCTGGAACCCGACAAACTCCTCCACCTCATCAGCGGCAACTGGGATCCCTTTACAACCTCGTTTGACGCCCTCGTACACGAAAGCACCGCCCGCCAGGATATGTCAAAACCTTACCCGTTTTACCTCGCCTATGCGCTGGAAGACGCCCCTTCCAGCTTAGGCTCCCCCACGGACTGGCAGGCCGAATGGAAATGGGACGGCATCCGCGGACAGCTCATCCACCGGGGCGGCGAACTCTTTGTCTGGAGCCGGGGCGAAGAGCTCCTCAACGGTAAGTTCCCCGAATACGATCCGCTCCTGGGCAAGCTGCCCCCCTCCACCGTCCTCGACGGTGAGATCCTCGCCTTCGACCAGGGCCTGCCCCTCCCCTTTAGCAGCCTCCAGACGCGCATCGGGCGAAAGAACGTCACCCGCAAACAACTCCAGGAGGCCCCCGTCGTTTTTGTCGCCTACGACCTCCTCGAATACGAGGGAGAAGACTACCGGGAACGCCCCATGGAGGAACGACGTGCCCGGCTCGAATCCATCGTCGCACTCGTCAACCACCCGAGCCTGCGGTTGTCCCCAGTCATTTTTTTTAATACCTGGGAAGACCTCGCCCGTCTCCGGGAGGACTCCCGCGACCAACACGCCGAGGGCGTCATGCTCAAACGAAAGGCCTCCGTCTACCAGGCCGGCCGCAAACGCGGCGACTGGTGGAAGTGGAAGATCGATCCCCTCACCATCGACGCCGTCATGGTCTACGCCATGAAGGGGCATGGACGCAGGAGTAACCTCTACACCGACTATACTTTTGCGGTGCGGTCCGGGGATCAACTCGTGACCTTCACCAAGGCCTATTCCGGGCTTACCGACGCCGAAATCGCCGAGGTCGACGCCTGGGTGAAGCGCAACGCCCGCGAGAAATTCGGGCCCGTGCGGACGGTGCCGCCGGAGCTCGTTTTTGAGATCGGGTTCGAGGGGATTGCGGCGTCTAATCGCCATAAGTCAGGCGTTGCCCTCCGGTTTCCCCGCATGCTGCGGTGGCGGAAGGATAAGCCGGTTTCGGAGATTAATACGTTGGAGGATTTGAAGGGGATGTTGAGGATGTATGGGGCAGGGGGTAGCACCGCTTAAACCTTGTTCATAAAAAGTATTGCCAGCCATAAGTGGGGTAAAAACACAGATTTGGCTGAAGACAAAACCAACAAATTCATTATCAATCGATTAAACAGAGGCAATAATAAGAGTTTAATCCATTGGTACAAACGTTTTCCCATCCCAGCGATAAAGGCTGTCGGAAATGGGATAGGTAACACTGGTCGACATCTTTTCCACAAACTCCCGGAGTTTCTTCACGCCGTCTTTTTCACCGCTGCCCGTTATCAACAAAACGTCCCGGCTGGGAACGGCGATGACGAAGTCCCCCTTGACCGGGAGGTTCTGCTTGTTCCAAAACCACCCGAGCAGAAGGATACTGGCTTCATAGTTACCTCCAGCGGTTGGCATATACACACCCTCATTTTCATGGAGCTGAATACTATCCAGGTGGGCAGACAGGTTCCGTAACGCCAGCGCACGCAGGGAATCCCTTGGAATCCCAAGTTTCTTGAGGTCGTCGCCTGACATGTACTGGATATCGGCGTCGCCGTTGAAGGCATACAAGATGACCAGGTCCCGGTTATAGACATCGTATACCATGTCCATGGGCTTTGTGGCACCCGCCTGCGCCTCCTGGATCTTCACCTCGTCAAGGAAAACAAGGGGCTTGACGATAGGCACAATGTTTTCCTTCTTTTTGTCCCGGTCCGGATTTTGCAAACTGGCAGAGGCGGCAAGGTAGCGGTGCAGGATCTCTTTCAGTTCCCCCGGGTGCGCCTGGTATTCTTTGTAGGCATTGTCGATGCTGTATTGACTGTTCCTGCCGTTGTCCCTGGACACGATCGTCGAGTCGTCTGTCACTGTAAACGCTACGCCAGGACGTCGCGCCGACAAGGAGTCCCGGTAAATTTTGCAAAACTCCCATTGAGTCAGGCCGGTGGGAAGGTAATGGCATGCGGTCATTACGAAAAGGAAGAATAAGAGGCGACGCATAAATAAATATACCGAACTTTCTAGCAACAACTATGTCCCCCCTCACCCCCCGGTTACCGCGTTATCCTGGACTGGCTCGGCGCCTCCGGTTCATCTCCTGCCTTTTTTATGGAATTCAGCTTTTGTAAAAGCTCGTCCATTTTTTCCCGAATAGGCTGATCTAATTCATTTAATTCGGCTGCCATGTTGCGTTCGATGTCTTTAAGGCTGGGCAATTCCTGTTTTACTTCTTCCGGTAGTTTTTCGTTGAGACGATATTGGGAAATTCCAATAGCCTTCCCGGTATCTCGCAATGCATATTCCGCCACCAGGCCGTCCTTGGTCTTGCACAAAATAAGACCGATACTTTTCCCATCACGTTCATCCTTTAACTGTTCATCGGCAAGCGTCAAATAGAAACTCATCTTACCAATGTGTTCCGGCCTGAATTCCTCGTTTTTTAGCTCTATAACTATATAGCGTTTGAGCTTGGTATGGTAGAACAGGAGGTCGATAAAATACTCCTTTTCCCCCAAGGTCATCCTAAATTGCCGCCCCATAAATGCAAACGACTGACCAAGCTCTAACAGAAATTTTGTCAACTGGGAAAGTAATGCGTGTTCTACATCACGTTCCTTGGCCTCTTGTGCCAAACATATAAAATCGAATTGATATGGGTCTTTAAAAACCTGCGTAATCTGCTCGTAGTCATCTGTTGTTTGAGCAAAGTTGTGGATTATTTGCCCTTGCCTTTTATGTAACCCTCCCTCTATCTGACGGACCATCTCCTCCCGTGTCCAACCCATTTCTATCGTTTTCCGGATATAAAACACCCGAATTTCTGGCTCTTTAATCTTGTCTAACAATAAGATATGGTGGGACCAAGTCAATTTTGCAAACTCACTTTGCAAAATTGAGACGGTTGCATTTTCCTCTCCATTACTCATTTCTAATTTTGCAACACTGGTTTGCAAAATTGGAAAATGGGGGTAGGCTAAAGCAAAATCCCTCATGTACCTCAAGTTTCGGGGTCTGAGCCCCTTCATGTCCGGGAACTCTGTTAGAAGGTCTTTGGACAGCCGTTCCACGACCTTTGCACCCCACCCATCCTTTTGTTCCTGGTCCGCGATGACCAATCCAATGTCACGGTAAATGGCCAATAGTTGTCCGTTTAAAGTGTACGCAGCCGCACTCCTTGCCCTTTTGATCTTCTCTTTAAGAGCCGCCACTATGTCCCTATAATCGGAAGGCATATTCTTTTCCATGTGCGCCTCATTTGTACTAGAACTAATACAATGATCGAAATATGTTCAACCATCGAGTGCTCACAATTAATTTTTCATCATATAAATCCCTCATTATAGGGACATGCTATAATAATCGGCATCCGCTGGACAGAGGAGGTATACCCGGTTCTCTGTTATTTATCTCCAGCCATAAGTGGATTAAAGAACCTAGTTATGGCTGGCAATAGAACTTTTTATTTTCAGCCATAAGTGGGTTTAAAAGCATAGATCTGGCCGGATATAAATACATACATTTCATTATCAATAGATTATAACCCGATTTTTTGAGACCCAATCCGGCGGCAAAAACCACCGAACTTTGTGGTCTCAATTATGAACTTCCCCTCATCTCCCGGTTACCGCCTCATCCTGGACTGGCTCTCCGCCTCCGGCAGGAAGCCCTTTGCCTTCCAGGAGGAAACCTGGGCGGAGATCGACAGGGGTCATTCGGGTTTGGTGAACGCACCCACGGGGTATGGAAAAACATACTCCGTATTTCTAGGCGCGCTGATCCAGTACATCAACGAGCATCCAAAGGATTTTAAAAGCAAAGCCCCTGGGAGCCTCCGCCTGCTGTGGATCTCCCCCTTGCGGGCGCTGGCCAAGGACATTGGCCGGGCCATGGAGGAGGCGCTGGCGGAATTAAACATCCCCTGGACCGTAGGTATCCGGAACGGAGACACGGACCCGCAGGAGCGGGCGCGACAGATGAAACACCTCCCGGACATCCTGGTGACGACCCCCGAAAGCCTGCACCTGATGCTGGCGCAGAAGGGGCACCCTGCGATCTTCAAGAGCCTGCGGATCGTGGCGGTGGACGAGTGGCACGAGCTGCTGGGCAGCAAGCGGGGGGTGCAGGTGGAGCTGGGGTTGTCGCGGCTGCGGGGGCTCCGGGGGGACGTGCAAGTCTGGGGCATCAGCGCCACCATCGGCAACCTGGAAGAAGCCATGCGCGTCCTGTTACCGCATCCGGAAGAAACGGACCGGATCATCCGGGCGGACCTGGCAAAAAAGATAAAAATCCTCTCGATCCTCCCGGACGAGATCGAAAAATATCCGTGGGCGGGGCACCTGGGCATCCGGATGGCGGACAAGGTGGTGCCGATCATCGAAGAGGGGGGGACGACGCTGGTCTTTATCAATACCCGGGGCATGGCCGAGCGGTGGTATCAGGTGTTGCTGGATACGGACCCGGGGCTGGCGGGGGTGCTGGCGCTGCATCATGGGAGCATCGAAATGGAGCTGCGGAACTGGGTGGAGGAGGCGTTGCATACGGGGCGGTTGAAGGCGGTGGTGACGACGGCGAGCCTGGACCTGGGGGTGGACTTCCGGCCTGTGGATACGGTGGTACAGGTGGGGTCTCCGAAAGGGGTGGCGCGTTTTCTGCAAAGGGCGGGCCGGAGCGGGCACCAGCCGGGGGCGACGAGTGTGATCCATTTCCTGCCGACGCATTCGCTTGAGTTGGTGGAGGCGGCGGCGTTAAAGGATGCGATCGCGGAAGAGATGGTGGAGAACCGGGAGCCGCGGCTGTTGTGTTATGACGTGTTGATTCAGTATTTGTGTACGCTGGCGATTGGGGAAGGTTTCCGACCGGAGGAGGTTTGGAAGGAGGTAAGCGGAACCTATTGCTATCAGGCATTGACCATAGAGGACTTCGGGCAGCTTTTGTCGTTTATCGTCACGGGTGGTTCGGCGCTCCAGCAATACGACGAGTTTAAAAAAGTCATCGTGGACGAGGCGGGGGTGTACCGGATCACGTCGAGACGGATCGCCATGCGGCACCGGTTGCACATCGGCACGATTGTGAGCGATGCGATGTTGAAGGTGCGGTTTGTGAGCGGGGGGTATGTGGGGGTGATCGAAGAGTATTTCATATCGCGGCTGAGCCCGGGGGATACGTTTACGCTGGCGGGCAGGATCCTGGAGTTTGTCATGATCAAGGATATGGCGGTGCTGGTGCGGAAGTCCACGGCGAAAAAGGCGTTGGTACCGAGCTGGAACGGGGGGCGGATGCCGTTGTCGGCGAACCTGGGGATCATGCTGAGGCGGAAGTTTCACGAGGCGGGGAGGCGTACGCGTACGCCGGGGGTGTACCCGCCGAGCGTGGAGCTGGATGCGTTGCAATCGTTGTTTGAGCTACAGCAGACGCTCTCGCACATCCCGATGGACAACGAGTTGCTGGTCGAACAGATCGAGACCGAGGACGGGTTTCATCTTTTCGTTTTCCCGTTCGAGGGGCGGCTGGTGCACCAGGCCATGAGCGCACTGATGGCGTACCGGATCGCGCAGATCAGGCCCATTACGTTCTCCATCGCGATGAACGACTATGGCTTTGAGCTTCTGAGCGATCAGCCGATCCCGGTGGACGACAGCAATGTGTATGAGCTTTTTTCCCTGGAGAACCTTTTTATGGACATCCAGAAAAGCGTGAATTCGGTGGAGATGGCGCGGCGGAAGTTCCGGGATATTTCGGTCATCAGCGGGTTGATTTTTCAAGGGTATCCGGGAGAACACAAAAAGGCGAGACATCTGCAATCCTCGGCGGGCTTGTTGTTCAACGTGTTCGCGGAATACGACCCGGGGCACCTGTTGCTGAAACAGGCGTTCCAGGAAGTCATGGACCAGGAAATGGAGGAGGGGCGGTTGCGCGCCGCGCTCCAGCGCATTGCGGAGAGCCGGATCGTGTGTACCTTTCCGGACCGGTTGACGCCCTTCTGTTTCCCCGTGAAAGTGGACAGCATGCGGGAGGAGCTCACTTCCGAAAAACTGGAAGACCGGATCAAACGCATGCAGGTCCAGTTAGAAAGATAGGTATGAAGGGATTGACACATTATCAAATTGCCGGGCAAACACTGTGGCTGACGCCCCAACGGGCAATCTTCTGGGAATCGGAAAAGGCGATCCTGGTGTCGGACTGTCACCTGGGCAAAACGGGTCACTTTCGTAAAGAAGGCATAGCGGTCCCACAGGCAGTGTATAGGGAAGACCTGGCGAGGCTGGTCCACCTGGTGCAATTCTTCAGGGCAGAGCAGTTGATCGTCGTGGGCGACCTGTTCCACAGCAGGGATAACAAAGAGCTGGAACTTTTCCGCAAGTGGCGGGGCGACCTCAGTGCACTGGAGATCCATCTCGTGCGCGGTAACCACGATATTCTGGAGGATACGTGGTATACGGACGCGAATATTGAGGTGCACGAGGGGACTTGGGAACGCGGCGGGCTGTCGTTCAACCATCACCCCCCGGAAGAACAACCGAAGAGCGGCTACCTCTTCACCGGCCATCTGCACCCGGCGGTAACCCTGGTGGGTGCCGGGAAGCAAGCCCTTCGTTTTCCCTGCTACTACTTCGGCCGAAACTATGCGATTCTCCCTGCCTTCGGCCGCTTTACAGGCACAGCAAGGGTCGCCGCCAAAAAAGGGGACCAGCTGTTCGCCATCGTCAACCAGGACATCATCCACCTGTCATAACCCTACGTCATCGGCTACACCTTTTTATCGTCGGTATACGTGGAAGTGCGCGCCCTATTGTATCAATAGTAATCATTCCTTATTACTTTGAGGGGCATTGCAATCATTACCCCGTATCCCATGAAAATGAAAACCCCTCTGCTGCTTTTGCTGCCCGTACTCCTGGGCGCAAAGGCTACCGCCCAAACCACGAACGAATGGGTCTGGATCAATGGAGACAATACCCTCAACGTGGCCGGCGTGTACGGCACGCTAGGGGTCGCCGCCACCACAAACAAGCCGGGAGGACGTTATAACCCGTCCTCCTGGACGGACGGGAACGGCCATTTCTGGATGTTTGGCGGCTGGGGCTATGACGCCGCGGGCGCTCCCGGATTCCTCAACGACTTTTGGGAATATGACAGCGCCACCAACCGGTGGACCTGGATGGGTGGCACCAATGGAATCGGAGCGGCGGCCACTTATGGGACCAAAAATGTGGGAAGTACCGCCAATATTCCCGGCGCCCGTTACGGAGCCAATACCTGGGTGGATGCGAGCGGCAACCTGTGGCTTTTCGGAGGCGGCTATGGCACGACGGCCGGCAGCGCCGCCGTCTCGATCTGGTATAACGATCTCTGGAAATACAACCCTACGGCGGGAACGTGGACCTGGGTCAGCGGAAGCAACACGTCCAGCCAGAACGGGACGTATGGCACCAAGGGTACCGCGGCAACCACCAATGTCCCCGGCGGCCGTTTCGAGTCAACGACCTGGATAGATCTTTCCGGCAACCTCTGGCTTTTCGGGGGCGGAGGGATGCCTGCCACGGGGGCCAATGGCTATCTGAACGACCTTTGGAAATTCAACCCTACGGCGGGAACGTGGACCTGGATGAGCGGGAGTAATGCTGCGGCATCCGCGGGTGTCTATGGCACAAAGGGCACCGCTGCCGCGGCCAATACCCCCGGGGCACGATACGGGGGGTCGAGCATCGTGGACAATGGCGGCAACCTTTGGATGTTTGGCGGGGGAACAGGGACCACGGCCGCGGTCTTGAACCTCTTTTTCAACGACCTTTGGGAATTCAATATCAGCACCGGGCAATGGACCTGGGTATCCGGCGACAATACCACCAACAGCAACGGTGTTTACGGAACGGAATATGTCGCGGCAGCCGCCAATAAACCGGGCGGCCGGGTCGCCGTCGCGAACTGGAAACAAACCATCAACGGGAATATCGTCATCTTCGGTGGCGTAGGATTGGGTGCCACGGGCGGCTCCGGCTATCTGGAGGACATGTGGGCCTATGATATTACCACCGGCCTGTGGGCCTGGCAGGACGGGGCTACCTCGACCGCTGTAGACGGTGTGTATGGGACCCTGGGCGTCGGAGCCATCGCCAATAACCCCGGCGGACGATATAGCCCCGGCGCCTGGGTCGACCGTCATGGCGACCTTTGGCTGTTCGGCGGCCACGGCTATCCCGCGACCGGTACGACCAGCGGTTATCTCGATGACCTTTGGGAATTTGTGCCGATCATCATTTTGCCCGTCGACTGGCTGGGCGTTCAGGCCACCCCCGCGCCCAGCGATATACTGGTGACCTGGCAAATGGCCCTTCCGGGCGGAAACGGGTGGTTTAACGTCGAGCGCAGCACCGACGCCATCAACTGGCAAACCATCGGAACAGTGGATGGTTCAAGCGGTAACGGGAACAACTACGGGTTCACCGATAAAACACCCGTACCCGGCGTGAATTATTACCGGCTGCAGTTGTACACCACCGAAAAGACATCCAATGGATACAGCAATGTCGTCACGGCAACATTCCAGGCTACCCGGACACTGGTCAGCTATTTCCTGGGGAAGGGGTACCTGGGGATAAGACTGCAAAACGGATCGACGGAACACTACCGGTTGATCGATATGACCGGGCGGATGGCGACGCAGGGTAACCTGAAGAATGGGGCGTCCACCCTGGGACCGTTGGTCCCCGGTGTGTATGTCCTGCAGGTGGCCGGCCAGACCGGGATCATCACGCAAAAGGTGGCGGTGCCTTAGCGCAGCGTCTTCAACTGGCTTGCGTACAACGCAATGAACACGAGACTGATGATCAGCCCGATGACGAGGAAGATGCCCGTTAAAAAACCGGTACCGATAAAAGCGAGGCTGGTAACCGTCGGAAGCAGTTCTCCAACGAGATAGAAATAAAATCCCCGCTTCTTCCCGGTCCTCATAAGGGCGGCGCCTGAAGCACAAAGCCCGATACCCAGCAGCGAGAGCAGAAAGATGGGTACGCGGTTGACCCAGGTTTTCCGGGCGATCTCGACCATGCCCGGGCCCGTCAGGGTCTTGAGCACACCGGGTGCATCCTGCACCTGTTGCTGCATCCCGACGAGTTGATGATAGTTGTGCTCGGCATTGAAAAAACCGACAAATGCCTGGAAAAGGGCGTAGGCGCATCCGATAAAAGTCAGGATGGTCAGGACATTGATCGTTTCAGAGGGTTTGACCGGTTTTTCGGTTTCAGGAGTATATGACATGTTTGCAACAATGGTTTTCAACCGTTGGGCAGCTTCTTCTTAATCGCGCTGACCTGTTCCTGGAGGTTGGACACCAGGTGAGACAGGGAAGTCACGTCGTAGCGCTGCTGCGGGCTGACCTTGGTGATCACCACCTGGGCCTGCCAGAGCTCCATGATGTCCTCCAGGTTGAGCTGGTAGGGCTCGTATACCGGGTTGTCGCTGACGAGGGTCACCTTCGCCCTGGACCGGTTGTTCCTGAGGATGCGTTTGTAGACGATCCCCTCCGTTTTCGACACGACGATATATGCCTGGTTACTTTTTACGGTGTCCATGTCGTCCACCTTCTCACCCACGATCACGGAGCCGCTGGGGGTCGGCAACATGGAGTCACCCACAATCTCAAATGCCCGGAAGTTCCCCGAGGCCAGCATGGGCAGGGTAAAGGTATTTAATTCATCGACAAATTCGGGATCTCCGTACCCGTTTAAATAACCGGCCGCCGCCTTTAGGGGTACGAACGGAATGACCGCCTGTCCGGGAATGGATAATTTGAGCTGGCGGCGCTTGGACAGGTAATTGCCGTTCCCCCCGGATCCGTCGCCGATGTCGGTCCGGAGCAGGTCGTCCAGCGTGACCTTAAAAATGTCGCTGACGAGCTCCAGGACTTCGGTCCGGGGCTCGGCCCGCTCTTCTTCATAGGCGCCTAAGAGGGATCGTTTGATACCCAAACGGGTCGCAAATTCTTCCTGCGTCCAGCCGCGCAGCTTGCGCAGGTATTTGAGGTTTTTACCAGCGATGGCCATAGTAGGTACTAAGTTTAGTAGCTAAAATACTAACTTTTTTAGTTCCAAGACAAAAAATTTGGCGAAAGGGGGTAAAATGGGCATTTTTGTGAGGCGCGGGGCGCCTACCGCGCGCAAAGGAACTGCACTATGGCACAATCTAAGGAAAAACAAGCACCGCCGCAGAAAGGCGATAAACCGGTGATCCTGGTGACCAATGACGATGGCGTCACCGCACCGGGCCTCCGGAACCTCGTGGAAGCCGTCAAAGACCTGGGGCAAATCGTCGTTGTGGCCCCGGACAAACCACAATCCGGCATGGGTCACGCCATCACCATCGGCTACCCGCTCCGGATGGAGCAGGTGACCCTGATGGAAGGGGTGGAAGCCTGGCAATGCAGCGGTACCCCGGTGGACTGTGTGAAACTGGCGGTGGACAAAGTCCTGCACCGTAAACCGGATATATGCCTGTCGGGGATCAACCATGGTCCCAACCATTCCATCAACGTGATCTATTCGGGTACGATGAGCGCGGCCATCGAAGCCGCCATCGAAGGGATCCCGTCCCTGGGATTTTCCCTCCTCGACTACAGCCTGGAGGCCGATTTTACGGCAGCCCGGTACTACGCCCACCTGCTCGTGGAAAAGGTTTTGAAAGACAAGATCCACCGTCACCTGTCGCTGAACGTCAATATTCCGTCCGTTCCGATGGAGCTGTTACAGGGGGTCAAGGTCTGCCGGCAGGCGTATGCCAAATACGAGGAGGATTTTAACGAGCGGCTCGATCCCCGCGGCAAAAAATATTATTGGTTAACGGGAGAATTTGTGAATTTTGACGAAGGAACGGATACCGATGTGTGGGCCCTGCAAAATAATTACGTGAGCGTGGTACCGGTACAATTCGACCTGACCAATTATACCATTAAACAACAACTGGAAAAGGCGTGGCAACTGTAAGCATCAAAAAGGACCGGTTCAAGTTCTTCAAACAAGACCACGTAGGTCTGGGCCTGGCCATCGGCGCGCTGGCCCCTATCCTGGGTTTTGTGGTGTATTATTTTGTGAAGTACCGTCTCTTTACGTTCCGCGAATTTCTAAACCTGCTCCTGGAGCAGCACAACCTGATCACCGCCATCACCAGCATATCCCTCTTAGCCAACGCCGTTCTTTTCACCCTGTACATCAACGCGGGTAAGGACCAGACGGCCAAAGGCATTTTTGTGACGACGGTCCTCTATGGCATCGCCGCCCTGCTGGTCAAACTCATCCTGTAAATGCGTTATTACCTGATTGCCGGGGAAGCCTCCGGGGACTTACACGGCAGCAACCTGATCAAGGCCCTGAAAGCCCATGATTCCGGGGCGGAATTCCGTTGCTGGGGCGGAGACATGATGGAGGCCGCCGGGGCGGTGTTGGTCAAACACTATAAGGAACTGGCTTTTATGGGTTTCGTAGAGGTCGTCCGGAACCTGCCCACGATCTTGCGCAACCTGCGGATGTGCAAGGAAGACGTCCTGGCGTACAAACCCGATGCGCTCATCCTGGTCGACTACCCGGGCTTTAACCTCCGCATCGCCCGCTGGGCGCATACCCAGGGGATCCGTGTCATCTACTATATCTCCCCGCAGGTCTGGGCCTGGAAGGAATCAAGGGTCAAGGGGATCAAGGAAAGCGTGGACAAAATGCTGGTCATCCTTCCCTTTGAAAAGGAATTTTACCACAAGTGGGGGTACGAAGTGGAATACGTGGGGCATCCTCTCGTGGAGGTCGTGGAAGCCGCCCAACGGCAGGCGGCGGACCATGCCGGCGGGAAACCCATCGTCGCTTTATTACCGGGCAGCCGGGCCCAGGAAGTGGCTTTAAAGCTGCCCGTGATGCTGGAAGTGAGCCGTGCTTTTCCCGATCATCAGTTTGTCGTCGCCCAGGCACCCAGCCTCGACGATGCCTACTATGCGCCCTTACTACAAGATTACCCGGACGTGCAAACGGTCCGCGGCAATACCTACGGTCTCCTGGGACAGGCCCGCGCGGCCCTGGTCACGTCCGGCACCGCCACCCTGGAAACCGCGCTTTTCGGAGTCCCCGAAGTGGTTTGTTATAAGGGCAGCCAGGTCTCTTACGAAATCGCCAAGCGGCTGATCAAGGTCAAGTACATATCGCTGGTCAACCTCATCATGGACAAACCGGTCGTCAAGGAATTGATCCAGGGGGACATGAATGCCGCCAATGTCCGGACCGAACTGGAAAAGTTGCTGAAGGACGAGGCGTACCGCGCGCGGATCATGGAAGACTACGCCGCGTTGAAACGGATCCTGCAACAAGGTGGGGACGCTTCCGCGAACGCGGCAGCGAGCATTGTACGCTACCTCAGTGGAGCAGATAGCGCACCAGCCTGACCAACAGGACGATAATAACGATTAGGAAAATAAAGATCGAGATGCGGTTCATCCCGTGCATGAGCCGGAAGTTGATCCCCCGGGGCGCGTCCGGATCCTTTTTTTTCAGATACAGATATTCCGCGACTTGTCTCCAGATACCCATCCCTCAAAGGTAGGAAGAAAGGTCTAGGAATAACAAAGCGGGTCTGCAAGCGTACTGCGGATCTCGCTGCTGATACAAAGGATCAGCTTTACCCCTCCGCCTTCGTCCTGCCAGAACACTTTTTGGCGGAAGGAACACCAGCGATACCTCGGGATCATGTCCTGGGCAAGGAGCCTGAAACGAACCTCGCGAACGCCGGACCCGCTCATCTGTTGCAGTTCCCGGGCGTTGTTTTCCAGTATGGACCAGTCCTGGGGAACCACTATGGGCTCCAGCAGTTCCCGCAGCCGGATAGGGACGTCGCCGGGCGGTGGCGCACCGGCCCTGAACATCCATCCGTGTTTGCAGTTGTGGTAAACGACCAGGTCTTCGGCGGGATCATAAAGAAACATCCAGTCCGGTATCAGGTCTACGATGTGCTGCAACATGGCAGCAAAATCGGATTTAGTAAAACTGTAGGTGTTATACATCGGCATATTGCGTAGATTACGTTAGTAACGGAATATACTGAATTTATGAAACGATCCGTGGTTATAGGGGGCGTAATTGCAGGTGTTTTGTTCATTTTATCCGCACGGGAGCCCTCTCCCAAACCGGTGTATATCCCCGCCAGCCAGCAACGGTCGGGTGATCCTTCTTTAGGCTATGCCTATGTGGTAGAAGGCGACTACCTCCGCAGCGGCATCCCTTATGAATTCTTTATCAAGGCACTCGGCAAAGACAAACACCACTATATCACCCGGGACGGCCTAAACGCCAATATACCATATAATTTCACGGCCGTCAAGGCCCCCAACGGGGTGATGGTGGTCGTCCCCAACTGTCTGCAGTGTCATGCCCAGGTCTTCGGGGACAAGCTCATCATCGGTTTGGGGAATACCGACCAGGACTTTACCCACAACCTGCACGCCGAACCCCAGATCCTGCGCGGCTTTATTAAGGCCTATTATGGCAAAAATTCGGACCACTACGAAGCCGCCGCCCGGTTTATCCAGGTGACCGGCACCGTATACCCGTCCCTGGTGACCCGTGTCAGGGGCGTCAATACCGCCGACCGCCTGGCCGCCCTGCTGGCCGCCCACCGTGATCCGCGAACCCTGCACTGGAGCGATACGCCTTCTTTGTCCATCCCCGCGGAAGTCATCCCCACCGACGTGCCCGCCTGGTGGCTCCTCAAGAAAAAGCACGCGATGTTCTACAACGGCTTTGGCCGCGGGGACTTTGGCAAGTTCCTGATGGCGTCGAACCTGCTGACCGTGGAAGACACCGCGGAGGCGAACGTTGTCGACAGCCACATCCCGAACGTCCTGTCGTGGCTGCTGACGCTGGAACCACCCAAGTATCCCTACCCTGTGGATGCCGGCCTGGCTGCCCGGGGCAAGGAGATTTTTACCGCCCTCTGCGCGCATTGTCACGGGACGTATGGACCGGAGGGTGCGTACCCCAACCTCCTCATCCCTGAAGAGATCGTTCGTACGGATTCCTTTTTATACAAAAGTAATTTCCAATACCCCCAGTTTATCGACTGGTTCAATAATTCCTGGTTTTCCAGCGGTCCTTATCCCGCCCAGCTATCCCCCTTCAACGGCTATATCGCCCCACCCCTCGACGGGATCTGGGTCACCGCCCCCTACTTCCACAACGGGTCCGTCCCCACGCTGGAGGCGGTGTTGGATAGCAAAAACAGACCCACCTACTGGAGCCGCTTTCTTGGTTCGAAAACCGTGTACGACTACCAGGACATCGGGTTCAAGGTGGATACGTTCGCGGCCCCCGGGGGAAGTACCGTGTACAACACGACCTTGCCCGGTTATGGGAACTATGGACACACCTTTGGGGATAAGCTGTCGGATAAGGAGAGGAAGGAAGTACTGGAGTACCTGAAGACGTTATAAGGCCGCCATTCCGGCGGCCTTTTATTAGACCTTTGCCTGGTTCCGGAGATCATACAGGTCATCCTGCATGTTGCTGGCGTGACTTTTTACCTTGCGTCCTACGCTTTTCAAATGATCGTAGATCTCGTCGATTTTGTCGGAAATGTCTTTGCGGGTCTCGCTACCCTTTTTGGGCGCCATCAACAGGCCCAGGGCGGCACCGGCGGCGGCCGCAGCGGCCAGACCGATGAGGAAGGTGGAATTTTTTGCCATAGAAATGGTTTTACTTTTGGTTAGCGATTAGATTCAAAAAAACGAAATAACCATGCCAAAAATGGTCTTTGAAGCGTTAAAACGGAATCATCGCCGCTACGCGTTCAAGGTACAGGCGGTCGGTCAGGTCATACGTATCCAGTTCGGCGCTGTCCACGTCCAGCACCCCCCGGACCACGCCGTCCCTGATCAGCGGAACGACGATCTCCGAACGCGACAGGCTGCTGCAGGCAATGTGCCCCGGAAACGCCTCGACGTCGGGAACGATCACGGTCCTGGCTTCCGCCCAACTGGTCCCGCAAACCCCTTTACCCTTGCGGATCCGGGTACAGGCTACGGGTCCCTGGAACGGGCCCAGGACCAGCTCTTCTCCTTTGACAAGATAAAACCCCACCCAAAACCAGCCGAACTGTTCTTTCAACGCCCCTGTAATATTGGCCAGGTTGGCCACCAGGTCCGTTTCCCCTTCGAGAAGGCCCGTGATTTGTGGTAGGAGACCTTCGTATTGTTCTACCTTTGTACCAGTCGCGATGTGCAAATCTTCCGCCATACCCCAAAGATACGGGACCCTCTGTAAAACAATTATAGCGGTCCTGGTGCCTTTTTACGGCCTGGCGCAGACATTCGACTCTACCTACTACCATTCCTACCACCGGGAAATCACTGCCCGGATCTTTACGTCCAGGAAGTATACCCGCCTGTTGCTGTCCGAACCCGGGGGAACCCTCAAATACCGGCCGAATACCCCGCCGAACATCGGCATCGGCGCTACCTATAGCTTCGTGACCCTGAACCTGGCCGCCGGCCTCGGTTTTCTCGCGCCCCCGAATGAAAAAGGCAGGACCCGCTACCTCGACCTCCAAACCCACTTTTATTTCAGGCGGTTTTCCGTGGACCTTCTTGGACAGTTTTATCATGGCTATTACCTGCCCGACGCCGCCCTTCGCATGGACGCAGACTATTCCCGCCCGGACCTCCGCGTAGCCTACGGCGGCGCCGCCGGGTATTATGTATTCAACTTCCGCCGTTTCTCCTATCGCGCCGCCATGGTCTCGGACGAATGGCAGCTCCGGTCCGCCGGTTCTTTTCTGGCCGGCTGGGAGCTCTATTTCGGTTCTATCCGCGCGGACAGCGCGCTGGCGCCGTCCTTTCTGTCAAAAGACAGTTCAGGATACAAGACCAGGAGCGCCCGCTTTTTCGAAATGGGCCCCGGGGTGGGGTATGCCTATACGTTTGTCTGGCGGCGCCACTACTTTTTAACCGGCGGCGCTACCGTCGCCGGAGCTTATGGCACGACCCACGAATACGGGAACACCGCCGCTCAACACGAAGGATTTATTCCCCTCGTCACCTACCGTTTGTCCGCGGGGTACAACGGGTCCCTTTGGGGATTGCACGCGTCCTGGGTCAACGGGCAGGTGGCCCTGCCGGGGGTCTATGCCGCGGAAGCGTACCGGATAAAGACGGGGATCTATCGACTGACGGTGGTCAGGCGGTTCGTGCTGCCCGCTCGCGGAAAAAGTGTCCGGTATCGAGCACTTTTTTTTCCAACAAAATCGACAACTCGCTAATAGAGAGCGACTTACCCGTGGCACCGCCCTTGCAGCCACAACGGGCATGGATACAGCCCTCCCCGCATCGGTCACCAGAAAAAAACGACGCAACCGCCTCCTCTGGAGCATCCTCCTCCCGGTCTGCCTGGGGATCGCCTTTTGGATAACCTGGGGTTTTCTGACGCCGTCGATCAGCCGGTCGACATTGATCACCGCGGTCGCGGGTGTCGGGAATATGGAGAATACGATCAGCGCTTCGGGGGAGGTGCTCCCGGAATTCGAGGAGACGCTCACGAGCGCCATCGACTGCTCCATCCGCAAGGTCCTCAAGGACGAAGGGACAAAAGTGCACGCCGGTGAATCCATCCTCGCGCTGGACAAATCGGAGACGCAGGCGGAGTTGCAGAAACTGACCTTCCAGCTGGCCTCCAAACAGGGAGACATCGACCGCCTCCGGGTGGACCTGAACCAGAGCTATTCGGACATACAATCCAACGACGCGATCAAACAGTTGCACATCGGGAACCTGAAGGACGCGGTGGAGAACGCCAGGCGTTTGTATGACGCGGGCGGGGGAACGCGCGAGGACATCGAGCAGGCGGAACTAAACCTGAAGGTGGCGCAGGAGGAGAAGCGACAATTGGAAAGCCAGATCCGTTCGAAACAGCAAACCATGCAGCTGGACATAAAGGCGGCGGAGCTGGCGGCACAGATCCAGAAAAGCGACCTGGACGCGCTGGCACGGAAGCTAAAGCTGGCGGACGCCACCGCGACGAGGGACGGGGTCATCACCTATATCGACAAAAACATCGGGACCGCGGTCAAGACGGGGGAAACCCTAGCGCGGATTGCGGACCTGAGCAGCTTCAAGGTGTCGGGCAGCATTTCGGATACCTACCTGGACCAGCTCCGGGGAGGGATGCCGGCGATCATCCGCATCAACGACACGTTGCTCCGGGGGCATGTGGACAATGTCTACCCGTCGGTCCAGGGGGGCCTCGTCAGTTTTGACGTTCGCCTGGATCAGCCCGGTAATGCACAGCTCCGGCCCAACCTCAAGGTGGATGTTTTCCTGGTGACCGACACCCACAACGGCGTGGTTCGGGTAGCCAACGGGGCGGCATTCAAAGGGGGGAAGGTGCAGGATATTTTCGTGTTGAAAAACGGGAAGGCGTACCGGAGAACCGTGCGGATCGGCCTGACGAGCTTCGACTTTGTGGAAGTACAGGAGGGGTTGCAACCGGGGGACACGGTGATCGATTCGGATATGAGCGATTATAAAAACACAAAACAGCTCGATGTTGTTCGCTAAATTATATTGCGTAGGGCTGCTGTTATGCGTGCGGCCGGACACCGCACGGCTCACGCTGGCCGAAGTCGTGGAACTGGCCAGGCAAAATTCCATCGACGCCAAACAGGCCATTACCGTACGGAAGACCAAGTACTGGCAATACCGCACGTACCGCTCGAACTACCAGCCGCAACTGTCGATGACGGGTGTCGTCCCGGGATACAGCAAGACCTATACCCAGGTCCTCCAACCCAACGGGACCATCCTTTTCCAACCGGTGTACCAGGATAACGCCTCCCTCACCCTCAATTTCAGCCAAACCATCGCTGCCACGGGCGGGACCATCTACGGGGAGACCCAGCTCCAACAGTTCAACGATTTCAAGAACAAGGTCATCCTGTACAATGGCGTGCCGTACGCCATCGGCTACAGCCAGCCGCTTTTCCAATACAACAGCCTCCGCTGGGACAACCGGATCGAGCCGCTCAAATACCGCGAGAGCAAACAGGCGTATATCGAAGCCCAGGAAAAGATCGCCATTGCAGCGGAAGGCTATTTTTTCGACCTGCTCCTGGCGCAGGTGAACCTCCGCATGGCGGAGACCAACCGGCACAACACCGAAAAGATTCTGGGGATCGCGCGGATCAAATATGACCTGGGTAAAGTGTCGAAGAACGAGATCCTTCAGTTGCAACTGGAGCAGCTCAACACGGAAAAGGCGGAAGGCACCGCCCGCCGTGACCTGGAGATCGCCACCCTGACGCTGCGGACGTATACGGGGGAGGACTCGGCAGACAACATCGTCCTGAGCATCCCGGACATCATCAGCGACGTCACCATCTCCACGGACAAGGTACTGGACGAGGCCTACGCCAACCGTTCGGACGCCATCGCCTTTGTACGGAGGATCGCCGAAGCCCGGCGGGACGTGGCGCTGGCCAAGGGGCAGAACGGGCTAACGGCCACGCTCACGGCCAACTTAGGCTATTCCAATACGGGGCCCACGGTCCCCGACGTCTACCACGCGCCCCAGGACCAGCAGCTCCTCCAGCTCCAGTTCAACGTCCCCATCCTGGACTGGGGCCGCTCCAAGGCAAGGGCCCGGACCGCGGAGGCCAACGAGCAGTTGGTGGAATACACCGTGGAGCAGGACAAGCAAACGTTCAAACAACAAATCGTCACCCAGGTCTCGCTGTTCAACGTGATGAAAGACCAGGTGGGCCTCACCGCCCGGGCCGACAGCATCGCCGCCGCGAAATACGAGATCGCCCGGCAGCGGTACGTATTGGGCGACCTGAGCATCACCGACCTCAGCATCGCCTTCCAGGAGAACGACCAGGCCCAGCGGGACTACATCGGCGCGCTGCGGGATTTCTGGGGAGCGTATTACCAGTTGCGCTACCTTTCGTTGTATGATTTTGAAAAAAATGAAAAGATCACGTATAAATAAACACGTATGCTGCACCTTAAGAACATAGAAAAAGTCTACCGGACCGACACTGTGGAAACGCTGGCGTTGAAGAACATCAACCTCGACGTCGCCAAGGGCGAATTCCTCTCCGTCATGGGTCCTTCGGGTTGTGGGAAAAGTACATTGCTCAACATCATGGGTCTCCTCGACGGTCCCTCCAAGGGAGAGGTCCGCGTCGGCGGTCAGGCCACCGCACGGATGGGGGACAAACAACTCGCCCACTTCCGGAATAAGTCCATCGGGTTTATCTTTCAAAGCTACCACCTCATCGGTGACCTCCGGGTCCTCGACAATGCGGAATTGCCCCTGCTCTACCGCGCCATGAGCGCCCGCGAAAGAAGGGCACTGGCGGGGGAGGCACTCGGCCGGGTGGGCCTGGCCAACAGGGTCAAACATTTTCCCACCCAATTGTCGGGCGGGCAAAAACAACGCGTGGCCATCGCCCGTGCCATCGTGGGCAAACCCGACATCATCCTGGCGGACGAGCCCACGGGCAACCTGGATTCGGTGATGGGGGGTGAGATCATGGACATCCTGCTCGACCTTAACCGCACCGAGGGAACCACCATTGTCATGGTCACCCACGATGAAAGCATGGCGCGTCGCACGCACCGGCTGGTCAGATTGTTTGACGGATCACAAGTACAATAACCATGCTGCGTAATTATCTCAAAATCGCGATGGCCGTGTTGAAGCGGCGGAAGTTTTTCACTTTTATCAGCCTTTTCGGGATCAGCCTCACGCTGGCGGTCCTGATGGTGGCCACGGCTTTCGAGGACGGCGTCCTTCATCCAACCTACCCCGATGACAAGGGGGGCCGGATCCTCTATGTCAATTCTATCCACAAGTGGCACCAGACCAAAGGCTTTCTCACCAACGGGGCCGCGAGCTTCTTTTTCATCACCCATTATATGAGTACCCTCAAAACACCGGCCCTCATCGGTTTCGTGTCCAATCACACCGGTACCAATACCTATGTCAACGGCCGGAAGTTGTCCCTGCGTATCCGTTTTACGGACCAGCATTTTTGGGACATCCTGGGATATGACTTTCTGGAAGGCAAACCTTATGACAAAACCCTGATCGACAACGGGGGCAAGGTGGCCGTCATCTCCGAGGCCACCAAGGAAGCCTATTTTGGTAAAGACAAACCAAGTGTGGGTAAATATATTGAAGCGGACAATGTCCAATACCAGGTCATCGGGGTCGTACGGTCCGATCCCAATACCAATATTTTTTCCTCCGCCGACATTTACCTCCCTTACTCCCTTTCCAAGGTGAGCCTGGATTCGAAAGACCTGTTAGGGGATTACACCGGTATGATCCTGGCGCCCAGCCGGGCAGCCATTCCAAAAGTTCAGCAGGAGTTCAAAGAAATGTTTGCCCGGGTCCCCGTCGACGGCAAGGACTATGACCACCAGGCGGCTTATGCAGACCCTTTCCTGGTGACATTTACCCGGCAACTGTACGAGGGTTTTGGAGGAGAAGGTCCTTACAGGAACCCCCGCGAGGGCACGGGTCTTACCTATTTCTACCTGGGCGCCGCCCTGCTGGCTTTTCTTTTCATGTTGCTCCCCACCCTGAACCTGATCAGCATCAACACCACCCGGATCATGGAGCGTTCTTCCGAGATCGGGGTGCGTAAAGCGTTCGGCGCTTCTTCCGCGACCCTGGTCGTTCAATTCATCGTAGAGAACGTCTTCCTGACCCTGCTCGGGGGGCTGATCGGTGTCGCGCTTTCCCTCCTGGCCCTGGCCCTGATCAATCATTCCCAGGTGGTACCCGACCTCCACCTGACGCTCAACCTCACCGTATTGACCTGCGGGCTGGGGCTTTGTTTGTTTTTTGGCCTGCTCTCCGGTGTTTATCCTGCCTGGCGGATGTCCCGGCTCAACGTCGTCACCGCCTTGAAATCCTAAAAACGTCTACCATGCTCCAGCATTTATTCGCCCTCATGTGGAACAAAAAAAAGCAACACGCGCTCCTGGTGATCGAAATCTTTTTTTCCTTCATGGTCATTTTTGCGCTCGCAACCATGGGGGTTTACTTCTATAAAAACTATCGCCAGCCCCTCGGCTTAGCCGACAAAAACGTCTGGAACGTCAGCTTTACGAATGGCGGGAATGTAGCCTCGGCCGACTCCCTGGCACAGTTTTACCACAACCTGCAACTGACGGTGGCCTCTATGCCCGGCGTCGAGGACGCCTGTTACAGCAGCTTCAACATCCCCTTTATCAACGCCATGAGCAGCACCGGCATGCTCATCGGCAATACGTCCCACCAGGGGATATACTACTTTCAGGCAGACGATCATTATAACAATGTACTGGGCATGACCCTGCTCGAAGGCCGGTGGTTTGGAAAGGAGGACGACGCGGCAGCACACCCACCTGTCATCATCAACGAGGCCCTGAGAAAGACGGCATTTGGGAACGGACCCGCCCTCGGCCAGTTGACCGGGTCAGACAAAGACCAGAACCGCATGCGCGTCATCGGGGTCTTGGCCGACGCCAAATGGGCCGGGGACTATATGCCGCCTCATATATCGATGTGGACACGGATCGACACCGCGTTTTACCACGGCGTGAACATCATGCTTGTCCGGGTATCCCCCGACGCCGACGCCAACCTCGAAGCCAATTTGTACAAGACCCTGTCCAACGCGATGAAAAACGCCAACGTCAGCATTGGACACCTGGACGATACCAGAGACTCGATCGACGTCCAGTACCTGATGCCGGCGATTATTTTCATGATCATCGCCGCTTTCCTGGTCATCAATGTCGCCTTTGGCCTTTTCGGCGTGCTTTGGTACAACATCAACAAACGCAAAAGCGAGATCGGTCTCCGCAGGGCGGTGGGGGCCAGCGGCTGGTCCGTGTCCAGGCAGCTTTGGGTGGAAACCCTGATCCTGGCAACCTTTGGGGTGGTCATCGGGCTTTTCTTCGCAATTCAATTTCCCTTGTTGCATGTATTCGACATGTCGACGGGCGTATACATCGCAGCCCTTATTTTTACTATCTTGTTTATGTATGTCCTGGTTACTATTTGTTCCCTTTACCCCGGCAGACAGGCCGCGTCGATCTTTCCGGCCGAGGCCCTGCACGAAGACTAACGGCCTATGATCCTGATCATCGATGACGATATCGCTGTCCGGGCGTCGCTGGCGCTGCTGCTTAAAACACATAAGTACAGCGTGCGCGAGGCGGCCGGTCCTGCGGAGGCCCTTTTAGTGATGGACAAGACCGTCCCTGACCTGGTGTTGCTTGACCTGAATTTTTCCATGGGGACCACGGGGGAAGAGGGTTTGGAGTTGCTTGCCGTTCTTCGCGCCCGATTCCCCGACGTGCCCGTGATCCTCATCACCGGCTGGGGCAGCATCGCGCTGGCCGTGCGGGGAATGAAGCTGGGCGCCGGAGATTTTATTCATAAGCCCTGGGACAACGAACACCTCCTGGCCTCGATAAAAACCCTTTTGGACCTCCGCGGCCCACGTCCAGGCCGTCGCACCCGCCAGCAGTTGGACGCCCAGTTCCATTTCCAGCACATCATCGGCGAGGACCCGCGCATCCTCCAGATCCTCGACACCATCGGCCGGGTCGCGCCCACCGAGGCCTCCGTCCTCATCACGGGAGAAAGTGGTACGGGCAAGGAGCTCATCGCCGAAGCCATCCACCAAAACAGCCTCCGTTCTTCCAAACCCTTTGTAAAGGTCAACCTCGGCGGCATCTCCACCTCGCTTTTTGAAAGCGAGATGTTCGGCCACATCCGGGGCGCCTTTACCGACGCCCGTTTCGACCGGGCCGGCCGCTTCGAAACCGCGCACAAAGGCACCATTTTCCTCGACGAGATCGGCGACCTCGACGCCGGCAGCCAGGTAAAGCTGTTGCGCGTCCTCCAGGACCGGACCTACGAAGTACTCGGCAGCAGCCGCACCAAGACCGTGGACGTCCGGGTGGTGTGCGCCACCAACAAAGACCTCGCGGACATGGTCGCCCGCGGCGCCTTCCGGGAAGACCTGTTGTACCGCATCAACCTCATCACGCTCCACCTGCCTCCCTTACGGGAAAGGCCAAAGGATATTCCCCTCCTGGTCAATTTTTTTATCGGTAACCTCCGCGAGATTTATAACCGCCCGTCCTTATCCGTCTCTGCCGCCGCCATGCGCTGGCTGCAACACCTACCCCTCCCCGGGAACATCCGCCAGCTCAAGAACCTTGTCGAGCGGACGATCCTGGTTTCCGCTTCTGAAGAATTGCGCGTGGAGGATTTCATGGCCCAGCTCGAACGTTCCCCCACGAGCCCCGCTGGTCCCTTCCAGACCCTCGAAGCCATGGAGGTGGAAATGATCAAACGCGCCCTGGAGTTCCACAAACACAAGATCGCCCGGGCCGCCAAGGCGCTTGGCATCACCCGCAGCGCTCTCTACCGCCGCCTCGACAAATACCAAATCCCCTACGATGCGTCTGAGGACTAAGTTCATCCTGCTGGTGGTCCTCCTACATGCCACGTTGCTCGTGCTTTCTTTTATGGTATGGCGCAGCACGCCTCTCGTGTTTATTCTGTCGGAAGCCGTGCTGGTCGGGTCCCTGGCCATCTCCTGGAGTCTTTACCGCCAGCTCATCCGTCCCCTGCGCATGCTCATGGAGGGCATCGAGGCCATCCGCGACAAAGACTTCACCGTCAAATTCCGGCCCACCGGCAAATACGAGATGGACCAGCTCATCGACGTCTACAACCGGATGATCGACGAGCTCCGCGCTGAGCGGACGCGCCAGGAGGAGCAGCATTTTTTTCTGGATCGCCTGATCCAGACCTCCCCTACCGGGATCATCATTCTCGATTTTGACGGGCGTGTTCAACAGGTCAATCCCGCCGCTGCGCCTCTGTTGTCCGAAGAGCTGTTCGCCTTTTTGCGCGCCTTGCCCACCGGCGGCTCCCGGGTTGTCAAGCTCCACGGCGTCCACACCTACAAGCTGCAAAAGTCCCAATTTATGGACCGCGGCTTCCCTCGCCAGTTCGTGATGATCGAAGAACTCACCGCCGAGCTCCTCGCCGCCGAAAAAGATACCTATGGCAAGGTCATCCGCATGATGGCCCACGAGGTCAATAATACCATCGGTCCCGTCAACTCCATCATACAAACGGTTTCGGCTGGGCACCCCCTGCCACCGCCGTTACACGAAGCCCTCACCGCGGCGTTTCAACGCAACCAGCACCTCAATCACTTTGTGCGCAACTTCGCCGAGCTTGTGAAGCTGCCGCCACCTGTTCTTCAGCCGGTCGATCTTCATTTAATTGCTGTTTCCGTGGCCCAGCTCATGTCGTCTCAATTCCCGGTCACCCTCACCCTCTCCCCCGGATCTTTTATGGTGTCTGCCGACGTGTTGCAAATGGAGCAGGCCCTGGTCAATATCGTCAAAAATGCGATCGAGGCCATCGATGGTTCCGGTGCCGTCAACATCTCTTCCTCCGGCCGCTGTCTCGTCGTCACCGACAATGGCCGTGGCATTCCCGCCGATGCCCCCTTGTTCACGCCCTTTTACAGCACCAAAAAGGACGGACAGGGGATCGGGCTCACCCTCGTGCGCGAGATACTGGTGCAGCATGGGTGCGAGTTTTCGCTTTTAACGTCGGAGGGGGTGACGCGGTTTACGATACAGTTCCCAGACTAGGTTTCGTACCTTTGTTTCAAACGACACCTATGTCCACCCCCGAAAAGCCCTCTTTTGGCGCGTTGATCCAAGGTTCCAAGCCCGTCCTGGTCGATTTTTCCGCCGAATGGTGCGGCCCCTGCAATGCCATGCCCCCCATCCTCAAAGAGCTCAAAGAAAAAATGGGCGACAGCATCTCCATCCTCAAAATCGACGTCGACCGCAACCCCGCCGTTGCCGCCACCTACCAGGTGCAAAGCGTGCCCACCCTCATCGTTTTCCGCAACGGACGGGTCCTTTGGCGGCAAAGCGGGGTGATGCGCGCTGACCAACTGAAGTATGTGTTGGATGGGATATTGCAGGAGGCCTGAGCCTTTATTTCGCGGCGCCGTCCCCGGCCCGGAAATTTTTCCTTTTTCTTCGGAAATTTTTCCGTAACTTTATCACATGATCCCCGGAGAAAACAGAAAGGCAGGCCAGGTCCTGGCCAAATATCAGCGGTCGTTCGACAACGCGATCGCCCTCCAATACGACGCCAAAAAGGGCCTCAAACCCGACGCCGTCTTCGATTTTATTGCCCTTTCCCAATACTCCGCCCAGGTCGTTGAGCAACTCCTCAAAAAGACCTTCAAAACCCTGACCACCTACAAAGCCCAAAACACCCCCCTCGACTCCACCATCAGCGAAAAACTCCTCAAGCTTTTCGCCCTCTACGACAAAGGCATCACCGTCTTCGGATCCGTGGAAGCGTTCAATGAGTGGATGGCCGCCCCCGCCTTCGGACTCGGCAACCAGGTCCCCCAAACCTTTATCGACACCATCACCGGCATCGACCTCGTGGGCGAAGAGCTCTCCCGGATCGAATACGGAGACCTCGCCTAGCCTATGATTGTCTACAGGATTACCCTCGCACGCTATGCAGACACCCTTAGTGCTTCCGGGAATCCGGCCCGGTGGAATTCCAAGGATGTCAAGGTCATCTACACCGCGGCCAGTCGCGCGCTCGCCTGTCTCGAAAACGTCGTTCACCGGAGCGCCCGTGGGTTGGATGGAAGTTTCAGGACGGTGCTGATCGAGCTCCCTTCTTCTGTCGTTATAGAATCGATTGCGCTCTCCTCTTTGGCGCCCGACTGGAGGGGGTATGTGCGTATGCCTTATACACAGCGCATAGGCGATGCGTGGGTTGCCTCCGGGGCGTCGGCGGTGTTGAGGGTGCCTTCGGCGATTGTGCCGGAGGAGTATAACTTCATTTTAAATCCCACGCATCCGGATTTTGAACGGATCAAACACCTTCGGGTGGAGGCGTTTGAGTTTGATGCGCGGTTAAAAAAATAATTTTATGGCCTATATCATGGTCGACATTGAAAGCGATGGTCCAATACCCGGCGACTACTCGATGATCTCCTTCGGCGCAGTACTCGTCGACAAGACCTTGGAAAAAACATTTTACGGCCGGCTAAAGCCCATCTCCAATAAATTCATTCCTGAAGCCCTTGCCGTATCCGGTCATACCCGGGAAGAAACCCTGGCCTTTGACGATCCACAAAAAGTCATGAACGAATTTGCCACCTGGATCAACACCCAAAGCAAAGACCGGCCCATATTCATTAGTGACAACAACGGTTTCGATTGGATGTTTGTCTGCTGGTATTTCCACCATTTTACGGGGAGCAACCCGTTCGGTTTTAGCTCCCAGAACCTCGGAAGTCTTTATAAGGGGCTCGTAAGGGATACGTTTAAGTCCTTTAAGCATCTGCGCAAAACCAGGCATACCCACCATCCGGTGGATGATGCCAGGGGGAATGCGGAGGCGTTTATAAGTATTATTGGGGAGTATAAGTTGAAGGTGAAGCTTTGATGATGTAATCGAATTTTTAATCACAACACATTCAATTGCAAAGGATACAATTGTTATAAAATTTGAGGGATTTATAACTAAAATGTTATTTTTGTAGTAGCATCCAATAACACATTCGTTATTTTTACAGGCGAAACAGATCGCCGCAATATGAAGTTTTCTGAGTTGCAACGCTTGCTGGAAAGGGATGGATGGTATGTGAAAAGAGCAAGCGGTCACTTGATTTATGTGCATCCCACCAAACCAGGCATCATACCCCTTGGCAAGCACGGCACCAAAGAAGTGCCACAGGGTACCGCTAATAAGATATTGAAGCAAGCGGGGCTGAAATAGCCCCAGCATTTAAAATGAATAGTATGAAAAAGAAAAAAGTGATCCTTGTTGTCGAAGCCTCCTCTACAGGGTTTGGCATTTATGGCGATGACTTCCCGGTAACGGGTTATGGGGATACGGTAGACGCAGCAAAAAAAGATCTGGAAAATGCCATTCGGGACGTACTGGATTTTTGCAAAAAAGAAGGCAAGGAACCTGATCCTGCTCTAAATGGCGGTAATCTGGAGTTTATTTTTAAATACGATATAGCCAGCATTTTTAATCACTTCGGCATGCTTGACGCAACAGGTCTGGCAAAGAAGATCGGCATGAATCCGTCGCTTTTACGGCAATATAAGACGGGACATGCGCTGGCTTCGGATAAGCAGAAACAAAAGATTGAGCAGGGGTTGCATGAATTAGGAAGAGAATTGTTGAGCGTCAGATTATAAGCCACTGTCGACACTCCCCCCAAAAAAATCCGCACAAAGCTGCTGAAACCCATTCCACCCACAAGACCCGTCCTGCTTACTGACCTCCAGGTAAGGCGCTTCAATCTTGTATGTCCCGTATGTGGTGCAGTATCCAGGAAATTTACGGCCGAATTCGCGGCCGAATTTTTGGAATGCGTCTGTTGCGCCAAGGGGAAGCGTGGCAGTCTTTAAGGGGTGGGAAGGGCTCTTCAGCAAGTCGAAAAGACGAGCAGTGAAATTATCCCCCTGTCTTTTTATCGTCAATTTCATTTTAGCCGAACCAAAACAACCCTCCTCCGTGTAATAAATCCACACCTGCTGTCCATCCTTAAGACTCGCCATGGCTTGTGGCACATCGCGTACCCGGTGGGATACGCAGGAACAGGCGAGAAGAAGGCAGCCGAGAAATAGCAGTATTTGATGGTAGACGCGCATCGAGCCCTAAAATAAAAAATTTGTCCTATTTTCCATGTATGCACCTCATACCCCACCTGCAGAAAAAGTTCGAGCTTAACCTGAGTGGCGCACAAGTTATAGAGACACTGAAAAGATCAGTGGATAAGAACCCGATAAGAATCGACGGCAGAAGTTATCTGGACAATCCTTTCGTAGGAACCTTCGAGGCTAATTCATTTGTGCTCACCGGTAAATGGAGAACAAATTCCCGGAGACGGATGTTTATTCCCATCGCCACCGGCAAAATTGAAAGCATACCACAGGGGACAGTTCTCCATCTTACAGTGGCGCCCCCCTGGTCGGATTACATTTTCCCGCTGATTTTTTGTTCCGCCATTCTGACCTTGGGGGGTTTCCAGCTGTCTTCGCGTGATACCGGCACGTTGGTCTGGGCTGTCGGGTTTACCTGTATGATGTACGTTACGGCAGTGGTGGCGTTCAATATAAATGCGGACAAATATGTCAGATTTCTGGCCGGGATGTTACCCATCGACGCAGTTTAAATACCTACACTGCGATAGGTTTTTGCCATGGTCCCTCCCGGAAAAGTCTTCACATCCACCAACTTCAGGTAAAGCGGTGCGCTAAGACCGGTAAAGACCGGCGCCCCCGATCCTAGTGCGACCGGATGGATACCCAGGACGTATTCATCGATGAGCCCCGTTGCGATGAGGTTCCGCATAAATCCTGCGCCGCCGATGGCCACGATCGGTTTACCCGGTTCGGCCTTGAGTTGCCGGATATTTTCGGCCAGATCGCCATCGAAAACCCGCGCCTCCGCCCAGGAAAGCGCGGCGACCGACGGGTCAGGCCCCGGATCGATGCCTTTAAATCCTTTTTGGGTAAAGACGGCCTTGGGGATCTCGTTCATCGGTGTGGCAAAAGGCCCGGTCGCCGTCGGCCAGTAAGGGGCCATCCCCTCAAACGACTTCCTGCCCATGACGATCAGCCCGGCCTCCCACACTGCCCCGACACTCCAGGCCTGTGACTCCTCGTCCCCGGTCTTGAAGACCCAGGCATTGCCACCAGCCGCGTCGCTTACGAAACCGTCGAGCGACATCGACATTTTCATGATCAGCTTCCGCATACATTTATTTGTGGGTGACCAAAGTGAGTAAATATTCGTCCAGGTTGCTGAATCCTGCGGCAGTGCCTTCTTTGAAGCCCCTGGAGACCATCATTTCAAAGATGGAAAGGTCATCGAATTTCTTTTCAACATAAACCGTGGTTAGCTCCGGGCCCGGCTTAAAAGAAGTTGTCGTCATGGAGAAGTGATCATTGAGGTTATTGCCATTCTCATCGCAAAAGGAATTCCTCGATAAGAAACTGGTCTTGGGTTCGATCTTTATATACTTAGCCAAAGACCAGTGGTAGACGTTCTCCGGGGAGATCATGGCCGTTAAACAACGCCCACCTTCCCGGAAGTCCATCTCCTTTATGTGGGCCCTGAAAGGTTTGGGCGCCGTCCACTGGATCAGAATTTCCGGTTTTGTAAAGGCGTCCCAGACGAGGTCGAGGTCGGCGGCAAATTCACGGGTAATGTGAATGGTTTTCGCTTCTTTGTCCGCGGTGAAATCAAACAGCAGGTTCATTTTTGTTTATTTTTTAGCGTGAACAATACTTCATCGAGGCGTTGATATCTTTCTTCCACAATCTTCCGGAACTGGTCGAGCCAGATATCGATTTCTTTCATTTTATCGATTTTTAGTTCATAAAAGATTTCCCTGCCCTCTTGCTTTTTGGCCAGCAAGTCGCATTCGGACAGGATGCGCAAATGTTTGGATATGGACTGCCGGGTGATGTCGAAGTGCTCCGCAATGGCATTGGGGGTCATGGCGTGCACGGCGATCAGGACGAGGATCGCCCGTCGGGTGGGGTCGGCAATGGCTTGAAAAATGTCGCGTCTCATAGAATTTTAAATAAGAAACCGTTCGGTTGCGAATATACGCGCAACCGATTGGATTCGCAAATTTATTTTTAAAAAAGCAATTCTGAATTTTGGTTAAACCCCCCGCCAAAACAACTGTCCATAGGACAACAACCCAACATCTCTTTAACCTAGAAACGATCCACTATGAGAAAATCGAAGCAGCCTGACCGGCTACTTGGAGGGGTTTTTTGTGCCCTCATCGCAGCAACCTCCTGCCACAAAGGCGACAAAGCCGTAACCCCTCAAAATGTTACAACGACGACAACAACAGTCGACACACTCCCCCAAACCATCTACACCAGCATCGATTCGTCGGGGACGCCGACACCCGGGATCATCCTGGCGGCGCCGGTAACGACGTTGACCACGGCCATCACCCCGGACCCGGGCATGGTCATGATCATGAACCAGGACGGCTGGGTCCTCAAGGAGCAACAGACGACAGGACAGGCCTTTGATTTCAACCGCTGGATCATCAACGGGCAGACCTATTATACCTACATCGTCAATAACCCGAGTGCCTATCGGGCAATGGGCGTTGACCAGGATGAAGGATATGCGGTGATCGCGGACAGCAACCTCAATACGGTTCAGCAGGTCAACTTCACGCCTTTCGGCGACTACGCTTTCCAGGCCACGCAGGGCCTGGACATCCATAATTTCCTCCTGATCTCGCCAACCGACTACATCACCGAATCCTACATCATAAAACAGGTCACCAATATACCGTCCTACGTTCCGCACATAGACAGTGCGTGGGTCATAGCGCCGCTGATCGAAGAAGTCAGCAACGGCAACGTCGTGTGGAGCTGGGACGCGAGCACGGATACCGCGCTTTATGCCAACGCCGCGGTGGGCAATAACTTTTTGAATCCGGACACTGCCCAGGACTATGTGCACCTGAACTCCATCACCATCGATCCGCGCGACAACAACCTGATCCTATCCATGCGCAACCAATGCCAGGTCATGAAAATCAACCGGCAGACCGGGGCGGTGATGTGGAAGCTGGGCGGCAAGAACAGTGATTTTGCGTTGACCAGCAACGAGGTTTTCCTGTTTCAACACCACGCCACGCTGGCCGACAGCAACCAGACCCTATTGCTCTTCGACGACGGCGATCCCATCTTGCGGCCCTATTCGAGGATCGACGAATTCCAGTTGGATGAAACCAATAAGGTGGTCACCAACTTCAAGACCTTTGACATCCCGGAGGCGTTTACAGACGTGATGGGTTCCGTGCAGAAAATGGGCAACGAGTATTTTATCGGAGGCGGCTCGGCCAACTATATCCTGGAAGTCAACTATGTGACGGGGCAAAAGGTCATGGAGCTCAAAAGCTCCGTCTGGGCGACGTACAGGGCGTTTAAATATTGATGAAAAAAGCCCCGGGGGCTTGGACTTCGGGGCTTTTATCCGGCAAACAGTCTTTGTTTTTCATTCCATATTTGCCAATAAGTGTTCTGCATCTCAGGTGGCAAAAACGAAGCCTGTATCATTTGCTGAACAGCAGGGTTATGATTTTGAAATTTTCTGTAGCTATTTTCTCTTACCTTGACTGGTATACCCAAGACTGTTCCCAGCGCTTCAAAATCCCGTAGCTGAATATTTTTCTTTCTTCCATTTAGAAGAAGAGCCGTCTCTTCCTGATCTTTTGGGAAAACCAGGTTGACATTGAGCAAGTCATAGGCTGGGCTAAAATCGATGGTATCTTCCCGATGAATCAGAGAAAAGTTCTTCAGATGCATGTCGTTATTACCAGTCACATAGCCAAACAGAAGCAGTTCAAAATATTTCAGAATATCGAGACCTGTATTCGTGCAATAGGTTAAAATAATTTTGCCCGCCCGCTCGTAAGAACCTTTGTATTTATTTTCTGTAAGAAACTCCGAGAGCTGGCAGAAGTCTTCGACATGAATTTTTTTATTGTTTTCCCGGTCAAATCGTCTCGCCAGATACACCAGGGCCCCGTCGCTGGCGCGTAATAGTGTATGACTGCATACTTCTACTCCGAAAATACCGGCCAGGTGCATGGTAAGATCTTCTGTTTCCGGCATGGCAGGCAGGGAGTCGTGTTGAGGCTTAAGGATATATTCACCCCACAGGCCAACGATGGTGAGCCGTCCGGTTCCTTTGTTCTTGTCAAGCGTTACTGATAATTTGGGTTGTACACCTGTAAGGGCGATTCGCTCGTTGATGGTTTGTTCGGCAAGTTGTTTCAGAAGATTTTTATTGAGCTCCAGTGTAGGCAATTCATCTGTGCCAAAGAATTTCTTAGCGCAGCGGCCGTGGTAGTCTTCATTACCGGCATCCTGATAGCAAATAAGACAATTGGGCATAGTTATACGTTTTCTTCGACGGGAATTACGCTGACGGCGCCAATGGCGTCCCTGCAGGTCAATAGTAGCAATTCAAATCTGTCATTTGCCTTTACCTTCCAGTGATCTTTGGCAATGTCCAGCAACCAGCCTTCGGGAATTAACCCGTCAAAAAAGGCAAACAGCGTATAGCTATGATACTTGGCGGCGCGAATGGGTAATGTAAGACTTATCGGTCGTGCGCCCGGCGCTTCCAAGTATTTCTTATCATAAATGAATTCATAGCCAGCGTCTGACTCTGCGAGCCAACCTGCCAACGAATCGCGATAGTAGATTTTAGCTGTCTTGCTCATAAGACTTAGATTTAGGCGCTGGTATCAATTCCATACCGAAAAGAGACAGTAACTGGTTGACTTTATCCATCCGCATTGACGATTTACCTTGTTCGATCTCTCGGATAAGACGTAATCCCAGTCCTGACTTTTGCGACAGGTCTTGTTGGGTCATTTTATGGGCTTTGCGTTTTTCTTTAACCACTTTGGCAAGGGGAGTCATTTTATACCCTTTTAGGTATAAAATTAACACATTTTCGGAATTATACCCATTTAGGTATAGTATAAAGTTTTATTTTAAAAATATACCCATTTAGGTATAAATTCTCTCCCTTTTCCTCTCCCCTTTTTCTATGTTTACCCCATGATCGTCTCCTCCACCAAACCCCTCGCTCTTATCGGCGCCCTTTGGGACCCGGCCATAGGTGAAACTGAGAAAGTCGTCCTTATAGAGAACGGCAAAATCGCGCAGCTCCTGGAAGGAACCGCCGCCGTCCCCCCCGGTTTCACCCCTATCCGGCTCCCTCCGGGCACCGTCATGTTCCCGGGCCTGATCAACCTGCACACCCACACCACCTACAATATTCTGCCCATCTGGGACAGCGGCCAGGTGTGGAAAAACCGGTTCCAGTGGCGGAATAACCCGGCGTACAAACAGAACATCGGGGGCCTGCTGGATTATATTCAAAAGAACTGGCAGCATGACCCCGATCCTCACTTCGTAGCGGCAGTTGCCCAAAAGGCGACGAACAATACCCCCGCGGAGACGACAGCGGCGGTGGAGACAGCCGCGGCGGCGGCGCTGGCCGCCGCAGTTGCCCAGGTCAACCTTGCCTACGCGGTCATCTCCGAGATCCAGGCCGTCGCCGGTGGAACGACCCTTATCCAGGAAACCGCGAACCTGGACCAGGAACCCGCGGGAGAGCGGTCATTCATCATTCGTAATACCGGCGACCAAACCGACCTTCAGATAGCGGGGACCCAACAGGTCTTCTCGGTGGTCGATTTTTACAGACCGGACGTTCTGCCGGACGGGACGGCCGGCCAGGATACGAGCGCCTGGACACCCGTACAGCAGCAGTCCTATACCGATTTCGTCCAGTCCGTGAACAGCGGTAATGTGCCCTATTACACCACGCTGGTGCACCTGGGAGAAGGCAAGTCCGGGCTCCTCAAAAACAGCACCCCCGATCCCTACTCTCAAAAGGAGGTCACGCTGTTTTTCCAGTCCCTCGCGAGCGACATAAAAGACAACGGCAGCCTTTCCAAAGCACACCTTGCCCTCACTCACGGATGCGGCATTGACCCAGACCACCAAGCCCAGACGATGACGGCGGGAGCCATCAGCCTTATATGGTCTCCCGTATCCAACCTCCTGTTATACCTGGATACCACCGATGTCCGCAAGCTCATGGCCCATGGCATCAATATTTGCCTGGGTTCCGATTGGAGCCCGAGCGGAAGCAAGCACGTGCTGGATGAGGTGAAGTTTGCCGGGTTCGTGAGTGACCTGCTGGGGTGGGGCCTCAACAACAAAGACCTGTTCGCTATGGCAACCGTCAACGGGGCCAAAGCGCTGGGCGTTCCCGAGGCGGGCATCCTCCGGACGGGTGGTGACGCAGATCTGTTCGTATTTAAAAAGGTGAACCCTAAGGAGGAGGCCCTGGATGCCCTGCTCGCCGGTGACGACAGCGATGTGGAGTTCGTCATGGTCAATGGCCGGATCGTGTTTGGCCGAACGGCTTACTTCCAGGAGTTGGGGGTCGACTTCCAGGGATTTCCCGCTTCGGAAGGGGCTGGAGTTGCGCAAAGAGGTGTCAGTATCAATTCCAGCTTGTCCTTCGACCTGGTTCGCTCCCTGGAGATCATTGATACCCTGTTCGAGCGGTATTGCACGTCGGTCCTTCAGCAGCCCCAGATGAAGAGGACCAGGTTCCTGGCGTCGGATGATGCGGCGTATATGGGGAAAATGGAGGCGTTGAAGAAGAAGCTGCAAAGCCTGTATTTATAGGGTATGGGGCCACCTTTAACTTATCATGTCGGTAGGTATCCTATTTTTTAACTTTTAAAGTTCGGCACTTTGGATTTATCTTTATTTCCATCGCATGCCTTACCATCGACTACAAAATATCTACCTAGATATTAATAAAGATAAATCAGTCTCCCCCGCCCTTCTTACCGGAGCTGCCGGAATTCAACTATTCAATTTATTATACCTAAAAAATAAAAACGAGACGGCCGACGAAGCATGTCAAGAAAACATCCAACTGCTTGCAGAGCATTCCCTTTCTTTCACCCACCCCACGTTTTGTAGCGGCTTTGCCGGAACAAACTGGTTTTTCAAATATTTGTATGGGAAAGGCCTGTTGACTTCAGAGGATGTAAGCATGCTGTGTTACCGGGACACGGAGCTGGAGAATACAAGCATACAAATGTTAGAAACCGGCAATTACGACTTTCTTCATGGCGCAGTGGGCATTGCGTATTATTTGCTTTATCCGCCGAATACAACCTCTGAAGGATACTTCCCGGATTTTTTCAGCATTATTTCTTCCCTTATTGACAAAAACACAACCGAGGTCAATTTCGGTTTGTCGCATGGCATTCCCAGCATTCTAAAGTTTTGTGTGCAATGCTTCAAACAAGGTATTTGTATGGATGCAAGCCAAAAACTGGCAGAACAAATCATCCTTATCTTATTGGCAAACACAAATCCGGACCCCGCTATTAATTATTTCCCATACAGCATTTCCACGGCAAAAGAAACCGAGCGTCGCACCCGTTTGGCCTGGTGTTATGGGGATCTAGGCGTTGGAATTGTGCTCTATCAGGCCGGAACGGTCTTTCAAAACAAACAATTGGTCGATTTCTCCCTGGAAGTGCTACTCCATTCAACCAAAAGAAAAAATAGCAAAGAAGCAAGGGTTTCCGATGCCTGTGTGTGCCATGGCTCAGCAGGCATAGCGCATATTTACAATAGAATGTGGCATTATACAAGGAACCCCGTATTTAAAGAAGCCTGCGACTATTGGATTCAGAAAACGGTTGAATTCAGCGCCCATGAAGATGGCATAGCGGGATATAAGAAATACGACGGCTTGAACAATGTATATATAAACGAAGGTGGATTGATCGAAGGAACCGCGGGCGTTGGTTTGGCATTACTAAGCTATTTGACCGGTGACTTTAGCTGGGATTATTGCCTGATGCTCAATGATTGACACTAATACATAAATTTTAAAACCAAAAAACAAAGTCCATGAAAAAGATCCATCTAAACGCAGGAAAATTACAGTTGATGAAGGAAAAAATCATTTCATTGTCCACCGGCCAACTGAAGAATATTCAAGGGGGCAGTGCGCAAAGCGGAGATCCACATACTCCGACTTGTCATTATCCGCCAACGTACTTTTGCCAGCCTGCGCAGACCCTCTCCAATTGTCCTCCGACAGACGCTTCGGCGTGTGTGTCGTTGTGCGGGGTTTCTTGTACGGATTGTTAGGGGGAAAAAAGGCACTTATGTTTTACCATAGGTGCCTTACTTTGCACCATGACCAAAATCTACCACCTTTCCACCTGCTCCACCTGCCAAAAAATATTGGCAGAAACAGAAGCCGTAGAAAAAGGCTGCCGCTTGCAAGACATCAAAACCGAAAGGATCACCCCAGAACAGTTGGACGAGCTCAGGGGCAAGGCGGGCTCATACGAGGCCCTTTTTAGCCGCCGTGCCTTGAAGTACAAGGAATGGGGGCTGAAGGACAAGGACCTCACCGAGACGGATTACCGTGACCTGATCCTGCAGGAATATACTTTTCTAAAACGGCCGGTTGTCATAGTCGGCGATAGGGTTTTTGTGGGCAGCGACAAAAAAACGGTTGAGCTACTTAAAACGTTGATTTGAGGGCACATCCAAAGGGAGTCAAGTAAATAGACCTATTTTAGTTATGTAAAATATACATATAATCAATACCAAATAATTGATTATCATATAATTATAATTATACGTTTCGTATAACCAACTATATTCAGGCTATACATTTTGTATAATTTTTACGTATCTTTGCCTAAGCCACAACCTAATTTTCAATTAGGCTAAAATGTTAGTAAAGATTCTTAAGGTATCGACAGATGACTTGGTCGGGGCTACCATCCAAAACGGAAGACCTATACAGTTACCATCTATCCAGCAAGGTTGGCGTTTCAATTTCGACAGATTAATAAAAAGCACACCAAATGCGACAGCATTCATTCTTGTGTCTGAAGAAACACCTCAAGTCATCGAAGGATGTCTTATTTTTCAAATGAAACAGAAGCAGATACCTTATATGGCCTATGTCGAAGTCGGGCCGCACAATAGAGGAAATCAAAAAAAATATGATTATGTCGCTGGTTGCTTAATCGCATTTGCTTGTCGGCAAAGCTTCATACATGGAAAAGACCATCACCAGGGATGGTTGACATTTGATGTTATGGAGGAAGATCCCAAAGATCAATTAAAACTAATGGCTGTTTACAGCAATAAGTACGGCGCAGTAAGATTTGAAGGTGAGGAAACTACCATGTATATTATGCCAGCTAATGGTGAAAAACTAATTGAACAGTATCTTTATAGAAAATAATAAGTAATCGCTATGACCACGCAAGTAAACAAGAACGACACAGTATTTAAGGTCGAAATTGGCCTAAATGAAGGTCAACAGTGGAGCGATGAGAAATTTGCTCGCATTAAAACACGCATAAAAGAAAAAACTGCCGAGTTTTCCCCCGAGCAAAAAATAAAAATACAGCTCCTCTCTATACAGTATACCATGGAAGAATATCTAAATGAGGATTTAAGTAGTGTAAAAAAAGTTCATTCATTGGAGACATTCTTAAAGACGTATTTGAAGACCCTAAAAATGCCCTTAAAGACATTTGCCATCGCAATCGATACAACAGATGGCAACCTCAAAAAATACCTTTCAGGGGAGAGAAAATTCAATACCGATCTAGCATTAAAATTTGGCCATTTCTTTCATACTTCACCTGATCTATGGCTTAGAGTTCATCTAAAAAACGAACTCATTGAATTAAACAAAGAGAAAAAACAAATACGGCGTTATAAGAAATATGATTATCAGAAAGTCTTATCACACGCAGTATAAACAAGAAAAGGCCAGACATTAAGTTCTGGCCTTATTTATTTCTATCATTGGGGCTAAAATCAAAAAGCCGGACCAATGGTCCGGCTAAGTGGAGAATACCGGAGTCGAACCGGTGACCTCTTGCATGCCATGCAGCTTTGCAATGGACCAAAATTGCGCAAAATAGCGACTTTTATATTGATTTTCAAACTTTTAAAAATTAAATTAAATCAAACATTAAGCACTTTCGGGCATTTTTTGCTGCCTTTGGAATCAAGTAGGAGTCAAGTGGGAAACTTCTTCTGGTATACTCGGCAACAGACCGGCCATTATCCTTCCCATTTTCCCAAGTTTTCACTATGATCACCTCCTTCACCAAATCTTTCCGTTTGATCAACAATTATATGACCGCATCGGCATCCAATTTTGCTCATCAGCACTATGTTATAAAATTGCGTAGAAAGGACTCGTTAATTTAATAGAGTGCACGGTCTGCCTCCTGGTTCCTATTTATTAGACATTTCCTCGCGTACCACCTGTCTATTGGCCATAAATCTTTGAGGCATAAATATTGGGCCTCGACATGCCAGACAACAGACGTTTCATTGAAGGGAGGGGAGCCAAATTCCGTTTACACTAACCAGTTTAACTTGCTCCATTTTCATTCCCAGACGTGCCCCTCTGGTCCCGTTCCATCTTATATAACTTCAATTCGTCTCGTTCTGGATGTGTGACTATTCTCGTCTTGAATTGAGCCTCCTGCAAATTCAATACATCATTGAACAAATTAGTGACCAACCGATCAGTTGCAGTTGCATCTCCAAAACCGCGAGAAATAAAACCGAGTAGTTCAATCTTCAATTCGGAGTCCGGAAGCCGTATCGCCGAATTATGGGCATCTCTCATGTTAGTTGCAGCCCATTCAGTGCTTTGTTGAATTTTGGCAATATTTCCAGCCATGCCCTTCCACGAGGCCTTGGTAAAATGTTCTAATCTCAATCTACTCTGGTATTGAAACCAGGCTATAACCAGACCTGCGATACCCACAGCCAGGCCCAAAAAACCAACAATAGAATCCATAAATGTATATATTTAGAGTGGTTAATTTACATTGAGGCAAGTTACCATCAATATATGTAAATAACGACTTTCCCGCGTGGAACTTAGTGTGGAACTTAGTGTGTAGGTCAGCGTTATAAAAATCAAAGAATCGTATCACGAGTAAAAACGAAGAACCTAGTGTTGTCGTCTTCCCGACTACTGCTCTCTAGTATTATCGAAGGATCGACAGCCCCCGACCCTTACCTCGCTATTTAGTTACTAATTTCCAATGTCCAGACCATCAACCAATATAACTCCTGAAAAATGAAACAGAGTGATCTAACTAATCAGATTAGGAATTAGAGGACAAAACCAATAAGCTTAAAGAAAAATGTACATAACCAAAGCACTAAGTCACGTAATGAGATACACCACTCCCATGCGAGACTATTTTCGTCTCACCAATTATTACGAGAATATCCCATGAGTAATTTTTCAATTTCTTCAAAGTATTTTCCTTTCAATAAATTCAGCGCTTCGAGCTGATAGAGATATTCTTTGACAAACCAATCAAGCTGATATAAAAAATGATTTCGTATTTGGTTTGAAGTCTCAACATTTCTAAGCACCTTAATTGTTCGCTCCAAGATCAAGTCCACTACCTTTTGCACTATACCACCGTCGAGTTGATCATTAGATACCATTCTTGCAACGGAAAAATAATTATCGACATAGCGCGCGGAAATTGAATTAACTCCCGCCAAAGACCTAATCATGCGATCATATGTGTAAAGGGCCGAAAAACCCAAATCCGGATCATCCCTTAACCATCCATACATGTGCAACACTGAAATCGGCTCTATATCGTCAAAGACCTGGTGTTTAATCGCATATTCGCTGCAGCCCTCCGCACTTCGCATAATTTCCCTTATCGCTTCTCTTTTTTGAAATTTTGTGAGGTTAGAAGCCTTAAATATCCGTTCATATAAATTGTAAAAATTTGACGAAAAGTGGGAATACGAGTTTTGACGCTGAAAGAAAATCGCATTTCTAAATGTCAAAAAGATTATATCAGGCAACTCCCGGGTGAGATAAAACCAGTGATTTCTCTCTTTGGTATTTGGAATAGCCTTCCTTTCTGTAAGCGGCAAATTGTAATAAAAATCTGCAGTGAACGCCTCCTCGTCTGAAAACTTTATTGTCTCAAAATACATCTCAATAAGCTCAGTAGTGCGAACAGCAAATTTTGCCTGTAGATCAAAGAATTTATTCTGCTCCAACATCATGCGAAAATAGTCTATCAGAAATGAGTCAATTCCGTTGTCTCTAATCTCGATATTTCCACTGAGGGCCAAATGTTTATGCGCTACAAGGTTAATATCTAATAGGACCCTCCCAGTAATAGACTCATTTTGTTTAATTACTTCACTCTTCAAGTAATTGCATATAAGAGCCCAATTGTAAAGATTAATTTTTACCATCCCCAACGAAGAGGATTTTGTAATTGGAAGGATAAACCTATTATATAGTTCTATCAATACCGTCTGCGGTAAAACCCAGTCTCTATCAGCAATAGCGCTTAACAAAAATTCTCTTGCTATTATTATAGGATTACGTTCTATATTTTCCGCAAAGGAAATATGATCGCCCTCCGAAGGAGAATATAGATCCTTCATATCCTCATCGTTTATTAAACCAATGATTTTTCGTATACGTCCCATTGAGACGGAGTCGTTTAAAGAAAGTAGTGTTAGCGGGAACAACCCAATTATAAAAATGAAAGTCAAAATAAAGCTCAAATATAAAATCGTCAAATTATGGCTTGATGATCCTGATTCGACGAAAAAGAAGGCCACCGTCAAAAATATTATCATCCCAAAAAAGGAAGAGAAAGTTACCTTTAACCACCGGCTGTCAGCAATGAACTCCAGCGTATGGCGTCGGGTGACTTTGATATAAAAATTATAGACCACCAAAAGGATCGTTAAGATCAGGCCTGAAAACCCGATTACTGTAGCCAACAGCGAAAGGACAACCTTTTTTTTCTCTGTCAAGTCGTTTAAATGAAAATAATCTGGAATAAATTTTACTGGCAAGAAAATACCAACAAGCAAAGTGCCTATGATTGTACCGATTATCGACTTATTAGTGATTTTCCAAAAAAACTGAAGAAAGGTCTTTCCCATCATTTACATTTTTTTTCGCGCAATTGGCTTTTCGCCCAAAAACGAATTCAGCCAATTTAAGATACAGGCTCGCCATTTATCGCCGCTTTATCCAAATTTTCATATCCCTATTACAACAGACTGGCGCTCAAATTGTTTAAACTTTGTCCAAACCATTGACTAAAAAACGGCTTCAACATTGTCGAAACCCCTTACCGTAACTAATGAAGATTATCGGTATCGAACCAGTGACTACTGAGATGTTAAGCTAACTCAATACGACACAAATTGCAAATTTGGCACATTAACTATCGTTTTTCAAGACCTTGTTTATTCATAGTATCTTGGAATAAACAGTTTTACGCTGCTTCGGGGTAAAGCGGCTATTTTAAACTTTATAGGCAAGATATTATTGCAAGTTCAGTAACCCAGATATAGAGCAATAAAGTAGAGAAATAAAAACACTTCACCGAACCATTACTTAATCTTCTTAGATCCGGCCTCCTTGGATCTTCATTTCAGGCACATAATTTAAACTTGGATACTGGCCGTTGCCAAAATCTGGGCATATGGCATGCATTACATACCATGTTCCATCGTTGGCAGATGATTTCTCTCCTGGAGAGCTCAAGATGAATCCAAATTCATACCTACTCCCAAAATCAGTAAACCGATAAGAAGGCAATAGTCCGATAATGCAAGGTATACTCTTCAACCGAATTACTCTCATTGGTCTAACCACAATATTTTTGCCAAGCGGCATTGATGCAAGAATCATCTCACCTGCATCAGATGAAAATATCTTTGATTCTGGATTTAAATCTGAAAAGGGCAGCACCCACCCCTCAATCGTCAATGTATTTAGGCATTGTATTGCCTCTAAAGGAAGCCCATTTTTAAACATTTCTTTATCATAAAAGATGCCCTTTTCATCAATATCTTTGGCTATTTTAAATCCAATTTTCAAGCCCCAGCAACTAATGGAAAAAGTTGGACCACTCCATACAGGCCTATTAAGCGGTTTTGATTGTAGTCCTAACCCTTTAATTTCCCCGGTAATACTATCAATACCCGAAATGATGCCTTTACCCGAAAATTGAACAAAACCAGACGCATGAATACTTAACTGCGGTCTCGCTGAAGAAATTGCGGCTTTGATAAAGCTGTCACTATGTATTTCTTCCACATCTGCATATCTCACAGGAAATTTTACTATCGCACCCTTTTCATAAGGACAATAGGGCACATCAACCTTAAAACTCCCATCATTTAGAAGATGTATTGCGGACACCTTATAAGTAACGCCATCCTCCTTGGCAAAAATTCTAAAAGTTCCCTTTCCACTCATTCTGTACTTTATAAATATCAATGCTTTCGAAATCATCCATGACACAAAATATTTATCTTTTTACATCTATGGACCTGGAAATGATCACCTGCCCATCAAAATAATATAGGTTGCCTATTATAAATTTACGATTACTACAATAAGAAATTGTAAATCCAAATAGATAAAAATAATGTGGATCCGTCATCAAGCCCAAAATCTTATTTACGTCATGGCTCGTTATCTCACCTTTCTTTGCCTCAATAACTAAAAAGTGCTGCGGGTCAATACGATCATTGACCCGGGAATGGATAATAATATCGGGTCGAATTTGCAAAAGTCCGTCAACTGTTCGAACGACTTTAGGATTACCATAAAATCTATTATATTCAATATCCACGCTATACTCAGGCAATTCCGTATTTCTAATATTTTGTTCTAAGTAGTATGCAAGTCGATGATTAATTGATGTCTCATGTAATTCACGGTTCAAAATTCTAGCTCCCATCGAGATCCGCGGCGGGTCAATCAAATCAATGTCGAATATATCAACATCATTGGCAATAAGGCTTTCAATTGAGAGCCTAAGAACATTTATAACTGTTTCAATTTGCAGTTGCGAAGGTTCTGCCATGTCACTAATTTTTATCTATTACATAAATTTCCAAAAGATCAGTCTACGTTTCCAGATTTCTTTTTACAGTCTAATCAAGGAAAGGCAGCCACAATGACATTCTTGTCCTTAATTAGTTTTTGCATGCAAGCTATATCTACTGACATCAATTAAACTACCTATCCGATTTTCATACCATCTTGACAGGTCCGCCCAAGATTCCCCTTGGATCCCTTCCCTTTTTCACACAATATTCAATCGCCGCCATTTTAAATATATCTTAATCATCTTCTGACAATAGCAACAAAAGCAACCCAATGTCACAAAATATCTAAAATACTAACTTTGCCCACTAAACAGCAAACGATACATTCTCCGGCAATTTGTACTTACTTATCCAATCCCACGCATGCTTGGGCAACCAGCCTCCGTGACTATTGATATTCACCTCAAGAATCAAATGGTGCTTACCCGGCATATTTAGAGACACGAATTTGAAAATGTCGGAGGCGGCGACCTTTTTATCAACCACAATTAAATAGCAATTACCTAATGGACGCAACCAATCAATAATACCTGGGTCATTTACTATGGCTGTGTGAAATTTCTTAACGTAGTCGTTTACAAGATCGTTCAAAATTTCCAAGTCGAAAACCAATGAGTACACCGTCCTCGCTTCGTAATGTTGCCTTTGTTTTTGCCAAGTAATAAAAAGCTTGTACTTTCTGTCATATTGCACTCTTGTCCCCGGATTTCTCAAGATGGCATATGCTTCATTAATTAATTTTAATTGTTCCTCTCCATTGATATCGACTGGGCTCCGGTCGGGATGATATTTTTTCGCAAGAGTATGATACGCTCTTCTAATACCCTCTTCTGTCTCTGATGGTAACACACCAAGAATGGCATAATAATCTTTCATAAGCAATCGTTTCATAATTCGCCACAACGTTTTTGCCAATAATAAAATAAGACATATTGACAACAGAAAGCCAAATTAACAATGCCGAATTGTCCGCTTTTTTAAACTCCAAATCGCTTGTCTGGTTGCCTTTCCTGCCCATTTCTGCCCATTTGGGTAATCAAGAGACAAACTGTTCCAGCAAAAATAACCGAACATTAATAAAATCAGCGACATAACAAAATTGCCTCACAATTGCAAAAAAGGTGTTTTCCACGTTTTTTTTCCCGCAATTGGCTCTAATTTCCAATCATTTCCGCATCGAGAAGCAAGCAAAAAAACAATCAATAGAGTGAGCGTAGTAAGCCAGGTTTAGATTGACATATTTACAGCGCAACCCCAACCATAAGTTATGAATCCGTTTTTCACTCAAGCCCTTATATTAGCGTACAAAAATGCGTTCAATCGAATTCACGGCGAAGAAATATACAAATGGAAGGCAATCCAATTCTTCCAGGAAAATTGGGACATAGATGCTGATAATTTCTCTCACATGCTTGAACTATCATTATCCCAAACACAAAACCTGCTCGCATCCGCTAATTATTGGCCAAGACTAATGATCAACAAATTGGCGCAGCTCCGTCCTGAACCAGTTAGGGAACTCTTCAGGAATCTCTTTAATGAGGATGTTGACATGACTAATCGGATTAAAGAATTTCATGCTGGAATACAAGCTATAAATACCCAAACGGTAAACAGCTATCAGGACCACAGGGCAATCATGGTTTACCTTTGCCTCCGTTTTCCCGAAAGATACTTTCTTTACAAATTTGGAATGTTTAAGACGTTTGTCGAAAAATCCGGCTACGGGTATCGGCCCGTAAAAGGACGAAATGAAAACCCCGCCCACTTCCAAAGACTCTGCGAATTTGTTCGAGAGGAGGCAATCCGAGACAACGAATTAATCCAACTACACCAACATCGACTACCTAACGGTTACTATACGGATACTACACTAACAGTACTAACTCAGGATATAGTGTATGCCGCGCAGCGTTTAAATATTCAGGTTGATCCCCACGCGGGGGATCCTACGATTGAATTAATAGACCTGACGCTAAATCCCCTACCATACACACCTACTCTTATTGGTAGACACATAAATCATCTACACAATGAGTGTGAGGCAAAGCGAATAGGCGCTATCGGCGAACAAATGATAATGAAATTCGAACTTCAACGACTTCGTAGTTGGCAAATTGAAAATCTATTACCAATTCAAACATCCTTGATTGAGGGTTACGGTGCCGGATATGATATTGAATCCTACAATGAAAACCGTTCCAGGGTTTTTATTGAGGTAAAGTCCACCACCGGCCCTTTCACTACACCCTTCTTCATTACACAACCCGAATTAATAAAGAGCGAAGATCGCCCCGATGCTTATCGTCTTTATCGTCTTTTCGATATAAACGAGTCAAACCTAACTGGAAAGCTGGCTATCTACGAGGGATCATTAGCAAGGTTCTGTATAAATCCAAGGATATACACGGTTATTCTGTCATAGTGAAGTATTATCCTCTACGCTATATCTTTTTCCCCTTTCGTTTCTTTTTCTTTGAATCCGGCTCAAGGGCCCAGGTAATTGCATCGGCAACAGGCTTATCATCGAGTTCATCCAAATAAACTTCAGTTTGCTCCTCCGTTTCATGTCCAAGGGCCTCCTTAATAATGAACATATCAACAGAATTGTTCCGCAAATGAGTCGCAAAACCATGCCTCAACGAATAGCTTGTAAATTTTCGCTTCCAACCCACGGCCTGCGCCATTTCCTTCAAATCCTCATTGAAATCCTGCAATGCCGACTCAATTCGTTGGTCAATTTTTCTTGGAGTATCGTGTATCGACATTAGGAATGGAAAAATATAGCCAGCGTCGCTCTGTAGGGGATAATCTTTAAAAAAGTCTACGACCTCAAGTGCTTTGGGATGGAGTTGGTAATCATATTCCCTATGGTTCTTCGATCTAATATAGTGAATCGTCCCATTGGCGACATCAGTATCCATCAATTTACACATATCGCCAAAATTGATTCCCCTCCCATAGTATATAAACTTCAAAAGCTGCTGCGACCTAAACATTCGACTATTGGAGTCAAATTTTAGGTTCATTATCTCCATAAGAAACTCCTGGTTAATGGATCGTTTCTTTGTCCTTATCCGTTTATAGGCACGAAATTTTATAAATTTCGATGGATGATGCTCTGCCCTGGCACAGTACTTTTCCTCTATTGCCAAATTCCAAATACGGTAGTAAGTTCTCAGGTATAAGCTAATTGTTGATTCCGTAGTCCCGTCTGAGATTTGCTTTTCATATTTTTGATGATCAAGCGGTGTAAAGTTCAAAAATGACCTATCCTTTTCCCGCTCTCTTTCCTCGGCCGGTATAAATTGCCCATCATTCAGGAGTTTGCTTACAGTTGATCTTGTGGCGTCAAATATATCGGCATAACCAGGATTGCCAGCCTCTTCCAAGTCGGCAATAACCTTGTCAAAAAATTCCAGTATTTTCAGTTGATTCTGTTGTAAAGGCTGCTCTTGGTCTTGATGCAATACTTTCCGTTTGACTTCAACACAAGGAATATAGCGCCTAGCCTTTTCAGCCAATTTGATTTCGAAGCCTATATCTTCGAGATATTTATTGATTTTTTTTGAAAGCTCTTTGTAATGTGGATGCGAAGGTTTGGGCAAACCGAGTTCTTCGTCCCAGTTCTCAACACTCGAACTATATCCCAAAGGAATAAATTGCCGCTCCTTAAACTGAGACAACCGTATACGGACTTCATGCTCTCCCTCTTTGAATGTCTTCCCAGACTTCTTAATCGTCGTGTATATATAGATTATCGGTGCCACCTCCATAACCTAAACATTTAGGATATTCCACAACAAATGTTTCAGGATAAAAAGGCTATGGACAAGCCATCACTTCGACTTTCCTATTGCCTCATTTACTTCTTCAATGCTATAGTAACAGACATTCCCAATTTTTCGGAAGGGAATGACACCTTTGTTTCGCAATGTGCGCAGTGTAACCTCCGAGATACCAAGCACCTCCAGGACTTCATTCGTTCTTAGCCACTTTTTCGCCCTACTAGCCTTAATAATAGCCTCCAGGTCTTTGAGAAGTGTAACCCTGAACTCCTCCAAATCAGCCGTTGTCACCAATTCTATCTCCATACCGCCCTCCTAGTCCCAAAAAACCATTACTCAGTGAGCTATAAACCAACTTCTATATTTTCTTAACGTTTCTTCTTTTCCGCTTCTCCTCCAATTTCAGATCAAGTAAATCCGCACAATGGCAAAGGCAATGCCTCTTTATAGTATCATTGGTCAATGAGGCATAAATAGCCGGCTGAATGGCCCTTTCTTCGACCAATTTGATCACGTTTAGGATTATCTTGCGTTCGCCGTCTGTAAGCGCGGAATAATTATTGATCAACCCTTGCAGTATATTTTTCCTGGGCTGCATGGCATAAATCGTATCGGTCAAATAATGCCCGTTTTTCCCATCATCAAATAATACTGTGACTGACGGGAACTGTACATCGTATTCTATCACCCTACCGATTTGCCCACGCCGCTCAAACGGATCTGTAGTTAAATCAGGATCCACGATCACCGTTTGTCCGACCAATAAATTCTTGGGCCTTAGTTTCATAAAGTGTTCTTCTTTCCTTTTATCTTTCTTGTTGACACAGATGGTTCACACCAGGCAGGATTGATTGCTTTCATTTTCCCCTTAAAAAATTCCAGCTTTTCGTTTTCCTCAGCTATGCGATTATTATAAAATTGTCTTGCCTGTTCACTAATTTCTTGCTCCGGGCTGTTGGGGTATAATTTTCCATTAAGTCTTCTGTCAAGAATTCGGAGATGTTTCTGGCATTCTTTAATGCGGTTGGTCAGGTATTCAGGGTTGGAATATTTTTTTCCCTCGGCTGTCTCTTTTGCCGTCGCGGCCTTCTCACGGTAATGCTTTCCCTTATCCAATTCCTCAAAGGCTTTTCCGAATGTGTTATGTATCCGGTTACGATAGTTTCGATCACGTTGTTCGCTGTGATGCCCCACTAAAATTGGCTGACCAAATGGTATCACCGATGCCATCTTCTGTGCAGTGTTATATAGTTGATCGGATTTCTGCTCTGCCTTATCCGCCCGATGTTCGGCCCGTTCAGCCCGATATTCAGCCCTTTCCTGCGTACGTGCCACCTGCTCGTCGAATGTGATACGCTCTCCAACTTCTCCCTTATTTACAAATCCAAGCGCCTTAATTTGCTCCCTTAGATAATAACAGCCCTCAGCCTTGCCCTTGGAAATCCAACAACCTTGCACCCTGCTCCACAGACAGAAGCGACTGAATATCTTTTTTTGATCATCTGCCAGGCCGTCGTAAAAAGCCTTGGTAGTGTAGACGTTTAACTTGCCTGTCTCTTGGTTGTGTACATAATAGTTATCTCCTTCCATAGAACTAATTTTAAATTTCCAAAGGATAATTTGCTGTAAGCAGTTCGGTTTTACGTTTAGGGTTACCACCCTTTAGGTTTACCGTGACAAATAGTTCACGGCTAATCGATGACCATTTGAACTTTTTAATGTACCGTTCCAGTAGATTTGAAGGATATGAGGATAGCAGGAACTTGCCTTTAATGGCCGATAAAAGCCGCAGCAGGGCCTCGAAATCAGCCTCCGTGTATCCTTTATAATGCCCGCAGTCCGAGCCCACATATGGCGGATCACAATAAAAGAACGCACCTTCGTGGTCTCTGCTTCGGATGATATATAGGGCATCCGCATGTTCTATTTGTACCCGTTCTAACCTTTCGGCATAGGCCTTTATAAAGCCACTCCTTTTGCTAGCAACTTTCTTGGAAGTAGTATTGTTAGTCTTATCGAATCCGTAAGGACTGTTCAGTTTAGAGGAAAAACTCATCGCACAAATTGTCCAAACGGCCCAAGCCCGGCGAACATCATCGAATAAATCCGGATTATGGTAAACGACTTCTGCCTGCCGGAATGCATTCCGGCTATGCAGGGTTTGCTGCACGAGCTTTTGAAGGGGGCGAAATTTATCCCGGCATACTTTGTAAAAATTCATCAACTCGCCATTCACGTCGTTGAGTACTTCTGATTTTGAAGGTGGCTTGTGAAAAAAAGCGGCACCGCCTCCGGTAAATGGTTCGCCATACAATATGTGATCCGGTATCAGGGATATGATCAGCGACGCCAATGTCTGCTTACCCCCGTAAAAAGTCAAGGGCGTTTTCATCTTCTGCTCGTCCATAGTACAAATCCTTTCTTATTCTAATCTTATTCTAAATTTTACTGGTGGTGTCCATTCCCTTTCCTTGGTTGTATCTTTCTTCTATCAGGCAGGGCGTTTGCCGGTCTCGCCTTCAATTGTTCCAAACCGGGAAATGCTTCGTCCAATCTGACAAGATTTTTATCATAGATAGCAAAGGTCTGATTGCGGGGGTCGGCTTCGATATATGCAGTATCGGCTTCAATCCCAACAAGGTGTACTACCATGCGTTCCCCCCGAATCAGTCCGTGGATTACTGAGGGGCCAGTAGAGTCATTTTGTAACTCTTTAATAGGCAGCGACTTAAAATCTAAAAAGAAATCCGGGTAATTGATCAGTTTTCCATTTTCCAAGACTACCCAGTACGGGATAATGCGATTCCCGGTCAATTCAAACTTCATGACAGACCTGTTGCACATAAGGTTATAAGCATCCCTGGTGTGAATATCAGAGAAGGAATTGCTTAGGGTGAACAGTTGCCTAGCAGCATATTCATCGTAATAGTGGGGAATGGGATATCGTTGCTCGATGGGAGTGTTCAGCCAGTAACGCAACTGTAGCCGTTTGGCAATATCTTGTGCCCCCGGATCGCTGCTCGTTGTGAGCTTACGTATATCCTCCAGGATGGAAATCGTATTTTTTCCACCTGCCAGATGAGTTATCCTTTCATAATCATTCCAATTTATATCTTTCATTCGCTGCTCCAACAAGGCTGTTTCCAAACCCTCGTAGGTTCCGTGCGGCACCGGATGTGTTCTTAGAAGGATTGCGACATATTCATAAGGGCTGAAGTCGTGGGTTTTAGGGTCCTTGATTATTGTCAACCCATAAAACATTTCATCGTCCCCATAGCGCCTTCGATCATTTAGACGAATTACATAATTTCCTTCATTGATGCTCTTTTGCAGGTTGTCATACATCCCTGGCCAGATAAAGCCGACTTCCTCCAATTGTTCCACCAGGTGATCCACCTTTTCGTTCGTCATATCCCCTTAGTTTTACCCTGTGACCTTCTTTTTTTCTGTGCTGTCTTGAAGCCGATCCATTGGCCTTTCTCATTTACTCCGCGATTTGCCAGTTCCATACGTACCAGGTCCAGCACATTAAACTCCTTGGCCAGCAACTTAGCCAGTAAGTTCGTGCTGGTAGTGCTGAAGAGAAAAAGAGGGTTCTCTCCATCCGGTAAGCTGCCATCCTCGGCAGCCAGCCGGTATTTTTCTATTTTCTCTTGTGTCATACCATCGCTTTTACGGTTTCATGCCTTTGGGCCTAGCCGGCCAGTTCACTTTCCCTTGCTTCCGGTCCGGCCAGGTCTTTTTTTTTACGTCTTCTCCTTGAACTTGTTCGGTGTTCTTAGTAACGACTTGGGCGCGCTGTTGTTCTTGCAGATCGATGATCTGCATTTTACTGTCCAACAGGTTAATGCGTCCAAGTTTGGGATCAACCGAGAGAAACCCATTCACCTCCTTGCCTCCAATGAACATTGTAACGGCGGGCAGGTTGGCCTTTTTCAGTGCCTTTTCAATATCAGCCCGTTGGCCTGGTGTTTCCAGCTCTTTTACGGGCACAGGCATATTGCTCAATACATCCGCAAGGATGAAAGGATGCTTTTTATAATAGTTTTCATGGTAGCTGTTGACGGGGTAGTTGTTATATTCATCCTTGGGTCCGTTTACGTCAATGCTTAACCAGACATTGTACTTCTGGCCCTCCTTGTTGTACAGATCTTTGTTAACGGCGACCAGTTCTCCATATTTCACCATCCGGTATGCCTCCATTGCCGTGATCATCTTGTCTGCAGCGAAATTGTGTTCCCTGATGCCCCGGAGGTCGGGGCTCTTAAGGATGGCGGTATCAAATGAATTGAAATAGGTCTTGTCTCGCCCCTCATCATTCCGGAAATGCAGGCGGTAGCCCACCTCATCGCTTTTTACTTCGACAATATGTTCAAGGGTAAAATCCGGCTCCCCGGCGCTTATGTTTTCTTCAAGGGCTTGATTGAGACTTTCCCCAAACCCTTTCTTTTTGAGCGACTCTTTCAGCGCTTCTACATTCTCTACATTCATAAATCGCTATTTTATTATTATACAATAAACCAAGTCTGTTAAGTAAACCCTAGAAAGCATCATCAATCAGGCGATCCCTATAAACCCTGACCTTTCCTCCTGATTTTGGTTTTTCTCCTTAGTGAAGGCTGAAAGCGGGAAACCGGGTATTGCCGCAGGGATGTTCCCCGTTGAGATAATGTCGATTGGGTTTGCGATTGCGTCTGATCCCGCCCCTGTCCAGGGGACTGCGTCAGGGGCGTAGCGTTATGGGCGTATTGCAATAAGTTACTCCTCCGGATGGCTAGGTTTTCCCGGCGTCGAGCCAATAGGCCCTTCACTAGGGCAGTACCCCTGTGAAGCATTCTTCTCAGCAGCCCCGGGTACAGTATTTTCTCCATCTTGCGGCGTTGGAACCGCAGCATCCGCATGAGCGCCTTTTCATCGGTAGTTAGCGGCTTCCCGTTATACTTGTGATAGAGTTTGTCATAGTTTTCAAGCTTCATTCTCATGAAATCCCGGTCTTTCAGCGACTCCTCTGAAAACAGTTCCCGGAACATACTCTCCTGCCTGTTCCAGTCACCCATCTCCTTAAAAAGCGTTTTCGTTTCTTGCACGTTTTCCATTTTTTCAAATTAATTAGCTACCTAAGCAGGGCTTTTGCCTTAAGCAACTTGCCCTCATCCAGTTTACAAGCCGCATTCCGATCGCCACCCGCCTCCATCAGCTCGGTGACAAAATCCTTATTTTCGGCAATGGTGAATTTGGGAAATGCGACGACGATAATCTCCCCGTTATCATTCTCGGGACTGCCGCTGCGAAGCAGATATAGGGGCAATACTTCTCGGTCTTCCTCAGCGGTGCGTTTCATCCGCTTTTTGTCGCGGATAAAAAACCGCAGCGCCCCCTCTTCATATCCAATGGCCGTATTGTTCTTGAGCAAATACCTGAGGAAAATTACGTCGTGGCGTATGAAGATGCCATCCATCGTGAACGTAAGACCGTTTCGGTTACTGTGAACGCCTTTTAGGAAGGGCTCGCTTCCGGATACAAGGGCTGAAAAATCCGCTAGTTCCTTGCTGTTCAGGCTAACCCCATCAAACTCTACCGGGGCGAAAGGATCCTGGCGGCGCAAGTCTACGGTCTGGTAGGCCGGAGTATCCATATAATGCACGTCGAAGGTGTAAACTTTCCCGTCCCGTGTTATGACATGAAGATTGGAAGGCTGAAAGCCCTTTTCGCCGGCCTTTACCTTCAATACATTCTCAACGCCTTTGACCTTTTCGGCCAGGATGTATCGGTCGCCGCGGTCAGCGCTTTGAATAGCGCAGGGGAAGACGAGCAGGGTAGTTATATGCCAGCTGATATCCAAGCTGTACGCCGGGCTCAAGGCATCGGGGCTGAAGTTAAATACTTGCGCCTGTACCTGGCGAGTCATCAACATAGCGGTTATGGCCGCCAAAAACAGTATACGGTTCATTCTACATTAGTTTTTATGGTTATATGAATCAATTTGTTTCGCGTCTCGACTTGTCATCCACCAGTAGTACAGGGTACCCCGCTTTTACGGTCACACGCACCAACTTTACTTTTTTACTGAATAGTCCCTTTGCGGCCTCGATACCGGCACTGGCCGCCTGGGTACCCAAAGAAGGGTCCATGTTCATCAGTTGCAGGCTTTGCACCACCTGGTCGGCGCCTTCTTTTGAAGCATCACGTGTGATGGCGCCAGGTACCCGGATACCTTCAAGGGCATCAAGGTCATAAACGGATAAGGCGACCGGGAACAGGGCATCCCTGTATCTAACACCGGGGATACTGACTTTGAGCCGCTCCCCATCGACCGCACAAACGCCGGTTACAAAGGTGTTTCGGGGTACCAGCATACCACTGATATAGACATCCTGTGTGATCCTGAGCTTCAGGTTCATGCCACTGGTAACGGTCTGGGTCTCTTCCACGACGGCCGGTATTGCCAAAGGCAGTCCTGTATCGGCAACCGCCTGATCCAGGTCGTAAAACCCGTTCTCTTGGGGTCCTCGAAGTGACACTGGCCGGGAAGAACCGTTCCCTGTATCCGGCATGTCGCCCAGGAGGACAGCTTTCTCGTCCTGGGGGATAGTCCCCAAGGAATATACCCGTCCCCTATTTCTAAAAGACAGTTCCTGTATCCGCTCCTGTACACGTTCCGGATGCTCTATGTCCAGGATTTTTTCCAGCATACCGCTCAGCTGCTGCATCTGCGTATCGGGTGTGACGGCTTTATTTTCCTGTTGCATTATCTTTTCTAACGTAGCCTGGTCTGACATCGCGGGGGATACTTCCGCCTGTTGCGGAAGCGGTTGATCAAGTGACTTTTCCAGTTGTGCCAACTTTTCGCGGACTTTTTCTTCGTTCCGATCGCTGTAACTGTGTTCTCCTGTAAACGATGGTAGATTCCCGGCCCGGCTGGGAACAAAGTCACTTTTCCTCCCTACAGTATCAGTAAGGCTATCGGCCTTGGCAAAAAGTCCCCCTGTTAGCTGTTCATTCAATGCAAGGGAATCTTGGGCGGCCTTATTATACAGGCTTAGCTTGTCCATAAAGGTGTTGGGTAACTTTGCCGCTGGGACACTAGTGTTGAAACCCTGCTGGAGCGCGTTACCCGCACCAGCCTTCCCCACTCCCCCGCCAAGTGCCCAAAATACCAGGGTAGCAAAGGCAAATCCCACCAGCGGCAATAGCAGCAGGCCTTTTCTTTGCCTTTTTTCTTTCTCCGAATACGTATTCATGCTCTATCTGTTTTTTTGAACGAATAAATAATTGGTATCTCCAAACTGCAATGGAGGTTCCTGTGGCCTCGCCCGGACTATGTCCCGGAGAGGTTGCGTGACTTTCTGGGGTCGCCAGAGGGCGTCTACCAGCAAGTAGCTGCAATAACTCCCAAATACCAGGCAGAACAACAGGAGTACGAGCTTCTTTTGCACTACCGAGCACTTGCTTTCCCATTTACCAAGCCGGTTTGCGATGTATCGTTGAGCAACTACGATCCTGCCGGCAATCACACCCGCAATCGCTTCTTTAGTCGGAAATACTCCCCGCTTTGCTTGTTTTACCATAGATCAACGTTTTTCAAGATTGATGTCCCGGTTTTCGATGATATGCCACCGTTCTACAAGAAATCCATGGGGGTTGTTATCCGACCGCCCAATGATTCTAAGGTAGCCTTCCGTAACCAGGTCCCGGGTAACGGTAGCCGTTGGCCGTACCAACTTCTCCGTTCCATAGTAGCGGAAGTAATAGGGATAAGTTTGCAGGTTGAGCTCGATGCTGTCCATCGCTAGCTGCTCACTCACATTGCCAGAAATGAGTTCAGAATAATAGCCACTTTCCTTGAGATCATTATACTGCTTATCCGCCGAAGCATCGGCCAGATATAGCGCCTGTCGAATGTTGGTTTCGATAAACTTGTCGTCTGGCTCCAGGGTGAAAAAATAGAAGTGGAACATCTTTATTTGGTCACGGGCCTCAACGGGGATATTCTCTCTGCTATCGGATGAAAGCGCTGCCAGCGCCTTACCATTTGCCAACAGGTAAATGCGCTGTTCCGCTTGCTTTACCATAAGATAGCTTTGGCAGACGGTAAAACAACACGTCACCATGCAGGCGGCAATGAGCACTATCGTAAAAAGCTTTACATGGCGAAAAGCGGATTCAATATTTCTGAGTTGCTTAAACATCTTCGGGACAAGTTTTTATATCAATGCGGTTGCAGCAGTCGTTGCAGCTTGTTTGCTCATGCTGGATACTTTGTGTAAAAGGGTATCGTTACCACCTCCGGGGTGGATGATGTAACCTGCGACGCTAGGCACGGTGAAATACCCTACAATGGAGATAACCATGAAAATGATGTAAGTAACCGATGAGTAAAAATTCTGGTCCATCGTTATCATGTTTTCCAGGATTTTAGAGCAAATGGCAGCAAAAATGTTTGTGACGGGCAACCACATAAAGACATGGATATATCGGGCAAACCAGGTAGCAAGTGTTTGCTGGAAACCGTCGAATATAGACAAGCCGAACACCAGAGGACCCAGGAGCGCCAACACTATCAAATAAAACGTTCGTATAGTATTGATGCACAGGGCCGCGGCTTCATAAAGCAGCTGAATTATCAGTCGAATAAAATTTTGGAACATCGCCTTGAAATTGAAAAAGCTAAAAGCGCTTTTAAGACCATTGAAAAAGCCTTTACTATCGGATGTATTATCCGGCTGTTCATATTTATCCCAGTCCCCGCTGGCATCAGGAGCGGCAGTTGCCGGCTGCGGGGTTTGCTTGATCGCATTTTCCTGTTGCTGGATATGCCACCGGATGGCTGCCTGGCTGTCCCCGGACATCGCAGCCGTAGCTGTTACAGTAGGTTGAAGAACAGAATTCATCAAGGAAATGACAGCGGGATAGAAGCTGATAGCCATACCGATTGCGAAAGGGCGCAGCAAGGGGTAAAAATCTACTGGCTCAGCCCGGGCAATGTGTTTCCACACCCGAAGAGCAATGAACCAAAGCGCCCCAAATCCACCAATAGCCCTGCCCACGCCTATCATCCGGCTGCATAGCGGCATCATTTGATCGAACAAGTTTTGCAATACCTGGTTAAAACCGCTTATACCATCGCTGAATCCCTGTGCCCGCGACAGCCCTGGTAGAAGCAGCGCCAACATTACCAGTATGATTATCTTTCTCGCCATATACATACTTCACGTTTTTGATTTTGTTGATTCAGGGAAGTCCCTGTAGTATCTTTAAATTCTGATTGGCTTGTAAATCCATTGATCGTTGGTTATCGAGGGCTGCTGCGCGGCTATTAAAGGAGCGCAAGAAAAACAGCTTGTCTTTTGTATCGGTATCCAAGTGGTCGATGATCATTAGCCGATCGTCATCTGACATGCGCAACTTTCCGGCGGCAAGAACTGTGGCTAGTTCGTTGATATTCTCCAGGCTCTCATTTAGTAGGTTGCCATAGACTTTACCCATGTAGTCAATCTCCGATAAGCTAAACCGTCCACCGTTTTTGAACTGTTGGAAAGCTGTCTTGTATTCGGATAAAATGAGAGATTGATTTTCGATAATGTCTGCCACGCGCTGGTACTTTTGGAGTGAGGGGTTAACTGCAAGTAGCCCGTTCAGATAACCAGCATGCAGGTTGAAATTACCCTCGGACAGGCCTTTGATAGTCGAATAGCCGCCGTGGATAATGGCGTACCCTGCTTTCATATCCGACAGAATGCCTTTTAACTGCGCCAGCTTTTCAATATCGAGGGCCAACTGTTCAATCTCCGCCGCCTGGGCGGAAGCAAGTTGTAGCTGCGAGGCGCAGCAGATGATGAGTATAGCCGTAAGTATTATTTTCATCTCCCACATTTTTGTGTGCCGCCCCGCCGGTAGCGGGGCGGCACATTCACTTTCGTCTTTTGCTACACATGACAACAGCCGGAGCATTCGCCCCAGGGCTCTTCTTTGGCATCATCGAAGATGGCGTTGGCCAGGGGCCGGCAAGAACGGTGCAGGTATACCGGCTGTTGAATCCCGCGCTGGCTGTTATGGCGGATGGCCTCATCCACGCGGACAGCCGCCGCAAAATCCTCCGGCTGCTCTCGCTTGCACACCGCCCAAGCATGGTCAGATTGGTAGGGGCAAAATACGCAGGATGACTTGGGCGGTATCTCCAGTCCGTGGAGTAGGTACCAGTTGATCACGTCAGATCGATTCATGGGCTTTGCCCACGGCAGACGCTGCTGTTCCTTATAGTTCACGCAATGGCCGATGAAGGGATAAGTATTAATTTTCCAGGCTTCGCTGGGTATGGCCATGCGCTCGATCTCATCCAGGGTGATACCATGCCATACATGGGTGGCAGGCCTGCGGGCATAGCGTGGGAGCCCATAGATCACATCACGTACATACCGGTCTGTGACGGCGATCTTATATTCCCCAGTGCACTGCCTTCGCAGCATTCCCACAGATCCGTCTCCATTTTCGGTGAAGGCCGGAATGGGGGCAAACTGGCTGTTTTTTCGAGATAGAAGGTCCTCAAACAGGTTTTTTTCTTTCAGAACAATCAGTGGGATGCCATTGTTCCGTTCGCGCCACTCCTGCAAAAATGACAGGTACCGGTAGGTGCCAGAGCCTTCTTTGCCGGTATCGGCGAAGATAGCATAGTCCGCTCTCGGCAACTCTTTCAGACTTGACATCAGGTAGAGGGCGGTGCTTTGCACACCCATTCCCAGGGAAATAATCTGCAGCATAACTTGTTCCTCCTTTCCTGCTCACTACTGCGCTTACAATATATTACTATGGCGTTTCTAATAGTTGTCCTAGGTCTCCAGCATCTCGGCCTTGCAATCGACGCTCCGTCATGAGTCTCTGGACGCTATTATCCATCCGCCGCTGCGCCAGACAGCTTCTCATCACCTTATCATATAAGTGGTCAATGCCAGCAATACGTTCATTGTCATTCATCTGCATTTGACCATCTGTGACCAGTAGCCGCAATTCCTCCAGGTCAGTTGTCCCAGCAGTTGCAAACTGCACAAAGGTGTTTTTAAGGGATGCCAACTCGGGGCCTGTAAACTGCCCGCTTGCAGAAAGCTGGCTAAACAGTCCTGAACGTTCCCCGGAGAGCTCCTGTTCTGTGGCAACGATGGCATTTACCTTCGCGTAATTTCGGATGCTTGGATTAACCATTTTCAGGCTATCGTAAAAAGCGGTCTGTAGGGACAGGTCACCGTTTTTCATTTTAGATATGGTGCCTGTGCCATTTTTTACGATGTCATAGCCTTTTCTCAGATAGGTGATATAGACCTGATAGGCCAGGATTTGCTTCAGGTAGTCGGAAATCTGCGTTTCCTTCTGTGTGAAAAAACTGCCTGCCACGCTTTGCCCCTGAACCATAGCCGCCCAGCACGCCAGGAAAAGAAGGCTCAACGTTCTCCGCGTCCATTTCATCCCACTATAACCCATACACCTGTTTTAGTTGTTCCGCATCCTGAGTGCTGGTAGCCCTGGAAAGGCTCAGTCGCGCATTGTGGTCATTAAAACTTCGAAGTGTTGCCAGGTTTATCTCGATGCGGTTGGCTGCATCCATGACCAGTTCCATGCGCTTGCCGTCAGACATTTGCGTGGCGAAAGAATTAACAACCATTTTAACCTGGTCAATATTTTCCATGCTTTCGTTGAGAATCCCGTTATAGACAGTATACATGTCCCGCAGTTCGGCAGGTGTAAAATGGGTATCCTGCCTGAGTAGCCCCCAAGCATGGTCGTACTCATTTACCAACTCCATCTGTCGCTGGACGATGTCTTTGACCGCCATAAAGTCTGAGATCACCTTCTTCACCTTCCATAGCTCCTGGAAGTAATCACTGTACAACTGCTTGTACTTGTCTGTCCAGCCGGAGATACCCTTCAGATCCGCCTGTGACATGGCATTCTCTACCGTACGCTGGGCATTTTGCAACCAGATGACCTTTGTTTGGGCTTGCTGCACTTTCAAGTCTATGGCCTGTATGACCTTTTTTATAGCCCCGGTGACCAGGCTTACGATGGGGATTTGTGCCTCTACATGCGACGTAATGCTCAGCAATGAAACCAGGGCAATCGAAAATATTTTCCCTTTCATATTTTTCCGTTTTTTTCATCTTCCACCAGCGCAGCAATGCCCTTGCGCATATCGCCGTGCTTCTCGGTGGACTGCCTCACTTTTACCTTCTCGGGCTGTTCCGTGGTAAACGCATAGTATTCAAAGCGCGAAGGCTCATACCGGTATACTTTCATGTCCTGGTTGCCTAGCTCGATATAGACCTCCCGGTAATTTCTGCCGGGTTCATTGGCGCGGTTGATGGACAATACCAGGTCGCGGCCCTTTTCGGTCATGCCCATCGTGGCCTGCAAAGGCTCAAATTTGTTTTGGAACTTTTTAAGGTCAAGAAAAATTTTAACATCGGCATTGTTGATGATGGCTTCCTTGATCACCGGGCTGGAAACCAAATCGTCCACCTCCTGGGTCACCGTGATCGCTTCCCCGAAGTATTTGCGGACGGTTTTATACAGGTACTTTATAAAATCGGCCATGCCGGCTCGGGCAATCGCCTTCCAGGCCTCCTCTATCACAATTACTTTCCTTATCCCTTTGAGCTTCCTCATTTTGGAGATAAACAACTCGGCTATGATCAGCGTAACGACACTGAACAGGATCCCATGCCCTGCTATGTTGTCCAGCTCAAATACGATGAAGGGCTGCTGTAAAATATCCAGGTTTTCAGTAGCATTAAGCAGGTAGTCAAATTCTCCCTGGTGGTAAAACGGGCGGAGTACGTATAAAAAGTTTGCAATATCGAAGTCCCGGTCCTTTACCTTATCGTCCTCAAGTTCGCGGACAAAATGTTCCTGTAGGAATTCATAAAAGGTGTTAAAGCAGGGGAAGATTTCGAGGTACTTGCCGAGGAAGCTATAGTAGGATTGCAAGGCATTGGATATGGCCACGTACTCACTGCGCCGGAAACTTTCGTCACCCTGCTTCCATAAAGCCACCAGAAGGGTTTTTATGGATTCTTTTTTCTCGGTATCCAGCACGTCGCCAGGCGCAATATAAAACGGGTTGAAACGGATAGGGTTATCTTCGGTATAAGCAAAATAATAGCCACCAACAAGCTCGCACAGGCCATCATAGGAACGTCCCACGTCCACCACCACGCAGTGGGCACCCTGTTGCACATAGCTACGCAGCATGTGGCACATGAACATGCTCTTGCCTGATCCCGATCCACCCACCACGATCTTATTTCGGTTAGTCGTGATACCCCGTTTCATCGGCTCGTCAGAAATATCGACGTGGAGCGGAACGCCGGTAAGCCTATCCCCCAGTCGGATACCGAAGGGGCTGTTGGACGAGCGGTACGCCGTCTCCATGTTCAGCAAGCAGGTAGCCTGTTCGGCAAAGGTTTCGAAGCATTCGTTTTCGGGAAGGTCGCCTTCGTTGCCTGGAAGGCCGGCCCACCAAAGTTGCGGGGCGCCGCTTACCTCCAGGTGTGGAACAGCTTCCATACCGGCCAGTGCTGAGGCCGCTTGGTTGCGCAGGTCTTTTAATTCGTCTCTTTTATCGGTCCAGCACAGCAGGCTGAAGTGTGCTTTGATGGGCTGCCGCCCCTGAGAGATGGCCTCGTTCAGGAAATCGGATACCGCATCCCTGCTGATGGCGTTCTCCCGGCTGTAGGCGGACAGCGACTGCAGACGTCTGCGCCTGGCTTCCAGTCGCTTCAATGTCTTTGGCGTATCGCTTATAACCATATACTGGTTGTAGATATGGTTCACCGGCAGCAACTGCCCCGCGGGGGAGGCAAAACCGATGCTAAACTTGCTTTTGTCCGTGCTGTAGCGCTCGTAGTTGATATGCGGGCTGCAGGAGCCAGGCAGGTCCTCAGTATCGGCCAGGGTATAAAGCTGCAAAAAGTTTTCGCCTATTTTCCATTCCGGTTTGAATACAATGTCTTTGATCTTCGGTTTATCCTCAGCCCCCTGAAGAAACAGGTAGCGTTCCAACAGACCGGGCGCTTCCGGGGTGCCGGATATTTCTTCTGTGGTGAGGCGGCGCAATCCCACCAGGCCGCCGTCAGAAAGGATTCGCCGGAACTGACCCGCGCTGTCCAGCAATTGTTGGACGAGTTTGCCATTAACCGCTTCAGGCGAGACGAGGGTTTTGCGTAGCAGGTTGGAAAAAGCAGAGCTGGCAGCCTTCCTGTCCTGGGATTTCAGGGTTATCATCAGGTAACAGCTATGCTCCAAATAGGGACGTTCATTAAAAAATAATTCGCTGCTCCTCTGCATAAAATCCTGGTCTTCGGTGAATTTCGCTTTATAGGCCGCCCTGATAAAAATGTCCTGTTTGTGTAAAACGGTGTTCACGGGGAGCACCCGGATGGCTTTCAGCCAGGTCGCATGCAAAGCGTTGTACTCATTGTTGGAAAGCGTAAATATTTCGGGAAGGGTAACGTCGAAGGCGATGGTCATATCTCCGTTGCGAGACAAGATCACGTCTTGCTCCAACTTCCAGACGGGCAGCATTCTTTCTATATCACGGCTGGTCACCGGTGGCTCCTTGGCCTGCAGCACCACCGCTGCCAGCAAAATGCCCGCTATGATGAGGATTATAGTCATTTCGATGCCTTGATTTTATTATTTAGTCCGAAAAACACTCTCCTTGAGCGGCAGATAATAGCGGAGGGCACCTGCCGGAAAGCCATGGCCTTCATCAGTCCATGTTCCCCGTACCTATGGCTGAAACGGTATACCCACGTAAACAACCCCGATCCTGCCAGCATCACAACCGCCAGGCACAGGTAAACAGGCACCCCCGCTATATAACCTATGGCAAAAACAACCAACAGCCCCGCCAGTCCTGCGGCCAGGTAGCCAATGTACTGGCCCTTCAATCCACGAAATTCGATGGACCGGTTTATGCCTTTGTTGATGGTATATTTCAATACTTCCTTATTCACGTTTTCACACTTTTTGCATGAACACTATATTTCCGTCTCAAATGGTATCAGCCGGGCTGTTACCCTTTGTGGTGGATAAAAAGACTTATCGGGGCATAGCTCTTCGATAGGAATATCATATTTATCGGCCAGGCCCTGTGGATCCAATTCCATGAGCGCAGGTAGCATCGCCCAGCATACTACGGCCCCATCAAATTCTTCGTTGCGCTGCCGGGCCCGGCGTGCGCCCACATCGTATAGAAAAACATAGCCATCGCCTTCCTGTCGGAAAAAATTAAAGGAGATGGTATTCTTAGAATTATCCACCTGGCGCAATTCTTCACGCATCACATCTATATAGAAACAGATTCCCGCCACCTCCACTACCGGTAATTTCCTGCCCATGTCCGCGCATTTAAACGCCAAAGAATGCCTTTAAGACGGTTGCCACCACGACGAGAAAAATACACGCCCCAAACCAGGCGGAAGCCACCTTTGCGGTATCCGGCTCCCCCGCGCTCCATTTATTATACACTTTTATGGCGCCGATCAGCCCGACCACGGCTCCGATGGCGTACATCAGCGAGGTGCCAGTCGCAAAATATCCCTTTACAGCGCTGGTAGCCTGGGAGATACCCGCGTTGCCATCCTGACCATAGACCACTGCTGTACTCACGAAAGCGGCGGCTGTTAACACTATCTTTCTCTTGCACATAACTTACCTCCTCAAGTAGTGGAATATGTCTTGTATAAAAAGCGGGGCGGGATCATACCAAAGCCTCCAGTTCCGCGACACTGATCCCAACCCCGCAAAGTTTCTTTGCCAGTTCTATGGTCTTGTTGAATATGGCAATGCGGTATGCACGGACTTGTAACCCGTCATAACCAACCATCACCGGTTTGAGAGCATCCAGCAGCGCCGGTTTACCTGCACCCTGCCCGGCCGCCGCCAACGTTTCTTCTATTTGGTTCACAAAAGCCTCCAACGATTTGAATGGGTTGAACACCGGCTCCTCAGCGGCAGGGGGTGTTAAGCTGTTCCGGGAGTGGGGGACAAAAACGCGCTTCAGATCGTCACGAAAAAAAAGGGCGGCTACAGCAAGGTAATAGAGGGTTATAAGGACGCCCGCTCCTACTAAATACTGAACCCATGAGAAATCATGTAGCATATACTTAAGCTTTTCACCGGGGCGGTATTGCCCGCTGGTGATAGCAAAAGTGGGGCGCCGAGAAGGGCGTTTTTGTATGTTTTGTATTAATTAATAAAAATTCTTTTCCAAATCAAGAGTGAGTTTTCTCCTAAGAAACTCCATTCTGGACTTGCATCCTATATTAATAGTCTGTATTCTAACTTAAGTACCTCACAAGGTTTTCCGAAAACCTTTTTCTTTTGTATCCATTGTGGAATATGGGTGATGTGAAAACGACTTTCACCCAGGGAGAATAGTGGCATCCAAAGCTAGTCGGGGAATTACATCATGTAGGCTCGGTATTTCTTTTGTACAAAATATTGAGGGTTACTTGCAATGTAGGACCAACAACTTGTACCTTCAGGAGTCTTTGACCAATTGAATGCTTCTGAAAAGGCGGTCTTGAAATTTCCGACCATCAGCCGCTTTGCGCCTTGCTCATTCCAATAGGCAATAGCACCTTCTTTGCATTCGCCATCAAGGATTTGAAGCCATTGGCTAATGTCGTAAGATGAGTGTTTCATTGATGCAGCTCAGATTTAATAAAGTTGAAAAGGCGTTTAGTCGCCAATATAAAGAAAAATTGAGAATTTTATTATCGATAAATTATACATCATTTTCGCCATTCGGCACGGACTCATCACTTATATTGCGGATGCTCATCTTGATCATCCATGTGGCTTTCTGTAAATTTTATCAGATCCGCCAAATAAGCCATCCTCGTCTTCTTACGGATGCGGATGTTCTGTTGTATGACAGCAGTATAATTGCCCAGCGTGATGTTGAAGATGTACTCCACACCTTTGATAATATCCTTGAGATGGGCTTTCCCGTTATTGACAGCCCCTTTTGAATATAGCGCATAACACAACTCGATAAGGCCGACCTTCGGATCAGTCCAGGTAATGGGCTCGTGACTCTGGTGCAGCACCAACTTGTCACCGGTCTCCAGTTCATTCAGATACGCTAAGATCATGTTGTCGGCATGCATCCGGGCAACCAGGTAGCTGTGCGAAGTACAAAACCTGCTGTCAATGACATCCGTGTATTCCTCGATGGTGAATAGCAAATCTTCATTGCCCCGAACAAATAGTTTCTCATCCAGGAAAGTTTCCCCGCTGCGGAAATAGGTATAGAACTCCCGGTATTTCTCGAAGTGTAATTGCAGGGCCGCACGCTCCTGCTCCAGGAATAGCGCCTCCTCTTCTTTGACCACGGGCCGCCGCGTCTCAATAAAATACACGTGTCGGTAGAATATCAGATGCTTGTAGAAATGTGGAAGTTCATTCCTAAAAAATGTAACTTCATCGGATGGATCGGCAAACCCATCTCTAAGCACGTGTTCCCGGAGTCGCTCAATATGTTGCCTGATGGCAGGAATTGCAAGCTTCGACTGTTCCAGCATACTTCCGGCGGTCCGCTCCACTGATTCAAGTTGCGTATTTATGCTCTGCCGAATCTCCTCGAAAAACTCACCCATAACGCACCTTTTAAAGGTATCATGATGTGGATCGAGGGATTTTCCAGATGTATGCTTCAGAAGATAGCAATGAAGAAACACTATTCAATTGAACGGATGGAGATTTTGGTCGAATAATGAATTTAACCGCTGGCGAATAGCCATCGGCGCGATAAGAAATTGACTTCATCGAATAAGGGAGTGGAAGGCTATCTCTCAGGACGTTGCTCATGATGAAGGCGCCTATGCCTTCCAAGTTTCATCAAGAAAAGCAAAAGGTAATAGTCCCAATTAGTCAGTAACACCATGACGCCTATTTAGTAAAAAATAAAACCGAATAAGTTCGCGCAGGAATTCAAGAAACCCTTTTTGTCTAATACCACTACTTTTAGGAATTGCCGCCCGAAAGTTCCAAAGCGCCAACATAGATTCAACTGCAAGGTTGTAACCGGCAGCCTTATCTAAGGTAAGCTTGTAGGCGGTCGAGTTAACAAAATATTGATACTTCCGAATCAATATCCCATAAGCCTGAAAATCGCCATTTTTGAGCCTTCGTACCAACCTCCCATCCGTCGCATTTTGGAATATATGGCTGAATTGGAAAGGCATCCAATGTACATTTACAACTAATATAGTAATGACAATTGTTTAGACATAAAATATTATCCCAATAACGATTTTATAAGGACAAATATCATTGAATGAGCCGCAAAACGCGATTTAGTTTTGCAGTGGAAAAAAGAACGGCTTCCGCTCTTCCAATGATATAATCTTCAGGAACAAATCCCCAAGATCTAGAATCCCTTGAATTCGGCCGATTGTCACCCAGGGCAAAATAGTAGTCTTGGCGGAATGTATAGGTACACGCGATCTTGCTTGTATCTTGTAAAAGGCTGATGTGGAATCCCTCATAGACCTCCATTACCTGACGAAATTTCTGTAATGAGGTTTTATTGAGGTGTATAGTCATACCCCTATAGGGAATTTGAATAGCGGTCAAATCGCAAGTATCAGCCGCCTCCCCCAATATTGGCTTGACAAGGGTACTGTTGATATAAACCATCCCTCGGCGCATCTCTACGGTTTCCCCAGGAAGTCCAACAATCCGCTTAACCATCGACTCGTCGTTCCGTTCAGGACTTTTAAAAATCACAATATCACTTCTGCGAATTTGTGAGGTGCAAAATACACGGGAATAATTCAATTCCGGATTGCGAAAATAAATCCGTGAAGGATGGAAGATCAATTTTAGAAAGGACTGAAAGATGTCACCCCGGACAACTGTTCCGTAAGCTAATTTATTACACCAAAGATAATCTCCCTGAATTACTGTCGGGGACATTGAATCTGAGGGAATTTCATAAGCAGATCCAATAAATCCAGTGAATAGAAAAATCATTAAAATCGACAAAACATATATTGAAACCACTCGAACGGCCTTGAATTTTCCCAGTAACTGACTCAGCCAAAGATATCTCCCTCCAATCACGCAAAGTGCGATCAGTGTGAATAGACATGCAACAAACCAATATTGTAGCTGAAGGCAATACTCCCCAACGGCCAAAATCACTAATGAAATTAACCCTATTACCTCTCTTTTGCCAAACTTCACATTTGAGAATTAATTCTCCCGCAATTTTTGGGAGGGGTTTAAGGAAATCAGTTTTGACATTCTTGTATTGGCAACAACCAGGCTAACCAGCACACTAAATGCCGTGGTTAAGGAAAATACCAGAACGGGCATTTGTACACGATAAGTGAAATTATTTAGCCAAATTTTTGAAAAATACCAGGCAAGCGGCACTGCCACCAAATTCGCAACAAGCAATATGTAAATAAGCGGCATATTCAACACCCGGAAGAGGTCGTACATGGTGGCCCCCAAGACCTTTCTAATACTCAATTCCCGCCAGCGCTGGTCAAGCTCGAAACTGGCAAGCGAAAATATACCGAGCAGCGATATAAGAATAAGGCCCATTGTTGAAATGAAAAAGATTTTTTCCATGCGTTGATAAGTGATAAGATACTTTAGAAATTCGTCCTGGACCGTTTTAGGCCTAATCGGTAGAACGTTATTATAATTATTCCAAGTCTTTTCTATATAGTGAGTTGTTCCCACCAAATTGCCGGGAGACACCTTCACCAATACGGAAGTCATTGAGTTAGTGCACCCTGAGTTGATGACATACACAGTAGGACGAACGGACGCTTGAAACCCCTCCGAATTATAGTTACCGACAACACCCAAAATGGACTTCGCTCGTTGACTACTATCCTGACCACAAGGGGAAACAAGAAAGGAAGACCGAACCGGGTCAAATGCCAGTTCCCGAGCGCAGGCCTCATTAATGATCATTCCTTTGCTGGAATCAGTCGGATAGGCAGGATTGAAATCCCGACCGCTGATAAATTTGACCCCCAAAGTGGAGAAATAGTCATAGTCAACGGACACCAAGTCAAGGTTGTGGCTTTCTCCTTTATATGTAAAGGGTAGCTGGGTGAATGCCAAACCGTCACCCGGATAATTGCTACAGCGGGAAACAGACTTTACGGACGGATTATCAAGGAGATCATGTTTAAAGGCATTGTAGTGCGCGTATACACCATAGGAGGCCTGGTATTTGAATACCTGGTCCGGAACAAAACCATAATCCATATGAAGTAAGTAACGAACCTGAGTGAATATGACCAGGCTCACGCAAACGAAGAAAATGGACACCGTAAACTGTAAGGCCAGCAAAAATTTCCGGAGCCACGACCGCTCTGATTGCGGTGTGCTCCCAAATTTGGATAACCGGGCGGCAGAATATCGGGAAAACACGAATGCAGGATACCCCCCCGCTAAGCAAACAGTAATCAGGATTAAAAACGCGATTTCCCCCAAAAAGCGAATATAACTATATGACGACCAGTGGAGAAGATCCATATCAAGCAACCGACCTAAGCCTTGAGCCAAGGGCATGATCAGAAGAAACGCCAACAATACTGCGGCGACTACATGGATTAAAGACTCTGAAAGAATGCCCCAAAAGATCATCCCCGTATCTGCTCCGATGACCCGCCTTACGTATATTTCCTTGTAACGATTGATGGAGGTTGCTATGGTAAGGTTAATATAATTTACAACAGTAATAACGAGGATTAGAACGGCCAGGAGCAAGCAAATTAGAACAAGATCATAACTGCTTCGACTCCCTTCCTTTTGGGCATAATGAAGGTGAATGTCCCGAACGGGTGTATATCCTAGGGCAAGTCCTTGTCCGGTCAAGGCTGGAATACCGTCGAGCGCGGCATTGAATGCAGCCGTTTCATGGTGGTTTTTACTTGCGTAGCCTTGTTTTAGTGCAACATAAGTCCCGTACCGGGCAATATTCCAATCAAGCTGGTTTCTGGCCTTACTGCGCAGTGGTATAAGGGCGCCAAATGATAGGTGGGAGCGATAAGAATCCATGTTGATGACACCGGTAACTGTGAAGAGATCCTGTTTGTTTAATTGGATCGTCTTCCCAATGGGGTTTTTATCACCAAAAAGCGCCATCTTAAGGTCGCGGGTGATAACAATGCTGTTCGGGGCAGAAAGAACTGTCTTTGGATCACCATTTTCCACCTGATATGGAAAAACGGTCAAAAAGTTACTGTCAACCCTCAGTATATCGTTTCTGTAGATCTGTGTTTCCCCCGCGGAAAGAAGAGGGTCAAGCTCACCACGCGCCGCCAGTAGCACACGAGTTGCCGAGATTGCGTCCGGGTTGTGTTCAAGTATGAATTGAGATAGAGGTTGCTGTGTGGTTATGGAGGGCTGCCCATCTTTGGTTATTAGCGATACCCGGTAAACATCACGCAGCTTTGGTGACCACGTATCAAAAGAAAATTCATAATTGACATAAAGAAGAATGCATAGGAATATTACAAAACCACTGGTAAGGCCCAGTAGCTTCACCAAGGAAAGCCGCTTATTTAAAACGCGAACCACACTCATGTTAAAAAATTAGGATTCTGAGAAGTATCTTTCCTTAACTGACAAGAAATATTGTTTTGTTAAACCGGGGTTCCGTTTATAAGGTACGAAAAGAACCTTAGTTTTCAGCGATTGATCAGCCATAAACAAGAACGGCACATCGTATTTTTCAATGGGCAGCCCGAGGCTGGCCGTTCCAATATTAAATACATTTTGTGAAATATTATTGACTCTCATAAAGTTATACAACTCTCGCTGGTTATAATAGGAGGTGATAATGAGAATGTTTTGAGGTCCGATCTTTTTGATTAGGGCACTGAGTTCATCAAGAACCTTTTGATAACAAACGTTGCAGTTAATTTCAGAATACCGGAAAATGAGCTTGGGACCGGATTTCAGCAGGGATTTAAGCCTGACAGATTTTCCATCCAGCCCCTTAAGCTCCAAATCTCCGTCAAGTTGATAGTCATCAGATTTGTAGGTAAGACTATCGTATTTAGTCAACTCGGATACGTCAAAGAGAAGAGTGTTATTATCAGACCTATCTTCATCCAATTGACTTTTAGTCTCTATTGCCTGCTTATCGGCTTTCGCATTCTTCACAAGAAGTAGGCCATCAAAGCCAGCCAATAAGATGATCGCAGCGTATGTAAGAGCGATTTTCATATTCACAAATGATTAAATGTAAAAGCCATAATCACAGGATTGGATAATTCCGTCATGCCATTTGAAATTCCGATCATACGGCTCAAATTCAATTTTTCCGAAGAATCCAATCCAGCATTGTCAAGTGACCAATTCTTCAGCGAAGGAATAAGGGAATAAGGTTGAACAAGAGCGTAGAAAGTATCCCGCCTGGCGGCTATTGAGTATGGTGGATACTTGTCAAAGGTCAGATCATTATTAGCGCTTCTGCTATATGTTTTAAGTTTTTTGGAGGCCCTATCATAAATCGCATAGAGCGCCTTCCCTTGATATTGAAAGGAAAAGGTAACGAAGGAAGGGCTAACCAGAAAGTGATTGATCTGGCCCATGCTAGACGCCGGCGGAATTAAAACATGCAGACCAGGTGGAGCGGTTGTCTTTGGTGGAATGAATTTATGTGTGCCGAAATCCACATAAAAAGCAGGGTATACCCAGTCATCCTTTATCCGGTAAATTGTATCATTTAGATATTCTCTAAAAAACGCTGTCGTGTCATCTGATTTTACCAAAGGGTCTACCAAACGAAGACAGTTAATAGCATTCATAGGGAAATCGGAGGTCAGTTTTTTACCTGTCGTATCGGCTAAAAGGAGGTCATCCTCCTGCCGTCCACCGATAAATCCAACTCCCGTCCCGTGAAATTCAAAGTTCTCGCAATAGAAATCAAGAAGAATATCCCCATGATAATTGCCTTCGAGTGAATACCTAAGAATTTTCCTATTACCGCCGTCCAAAACCCAGAGTTCACGATTCGCCGCATCATAAGTAATATCATTGGGGAGTTTATAAGAAGTGGGGCTGCCAATTGTGCCCAAGTATTTCCCGTCAGAACTAAAAATGAAAACGCATTTGGCCGATGACTTATCCAGTATGTAAAACTTGTCATCGATAGCCAGGAGTTTGTCGACATTCCCAATATTGGCTACTTCCGACCGCTCCAGCGGTACAAAGCGTATGGGTGTTATAAGATCCGATAACCGGTCACTTGATTGCCAGGAGGTGGATGAGTCGGTCACATGAAGGATTACCATTGGGGAAGGAACATGATTTTTGTTACCCTTGCATCCAAGGAGGACAAATATTAGCATCAGCGCCAAACCCTCGATTCTTTTTATGTAAAAAAGCATAAAATTCCTACATCTTTTAACATCTGATAGGTATCAGGAAATATCCCAGCGATATTATATCGCCAGGATATTTCCTGGAAAAACTAGGTTTAAGAGCCACCGCTTGACTTGGAACAATCATTAGCGGATCCGCAAACACACTTGACAGTGGATGTACCGGTTGTGATGCAGACTGACTTGGTACCCGCTGACCCATCGGGCATGGTGCAGCCAACGACCTCTCCATAGCAGTTCATAGCTTCCGCATGAGCCTTGTTGACACTGATCTGGAGTGTAGTGTTGGTTGAGACCGTTATGTTCACAAACAGAAGTGAAGCGATAGCCAGGGTGGCCACGCCGACTTGAAAAACCTTAAGGAATCTTCTTTTCATACGTAAAGTTTATTGGTTACCTGTGTTCTTTTGACAGTCTTGCGCAGTACCGCAGACACATTTTGTTGTTGTGTTGCCGGTCGTGATGCAGACGTTTTTATTACCCGCAGACCCGTCGGGCATGGTGCAGCCCACGTTTTCCTCCAGGCAGTCACCAGCTTCGGCCAAGGCTTTATGCAGCCTTGGGCCATGGGGGCCACTTACAGAAGCAAACACATTAACAGACAGGATTGCGATCAGGCTTACCCCGCCAATAATTGCGAGGATTTTCTTCGGCGATTTTTTTTCCATATTAAGGGGATTTGGTTCCTTAGGAATTTCCTGGCTTGGTGCAGGGGGTGGTCGAACCGCAAGTACATTGAGTTGAGGTGTTCGCAGTCGTATTGCAAACTGTGTAGGTACTGCTTGTGCCGTCGGGAAGAGAGCAAGAAACCGTTTCGCTGTGGCAGGCTGGGACCTCGGCAGCTGCTTGATTGATATAAATCGACCTAAAATCAGTGCGAATGGCGAAGATATTGAAGGCCACGCATGCAACCAATACCAGACCGATTACGAGCAGATTTCTCTTTCTTGCTATCATAGATTTTTTTGTGGTTTTAGTGTTAGCAATGCTAATGTAGGGCATGCAACCTATGATGAGGTATTTATTATCCCAAATGACGTTTGATAGGGATCAAAATATTTTTGCCCTGAACCTGAATAGTTCATATATTTAAAAGACGAGGAATTATAAGTAAATATTTTAATCTTATGAGCCAGTACACTTCGGAAAAAACCTCATTGGAATTGAAAAGCAAAATAATCATCACACTTTCCAACAGGCAACGAATGAGTGGTGGAGGGGAAACACCGCAAGAAACACAAAATGAAACAAATTGCGCGTCCGTTTTGACCTGTGTAACCTGTACCTGCACTGACCCTTGTCCAACAGAAACGGCGATTTGCTAGTCTGACTTTTGAATGGGACCATTTAAGATTTGACCTATATCAAAAAACGAATAGACTCGTTGGATTGAATTGGTACCTAGCAAAATGAAATTGGTGTATTTTTTTGCATTTCCGGCGACATAATATTTAGGTTTGGTATATAAATTCTGCAAAATGATCAACGAAACCCAACCAAAGCTCAAGCTGGAGCTAAAAAGCAAGACAATTGTTACTCTATCCAACAAGCAGCTAAAGAAAGTTTGGGGCGGGGTAACACCTGAAAAGGCCACCCAGGACCCGAACGACACTGCCTGCGCCACCTATGACAGTTGCGATGCATGCATAACAACGCCAATTGAAACAGGATGCTTGACGATTAACTGTTAGACGAGTAAATAGTAAAGCACGACATGAGATCCCTTCCCTGTAAATTATTTTTACTATTGGCATTCACGGTTCATTACACTCGACCGGCCACCGCACAGAATTGCAATTGCGTGACAAACCTTTCCTTCCTGGAAAAGAGTGTAGAAGAGGACTATGCGGGCTTTAACGACAAAGTCAATTCAGCAACAATTGATAGGTACAACCGGCTAAAGGATAGTCTTCATGAGGAAGCTACTTTAGCCGGTTCATCTTCTTGTTATAAGCTGCTAAAAAGATATCTCGCCTTCTTTCGTGAGCCCCATCTGAACTTGTTCGTGAGAAACGCGAATGGTTATCTCGATAGTCTTCGTGACGTGTTCAAGGATGAGCCCCGAATACCTATCCAACTTAGCGAATTAAAGGAACGATGGGTGCAGGGAAAAGGCGATCCTTTGGAGGGAATTTGGCGGCAAGGTAGCTCCTATGAGATTGCCATGCTCAAGGATCCGGCAATACCCGGTGATTATTTGGGTATAGTGCTAAAAGCAGACAGCATTTGCTGGTTCCCCGGTCAATTAAAAATGCGGTTTTCCACTCATCCGGGAGGAAAATACACTGTAACATTTTATGGCCGCGACCATACACCCCTTACACCTACGACGATAGTGAGATCAAACAGTCTAGTTATCGATGGATATGGAACATGGTTGAAGACTTTTCCCGTTTCAAAGGAACCGGTGAATCCTGACGGATTTGGTAGCGAGGTCGTATCGTTCAAGGTCTTGTCAAAAGATGCCTGTGTATTAACTATAAAGAGTTTTGACCAGGAATACGTTAAAACCACGGACAGCATCATAAAAGCAAACCTCAGCATCATCGAGCGTACAAGAAACTTGATCATCGACCTTAGAGAGAATGGAGGTGGGGTGAGTGACTGTTTTTTTTCGCTTTTCCCGTTAATATATACCGGACCTATTCCCTACGATGAGGTATATCTACGATCTTCGCCTGGAAATATCGCAATCTATGAAAAATGGAAAAATAACCCTTTGCTTTCCAATGCGAAAAGTAAGGCTGTGCAGGAATTCATAGATAGTATGAAGGCTGAACCCGGAAAAATGGTTCGAGTAAGAAAAGGAATCACGATTACGCTTGACTCTATTTTGGAGTTCCCCAGAAAAATCGGTGTGCTCGTGGACTATGGTTGCGCGAGCGCGACCGAAGGCTTCTTGATAAATTGCCACTATAGCAAAAAGGTGACAATATTCGGTTCACACACCCATGGCGGATATGATTATTCGGAGGTAGTGGATACCAGGTCCATGCCCTGTCCCTATATGTACTACTTATGTCCCGCTGGCAAAAGGGGACTAAAAGTATATCCACCCATTGATAATATTGGGATTCAGCCGGACGTCCCCTTGGACGAGACGATACCTGATTGGGTGGCTTACGCGGTAAAATATTTGGGCCGTGAAAAGACCAACTAATCGACAGCTACGACGTGCGGGATGGCACATAATGTTCTGGGTCCTTTACACGGTCTTCAATTATGTATTGTCTCGCATACAGGCTTTATCCCGTTATTTATTTCTTTCTGAATATATCGCAAAGTACAGCCTAGCAGCGCTCGTATTTTACGCGAACATTTTTGTAATCCTGCCTCGGTTCTATTCTGTCCGGAGAATTCCAGCACTCGTATCGGCGGAAGTTTTACTTTTTGCGTTCATTGTAGCATTACATCGTTTGATTTATTGGTATATACTACCACTAAGCGGATACCCAAAGGTTACGGTTTATGATTTCTGGCATTCCTCAGCTATTATGTCATGGTGGTGGTTCCAATACACTTTGTTTGGCTTCGGATACTGGTATGCCCAGGAATCGATAGAAAAGCAAAAGTCAATCAATGAGTTGGAACGAAAACAATCTTTAGAAGCCCAAAAAAAGGCGGAATTGGAAAAGGAAAAGTTGATCGCTGAACAGGCCTATCTCAGGGCCCAGATCAATCCACATTTTCTGTATAATGTCCTGAATTTCCTTTATTATAAGGCACTAACAGTATCTGACGAGTTGTCGGAGGGGATCTTGACTTTGTCGGAAATCATGCATTACGCATTTAGGGAAGGAAATGGATCGGGCTTGATTAGCCTGGAGGGCGAAGTTGAGCACCTAAAGAACTTAATTAAAATCAATCAATTCAGGTTCGGTAGGCAACTACAAGTACGCTTCGAATGCAACGGGGACTATTACGGGGCAAAGGTGATACCCTTTATATTCGTAACGATCGTTGAGAATGCATTTAAGCATGGAGATCTGTTGAATGAGGAACATCCGGTTGTGATTTCACTGGATTATGACGATATAAATGGGCAGGTTCGGTTTTATACAAGGAATCAAAAATCCAAGACAGCAGCGGAATTTTCCTCCGGCGTCGGAATTGCTAATTTGAAAAAAAGACTGGAACAATGGTACCGAGACAGGTTTGTTCTTGAGGTATTGGAGACTGATGAGGATTATTCTACTCTTTTGGAAATAAGACTGTGACTATGATACGTTGTCTTTTGGTGGACGATGAGCAAGCAGCGATCGAAATCTTGAAAATATACCTGGAAAAGACCCCTTTTTTATCCTTGGCAGGGTCAACGACAAGTCCTATTGAAGCACTGCATATCCTTACGTCCCAGAACATCGATTTGGTCTTCCTGGATATTCATATGCCCGACATAACGGGACTAGAGCTAATCAAGGCAATGCCGCTGAACACACTGGTGATATTAACCACGGCATACCCCGACTATGCACTGGATGGCTACGATCTCAACATTGTAGATTACCTGCTCAAGCCCATTTCCTTGCAGCGTTTCATGAAGGCGGCGACAAAGGCGCTAAAGATGCATACTGCCGAGAATCATCCCAAGGGAGAGTCCTTATTTGTGGAAGAGGATCATGTTTTTGTGAAAACGGAACAGAAAGGGAGGTTGATAAAAATATACTTTAAAGATATAAAATATGTAGAGGGCATGAAAAATTATATTGCCTTCCATTGGAGTGGCGGGAAAACATTGACACTACATAGTCTATCGGAATTGGAAAAGATATTGCCTTCGGCAAAGTTTATGCGGATTCACAAATCTTATATCGTTGCCTTGGACGAAATTGACCTGGTTGATGCGGGCGAAGTCGTATTAAGGGGATCAGGCACAAGGATACCCTTCGGAGTAACCTACAAGGAGGCCTTTCTGAACAGAATCAAGAGTAAATTGTTATAAATCACAATGACGCTATCTCCGAAGTTTCCCGTAACCGCTGACGACTTCGATTTGATTCAAAACATCATTGACGATTCGCCGGCAAAGGACGATGGTTTGCTGAGCGGGCGGCTTGGCTTAGCGTTTTACTATTATAATGCCTTTAAGATAACAAGGGCGGAGAATTGGTGGCGGGCGACTGTAGCCTGCCTTAGAGAAATTCTTGATCGTCTGGAGGAAGGAAACTCCACGCTTACAAATCCATCATTTTCTTCTGGGCTGGCTGGGTTGGGGTATGTTTTTGAATACATCAAAAGAGAGGGCCTTCCTGCTGAAATTGAGTTGGCAGACTTGCCGCCGACGTTCGACGATTTCTTGGTGGAAGGGGCTTTGGAAATGATGAAATCGAATAATGTCGATTTCTTACATGGGGCGGTTGGAATTCTTCATTACTACGCAAGTCTTCCCGCTTCAGACTTAACGGAACGCATTTTGGAATATTTGATACAACAATTGATAAAGGATGGGGTGGAAAGTTGGAAAGGGACGTGGTGGAGGAATAGTGTGCTAAAGGAGGGGCTGAATTGCATGAATATGAGCCTAGCTCATGGTCAATGCGGGATATTACTGGTGCTGTTGAATGTCCTGGAAAAGCATGGGGACAAATGGAATGTGAGCGATACGATACGGAAGGGAATATCCTTTCTCCTATCTAGTGCGGGGCACGTACAAGCTGAAAAAGCATCCATATTCCCATTTTTCACTATGGAAAACTCTGGCGAGACTTTCGTCGGCAATCGTCTGGCTTGGTGTTACGGCGATATGAATGTAGCCTGGCTTTTATATCGGGCAGGAACCCGCTTTGGCGTCCGGGAATGGATTGAAGTCGCCGAACACGTAGGTCTTGCTACTATAACGCGAAGAACCCATGAAGAGACATTAATAGCAGATGCACACTATTGCCATGGTGCGGCGGGGGTTACGCATATGTATCGGGCATTGCATCGGATTACTGGCAAAGAAGACTACAAAGAGGCATTTGACTTTTGGGCGATTCGTACCTTGACCATGGCCAGGGAAGACGCCAAGGCGAGCCGGTATGCTGGCCATGAGGGCAGCCTGCTAACAGGCTGGCCTGGGATCGGATTGATATTGATGTCTGTCAACCTGGGGGTTTGGACGCCATGGGGAGAAGCTTTCTTACTATGTTAGCGGATTATAAATTTACGAGTGGCCTGGTTGTGCGAGCACCCAGGATACCAGGCTGGCAACGACTGGACGAGGCTACCATAAGGGCCTTGGCTACCAAGGCCTGGTTCAAGGAGGCTGTATATGCAGCTTCGCCCGCTCTTTACCGGGAGATGCTGAAATGGTTGGATGGCGGGCGAAACGATAAAATGCTGACTACTCTCTGCAAATACGTTTCAAGGATGAATCACCGATGCACTCCCTTTGGGCTTTTTTCTGGTTGTGCCTATATTGGATGGGGACAAGGTGAGACGTCCATCACATTAAATGGAACAACGCGAAAAACGCGCCCCGACATGTCCTTTTTGTACAAATTTGGCCGAACGGCCGCAGCGGAATTGCGCGATCATCTTCGGTTCCATGTAAACAGCAGCGCCTATGTGTTGGGGGAAGAGATTCGCCTAATGAAGCATGTATATGATCGGAATGGGGACCGAACATACCAACTGCATGCAGTGGAACGGACTGAATACCTCGATTCATTGATGGTCCAAGCCAAAGGCGACGTTGGGTTTCGAGATCTCGTATCCACCCTGGTGTCGTTCGGGGCAGAAGAAGAGGACGCAGTATCGTATGTGGAAAGGTTGTTGGAAGAGAGAGTGTTTGTGGATGAGTTGGAGCCAACCGTAACCGGAGAAGGCTACTTTGAACACCTGATAACATCGATAGAAAAGGCTGGCTGCGGCACTTCTGCCATTGGACGCCGGCTCAAGGAGCTTAAGCCAGGATTGGCAGCCATTGACACACCGGACATAGCAGACAATGACCGCTCCTTGGAACTGAGTGGCCTTTTCGAGGGCTTCGGCTTGGCACATGATGAAGGTCGACTCTTTCAAGTGGATTTATTCTTTGAGGGTGATAATTGTCTGGATAGTCGTTTGAAAGCCCAACTCGTTGATGTATTGAAAGTTCTGAACAAGTTGAGTTTGCCATCGGTAGGGGGAGGCCTGTTGGAGTTCGCCCGTAGGTACAGGACGCGATATGAAGACAGGGAGATGCCTCTTTCAGCAGTTCTAGACCCAGACGCGGGGATCGGTTACCCCGGGATCGAAAGCAAAGGTGCTTGGCCGGAATTACATTTAGAGGCCCCTGAAAAAAGGAGGCCAGATCTTGGTTGGGGTCAAGTGGAGGAGTTCCTATTTTCAACCTTACTAGAGGCACAACAACACCACGCATATAGTGTGATCTTAGATGAAACAACAGTGGAAAGGTTGCCAGATGTGGGAGCTGCACTGCCATTATCACTTTCTGTGACATTTCAGGTGTTAGACGGAATTGACGGACTGTTGTGGGTGGAGGGAGCCGGCGGATCCAGCGCCGCGAACCTACTGGCGAGATTTTGCCAAGGTGATGACTCCATTAATCAACTGTCTGAAGAAATTACGAGCGCTGAAGTCGCGGCAATTGGGTCAACATCGGTGTTGGCAGAGATCGTGCATCTACCTGAAGACCGTACTGGGAATATTCAGCAGCATCCTACTCTTAGGGATTATGAGATTCCATACTTGGGGCAACCAGTCGTTCAAGAGGAGGGAATTCTTCCCCTGGATGATCTATATATATCAGTTAGCGGGGAGGAGGTAGTATTGCGATCCCGTAAATTGGGGAAACGGGTATTGCCAAGGCTCACAAATGCATACAACTACGCCAAAACCGCCCTCCCGGTTTTCCGATTCCTTTGTGACCTTCAGGGACAAGGAACACAACGATCCCTTGGTTTTTCCTGGGGAGCACTGGCATCACGGTTCGTTTTCTTACCCAGGGTGACCTGGAAAGGACATGTTTTGTCTCGGGCGACCTGGCAGTTTAAAGCGAAAGATTACCGGACATTACTTGAAGGAGAGGACGACACAATGGAGAGAATGACTCGATGGCGCGAAGAGTGGAAGATCCCGCTCTCATTTCTATGGCTGGACGGGGATAACGAATTACTGATTGAGGCGGAGAATCCACTTTTAGTTGGCATTTTCTTGAAGATGGTACGAAAACACCCTTCGTTTAAAATAGCGGAATACCTGCGAACAGGCGAAGGAGTGGTTCGAGCGGTTGATGGAACCTCGTACAATGGGCAGTTCGTCGCGTCCTTGGTGAGACATAGGGGGACGGACGCAGCGCCGGGTAAGAAAATTTTCATCGAGGGAGTTCAACGAAGCTTTTCCGTGGGATCCGAATGGATGTATTATAAGTTGTATTGTGGCGAAAGGAGCGCAGACATGTTGCTCGATAAAGTGGTGGGGCCAGTTTGGGAAGAACTTCGAGCTAAAGGTCTGGTGCAAAGATGGTTTTTTATTAGATATGCGGACCCCGAGTTTCATTTGCGAGTGAGGTTTTTGTTGTCCAGACCAGAAAGCTGGGGTGAAGCGGTTCAAGTGGTATCTTCCCATTTTAGACCATTTGAAAAAGAAGGGTTTATATGGAAGACGCAGATGGATACTTATAACCGGGAGCTGGAGCGATATGGGGCTGGAACTATCCAGGAGGCGGAGGAAATATTTCAGATTAGTAGTGACTCAATGCTTAACTTTTTAAGAAGGCAAACCGACGTGGTTCCTCGATGGATGTGGGGCGTTCAAGTACTAGATGCAATGCTTGGTTCATTTGGGTGGGAGCTGGTGGAGAAACAAGGATTCGCGCTTGATAAATACAATCTTATGGCAAAAGAGCTGGATCCCCAAAAGGCGGTCCGGAGGGAGACAGATAAAAATTACCGTGTGTATGCGAAAGAGATCTCTGAGATGCTGAGCCTGAATGATTATATCACGGAAGAGTTTTCGGTGAAATTCGGCAATGTAACAGATCGTTTGGTAGCGGCTAAAAGGGATGGGCGTCTGGAAGTGCCGTTACAGAATTTGCTCGGGAGCTTTATTCATATGCATATGAACCGTCTTTTCGTGTCCGAGAACCGTGTTCAGGAGATGGTGGTGTATGATCTGGCGCACCGATATTATACCTCAAAATTGGCTAGATTGAAAGATTAGGAAGCAGGCCCCTATGTCGGAACGTTGTGAGACAGGAAGGCCTTTACCCAGATTTCTTTGAGCTTGATGGCATTAATTGAACTCCGATTTGCCATGGAAAACGCAATAGATTACCGGATGTACTGGCTAAAGGTCCGGAGACACTGATGCGAATATTCGAATTCAGCACCAGGCCCGCATTAAGCTGAAGAAGACCAAATATCTTATGAGGAACATTCAGGTTATTATAAAAGTCGCTGCTGCCAAAAGTATAACTACCCCTTAAAAATCCATAGACGCCTAGTGTATTATCAAAGGATGTAAAATCAACATAAATATCCGAAGCAAGAAGTTGACCGTTGCCAGTGACATTGTTATTATAGGTGCCCATCCCTGGTATCTGTCCGCCTATCTTTGGTGAATATTCCCAAAGAAAGGTGAAAAAGTTTTTCCGAACATAGGCTATTGGGTAATATACGTTTAATACCGCATTTCCACCTCCAGCAAGGAACGATTGCAGAGTCTGCTGTTGTAAACTGGAATCATTATTGGCGGAGATCAGCGATCCGAAACTTATCCGCAGATGACCAATATTGGTGGCTAATAATTCGGCATATAAGCTTGCTATTCCTGACTGCGCCTGAAATTGCACAAGATTAATTACATTGAAATCGCCTTGCGCCGAAGCGTAATTAGTAAAGGTAGCAGGTCGCAAGGCCCGTACCGCAGTAGGGAACCAGAAACGAAAGTTCCCGCGCTCGTAAACGATTGAATCATATGCATACTTGTACCAGTTGACAGAATCTTGAAACGTCTTTTCAGTCTTTGTAAAATTATCAAGCAGCGTACTTAGACTGGCCGGGATATTCTCCGGGTGTCTAAGAAAAACACGTTCCGAATCCCTGCGTTGATCCCGAGCGCTATCCAGCAGAATTTGATAGTGTCTAAAAAGACCCAGGTATACACGGGTTGGTGTATCTTGTTTCGGTGGCGCAACTAGCCTTGTGTTGACTAGGTTATTTACCGATGGGGCCTGAGAAAAGGAATACAAGGCGGAGAAAAGTACTAGGAAGATAAGCAGAATTTTTTTCATTTTGGTATCCTATTCACTCAATAATACAAATGAATAGCCATTTGTTTTCCCGTGAAAACACCTATTTTGAACTATCCAAACAAAAAGGTATTTTCACGGTTGACTTTTCACGGAGAATATCGTTTTTTACCAGACGTAATCACCGGAAAGAATGGATATCAATATACCCCTCCTCATAAAATACGTAGCCAAAAACGGTTATCAAATCACTGTTAGTGTGCCCATCGGTCAGGACGCTCCCTACCTGGTCCTCATCTTAGGCGACAATCACGAAGGAAGCCGCAGAGAAATACTCCAATTCGACGACCTATACCAAATTCTCAAACTGAATAACATCATCGGAGACGACCCTGCTAGCCATGACTTGGTCCGGCAACTACTTGATCTGCCTGGGGATCACAAAGATTCGCTCCACAGGTCGGAAAAAATAGAGCACATGATCTATGACACCATAGCCAAGTATGTTCTCCAACTGTTAATCACGTCCCGTGGCGAGTTGCTTTATCCTTATATTAAACCGCTTCAAAAGCATGAGGCACGATTCAATCATAACTAAACTAATAAAACAACCCGCATGGAATGGAAGCTTTTCCCAAAAGAGAAACCCGCAGAAACAGAAACCTATCTGATATCCATCATGAAGGATACGGGGCACGGCATGTACGGTTTTAGATACCTAGCCCTCTATAATGCAGATAATGGCACCTGGCATAAATATGATGCGTTCAACGGGGTTGTGGGTGAAGTAATTACAGACCACATAACAGGCTGGCTTCCACTCCCCGGAGTTCTTATTTCATAGCTTCTTGCGCCATGAGAACAAGTTTCATAGCCATTGCGCCGTTGATGCTGCGCTTTACCTCATTCCGCGCGAAGAACTGCCACTTACCTAAACTCCTTGGTTTTCAAGATTTTAATCCTCGCCAAATGGATTATCATAATCCACATCCTTCAGCACGTCAAAATAGGCATGGAGGACCTTGGCAATATAAATCCAAAACGGCGGGGCCACACAACTCATAAATTCATCTGGTATCATGTGCCTTGACCTCCAAATGTGTCGAAAAGCCAGCGTGGAAAGTGTCAAAGCACGTCCTCGATCCTTTGTCAATGTAAAGGCATGGTTATTGGAAAAATCCTGGTGTTTAATGACTAAGGCATTGTACGCATCTTCGTCGTCGCCCTTTAGTTCTGCAACAAGAATAAAGTCGGGAAGCCCTCCTTTGATATGACTTGGTGTTAACATAGCCAGTTCTTGAGTTATATTTACAATGGGCCAGTGCCAAAAAAGAGGCGCAGGCCCTCCTTACCGTCATAGAGGCCGTCGAAAGCCCGGAAACGAATAAGAGAGAGGCCCACGCCAAAACGTGAGCCCTTCACTTTACCTCTCGTTTCCTTTGAAATTTCGACGTTTCTATGACGAGAATAAAAGCGAAAGCACTAATTCAGTTATGCAATTCGCAAAGATATATTTCTCCCCAAATATAGAACTCTTTTTGAAATTTGTCACTTTGCGACGTTATTAATGTCAATTTTTGACATCATATATGCTAATATATGACGCGTCGCATGTACGTTAAAGACTTTGCCCCTTTCTTTGTAAAATGCCCAAGGATAAGCGATATGTTACCGTAAAAAATCTAATCTCGGGGGGGTATATTAAAACCTTCAGGGAAATAACGGAAACATTGCCTAAAAGTACACTGGCAAAAGACCTTGGTATGCACCACCAGACTTTTTCCAGGCTACTAGCACATCCAGAAGAATTCACCTATAAAGATACCTTTAGGATTGCCGCGCTCATAGAAACAGATGATCTAACGATAATAAGGCTCGTATATGAACAATATGAGGCTGATAAAAAAAATAAGAAGAAAAAGTAGCGATTCGAATGCTCCATTTTGGAGTCATCTGATATGAGAAAGTTCTGATTTAAGGGCTAAACGCCAAAGCAAATAAACGATCCCCCTCATCCCGCTTTCGCCTTTCCCTGGTGATGATCCCCCTTTGCCAACAGTAGCGCAGCTTGATCAATTTGGCCAAAATAATCGCCCCATTGATTTTGTCTTCCAATGCCTGACCGGTTATCGATCCCATTTTCCCAAAATAGTTCCGGCAAAATTTCCGACCACTTTCAAAAAGACAATCTTCGATCTCGTCCAGATTTTCAAATTCCGCCGCCTTTTTAAATAGTTCAATATATATTTTCCAGACCTCCTCTTTTATGACATCGTCTTCGTCGATTAACAGGCTCAAAAAAAAGCAAAGCATCGCATAAAAGCGCTCAAAAATTCGCTGCCTTGCTTCCATATTTCCCTCTTTGAATCGCTCGATCAGGCCTGTTTCGTCTTCAACAGCGCCCCAAATAACTCTCAAGGTCTTTAATTTCCTTTCGTTACTCATTCTCATGATAGCAGTTATTATGTATCCTCGTAGTAAGTGATTTGTATCCCGGGCGGCAAGCGGCACAAACAATCTTACCCTGGGAGCAGCAGCTCCCAAAGAATTCTTTTCGGGTCTTATTTATTTCCAAATAGGTTTTACCGCATAGCAAACGTATTCTGGTAATAGTCATCATAGTGCTAGAACAAACGACCAGTTGATTCTTCAGCTGGTAACCCAGCAACAGTTAAATTGTTTGGTAAACAAACAATCAATTTGGGAATGCCAGGCGGGACCGGAAGCCGATAATCCGGCTCCATTGGTTTTCCCCCTCCTTTCACGACTTCGCAAAATCAGTCTTCACCCGCGAGCCTTAGTCAAACATCACTGTACTTGCTATCCAGAAAAATTGTTATTCCCGCAAGCCGCTGATTTTCCAGCCTTTCCACTTAAAACGTAACAATCCCGCATAAGCTGCGCACTGTGGCCAAAGAATATCCACAACTTAAGCCGGCCTATTACTACAGATTGAATTACAATACCTTGCATTTTCACCATCCATTAACGGGTAACCTCACCTCTACGTACAAATACCTAAGTTATTTTACTTATTATTGTATTATAAAGGCCGCTGTCGACCACCGCACGATTGCCGGATCGCGACAGTGGCCAATGGCAAGGGTGAGAAAAAGAGGTAATTTAGGGCTGACTTGATCCATTAAGCGATACGATAATAGACAAGGAGGAAATTGTAAGAACAGCCAACGGGTTTACCGGGAAACAATATGAAAGAGGCAGACCGCCATATTGAGCAGGGACTTGTCATCCGGATCGATCGAACCACGATTGACTGGATATTTAAGAAGTACGATCCCCAGATGGTCGTATTTGCCCACAGTTTACTTGGCGGTCGAAATGATACCTGGAATATTGCCCAGGACCTGGTCAGCCAATTTTGGGAGAACTTATGGCCTGTAAAGGAAAAATATCAATTCAACAATGATTCTGCATTGGCAGGGTTTCTCCGGCGCTCCGTAAATAATCTTGTGATCGACTACACCCGGGGCCTGGGGACAAAAAGAAGGTTCGAAGCAGAATACCGATCAGTTATCGAAACCGAAGAAGAACCCTTTGATGCGCGAAAGAAATGGCTGGAAGTGGAGGTTGTCGCTTTATTAGATGCTGCTATCGAAAAGCTCCCCAAGGCGCAGAAAAAAGCGGTGCTGTACAAATTAGAAGGAAAGGAAACCCGGGAGATCGCTAATCTAACGGGTAAATCCGAGGCCACCATCCGAAAAGACCTTACCCGCGCCAGGGCATTCCTGGCCGGCCGACTGGAAGAGAATATTGGCGTCGCTATGGTAGCGACGATCCTTGGAATACTTCACACTGACCTGTTGCAACACCCCACAGCTGCTATGTCTAGTCTGGTCTCCTGATCAGACGTAATTTTTGGGCTCATCGGAGCCTATAGTCGTTTAAAATATTTTATTTAGGATTCCTAATTTTAATTTAAAAAAATAATGGAAAAATAATGCCGCGTTTTGTACCATCATCCGTTTTACTTGAAAGGCGAGCACGCCCGCAAAAAAAACGCCACCCATGGACGAGACATCGAAGAATAGAGACAATAATGAATCAGAAGCCGCAGCGCTGATCACCGAGATTCTTCTTCATGAGAAGCTCACCGGTCAATGGGATGAAGAAAAGATCGCGCAATTGGAAACCCACCTGGACGATGTCCTCTTCACCCGTGACGACTTTCAGCAACTCAGAGATGCCGCCTATCTTCAGCGGCTCCTGGAATACTATCGGACAGCACAGGATTTGGCTCCCGCCCGCCTTCAACGTTTCCGGAACCAAATAGGTATCCGTCAACGGCCGGCTCGGCTCCGCATTCTCCGTTATGCGGCTTCCGTCGCCGCCGCAGTGCTCTTGGCCGTGCTCTCTTATTGGATCATTGCCCGGATAAATCGTCCTCACCCCGTTATCCAACAACCTATCGCCCTCGTCCACGACGTCCCTCCCGGTGGCTATCACGCCGTGCTGACGCTTTCTACCGGAGCGCAGATTATTATCGACAGCACGCACCGCGGCAAGGTCATCGCCACCCAAGGAAATGCTTTAGTCAGCAACAGTTCCACCGGCGCATTGATCTATCAATCCGCTAGCGACCACCGTCCGCACCAAACCCTCTATAATACATTATCCACCCGCCGCGGCGATACCTACCGCCTCATTCTCCCCGATGGAACCGCCGTTTGGTTGAACTCCGCCAGCAGCATCCAATACCCGGTTCAATTTACCGGCGCCAGCCGCGAAATATCCCTTCGGGGCGAAGCCTACTTCGAGATCAGCAAGGACAGCCGCCATCCTTTTATCGTCCATACCACTGGTCAGGCCATCCAGGTGCTCGGCACCCGGTTCAATGTAGAGACCTACGATGACGAACTCACCGAGGCGACGACGCTTATCGACGGTTCGGTCAGAGTCCTCACCCCCACCGGCGACCAACGACTCCTCACACCCGGGGAGCAGGCCCGAACCGGAGGCTCTGCACCGCTCACCGTCAGCGAAAAGGTCGACCTCGAAGCCGTGACCGCATGGACTAAGGGTGGCTTTGATTTTAATAATGTGGAGCTGCATACCATCATGCGTACCTTAAGCCGGTGGTACGACATTGTCCCGAATTTTTCACTGGACGCACCCGCGACAAAATTTTCCGTCAATATCTCGCGCAACACACCCATCAGCCAGGTGCTGGCTATGATGCAAGAGACAAACGAAGTACATTTTCAGATCGAAGGCCGTACCGTCACTATAAAAAGATAACCCGCAGCTATCAGGATATCAGGAAATATCGCGAATAAAACCAGTCAGTCATGAGGATATTCTTGCTCAACGCCCTTGCCCTGCTTGCCTTTCATACAGGCGACACTCCGCAGCCGGTCCACTGGACCTATCAGGTCGATAAAGTCGGAAACGACGTCTTTCGCCTCATCATTCATGCCGCCCTCGATGAAGGTTGGCATATTTACGCGCAGCGGCAACCCAAAAAAACGACGGTCAAACCCACGGCTACGTCCTTCCATTTTCTAAATAGCCCTTTGCTGACCTATGAAGGACCGGTAAAAGAAGAGGGGAAGTTGTTTCACTATCGGGACGAGGAAACTGGTATTGCCCAGGATCAGTACAGCGGCAACGTCGTCTTTACGCAAGTCGTTCGGCTCCGCGGTCATGCGACGGTGCAGCTCACCGGCACTGTTGACTATCAGGTTTGTACCGAAAAAGAGTGTCTTCCTCCAACCACCAGTTCTTTCTCCGTTTCGTTGTCCGAAACTGGTCACGACGAGCGGGCAAGCCCGGATTTAAAACCCAAGTCTTAGCTCTCAACTAGCATCACTAACCGAAGAACTCTCATTCTCATGTCTGATCTGTACCTATAAAAAGGGTGTGTTTCTACTCACCCTCAATTAAATTACCCTTTATCCCTCGCGCATTGTTCCCTTCATAACCTATAAGCCCGCCTATCAGATTAGTTAGCATTGTTCAACCCAAAATAAAAACAGGAAGCGCTTGCAACACTTCCTGCGAACATTCGGGCTTAGAATTAAGACGTTTTCTACGCATCCTTATTAATTAACCCAAATTGACAACAAGGTATGAAAATCTTTGCTTATGAGAAAGTCCATCCAGCATGGATGAGACTACTGCTTGAAACTCTACTTATTATGAAGATTTCGATGTTGCTGATCTTGTTCTCTACCCTTCAGGTTACCGCTGGAACCGCTAGTGGACAAACCATCACGCTGCATGTCCGAAACGCGCCTTTGAATGACGTTTTTCAATCCATCACCAAACAAACCGGGTACCATTTTATCTACGCGAGCGATCAGTTGCAGAATGCCCGGCCTGTTACACTGGATGTGAAAGAGAAAAGCCTGGACGAGACCCTGCGTCTCTGTTTGGCGCATCAATCACTCGCCTGCAGCATCCATCCTGATCAGAAACAGGTCGTTCTTGTTACCATTGCCCCTGCGTCGGATAAGGCTAACGTTATTCCACCTCCTCCACATGCTCCAATAGATACCATCCACATCATCAACGGCTTTATCGTCAATGAAGATGGCCAGCCTCTTGAAGGCGCCTCCATACAGCTAAAGGGTACCGGCCGGGTAACGGCTGCCGATGCCAGAGGTAAATTCTCCCTTTCCGGCAAAGAGCCAACATGGCTCATCGTTTCGTGCATCGGCTATGAAACAAAAGAATTTCCGACCTCCGCCAATGCACCAATGTTCCTCCAACTAAAAAAGAAGATTGGGCAGCTGGATGAAACCGTAATAAAGGGCTACTACTCAACTACCAACCGCCTCAACACCGGCAACGTTTCCGTCGTAAAATCTGAAGATATCCAAAATCAGCATCTCTCCGACCCCATCATGGCACTCGAAGGCCAGGTCCCCGGCCTCTTTGTCGCCCAAACCTCCGGCGTTCCGGGAAGCTCAATGACCATCCAGTTAAGGGGACTCAACAGCATCGCTAGCGGCACTGAACCGTTTTACATCGTCGACGGCGTGCCCTTCATCTCTATTACGATGACCAACAACAACATCGGCGCTGGCCCGGTCACTGGATTAAGCCCTTTCAACCTGCTCAACCCAAATGACATCGAAAGCATCGAAGTGCTGAAGGACGCCGACGCCACTGCCATCTACGGATCGAGGGGAGCGAACGGGGTCATCCTCATCACCACCAAAAAGGGAAAAGAAGGCAAAACCGGTCTAAATATAAACATCAGTCATGGCATTAGTACTATTGACCACAGCACCCCGCTGCTCAATACCCAACAGTATCTCCAGATGAGGCATGAAGCCTTCAACAACGATGGCCAGACACCGCAAGTTTCCGACTACGACATCAACGGCACCTGGGATACAACCCGCTACACCAACTGGCAAAAAGTACTCATCGGTAATACTGCGACCAACACCACCGTCAATGCCTCTCTCTCTGGCGGAAATTCGGGAACGCAATTCTCTATCAACGGAACATACGCCAATCAATCCACGGTTTATCCGGGTAGTTTCTCAGACCAAAAGGTATCCGCCAACCTTAGTATCACCCACCGCTCCACCGACAATAAGCTCAATGCCGCTGTTACCGCCTTCTATTTGAAAGATAACGACAAGCTGCCTGCATCGGACCTGGCATCACAAATCCTTCTTGCTCCCGATGCCCCGACACTCTACAATAAAGACGGCAGTCTCAACTGGGAAAATGGAACATGGAACAATCCTTATGCTGTTCTCAATGAACAAGCCACCTCAACCACCTCCAACCTCCTGGCCAATCTCAACCTCAGCTATGAAATCATCCCCGGCCTACGCATAAAGGGAAATTTAGGTTTCAAGTCCATCGAGCTCAACCAAACCACGATCTATCCATTGAGCGCATACCCACCGGCCTATTCGACATTCAATAATATGCGAAATAACCTCTTTGCGACCGATAAGATCAATTCGTGGATTGCGGAACCACAACTCACCTACAGCCGTCCAATCGGTAAGGGACAGCTCGATTACCTCCTGGGATCTACCTTTCATCAAGACAATTCTTCCGCAATATCCCAAATTGCCGCCGGATATACCAGTGACGCGCAAATTCCCAACATCGCCGAGGCCACCTACGTCTTTGTGATCGGCAACCAAGTTACTCAATACAATTATGCTGCCCTGTTTACCCGTCTTAGCTACACATATCAAGATAAATACTTGCTGAATGCCACCGCCAGACGCGACGGCAGCAGCCGATTCGGCCCTGACAAACAATTCGGCAATTTTGGTGCCCTCGGCGTCGGCTGGCTGTTCTTTAAGGAAAAGTTCATTGCCACTTCGCTGCCATTCCTAAGTTTTGGAAAGATCCGCGGAAGCTACGGTATCACTGGCAACGATCAGATCGGCGACTACAAATACCTCAGCACCTATTCTGCATTTACTTATCCTTATCAGGGACAAGCCACAATTATTCCAACCTCCATAGCAAATCCTTCTTTTAGCTGGGAGCTTGTCCGAAAGCTCGAATTCGGCCTCGAATTAGGTTTCATCCACGACAGGATCCTCCTGACTTCCAGCTATTACCACAACCGAACGGGTAACCAGCTCGTAGGATACTCTCTCCCTTCGACCACAGGTTTCACGTCCGTAGAGGCCAATTTACCAGCGGTTGTTCAAAATACCGGCGTTGAATTCCAGTTGAATACGATCAATATCCGAACCCATGAAATCACATGGACTACTAGTGTCAATCTCTCCATTCCCCGCAACAAGCTGGTTTCTTATCCCAACCTCGCCGGATCAAGTTACGCCTACCGATACCAAGTCGGTAAATCCCTTTTTGTGCAGCCCCTGTTTCATTATCTCGACGTCAACTCCTCAACCGGCGCCTACGAATTTTCCAGCAGCAATGGCCCAACCAGCACGCCATCCAGCCCCCAGGACTACCAGTTCCTTGCGGAAAAAACACAACGTTGGTATGGCGGCATGAAGAACAGCGTTCGATACCATGGCCTCCAGCTCGACGTCTATCTTCAGTTTGTGAAACAATCTGGAGACTATTTCCCTTTTGTATCAGGTATTGAACCCGGAATCCTTGGATACGGCGGCATATCCAATCAGTCTACCGCTGTATTGAACCGTTGGCAAAACAGCAAGCAAACTGCCGCTTTCCAGATGTTTTCCCAGAACTACGGATCTACAGCAACAACCGCTTATTTCAATGCTACACAAAGCGACCGGACTATCAGCAATGCATCCTTTGTTCGGCTAAGGAATGTCTCTCTTTCCTACACTTTTCCCACAACCATAGATCGAAGGATCCATTTCCAGGTCCTACGCATCTTTTTATCCGGCCAGAATCTGTTGACCATTACCAAATATATCGGATTGGACCCTGAGACGCAAGGCCTGACCCTTCCGCCACTTCGTACCGTCACCTTCGGCCTCCAGTTCACACTTTAAGTAACTCTATAAACATTCATACTATGCAACTTGCTCCTTTCACATATAAAAAACGTTCCTGGTGTCTTATTCTACTATTTTTTGTATCCGACACTGGTTGTAAAAAATTTGTCACCATCAACCCGCCTACAACACAGACAACCACGGCTACTGTTTTTTCAAACAGTAGCACCGCCACCACAGCGATGACCAGCATTTACTCGCAAATGGTCAACCAACAATACACCTATTATTATGCCTACTACCTGGGACTAGCTGCCGACGAGCTAACCAACTACTCCACCAATTTCAGTGCCACCCAGTTTTATGCGAACGCTCTAAACTCTACCACTTCGTTTTCCGGAAACCTTTGGTCGGCTGCCTACAATTTAATTTATCAGGCTAACGCCGTCATTTCCGGATTAAACGCTTCTACTTCCATATACCCAAGTATAAAAAATCAACTCACCGGTGAAGCGCTTTTTACTCGGGCTTATTGGAATTTCTACCTGGTCAATTTGTTTGGCGAAGTTCCTATTGTCACCACTACTGATTACGCCACCGTCTCCCTCCTTAAACGATCCCCTGAAGCGCAGGTTTATCAGCAGATTGTAGCCGACCTCATCTCGGCGCAGTCGCTGCTCAATGAAAATTATGTAGATGCGACAGATACCGCCGTCACTTCTCTCCGTATCAGGCCCAATAAATACGCCGCGACGGCCTTGCTCGCCCGCGTATACCTCTATACCGGGGATTTCTCCGATGCAGTTACCCAGGCAACCGCCATATTGAACCAGACCACCCTCTACAGCCTTGACAGCCTTAATGGCGTTTTTTTGATCCAAAGCCCCGAAGCCATCTGGCAATTGCAGCCCGCTAATCCCGGCCTCAATACCCCCGAAGGCGCCAATTTCATTCTAACTACCAATCCGCAAAATGGTACCCAAAACGCCAGCACCATTAGCCCCCAGCTTCTCGGTGCCTTCGAACCCGGCGACAACCGGCGGGCGAATTGGATCGACAGTATTATTTCAGGCGGAACAACCTATTATTTTCCATTTAAATACAAAGTGCAGTCAGCTTCCTCCTTTACCGAATACTCCGTTGTACTTCGTTTGGCCGAGCAATACCTGATCCGTGCCGAAGCCAATGCCCAACTTAATAACCTTACGGCCGCTCAGACCGACCTAAATGCGATTCGGTCCAGGGCCATACTCCCTCCGACTACCGCCACCACCCAGGCTGACCTTCTTACTGCTATCCAACATGAACGGCAAATAGAGTATTTCACTGAATGGGGACACCGCTGGCTGGATATGAAGCGATCCCAAACGATCAATTCGATTATGGGCGGACCCACCGGTGTATGCGCCGCAAAGAACGGTATATGGGCCGCCACCGACAGTCTTTTCCCTATTCCTCAAAGCGACCGGCTGAACGACCCCAATTTGACACAAAACCAGGGCTACTAAACGAAAGGAGAAAATAAAGCAACTATCAGTTTATGCCAATCTACCGGACATCTCGAATATCAATATTCTCTTTATTCTTATTGTTTTTCGCTCATTCAATAACCCATGCCCAGACTGAACCATCTGGCGAAATTGATCCTATTCCTGGCCAACTCTGCCCGGATTGGACCATAAGTCATATTAAGTACTTTAAGACAACCGATATTCACATCAGCCAGCTCAAAGGGCGATGGACGGTCCTTGACTTTTGGAGCAAGAGTTGCTCAGGGTGTATTGAAAGTTTTCCCAAATACAACCGATGGCGGGACAAATACAGGGACAGCGTCGATTTTATGTTAATTGGTTATCAGGACCAGAATAATGAAATTCAGCCCTTCTACGACGCCCTTCGGAAAAGAATGAAGCTCAGCTTTCCTGTAGCCTTTGATTCCGTCATATTTCACCAGCTCGGAATAGTCTCCGTCCCTTATGTTGTAATCATCGACCCGTCCGGGATCGTTCGCGGAATAACCACATATCTATCGCAGCCACAATTTGATAGCATCCTAAAGGGGAAGAATGTCGAACTTTATAAAGTCTACACCACCCATCAGCCTAAGCCTTCCTATAATATGGAAGGTTTATTCCTGATCTCTGGCAATGGTGGAAAGGATACGGCCTTTGCCTATCGTTCTGTTTTGGCACGTTGGAGCCCGGATATGCCGTACTTCAATCCCGGATCCATCTTCCCGAATTCATCAAAATTTGAGGCACTGGGCCTCCGACTTCGAATGCTTTACAAATACGCCTATTTCGGGGAATATACTATTCCCTTTGGAGATCCCTTATATGGTCGGGTTTGGCCCGATCCGGTCGCAGAAACAAAAGACTCCGCACTTTTCTCAGATTCTGCTACAGCTCTTCCTACCAGCACAAATGCCTGGTGTTATAGTTTAAAAATCCCACAGTCACGATCATCCAAATATACTTTGATGAGTGATATGCAAAGGGATTTGGTGACTTACTTTGGCTATGATGTCGAAATCCAAACCCGTCAAATGCCCGTCAGGAGATTGGAGGCGACGCCGGAAGCTAAAGAACGTTTGGCCACCAAAGGCGGGAAGCCTTCCTGGAATGTATCGAATCACCTTTACAAGGGATTGACATTGATAAACTCTCCAGTTTCAACCATTCTAGACTTGTTACATGAAGAATTCCCGGACAATATTCCCCTGGTTGACAGTACCAATATCAAAGGTAACATCGACATTGTAATCGACACTCCGATCCTCACTGAAAGCGATATTGATCAGGCTCTACAGCGAAATGGGCTGAGATTGGTCAAATCCGAGCAACTCATGAAAGTCATGGTCATACGGGACACGAAACCGGACCAACAAGCCATTTTAAATGACTAAATGTACATGCTTAAAAGTGGCAACTCCTTTAGGAATTGCCACCCATTTTCAGATGATCTATTCTTTTGACAGGGGCGTCAGACAAAAATTATTCAGCGGCTCTTTCGTTACATATAATTGCCTTACGCCGACATCGGTAACGGTAACATCGCAGTCAATGATTCCTCCTGTGTCGCAACTAGGATCTGTATTCAGTACAACCGTCTCGCATGTTGAAGGATCCCCAAGGATCTCCTCATAATAATACATATAGGTAATATTACTTGTCATCTTTGTGGCCGCCGCACCACCCCCTGCAACCAGAAGACAAATCACTCCGACCAAAATGCTTTTCTTTCTCATACCGATTGAGTTTGATTTGTTAAATGCCTCACTCTCGCAACGCTATGATTCTGGGACAAGATCTACTCCTTCGTCAATGGTGTCCTGCAGGTATCCGTGTTTGAATCCTTTCTTAGAAACAACGGCCGAGAACCAATCGTTGTATTGATGATCACGTTGCAATGGGTCCCAGCAATTGTGTCACATACCGGGTCCGTAGATAACAATACCGCCTGGCAAGTAAATGGCAACCCTGGCGTTGCCTGATAATAATAGAAGAATAAGCTCTCGGTGTTAGCCTTAACCGCTAATATGCCGATCCCTGCAATCAGCAGACAAAAACCGATAAGAAAGATATTGTTCATTTTCATAACTGCAAAAATTAACAGCCTACTGGTGCCCAGTATTTAATGGGGTGGCAGTTCCGCTCGCTTTGTGCCACTATACTTAAAGTGGCGATCAGTCTAGTGACAGCGGTACTTTACAATTTCCATCCGCGTCCCTGACCAGAAATAGTTCACGGATTCCGAAGGGAAGAATGGTTATATCGCAAGGCGTGCTGTAAAATATACTGCAGTGCGGATCATTGTCCAAGACTATTGATATACAACTAGTTGGGTCCCCCATGGCAACCTCAATATAATACGTGAATGAAGTCTTGGTATTTGCTCTGGTGGCTGCTACGCAGATAATTGCAGCCAACAGACATATGCCGGCAATAAAAATATTTGTCTTTTTCATAGTGACTAGGTGGTTTTTTCGGATGATTCCTAATATTTGTATATGGCATCACTATTTTCCGATGCAACGGAAACACTAACTGATCTATGGTCTAAACAACGGTGTTGTGCAATTGCCTGTAATGGGATTTTCTCTAAGAAATAATTGCCGTGTACCTATCTCATTATCGATAGTTACGTTGCAAGCAAATAAGGAAGTGGTGTCGCAGCCTGGGTCCATTGATCCTACCACTGTTTGGCAAGTTGCTGGATTCCCCACTGTCAACTCAAAGTAATAAGTGAAAGATGTTTTCAGTTCCGCCTTAGTTGCTGCGATCCCGGTCCCTGCCACTAGTAAGCAAAGACCAGCAAGAAATGCTTTTGTCTTTTTCATAAATAATCTTTTTTCTTGAAATGCAATATGCCTTTTTGAAAGGTACCAACTCCACAGGTATACTGGCCCACTACCTTAAAATTTAAGCCTAACGTAAATAAAGTGGTGTAATACAATTTCCCTTTCCATCCTCGCTCAAGAACAGTTGTCGTGTTCCGACACCTACAACTGTCATATTGCAAGCAACTGTAGTCGTTGTGCTACATACCGGATCTTGTGCAAAAATTACGGTTGCACAAGTAGAAGGGCTTCCCACCGTCATTTCAAAGTAATACGTAAATGAAGTCTTTGCTTTCGACTTGGTGGCTGCGATACCGATCCCAGAGGCCAGCAGACATAGACTCACGAGAAGGATTTTTGTCTTTTTCATGCTGATTTGGTGATTTTTTTTATAGTTACAAAAACGTTATTAGACTCCATTTCTTTCAGGCGTTGCCACCTATACCAAAAATGATCTACTCCTTGAACATTGGGGCCTTGCAATTGCCAGCATTTGGATCTTCTCTTAAAAAAATAATTGCCGCGTACCAAACACTGGATTGATGATAATGTTGCAAGGAATCACAGAGGTTGTGTCGCATCCCGGGTTTGCAGTCAACACCACCTTCGCGCAAGTAGACGGAAATCCTATCATCGCCTCATAATAATAAGTAAACCTGCTCTTTGTGTTCGAATTGGCAGCTGCTACACCGATTCCAGCAGACATCAGACATAAACCGGCAAGAATGTATTTTTTCCTTTTCATAACGATGAAAGTTGATTTCTTAAACGTTGACCTTCTCGGAAATTGCACTCCCATTTCCTCATTTGTCTACTTCCTTAAAAGCCGGGCTACCCCATTCGGTTATGTTGACGGTTTTCAAGCCTGTCTATTTATTCCCAGGTCAGCGGAGTCACACAGAGGCCTTGAGCATCCTCGCTCAGGAACAGCTGACGTGTGCCGATGCCGCTGATGCTTTCGGTGCAGGGGATATTTCCTGTAAGGAGGCAAAACGAAGGTTCGGATTGGAGGATGATAGCGCAAGTAGAAGGGCTTCCCACTATTGACTCGTAGTAGTACGTATAAACCAATTTCGCATTTGCCTTAGTTGCTGCTACCGCGATTCCGACAGCCAAAATACAGGCACCAGGAACAATGATTCTAAGTCTTCTCATAATTATTAACGTTAGATTGGTTATATATCGCCTACAATTTTAAAAGGTGGCAACTCCTTTCGGACGTTGCCACCAAAAAGCCAGCCTATTGCTTCGTCAGCGGAGTGATGCAGTCACCCAAAATGTTTTCGCTCAGAAACAATTGGCGGGTACCAATTGTCGAATTGATCGTAACATCACAGGCATTCTGTGCGGTGGTAACGCAAACCGGATCCGTAGACAACACTACGGTTGCGCAGGTCGAGGGGCTGCCCACCGTTGTCTCATAATAATAAGTGAAAGAGGTCTTGGTGTGCGCCTTAGTAGCTGCGACACCGATACCGGCAGCCAAAAGGCAAACACCGGCGATGAAAAGTTTTGTCATTTTCATAACGATTTAGGTTTAATTTTGTTTGATAATGCCTACTTTGTTTCAGGTTTTCGGCTTCATTCCCGGAGCCGGTTTTTAATTTGCGGAGCCTGCCCCCTCCGCACCCTGTCCTGCCTAGCTATAGCAAGGACCGAGAGTTGTTGCAACAATATGTTCAGCGGAATCTATATCATTATTTTTTTTGTTATCAATTTCAGCAAGCAAATGGAAGACCTCAAAATATTTTAGTCCTTCTCAACCTAGGTTTAATTTTCGGCGAAGAATTATTTGCATTTGAGATTTAATAATCATCATAAAGAAGCGGATCTTCACAGTCTCTAGTTAATAAGCTATTTATTAGAAAAACTTGGCTCATCCCAATCAGTGGAATTTCAATATTGCATGAATTTGCGCCGACTGTACCGCAAAGTGGATCGTTGTCTAAAAAAATCGACTGACAAGTCGACGGATTACCCGCCGTAATCTCATAGTAGTAAGTAAATGAGGTTCTTGTATTGGCTCACATTGCTGACACTCCAATTGCTGCGATTAGCAAACAGATAACGCCAATGAATATTTTTGTATTTCGCATAATAGTTAATTTTTAAATCATAATATCATCGCGATTAAGACCTATTATTCCATCCAGGTAACGGATTGATGCAGTTGAAGCTGCTCATGCCGTGTCATATTTCTTCTCACGTGAAAATCGGCCTGCATTCCAAGAATATTTGGATTTCGATGAGACCAACCAAACACCAACCGCAGCCAGAATGGCAAATCCCATATTGAACCAAAAATGCTGTCTCCACGTCATGGCACGAATCACACCGCCGCAAGTACAGTGCCTTGTCGGATCGTTAATCATCCAACGAACATAAATGGTGAACACGGTCATAAGCAGCAGCGAGAACCATAGCCCCCACTTCCTTGTTCGGTCGACCAGGACCATGGTACCAACGACAATCTCAATTACAGGAAGCGCTACACCGACCACGTTGGCTATACCCGTTCCTATATATGGGTCCCGACCCAGGTCCCAGACAAAAGATTTATAAGTCAACAGCTTGATCCCGCCGGTATATAGAAATAACAGACCGAATAGAAAAGTGATGATTGTTAAGATGGTTTCGCGCTTCATATTAAATAGACTTAATAGTATTGATCAGATTGTGGACATTTGTGATGCTCGGATAGATTGCTTTAAGATCTTTGTGAGAGTTATAGATGAAAACCCATGGTGTTCCCGTTGGCTTCAATTCGTTCACGAAGGAGTATTCATAGTCTCTTCCAAGGACAATATTTGGATATTTGAAAATGTGGTAGTGCGAATTGAATACTCTAAGTCTGTCGAAGGGGTCGATCGTGATAAAATATATTCTCGTCGTAGCAAACGACCGGACATTAGCCAACAGGCTATCGGTTAATTGCTGGCAATGATCACAATCCGGGCTAAAATATATGATCATGACTGGCTCACCGTTCGGAATGTTTCGGGAACTCATTATCGTCGTGCTGTCAATAAGTAATAAAGAAAAGTCAGTCATAGGAACAGACCGCGTTCGCTGACAGGATAATGCGCCCAATGCGATGGCTACAGTCAGAGCCATCCTAATTCTCTGTTGAAAAAGGTTTAATAACATAGCAGTAATTGTCAGTGTACATTCTTTACCCCTGCTGCAAGATGATGCCACCTTTCCCAGTTTCTAGCCTCGCTACTTTTTTGTCTTCCAATCGAAAGATATATTCCAGGAACATAGTTCCGAAAATGACCTCGACAGATAGTTGAAACAATTGATATCTCAGTACGACCGGTGATGCCAGTAGACTAAAACCAAGGTCAAGCGTCCAGAATAACCCGACGATCATTAACAATAGCCTATAAGTCGCCGGGCTTTGCTTTATGCCGCCAAAGAACAAAAAGCCGATCGCCCCTACAATAAAGGCCATTTTAATAATTGCCGAAAGTGCAGGATAGATGTCGTCTATATACAATATCCGGTTGGACGAAGATTGTATCTGTTTTGATTCATACCCGAACCAGCGTTGCTCTAATTCGCTCACCGAATCAGTACCGTGATCATAAACCCCCAAGAACTCTGTAGCTGGCTCGGCATACCATATTAAATTTTGGCCGACAAAATATTGCAGGTACGCCGCAGGATGCTTTTTGATCAGGTATAGCCCGTATTCCTGGTACAACGGAGCAATGGCAGCCCAGGATGTGAAAAAGGAGTTGGGATTCTGATTCAGTCTAAATCCCGCCCGAAAATATTTGATCAGAGGGCTGCCTTTATCCCATAGGTAGAAGATCTGCGCGGCGGAATCCGGCCTGTAGATCGTCCTGTTGAATGAATCCAGTGTGCTAACAACCAACCGATGCAAAGGCTTAAACTTTCCGGGCATTTCGTCGTCTGGCTCACCCGGCAGATGCCGGTACATTAGCATGGCATTGCTGGCCAGTTGCCAGCCGCTAAAGGCTGAGAATTGTGCCTTACCTGAAATGGCCTTGTATGCCCTCATCTGACTGTTTATAAATAGACCAAGTAATAAAACGGTGAAGAATATTCCTGCCAGCCGAACCCGGATAGGCATCCGGCAAATCCACATCACCACTATTGTTATCAGTGGATAATATAACGCCTGGTAACGGATTGTGAACAGTAGAAGTAAGATGACGGCGTTGAATATGATTGTCGCCCACTTTGGTCGATAGATCAGCCAGATCAACTGCGCGAACCAGACCAGGCTTAGCGACAGAAATAGCGCGTCACTTAACACATAATTGCTAATACTCAGAAATGCCGGGTTACATAGAATAAAGAAAAGGATAATTGATTTACTCCACCTTCCTGGCTGTAGGAAGTATAAGATCGTAAAATAAAGATAAAGGGCTGTAGCTTCCAATAGGAGATATTGAACGAAGACCAGGACCATGTCTGAATGACTAAAGAAATGTATCAGTGAAAGAAACTTGGAATAGCCCGTCGGCCAAACGTTAATTGCAAGCCCTCTTTCGGCGCTGTCAATATAGATATGCGAGTCAAATATAAAATTTGCAAAAGGGTAGAGGGTCTTGAAGAATATGAACTCTAATAATAATATAATGGCACTCCACCAAACCACCTTTCGGTTCTGCCGAAATACAAACGCCCCAAATCCACCACTGTCTTCTACGACAGCCCCTGTGACAGCCTCCGGTGCCGTCGCTCCTTTTTCCTTTTCCTTTACTTCTTCATGGTATTCTTGCTCCGTATTCACCGCCCAAATATTTGTCTTATCTGTCACTCCAGCTACGATATTGTCCACCGAGACCATCGCGGTCAACATGGAATGATCGGAATTGTTATATTTATGCATTCCGTTACGTCCAATCGGGAACAGGTTCTCCCATCCATCCAGGAAGGATCGCAATACTGGAAATTGATCGTATGTGCCAAAATACGCAGGGTAGGTTTTCTCCATTCTCAATACACAGCCGTCCAATACGTCTTCACTATTTGCCAAACCCATCTGTCCCAGCTCCCGCATCGCCAGCTCCAATAGCTCCTCATCCTTGAGGGACCACAAGTCATTGCCCGTAGTACAGAAATACTCCATCCCTAGCCATATTGTCCCTGGGTCTTTTACCATGAAGGGGCTCCAGTTATGAAATAGCTGGATTCTCCCTACCCGCATCCCTGGTTCTTGAATATATATCCAAGTGTCTTTCAACGGATTTTGGACAGCCATCTTTTGCAATAACACCCCCACCGTAATAAAATCCCGATATTTCAACCCCTGAGCCACCTCTCTCACTTCCGCGGGTGCCAGCCCATCCATTCCCGCCACAAGGTTCTTGATAGGCATCGTCGAGAAGAAATAGTCTCCTTCAAAAAACTCCCGTTTACCGTCCCGTGGGTCAATCGTCTCCACCGCCTGCACCAGGCCATCCGCCCCGAAGATCCGGTCTACTTGCTTATAGGTGTGAATCACGCCGCCTTTTTCGACTATTAGCCTTGCCACCTCCTCCCACAGCTGCCCCGGACCCCACTTCGGATATAAAAATCGCTCAATCAAGCTTGTCTCGGTTCCCTTTTGCGCGATCCCTTTGCCGTTCTTCCCAGTGATCGAGCGAAGCGCATGGGCTACCGCCTTACTCACCGAAACCCCTTTGATCCGTTGAGCCCCCCATTCCGGGGGGATCTTTCGACAGGATACGCCCCAAACCTTTTCCGTGTAATCACGGAAGAAAAGCTGATATAGTGTCTTGCCAAATCGATTGATAAAAAAATCCTCCAGATTTCTTTCCGGCCGCCGGGGGAACAGCCAGGCTTTTAGGTAGGACAGTAGGATCATCACTGTCCGCCACATGCCCAGCTTTCGCAGGGTATCTAGGCTAAGCTGCATCGGATAACGAAAGAACCGCCTCAGAAAATAGATCCTTGAGATCCGACGCCTTAATAACATAACTTTATTGGGGTCTGCGTCCGAGGTAATTTCTTTTTGTTGGTTTACCGGCCGCTTTTGACCATGATAAGAAATTTCCGTATTACCATCATCTTCCATGGGCATGATATTCAGCCACCACTCCATCACCCGGTCTGATTTCGAAAAGAACCGGTGACCGCCGAAATCGATCCGGTTTCCTTTATAATTTACCGTCTTTGAAATGCCTCCCATATCCCCGGACATCTCCAGGATTACCGGAAGAATGCCCGAACGGGTCAATAATTCATAGGCTGCTGTCAGGCCGGCAGGTCCGGCGCCGATTATGATTGCTATCTTCCGCATATAGAACGGTTTGAGTCGGCCGTCTTTTTAATGGCAAATCCCGGATATATCAATAATTATAGCTCAATAACTGGGCAATAGTTCACCTGTGGCACCCCGTGGCAGCCTTCTTGCCTCCACGGCGATGCATAAATTTCCCTTTAGTCGATTGGATCGACACTACGTCCCTACCTGTTCATGTAATAACTCAAGAGGATACTCCTCGTAGCTGACGCTACTTCAATCGCTTTCCAGACTATAATTTTCGCGAGGGTTCACCGTGGCGAATGGATCAGTATGATCCTGTGGTGAACGCTGTTTCCCTTTTCCACGTCAAATATATATCCAGCTCACCAGCCCGTGTTACCTATTCGGGAATTTCAATTGAGGTGAAGCATCAACGATCATCTTCACGGCTTGAATTACCAGCCCCATTGTCACCGATTCGAGATATATGTCTTCTATATCAGGCAACCGCGCTTTCTTTTTCCGCCTGTCCTTACCGATCAACTCACCCACCTCCTTTATCATCACCGCGGAAAGTACCGGGTTATTCTTGAACGTAAAAAGTACTGGTTTGCCAGCTGACGCGTATTCAGCGAATTGCTCCAACACCTCTATCCCAAACGCCAATGTGTTTAGTAAGTCTATGGACAAGGGAATCCGAAAAATACCGCACATCGGCCGCCGGGGAAATTTCCCCTTCCACTCCAGTACTGGCAAATGCCAAAGTCCGAATTCATTTAGCTTTAGACGAAACCGACCCAGCCCATTCAAATCAAAGGTATTTCCTGCCCAAACCGAAATATATAATTCGGGGCAATCCATTTTATCCCTTAGGGACAGCTCCACCGCCTTCGTGATATTAAACGCGTGATATTTCAATAGAAAGGCTCCCACCTGCCACTCATAATACATGATATCTCCGAATTCTTCCGTCAGTCCGTATTCCGAACTAATCGCAGGTAATTTGTATGCTTTCCAATCGGATACCTGAATCTCATGACTGGCCCTAAATTCAAGTAAATCGCCATTCCATGTTACGATAAGCATTCTAAAAATTTGCCGCAAAAATAGCCGGAGTTTTATTCTTCGTGCTCTCGTTTTGGTAGTATTTCTTTTGCAATCCGGAATATTATTTCAAATAAAATTGCCTACCGATAGGTTATTCCCACCTTGTTGATTGTCCAGGTACAACTTTAGCAAAGACCTTAAACACCTAGATTTCGCATACCTATCGCAGATGATTTGCAGAATTTGCAACGGCAGGCAACCATTATCCGGCGCCTTCAGCATTTCCACCCCGAAAGGATTTCTGACGTGTCAACCCCCAACCAGCATATGCTGAATCGTCTGCTCGCGTCTCTTCCCACTCCGAACCAGCTCAATAAATTCGAGCTGTTTCAGATCGTAAAGTTGATGAACAATCTTCTGCAGCTAGATACCGTTCCGGAGGTCACGGTTACGGCCGACGCTCCGCAATCCCTAGCTGGCAGCCTTGCCTTTTAGTATTTCCTGCGGGTTCACGGCAAGCCTTAGCCGCTTTTTCCGTCAGCCTAGGCCCGGAGATTAATTTTTTCAATTGGGTGGAGGACAAACTACTTACTGTACCTCGTTTGAGTGACACCTTCCAACTGGTAATCTCTATGTTGAAATAAGATCGAATGACATGGTTGACAACGTTTTACCGATAAACAAACGCTTTTCTACCCACGAATCCCCCACGTTGATGCGGATCAGGTCTGCTCAGATTAGCCCCATTATTTGACAAAATTTTGACAAATATTTTGCCGCGCGGTGGGTTTTTGCACAGTTCCCAAGTGTTATAGTAAATGGTTAACGCTTTGACCGCGCGGCGCCCGGACTATTTTTCGCCCGATCTACACGTGCGGGATAACGGTAACCATCAGTGTTTCATTTTGGATGGCAAACTTGATCAATCAATGGGAAGCGGTATTCCGAGCTGATTCCCTTGGCTGTGCTGTATTACGAAAGCCAGTAAACACCTTAAACTGTAATCTATGCATTATGGAAGAACCTATCATTGAAATTTATGGCAATCTAAACATCATTGACGAAAGCCCGGGCAACGAGAGGTTGGCCTGTTTCGGCGAACCCCACCAAGATGGCTTTTATTTTCTTTCAAACCAACGGATTGACAAAGACAACAGCGGCCGAGCTTCCGACGTCAGAGCTATGACTATCTGACGCCAACTATTTACTTCCACCACGCAACGGTTTGGAAGGTCTTTCGTTCTATCCATTATGAGCGATAACCCCACACCAAAAAAGCCCAGGCATTATATCCGTTTTTTGCAACGTATTTTCGAAATGCTCATAAATTATGGCTGGATTAGGACCATAACTCTACGCGAACATACACCTGAAATCACCGTTCTGGAAGATGACTTGCGAAAAGGTCCTATTCCGGTACGATTCAGCTTTGCTATTTTCCCTCATTTAACAAAGGATGTTGAAATGGCCGAAGCGGTTTGCATAAAATCTAAGGGAAAATATGTGTCCCAATGGCCATACGGGAAAACGTTTGAAGTGAGAATCGACTTTGACGACTTTTTGGTCTCTTGCGTTGAAGATTGAGATGTGCTAGTATAAATTGGGTGTATGAGGTTTTTGTATTTATACTTTGTCATTTTCAGTATTTCGACCCTTCAGAAGGAGGTGGATAAGCGAACATTCAGCTTTTCATTTTTTAATGCGCCACTTAAACAGGTCATTGGGGCCGTTGAAAAAAAAACTGGGTATCATTTTAACTATGTTTCCAAATATATAGAAGATGGCCATCCTGTATCATTCAAGGTGAGTAGTGCAAGTCTGGTGCAGGTACTTGACCTTTGTTTTAAAGGGCAGCGTTTGACATACAGAGTAGTTCCGGCAGAAAAGGCGATCGAGGTGATTCCCGCCGCCGCATTACTTAAAAGGAAGTAAAGGATTCAGGCAGTCCCGTGTAGGAAGCAAGAATTCAAAAGTGGTTCAAATCCGTAATTTTTTCAAATGAAATATATGAAAAAAAGGGAAACTGAGTTCTTCACCTTAATACCCAAGGATGGGTATGTTTTTGCGGAGTGGAATAAAGGACATCGATTTGTGGATTTAGAGGATGTTGAGAGGGAAGTGGACGGACGGGTTGAATGGCAAGGTGAAGAGTCGCTTGACTACGTTATTCGTTTTCCAAACCCATTTAAATTTTCTAGTAAGGCATCACACTATCTTAAGAGTGCCGAGGGGAGAAGAGGAATTAAACGATGTGCGATTCTTGCTGATAACCTCTTTTGGTTCGCAGCTCTAAAATTCGCTTTCTGGGTTTCGCAAGATGATTTTCCTATCACTGTTGTCCGGAGTGAAGAGGAGGCGGTCGAATGGTTTAAACTTAACCCAGTCGCCCTATCTTTCAATTAGGACAGGCACAATAGCAAATAGAACTATTTAAGCAATGGAGACCCCGTCAATTGGCTTATAGGCTAACACAATCCTATGAATAATTTATACGGTATTTAACTTAAGCAGGGCACCCATGTGCCTTCATAGGTAAGCAAAGCCCCTCATGTCTATGAGGTGGCTTTCCTTTCTTCGTTCAAATGGGGCCTTAATATTCAATATGATTGGGCTTAATCTATCATATTTCCTTAATGGAATACTATTCCTTGACACTTATGTAGGCTAAGTTGGATATTACAGAATAATCCACCTCAATTATTTTAGCAAGAGTCATTAGCTCCCCCACGGTAAATCGCTCAGGAAATTCAATTTTATTACTAAGCGTCTGAAAACCAATGCGTAGCTCTTTTCGGGTCTCCGTTTTGTTGAGAAACACGAATAATTCTGATATGTTCTTGATCTTATTCTGCTCCAGGAGGGCACGTGCTGCAGCTAAATGGGTTTCGGTTGCCATTTTGTGAATTTGTCCTACCGCAAGGTAAAAGTCATGGCAATTTGAGGTTAATATGTTACGAATTCAGTATCTTAGGGTATTATATCGAAACTCTAAAATACTATAATAGCAACAAAACGGCGCTATTATGCAAAAACGATGCTTTGATGAGGTACTGCTGGAAGCACTGAGATCGGATAAAACCAGTGTGACAGCCTTTAAAGTCATTTTTCACATCCACCATAGCCAGGTGGTTGCAAACGCAAAGTTTCGCTGTTATGATAACGAAATGGCATTACAAATTGCGCAGGATGTATTTGTAGAACTCTGGCATGATCGAAAGAAAAATTTTGCGCCCGAATTGTTGCCTCTTGCGCCTGATGTCTTTAAAGAATTGTGGACGGAAAAGAGAAAAGAGGATCCCCCAATTTTGATATTATATTTTATTAGGGGAATTGACATTGCCTTCAGGCGTAGGCTCGCGGCATAGATCAATACAGGTCAACCTTTATACAGCTATGACGTTCAAATGGTCTATAAAAGGCGTATCGAGAGTATTGCCGTCTGAACGATTTAGTGTTCTTGATAAGGGCGGACTGCTTGTCTAGGCAGACCAAGGATTGCTGTACGCGATGGGTTTCCCCATCGTTAATTTAGGGTTATGATTATACTCATAGTCACTTGACTATGTTATAACGGCCAGCTTTTTCAGGTTGGCTTCTTCTTTTTTGAACCCTTCAGAAATAGGTTTCAAATGTGTACTGAAATTTTTATTTATTTCAATTCGGCTGATAGCATTCCCGTTAATACTGCGATAGAAACATCTGGCTGTGATAGCATAGAAAATCGAAAACAGAAAAAAAGAGGGGAGCTATTTTTAAAAAAATACGACTCAATGATAGACTTCAAAGTATCGTCAATAATTGAAGTTTGCCAACTTCTGGTATACATTAAATTGGCCAAGGTTAAATGCACGGTTCATATGAAAGCAGAGTACGGTGACAATGTATTATAAAATATCGTCAATTGATACAACAGAGGTTATTGCCCGGGGGGAAGGCGTATTTCATAGGGGTAAAAGGTGTCGTGTCACCTAATTTAACGCTTAACCTATCAGCTCCAAAACTTCCATACCCAATAATCGCGAAAGGTAAATCACCAGGCATAACGGCAATGATTCGTTCTGTACAAGCCTACCAATAAATCCCCTTTCATAACCCATCATTTTGTCCATGTCATAGAAGGTTATGCATTGACCTTTTATTGCCTGGAAAACCCGCGGGCCAATTGGTTTTTCTCCCGTACCGACAAGGTCATGATAAAACCCTGTCTCAATCATGTCCATTTGGTAGCGCGTCCATTTTAGCCCAGCTAAAATTCGATCTAATTCCCGAGGCGGAATCTTATTACTGCGGCAATACTTCATAACTAACCCTTCTGACATCATAATTTTGTCTCCAAGTTTGGGCATAGGAATGCCCGTCTCCGAAATAGCGCAGAGTAGCTTGTGCCCCTGATGATAGCGATAATATGATGAGTTGAATACGTCCTTGCCTCGTCTTCCAAGCATCGACTCACTCAACGCTGGGCCCAAAAACAAGTCCGATGTACATTTCAAGGATTTCGATATGCGGCTCTCTGTTTCAGAAGGCAACAAAAATTTGGATTCAATTTCCCGCAAATGGGCAGGTGTATAATTTAATTGGGCGGCCAAGTCACTTTGGGAATAACGCATTAAAAGACGTGCCCGGGTAACCAACCGGCCCTCATGTCCCATATTTCTACGCATGGGTAATTTTTTAAATAGATTTTAGTTTGTGCTTTGCATAGGGTCTATATTGAAACACCTAAAGACACAAGGTTAACTATCCCGTTTTCTCTTTATTCCTCTTTGCTAACCAGTAGGTGTGCCAGTTCCGGGGTATCATAAATACGCTCCATTTCCGAATCTACCAGGCCAATGATCTCCTCTTTTATCCGCAGGTAGTTATCATCAATCTCCACCTTCGCTACATCCCCGACTTTCGGAACAAGTTTATAATTATCCTGCTCCGCTTTCAGGGCGGCATGATCGTTGATAATTTCATTGTGAAATACCTTCTGGTCAATCTTTTGCTGAGGGTCGTCGGCCACTGCGCCCACAAACTCGCCAGAGCTAAGGTTGCTTATTCGTGAGGCGGGTATAGCCGCCTCTAACTGCTTTGATTTACTGATAGAGGTATCCGAGGCGTTTATCGAAAGACTTTCTCTGTCCTGCATGATGCGCCCGAACCGTTCCGATAATGTTTTAGCCGTGTCCCCGACTACCTGTCCGCTAAGGATATTACCTACAATATTAGCAATAACCTCGGCCTGCTCCCTTCCATAGTCCTTGCGCAGCTGCGAGAAATCCTGCACTCCCAGGCAAGTAGATACGCGGTTGCTTCGGGCTGTGGCTATCAGGCCATCTATTGAATTGAAATAGATCGTCGGAAACTCATCGAAGACAAGACTGGACTTCTGCTGCCCCTTTCTGTTGACCAATTTTATCATCCGGGATATATATAGCGACAATACAGCGCCATAGACCTGCACCTTTTGAGGGTTGTTGCCCATGCATACTATTTTAGGCTCTTGCGGATTATTTATATCCAGGGTGAAATCATTGCCGCTCAAAACCCAATACAATTGTGGAGACGCCAGACGAGCCATTGTTATCTTGGCTGATGCGATCTGCCCCTCTAATTGCTCCATAGCCCCATTGACATAGGCCGTCAGGAAGGGGTTTACTAGCACATCGATAGCAGGGTCAAGGCTGGCTCGAAGCACAGGAAAAAGCTGATCGTAATTTATCTGCATTAGCTCAATGACATGTGGCAGGGTACAATATTTCCCATCTTTATATTTTCTGAGAAACCATATAATGGATGTCACGAAATTTATAGGGCTCTCTACGAAAAAATCTCCAGTTTTACGGATCCATTCCCGGTTGAGGCCAAGCATGATTGTGCGGCTGGACTCGGTGGCATCCGTGATATCGGTCATGCTATCCGGGTATAGGGGATTGCAACGATGACTGAGCGACAAATCGTCGAAGTTGATGATATAAAACTTTGGTTCAACAGGATAGAGATGCTTGTACTTCAGAAAGGTATTGTAGGCGATGATAGATAGATCGTCGAATTTGAAGTCGTAGATAAACATGCTAAAACCCTTCTGAATATGCTGCGTAATAATATGCCGTATAACGAAGTAACTTTTTCCGGACCCAGGGGTGCCGGCAACCAATATTCCCCGGAAGGGGTTAATGATATTTATCCAGGACCTGCGAATTTTCCCCTTTAAGTTGTAACGAGCTGGCAGGTTGATACTAAACTCGTTCTCCAACAACCTTTCCTCTTGCGGAAAAGTCTCCTGCAGCCTGTTAAAGATGTCCCCAGCTAGGCGCTGCCGCAGCAAACGGGAAAGAAGTGCACCGCCGTTGAGCACTAGCAGATAGCCAAGAATGGTAACCGCCATATATAAGCCTGCCAATACGGTTACGGGGGACGGAAGCAACAGTAACCAGGCGCTGCACCCGTACATTACTAATCCCACCGATAGTAGGCATAGAGCCCGGAACAGCTTCAGATTTTCGTCTTTCCTGCCCCGATAACCGATCAGAGATACCAAAAGCAGCCCCAGTGCTGACAGTTTGGAGGTATAAAAGTGTGTGAAAAGCCCCGTCCTTATCAGTGTTATCAGCACTTTTTCTACAATCGGGTAAGTCAAACGCCAAGCGATGAATGCACCATAGCAGTACACATAAAAATGTAGGAAAAGCAGTACCATACTGCACCTCCTTGTCAGGTCCGTAATCTTCCGTAAAGCCTCGGCATTCTCTCCTGTATTCATTCCAACATGGCCTTCCGCCCCTCCATTTTTTCTATTCTACCTGCAAACGCCTCTTCTTCTTTTGCGCCGTTTCCCCAGCGTTTTCCTCTTTCACCCGGTGGTTTGGAGTATCTGTTACTATCATGATAACTGGCTTTTTTGGCCCCGGATAGGCCGTTTCCTGCCCATTTTCCATCGGATCCATCTTATCATCCGTAAATAGGGTTCCCGGCCCGGCTTTCGCCGACACTTCGCCTGTGCCAATACCAGGCCATCCATCAGGCAGGCGCTCCATAAACGCCTTGGCACTATAATTCTTTCCCAGATCGCTTCCGTTAAATATTACACGAGTACCGTTATCAATAAAGGTCACGCCATACACCTGGCCCTGTTCGTTGCTGCGCAGCAACACCTGAATACCTTGATTCTGGAGAAGGGATTCCATAGCCTCCCTACCTCCAGATGACAGGGCTTTATCCAATTGGTGTTTCAAGCGCTGGCTGTAGGGCTTTCGGGCCGCTTCATTGACCTCGTATTTTTTCTGCAGGTTTTTCAGGGTGGGGCTACTGTAAATAGAACTCGCCTTTATGGGTAGACCCACCCGTTCACCATCTAAACCCAATTTCAGATACACCAGCCCCCCTTTTTCGTACATTTTCGAGCCTTCTTCGCCCCGATAGGCAGCAATGTCAAATTGCCGCAATACGGCATTCAATTCCGGAAGAGACGTGAATTTATATGTACCGACAACCTCTCGGACAATGTTTTGTAACCGCCCCGATTGAAGCAAGTAGGCGGTATCTCTCTGTTGGTCTTGAGCACGTACAAGGTCATAAAGGCGCTCTATTTCCTTGCGGGCCTGCTCCGACTGTACCCTGCCGATGTTGTGGGTTTCGATACGCTGTCCACCGTCTTCTATATTGACAGAGGCAATGTGAATGTGGGGATTAGCAGTATCCACATGCTGGTAGACAATGAACGGCTGATTCCCGAAACCTATCCGTTCCATATATTCCAGGGCAATAAGTTTCAGGCGATCCTCATCCAACTTATCATAAACAGAAAAGCTCAAAAAAATGTGCATCGCGTTGGTCCGCGTTCGTTCATTTTGCCTTGTTAATAGTTCAAAGCGCTCCAGCTTATTTCTGAAAGAAAGGGTAGCGGCGTCCCGGGGGAAGCCGCATGCCATCAACAGCTTAGCCTCGGCTGCTTTCACTTTGTTTTCATTGTATACAAGCACCCCCCTAATGCTCTTTCCAGTCTCTATACGGGCAACCATTTCTCAGATAATTTGGCGATTATTACAAACAATTCGGAAATTTTCAGGTCAGTTTGCTGATACAGACGCGCTACTTCCAATGCCTGGTATAGTTTCCCTTCGGGGGATTTTTCTTTATTGAAACACCGGGTTACCTGGTTGATATTAATACCTATGGCATGCAGCTCTTTGCGAATCGCGGAAAGCCGTTCCATGATTTTATCCAGGCTGTTATCATAGGTAATAATGGTTAGAGGCTGGTTATTAAGAATATGTCGGAGCATTTCGCTCATTGTGCGGCAGCGAGAATTTCTTAGAATTTGCTGTAGCTCCTCGTACTTTTCCCGACTTACCCGAGCGAAAACCCGGTGTTCCATATTCTTGACTTCCTTTCGGCTCTTTACACTCATCAGGGCAAATATTTTTGGCAAATTAACCAGCAACCAGTGATACAAACATGCAAAAACCGCGACTCCGGAGCGGTTTTCCACCCCCGGCGTAGCCGGGGGCAAGATGGGGTTTGTCAACAAACCTACATCTTGCTAACGCGACCAAAACAAGCGTTCCCGCACTTGGCCCGGAGGTTTAATGATCACATTATCATCGCATTCCAGGGCCACGATTCTTTTTATTTGGCTTTGGCGCGGGAAGTGCTTTTCGGTTTATTTCCAAAACCTGCCTGGGCCCTTGTAAGGCACTTGATTTAAAGTCCGGGTCAAAATGAAGGTTTATCGGGATCTGTTTTCCTTCCTGGGTGAATACGTCGATAGTATGTTTTTCAGGATTGGCTTGCAACACCAATACCCTACCATCTCGGAGCATGACAGGCCGCCTGTCCCCACGAGCCAGATCTCCTGTAACTTTATACAGATAGTCATTCACAAATGGAATTTGTCTAAGGAGACCCTCTAACTCATCTTTGTGAAAACATTCAAACCGCTTCCATCCGTAACCGTCGTTTTCCTTCACTGAAAAGTCAAACTTCATCCATTCCAACTCGTCCAGCTTCCCTTTTTCCAGCAATGGGGTCTGCGCTGCCCTTCCACAAAGAAGATTAGCAGCCGTCTTGCCATCTACTTCCGGGGGAAAAGAATGTGAACGCGACGGCAACATGACAAAATAGTCCCAAGCACTTGCCCCTATAAAGTCTTCAAAAAAAGCAGCGCCCGACCAGAATTTTAGCTGTAACTGGTCGGCAATATGGCTTCCTGTGGGATCTTCTTTCAGTACGGCATTTTGTTGCCATATTATTGCCACCCTGGGAGTAAATTCCGGGGGATTCTCGTCATCGGTAAAAACGAAAAGTTCATAGTCATTACGCCAGTTGACTGTGTTCATGAGCGCTTCCAGTTCCTTTGTATCTATCCCATTGTATATACCGTGCTCGATGGGTTGATATGGCGTAATGGATGCAGTATATTTGTCAAACGAATAGTTATCATCTGTCCTTTCAACATGTATAGAAAACTCTGCATACCCCTCGTTTAAATTTGCTCGGAAGTTCAAGTAAAAATTATCCGGATCCCGGGATAAAATCGTCTGAAGTTTCGGCGGATAACCAATTCCCTCAAACTGATCCAGCCGTAGGGCCCCCAGTTTAGTTTCAAGGTCATCAAGCGTTCCTCCCAGCAGATGATAGACGTAATTTGTATGAGGCAACCCTTCTGGCCGGCTGTCGAATGAAAGTGTTTGTTCGTAAGTGCCAGGCACGTTATGTATTGATTTATCCCAGACCCGCTCCGGCCAGTATCGGAACTGCATTTGCTGAAAAAACAACTGTCCTTCTGTGGACACTTCCCGTGCATTCCACAGTGACCGGATCAACTCGCCTGCCAACGCAATCTCCCCCAGGGGGCGTAGGGCCCGTTCCGATTCATTAAAATAAAGGTCCCAGTTGACCTGGCGCATCTTCTTTTCGAGGTCAACCGCATCGATCCCTTCCACCAAATTTTCGTTGGCTAACAGCTTTCTAAGCGTTGCGGTATAACCCTCCAGAATATAACCTTGTTCTTCCTTTACCGGGGAAAAGTTGAGCTTATACTGTACTTTGCCTGGCCCAAATTCAATGTCCTGACTGATAGAAAAAGTTGACGTATTTAATCCGGCCTTACTATTCAACTGCCGGGCCAGCGATTCACCACTAAACCCAAGTTCTGCTAGATGTTCCAACAGTTTTTTTTCATTTTCCTGATTCATGGCCTTTCAATTGGTTCATTAAAGTTTTTTTCCATGACCTTTTTTAGGGGTTATTTCCCTACTCTCTTCCCCGGGCCGGACGTAATCGTGCTCGCCTAGACCCACATCCTTTAAAATTTTTTCAGGAATATTCGTGTTAAGGATTTTTTCACCCTCTTTCATTTGTGGGACAACACGTTTGACAATTGTATTTCTTAAAACCTCGTAGCCGTTAGGGGCCTCCAGAATACCTTTAATCGGCATTTTGAAATGAAGTATCTGGTATTCCTGGTCGGGAATACCAAACGCGATACCTTTTTGGGTATCCTTGCCCAACTTTCTTTTGAACTTCTCCAGATTCTTTCGCTGCAGGTGTACGGCCAGGAGATTGTCAATAAAGTTTTCCAGCGTTACTGGGTTAGAATATTCTTTGCCTTTGTAGGTGAATTTTTCCTGGGGCTGCGCACTACACCATGCCTCGGCTTGTTGAATCAACTGCCGCCCTTTCTCATTAAATGAAATATACATAGTCGCCCCGCCCTGCCCACGATTGGACGCAATGCCGGCTTTTATGTCGTTGATATAAAGGTTAGCGGAGAAGGCACTTGTCTCTTCACTCAGCTTTTCGCTACGGTGTATATTCTTGAGCTCGATTTTCATAGGCTATATTTTGCTAACAAATACTTCTTTATACCTCCGTATATCCGAATCACTCCACTTATAAGTTTGACATCAAAGTCACAAATGACGCCAAAAAAGTTTTTGTGCCGTAAGACATGTTTGTGCCACATTGCTTCTCATTTTCGTGAAATTCTTGGGCGCGGAGTATTCCTAAAGGCAAAAGTCCTCCCACCGGAAAGTCGTCTTTGCATGTTTTGTATTAATTAATAGATTTATTGTGGCCTTCCAAGCAAATTGCTTTGTTAACCGTTATATCAAACCGGAATAATAGTTTTCTAGCAAGGCAGACAAACAAGCTCTATCTTGGCTCTAAAACGATGGACGATATCACAAAAATTCTGGGTGTAGGCAACCAAATAGAAATAACTGTTTCCCGCGATATTAAAGAGAGACTAGCAGCTCTAACTATAGAATACGCTGCAAGTTTTGAAGACCATAAATTATATGAGCCTTTCTTATATCCTGCAATACGGCTCATGAGCCGGTACCCTCAATTTTCATTCAGTCTTGGATTTTCACTGGTACCGATTGTCAGGGAATATGAAGCACGGATTGGCAAGGAGATTTGCAAGGAAGCGCTGTATGCAGCTATGTCCGTGTGTGCTGTGGAGAAGAACGACGTGTTGCAGTATAGGGTATATCTCGACAAGATGTTGCAACAGCGGGAGCTATATGACAAAAGCATGCCTGAACTTATCGACCTTATCACCAGTGGAGGCGTCTTCGGGCCACTGGAGAAAGGAGTCAATAGCGTTTTCGATGAGAACATGGTCATCGTCCGTTTGAAAAACTTTTTTGGGACTTTGACGTTCACCGATACATGCAGAGGTTTGCATTCCCTGCAGCGTCACTTTATCAATCAAATTGTCGAGTATCGCCTGCTGCATGCCTCTTTGAAATACGAAGATTGCGTGGACGTTATTTTTGAAAAGTGCTACACATTGATTCAAACGCTCTGTACTCTCGTCGAGACAGCTTTACGAGAGAAACTGAAAAGCACTTCTCAGTTGGGTGGCTTGATTAACCGGCTGCCCGAACCCTATACAAGCTCAATAACCAGGCTTGATTTGTCTAAAAGATTCCGACTCGGGATATTCCTCAATTCAATGAGAATATTGTCCCTGTGCTGCAGGAAATGGACCTGTGTTACAACCAATACGACATTGTAGCTTACGCCTTGTATATCGCCTATATGTGCAGAAACCAGGTGCTTCATTCGGTAGCTGAAAATATTTTGTTTTACAGAGACGGGGAAATGACCGAAAAGATAATTGGCGTGCTAATTGGTGCCATATATTTTACTACGCTCCTTCCTTAGACACCCCGTAATCGCAGGATTGGGAATGCCCGCTAACGCTGAGTGCGCCTTTCGGCAATTAAATCAAGGGTTGTCTTAAATTTCCAGACATCGTCTTCGTAGATTTTCTTCCTATCCCTGGGGTTATCCGCTATATCCGATGTCGTATGTCCTGTTGATATTTCCTCCATGTCGGCAAGCAAGGTATCTTTGCTGGAACGCTCAATGAACTCTATCGCGTCTGCAATGGTCCGGTACAACTGGAGCGGGCCAACCACATTCAGGCTATGGAAAAGAGAAAAAGTATAGGAACGTTCTTTGGTATAGGTGATAGCAAAAATAACAGTCTCCTCCTCATACCCCTCTTCTGAGTCATCAATCACAGCCGTATAAAACTCAATGAGCACATTCAGAGAAAGTAGTTTCTCAGTATAGACCATATGCACGTCCAGCCCATCTTGGTCAACTAAAGGTTGGAGGCCAATATTTTTAACTTTAAATAAATTTTCCATGTAACCTGAAATATAGAACAAGTCACTGAAATGAAAAAATATTGAGAACATAATTCAGGCTCCAGCCTGGCATCTGTTATTGCATGCTTGTAACACGTCCGGCACCTAAATACCGGTGGGTACCTCTGCAGGCTTACTGAATTGATTGAGCCAGTTCCAGGTGTCCTTGGGCAACCAGCCGCTATGGTTGTTGACATTTACTTCAATGATCAGGTGTTGCTTGCCAGGCATAACATTTTTAATGAACTCGTAAATATGAGAAGCTGAATATTGTTTGCCGACTACGATCAGGTAGGTGTGACCCAGCAAACGCTGCCAGGCAAGGACTGCGGGATCCTTGACCATTGCATTGTAAAATATATTAAGAAAGTCTGAGCCAAAAGTTATCTGGTAGACCTTCCTGGACTCGTAATCCTTTTTCTGCTTTTCCCAGGCGAGGTATTGCTTATACTTTTGGGCGTACATCTTTCTTGCGTCCTCGTCGATCAGGACAGTGTATGCTTCGTTGAGATCCCTCATCAATTCATCCCCTTCAGGGTTTCTGTCCGGATGATACTGCATCGAGCGCTTGCGATAGGCGCTTTTGATTTCCTCAGGGGTAGCTGTTGGCAAAACACCAAGAATAATGTAGTAATTTTTCATGAGCAACCGTTTGGTTATCTACCACAATGTTTTTGCCAAAGGCACTTAAAGACATATTGACAAACAGACCTTTGCATATAAATGCCAAGTTGTCTGCATTTTCAAAAAATGTGGCTTTTTACTATTTTTAAATTACTGGCTTGTTATAATTCCAAGTGGATAAGAGATTCATATTAACGGGAGAGCCCTAACTAATTAAACTCTCAACTATCCGTCTTCTTTTTTGGCTTTTGCAAGTTCGGCCATGCGAGATCCCTTTTGGTATAGTAGTCATTGATATCTTCGTCATACCCCACCATTGTGATTTTTTGATCGGGGTTTACCGGTCCAAGGGGAAATCCACCATCGAAATAGAAACCCAATACTGCAATCTCATCCATGAAACTAAGATCCGTTCTATCATAAAGGCCAAGTCGATAATCAAGATATTCCTTAAAGTCCTTTTCATTTTCAATAAGATCTCGAAAAGTCATCAAATCGTATAACGATACGATCCACGCGCCCCTATAGTTCTTGTCAATAACGCCCGACGCTATTAAGTTTTGTAATTCCAATCCAACGACGGACAGTTGTTCATAGGTTACTGTAATTCTGTAGATATTCTTTTCGACACTTTTGTCTATTTTAAGGGTATGGCTGGCACCACCTTTTGCATAGGTAAATATAGGAGACAACTCATCCTTTATAAATTGCAATGCACGATGGCATTGCTGCGAACCTTTGCCTACCGTTTCCTCAAGTTTATCCTTTAATCCCTTCATCGCACCCCGGCGAATTTTAGTATTGTATTCACCAGCTTTTACTTCGATAATATATAAGGCCTCATCAGAAACGCCTAAAATATCGAGCTCATTCTTCTTTTCAATCCCATTTTCTACTGTATCATATTTAAGGGAATGATAAAATCGAGCATCAGGCAATAGTTGTTCAAAAACCGACTTCGTTTTCAATTCAACTTGCCGATCTTTTGTTGTAGACTGAGCGTTGTTCCGGTAATAGGTATCGTAGTAGACACTATCCGCCTCCCGTATCAAATCCTCGGCGATTATAAAAATGTTCCTGAATGCAAAATTTAATGAAAAGTGATAAAATTTGCCATCTTCCTTTATAATAGGACGCCTTCTAAGCTCAGTATCACCCTGGGGGAATCCTTTAAACTTGGGCACTGATAAAAAAATCCCATTGCCTCCGAACGAAATACTAAGCTGATCGAATATTTTTTTCTCTTTCTCGTCCTCGGGGATTACCCAAAACAGGCGAGAGAATGAAGGGATCGAGTCCAGTGAGCAAAGGCTCATCGACTGTGGTGATCCCGGATCTTGTAAGTCTGGGTTTTCCTTTAAAAATTCTCGGTGGTGATATGGTACCGGAAAAAAGTTGCCTGGGCGGTCGTATCCCTTAGCCTTGCCCCATCGCTCAAACCTCTTTGTCCAAACAAACATCCCTTCGGGGTTTCCAATTTTGGAAAATACCAGTGCGTCAAGTTTAAGGACTGTGTCTAGGAGGTCCATAGCATCGAACCCATAATACTGTTTCAAAAAACCATTATGTGGTGTAAACACCTCATGATAAAGCTCCTTTACGTGTGAATAATATCCTTGTCCTCTTACATTGAGTGTATCCGCAACAACCATATTTTTTATCCATTGGTCCTCTTCCATCGTCCCAGGAGGCGGATCGGAGGCCATTTCGCCAAAGTTTATATTGAACTTTATTTTCAACAATTGCTGATAGATGGATTCAATATCCACCGCGCTAGGCAGAACTCCCTTCTTGTCATTGGCCGTCGCAGTTGCCAGGTTCATAACATATTCAAGAAGCACTTCTATATTATCATCCTCTTGAAGCTGGTCTTTTTCAGCTTCATTTTTGTCGTCGCCGTCATATCCTTTAAGGAAAGTATTATAAAGTGTTGGTGTTGCGCGGATCAATTTTGCGGCTAGTCCGCCAATAACAGCGACCTTATCAAAGCTGTTAATCATTGTAATAGCAGCCTCGATTTCATTCTTAATCCATTCTTGGTAAAAAGGCATATTTTGCCTCGCCTGTTCAAAAGCATATTTGTAGCGCTCCCTCCATTCATCGGGAATGAAAAACGGTTCAGCCATATCCGCAGTTATTCTGGTCAAATGAACAGCACCGCTACAAATTTATACTCTAATTTGTTGGATACTGCTCTTGGAATGAAGTTAGAAAGAAATTCGACTACTGTAAAGTAGATATAGGTTTCACCCAGCGCATGTGTTGCTTTATGCCGGTTTACTTTGCTTCTGGAGTCAATTAGGAGTCAAGTGAAAAAAAAAGCACCTATGCCAAAAACATAAGTGCTTGATTATCTACGTGGAGAATACCGGAGTCGAACCGGTGACCTCTTGCATGCCATGCAAGCGCTCTAGCCAGCTGAGCTAATTCCCCAAGAGCGGCTGCAAAAGTAAGGGTATTCGCCAAACCCGCAAAAAATTAATCCGCGGGGGGTGAGCTATCCGGTTTCTTCGGGCAGAAAAAACCCAAAATCCGCCCCCGACCCATAACTGCTCTTCACCCAGATCTGCCCGCCCTGGGCCTCAATGAATTCCTTGGAGATGGCAAGCCCGAGACCGGACCCGGATTTTTCGGTGCTGCCGGGGACGCGGTAGTAACGGTCGAAGATGCGGGGAAGGTGTTTCTCCTCGATGCCGCGGCCGTGGTCGCGGACGGTGAAAAAAACACGGTGGTCTTCACCGTAGGTTTTTACCTCGATGGTGGTGTCGTCGGGGGAATATTTAATGGCGTTTGTCAACAAATTGATAAGCACCCAGGAGACCTTTTCACCGTCGGCGTGGACGGGGCGAAGCCCGGGGGCGCCTTCGTAGCGGACGCGGATGTTTTTTTGCTGGGCCTGTACCTGGACGGCGCTCATGGCGTAGTGGACGACTTCGTCGGCGGGGGTGCTTTGGAGCTTGAGCTGGAGGTTGCCCGTTTCGACCTGGGTCATGTTGAGGAGCTCGCTGGTGATCTTGAGGAGACGCTCGGCGTCATCGGTGACGCTTTGGAGGAGTTCGAGCTGTTCCTTGCTGAGGGTCCCGACCCGGCTGTCGCGGAGGAGACGGGTGCTCATCTTGATGGAGGAGATGGGGGTTTTGAGCTCGTGGGAGACGGTGGCGATAAAGTTGGTTTTGGCCTCGTCGAGTTCGTGGAAGGGGGTGATGTTGCGCAGGACGATGACTTCCCCGATGAGTTGGTCGTCTTTACGGACGGTGATGGGTTCTTTGGCAAAATAACTTTCTTTCCCGCCGCAATAGATCTTCAATTCTTTTTTGCCGCCCTCGCGCAGAAGGGTGCGCATGAGGTCGTTGTGGAGGGCGATGTCGGGGGCATAGCGACCCAGAAGGTCGGGCTCCTTGAGACCCAGCAGGTCTTCGGCAACGACATTGGCAAAGAGGACCTTCCGGTGTTCGTCAAGACCGAGGATGGCGTCTTGCATCTGGTTGATGATGGTCTCGATGCGGGTCTTTTCGAACATGATCTTGGCGAGGCTGCTGTGATCGTATTCGTCGAGCTTTTCGGCCATGGTATTAAAGGCCTGGGCGAGCTCGCCGAATTCGTCGTCTTGCTGGAGGTGGATGCGTTTGGAGTAGTTTTTGCCCGCGATCTCCCGGATGCCTTCGGTGAGGGCCTTGATGGGTTCGGAGATGATCCCGGGAAAGTTGACGATAAAGGTAAAGGCGAAGACGGTGAGGATGGTGACGATGATGGTGAGCCAGAGGTTGGCGTCGGAAGCGGTCTCCGCGGCTTTCTTATCCTTTCGGAAAAGGGCTTGCTGGTTGAGGTCCTGGATGACGAAGATGGCCCGGCGGATGTCTTTGTAGTTGGACGTATCGGCGGGGTCTGCCACCATTTCGACAAAATTACGGCGGACCGCCCGGGTCGCCTCCTGCTCGCCGGGTTCGGTGATGTTGGCTTCCTGGAGGATGAGGTTCCGCTCAAAAACAGGCAACGCGGCCGTGTCCCCCGGCAATTCTTCGAGCGCCCGGAGCATGTTGTTGCAGTATTCCAGGGTGATGTAGTTATCCTTTAGGATGTTGCGCTCGTCTCCGCGGAGCCGGTTGATGTAAAAAAGTCCCAGGATCCCGAAAGCCAGGATGACCACGAAGAGAAAGACGAGGCCCAGGGTCAATTTGGTTTTTAAGCGGAGTCCCATCAGCTGAGGATTACGAGGTCTATGTCGATAGCGCCCAGCTTTTTGAGAAGGTGGTTGAAAACGGCTGTGCGCAGGATGATGTTGCGTAGGTTCAGGTGGGGTTTGCCCAGGCAGACGGTGGTGATTTTCCGTTCCTCGGCGACCTCCAGGATGCCCGTGCCGACGTTTTTGTTCCGGGCACGGATGACTTCCGCGCCCATTTCGGTGGCGAGCTTGAAATTGTTGATGAGGTGGCGTTGGGCGGCGAGACCGATCTTGTCGGCGTCTTCCTTGGGCGTTTGCACGTACAGGACGTACCATTTGGCGTTGTAATACGTGGCCAGGCGGGCGGTTTTCCGGATGACGGTTTTGGCGATCTCGTGGTTGGTGCTGATGCAGCACATCAGGCGTTCCGCGCGGGACTGGATGTTCCGGGGGAGCTCGATTTCGATCTTGCGTTCGACCTGGGAGGCGACTTCCTTGAGGGCCAGTTCACGCAACTGGAGGATACGGTCGGGTTGGAAAAAATTACCCAAGGCAGTTTTTACTTTTTCCGCGGCGTAAATCTTCCCCTCCTTCAACCGGGTGATGAGCTCTTCGGCCGTGAGGTCGAGGTTGACCACCTCGTCGGCCTGCCGGAGCACGCTGTCCGGGACGCGCTCGGATATGTCCACGCCGGTGATGGCCTTCACTTCCCCGTGGAGGCTTTCGATGTGTTGGATGTTGACGGCACTGATCACGTTGATCCCCGCGTCGAGGATGTCCATGATGTCCTGCCACCGTTTTTCGTTGTGGCTGCCCTCGATGTTGGAGTGCGCCAGCTCGTCGACGACGACGACTTCGGGCCGGAGGTTGAGGATGGCCTGTACGTCCATTTCCTCCAGCTCCTTGCCTTTATAAAACAGCTTGCGGCGGGGAATAATGGGAAGACCTTCTACCAAGGCTTCGGTCTCCAGGCGTCCGTGGGTCTCGACATAGCCGATCTTGACGTCTACGCCGTTCTTGAGGAGCGTCCTGGCTTCCTGTAGCATCCGGAAGGTTTTCCCCACTCCGGCGCTCATGCCGATATAGATCTTCAGCTTGCCCCGCCGGGAGCGGCGGATCAATTCCAGGAAGTGTTGTGCGCTGGGATCGTTCGGCATTGTGTTGCGTCGGCGGTCTATGTGAACAATTTAGCCCGCCGCCGCAACACCGCTAATTACGGCCCTTCGGGCTGGGCGCCTCCGGCGCCCAAAAAAGTTTGAAAATGACCGCCGCTCAAGTCCTTACGGGGACCGGCGGCGGTTGTTTGCTCTCTATTAAAACCTCACCAATAGGGCCAGGACAATCCTGTTTTCATGATTCGTGAGGTCCGGCATCCATCCTCCCAGGCTGTTCAGCGGCGGGGCGATCGATGCTCCACTGGATGTATACGTATAATTTCCGGTGTTGGTGTACCCCGTGGGGCCGGTAACGCCTCCATGGCCGGCAAAATACCCGGTCATGGGCGTCGTACCGGGGGCCGCGCCGATATTAACCAGTTTCCGGTGTACATATTCGAGCTTAAACGTCAGGTTCTGGTTGGGCATAAAGTCAATGGACGTAGACGCATCCCAGGCGTTAAAGGTAGAGCCGATGCCGGTCTGGGCCTGGTAAACGGTGTCTGCATATCCCGTGGGAGCGAGCACCAGGTACTGGCCGGGGTTGTGCATATAGCCCCCGCCGATCGTCCAGGCAAACTTCTGTTGTTCGCCAAACCAAAGACGGTTGTAGACCATCCCGCTGATAAAGTTCTGGGCAGGAAGCACATTCCCTTTTGAATCGTGCTTGCCGAAAGGCGTTACGCCGTCTCCGTCCTCGAAACCGAAGTCACCCGTAAGGGAGAAAGCGGCCTTGGTGATAAAGCCCTTTTTGCGGTTGACATACCGAAGTTCATAGCTGTCGTCGGAGTGGAAGCGGTAGCGCCCGGGGGCACCCTCGTCGTCCTTGCCGTAGTATTCGTTAAACACATAGTCCACGGTTTCCTTCGGACGGTAATAGATAGACACACCCATACCCGGAGAGCGGTTGAACATGCCATAGCTTTGCCAGCCGTTGATGAGCCAGAACTCCAGCTTCAGCTTGTCGGTGGGGAAGGTTTGCAACCGGAGCCCGTTGAAGAACCAGGGCGTGTTGTCCGAGGTATAGGACGGCTGGTACCCCCAGTTTTCAAAGTTGTTGTACGAGAACAACCCGATGTACGACATGAAGATACCGGCGTCCAGGTTGATCCCGTGCCAGGTGTCCCAGTGGTAACCGGCGTAGGCTTCGCTGATGTAGCGGTAGATCGTCTGCAGGTCGTACTGCCCCTTGTAGGAGCTCCCGTCGTTACGGGGCACCACGGTGGAGCGGGTACCGAACTGCATCATCACCCGGCCGCGGACGTGTTCATAATGGATGTCCCCGCCGACGCCCATAAAGGAGAGCTGGAGCTCGTTGTCCCGGGCCAGGGCGGTGGAACCCACCACGGTGTTGTCGATGGGGGCGTTGTACGAGTGCGTGTAGTTCAGGTCGAACGTCACGTCCCCGGTAAAATACTTCGAGTCGAACGCCGGCGGCGTCGTCTTCCGGCTTGCCCCGTTGAGCCAGGAGAAGTCACCGAAGGCAAACGGATCGCTGGCTTTTTGCTCGACCTGGATGCCGTTCGTGTCTTTGATCGCGCGTCCGTGGAGCCAGCTCAAAAGACCTCCCCCCGGAGTCTGTTTGGCCGGCGCGGCGGGAGCCGCGATGTCATTCGCCGCGGTCGCATTGACCGGGGCGGCCTGTACAGGGGCGGCTGCGGCCGCGAGCCCTGTTTGTCCATACGCAGTGCTTGCATACAGCCCTCCGCACAGGGCTGCCGTCAGAACGAAAATGCTTGTAGTTTTCCTCATAAGCGATTATGGTTTAAGTGTGTCAAGTGCAAGATTTAATGAGAGCACGTTTACGGTAGAAGGCCCGAACAAACCCAGAAAGGGGCCTTTGACATGGCTTTCGACCAGAGCGTGAACGGCGGCCTCGGGGAGGTGACGCACGGACGCGACGCGCTTCACCTGGATGAGCGCTGCCGCGGGCGAGAGGTCGGGATCAAGCCCGCTACCGGAATAGGTCACCAGTTCGGCCGGGATCTGCGCTTTGTCGACACCGGGGTTGTGTACCAGGAAAGTGTCGATATGCGCCTGTACGTCTTTTATATAGTCGGGGTTGGATGGGCCCTTGTTGCTCCCGCCGCTGCCCGCGGCGTTATAAGCGACGGCCGACGGACGGCTCCAGAAATATTTGTCGTCGGTGAATTTCTGCCCGAGGAGGGCATAGCCCACGACCTTTCCGTTGGCGGTGACGGTCTTTCCGCGTCCGTGACCCGGGGTCAGCCGGCCGATGGCCGCGATGAACAGCGGGTAGATCACCGCGCAGAGGATGATCAGCGAAAGGGTCAATTTAAGGGCGGGCAAAATATACTTTTTCATTTCAATTGCTTTATTACATGAACAGCGCAAGGATCAAATCGATCAGCTTTATTCCGATAAACGGCGCGACAATCCCGCCGATCCCATAGATCAGGATATTCCGCCTCAGGAGCGCGCTGGCGCCGATGGGTTTGTAGGCCACCCCCCTGAGGGCGAGCGGGATCAGGATCGGGATGATGAGGGCGTTGAAGATCACGGCGCTCAGGATCGCGCTCTCGGGGCTTTTGAGGCCCATGATGTTCAACGCGGCCAGGGCCGGGATGGACGTGATAAACAGGGCCGGTACGATCGCGAAATACTTTGCGACGTCGTTGGCGATCGAAAAGGTCGTCAGCGTGCCCCGGGTCATGAGGAGCTGTTTGCCGATCTCCACGATCTCGATGAGCTTGGTGGGGTCGTTGTCGAGGTCCACCATGTTGCCGGCTTCTTTCGCGGCCTGGGTACCGCTGTTCATCGCCACGCCTACGTCCGCCTGGGCCAGGGCGGGTGCGTCGTTGGTCCCGTCCCCCATCATGGCCACCAGCTTGCCGCCTTGCTGTTCTTTTTTGATATAGTCCATCTTGTCCTGGGGCTTGGCTTCGGCGATAAAGTCGTCGACACCGGCCTTCTCGGCGATGTATTTCGCGGTGAGCGGGTTGTCCCCGGTCACCATGACGGTCTTGACACCCATTTTCCGCAACCGCTGGAAGCGTTCCTGGATGCCCGGTTTGATGATGTCCTGGAGCTCGATGACGCCCTGGGTGGCGCCGTCCTTGCTCACGACCAGGGGCGTGCCCCCGTTGGAGGCAATCTCCTTGACTTTGAGCTGGGTCTCGTCGGGGAAGGCATTCCCTTTCTTTTCCACGATATACTTGATCGCGTCGTAAGCTCCTTTGCGGATGCGTGTGCCGCCGTTCAGGTCCACACCGCTGCAACGGGTTTCGGCGGTGAAGGGGATAAAGCGGGTTTCCCCGTTTTCGGAGGGCAGCCGCATCCCACCGTTTGTCGCCAGCTCCAGGATGGACTTTCCTTCGGGGGTTTCATCCGCCATAGACGCCAGGACGCAGGATTCGATAAACGCTTCCTTGCGGATACCGGGCGCGGGCCAGAAGTGGGTGGCCTTCCGGTTCCCGATGGTGATCGTACCCGTTTTGTCGAGCAAAAGGGTATCCAGGTCCCCCGCCGTTTCCACGGCCTTACCGCTTTTGGTGATGACGTTTGCACGCAGGGCCCTGTCCATCCCGGCGATGCCGATGGCGCTGAGCAACCCGCCGATGGTGGTGGGAATCAGACAGACATACAGGGATACGAAAGCGGCGATCGTGATAGGGGCACCGGCGTAGTCCCCAAAGGGTTTCAGGGTGACGACCACGATCAGAAAGATGAGCGTGAAACACGCCAGCAGGATCGTGAGCGCGATCTCGTTGGGGGTCTTTTGCCGGCTGGCGCCTTCGACGAGGGCGATCATCTGGTCCAGGAAGCTTTCCCCGGGGTTGGTGGTGACGCGCACCTTGACCTTGTCGCTAAGGACCTTGGTCCCGCCGGTGACGGAGGACTTGTCTCCGCCCGCTTCCCGGATCACGGGGGCGGATTCACCGGTGATGGCGCTTTCGTCGATCGTGGCGAGGCCCTCGATGATCTCTCCGTCCATGGGGATGGTGTCACCGGCTTCGGCGATAAAGACATCGCCTTTGCGCAACTGGCTGGACGGAACGACCTTGACCTCGTTCAGGAAGATCTCGCCCACGGCCAGTACCTTTTTGGCCGGTGTGTCTTCCCGTGTCTTGCGCAAGGAGTCGGCCTGGGCGGCGCCCCTGGCCTCGGCGATCGCTTCGGCGAAGTTGGCGAATAAAAGGGTGATAAAAAGGATAACAAAAATAGCGATGTTGTACGCCAGGCTCCCTTGCGTTTGCTCGCCCATGCCGATCCACACACACACGGCCAGCATGATCATGGTGCCTATGTATACCGTGAACATCACCGGGTTCTTCGCCATGGCACGTGGGTTGAGCTTGACAAAGGACTGCTTCAGGGCGCTGATCACCAGTTCACGGGGGAATAATGCAGAAGATTTTTTCATCTGGTCGATTATTTAATGCTCAGGTATTCCGCGATCGGGCCGAGGGCCAGGGGCGGGAAGTACGAAAGCGCAGTAATGATTATGATCACGGCAAACGTGGTGGCGCCGAAGGTGTAAGAGTCGACGCGAAGCGTGCCTGCGGATTCGGGTACGTATTTTTTCCTTGCCAATATCCCCGCGATGGCCACCGGTCCGATGATCGGCAGGAACCGGCCGAGGATCATGGCGATCCCCGTCCCGATGTTCCAGAAAGGGTTGTTGGCCGTCAGCCCCGCCAGCCCGCTGCCGTTGTTGGCGTTGCTGGACGTGTACTGGTAGAGCATTTCGGTGAACCCGTGGTAGCCCGGGTTGCCCAGCCAGGCCGAGGGCTTTGTGGCCCAGTTGACGTTGGGATGGTGGACGTTGTAGTACGCCGCCAGCGCCGTCCCCACCTTGATGATAAAGGCGCTGAGCAGCGTGACAAGGGCGGCGATTTTGACCTCGCGGGCTTCGACCTTGTGGCCCAGGAACTCCGGCGTACGGCCGACCATCAGCCCCGCAATAAATACGGTGATGATGATGTAGATGTAATAGTTAAGGAGCCCGACCCCGCAACCGCCGTAGAAGGCGTTGACGAGCATTGCCAGGATCTGCATCAGGCCGGACAGCGCCATGGAGCTGTCGTGCATGGAGTTGACCGAACCGGTCGAGATGATCGTCGTGATGATGCTCCAGAAACCCGAGGCGGCCGCGCCGAAGCGGACCTCCTTACCCTCCGTGGCCCCGCCCGGCTGGGCGATCCCCAGGTGGGCGATGAGCGGGTTGCCGTGGATTTCGGTGATCACGGTGGGTATGAGTAAACAAAGGGTTCCCACGGTCATCACCCCGAAAATGACATAGGCGAATTTCTTCCGGCGGATATAGAAGCCGAGGGCAAACACCATGGCCAGCGGAATGATCAACTGGGCGACCATTTCCAGCATATTGGTGAAATAGTTGGGGTTTTCGAGGGGGTGTGCGGAGTTGGCCCCGTACCAGCCCCCGCCGTTGGTGCCGATGTGTTTGATGGCGATCATCCCGGCCGCCGGGCCGCGGGAGACCTGGACGGTATCCCCCTGGACGGTCGTGATCGTATCCTTCCCGTCAAAACTGGTGGGCGTCCCGTTAAAGGCCAGGAGCACGGCAACGACGACACACAGGGGAATCAGGATGCGCGTGGTGGTCTTGACCAGGAGGACCCAGAAGTTCCCGAGGTTGTTCGTGGTCTTTTCCCGGAGGGCGTTAAACACACCCACCAGGCAGGCGATCCCGACGGCCGCGCTGACAAACTGGAGGAAGGTGATGACAAAAAGCTGGGTGAGGTAGGTGACCCCGGTTTCCCCCGAATAGTCCTGGAGGTTACAGTTCACCACGAAGCTGATTGCCGTATTAAAACTGAGGTCCGGCGTCATGTCCGGGTTCCCGTCCGGGTTGAAGGGAAGGTGGGACTGGAAAAGGAACATAAAAAAGGCATATACGAACCAAACGAGGTTGATGGTGAGCATGGCCTTTAGGAATTCCTTCCAGTCCATCTTTTTATGTGGGTCGATCCCGCAGACCTTGTAGATGAAGCGTTCCACGGGGCTAAAAAAGTCAAGAAGGGTCCTTTCGCCCGCAAAAACCTTGGCGATGTACCGTCCCAGGGGATACGCCAGGAGGACGGCGGCGAGGAAAGTGGCGATGATACCTGCAATTTCTGTGTTCATTTTTTAGAATTTTTCCGGTTTTACCAGTACGTACAACAGGTATAAAAACACCGCAATGGAGAGGATAAAAAGGGTGAGGATCATGAGTCTAGATTTTTTCGAAGTAATCAATCGATACGAAGAAGAGGTAGAAACAAATCAACCCCAGGAGGAGTAAGAGGACAGCCATCATAACATTAACGTGATTTAATGACACGGTATCCTTGATTGCCAAAACGGGTGCCGGGGTGGCCCCCTCCGGCCGACAGCAGCCAAAAGCCCCGGCGGGCGTGGGTCCGCCCCTGGCGTCCGGGCCCGTCAAACGGCCGTTAGCGCCTTGCCGGGCCTTCCAATTCGGTATGGTTTTTCAAAATGGAAAAAAATGCCCATTTTTAGCGCCTATGATCACCTTTAAGGCCGTCATCGAGCAGTTTCAGGACATGGGGGAGAAAACGGGTTGGCGCTATATCCGGGTTCCGGCCGCCGCCAGCGCCAAACTGCAACCCGGCCGAAAAACCAGTTTCCGGGTAAAAGGCTTCCTGGACGAGCATCCGATCGAAGGGGTCGCCCTCATTCCCATGGGAGAGGGGGAATTTATCATCGCCATCAACGCCCAGATGCGCAAGGCGGTGCGCAAACAAAAGGGAGCTACCCTCAGCGTCCGGCTCGAATTGGATGAAAAACCTTTTGTGATTTGCGCGGATTTAATGGAATCTTTGCAGGACGAACCAAAGGCCCTCGCCTTTTTCAAAACGCTTCCCCCCGGCCACCAGCGCTATTTTAGCAAATGGATCGACAGCGCCAAAACGGAACCTACGCGAGTCAAGCGGATTGCGCAGGCCGTCAACGCTTTATCACGATCCCTGGGTTATTCGGGCATGTTGCGCGCGCTAAAGGCGGAGCAGGGCTAACGCACGACTTATGAAAAAAATACTTATTAAGGCGCTGAAAATAACGGGCATCTCCATTGGCAGCCTGCTCGTTCTGATGTTCTTTTTACCGGTCCTTTTCCCCGGTTTTGTGTCGACAAAAATAAAAGCCTGGGCCTCCCATGCCATCGTCGGCGAGCTGAATTTCTCCAAGGCGAGGTTGTCGTTTTTCAATCATTTTCCCTCCCTTACCCTGACGCTGTATGACTTTTCCCTGAAAGGGTCGGCCCCTTTTCAAAACGATACCCTGGTGGCCGCCGACCAGGTGGCGCTCGGGGTCAACCTTGCTTCTGTTTTCTCCAAAAGCATAGACATCAACGAGATTTACCTGACGAAAGGGAATATCCACGTCCTTATTAATGAAAAGGGCGAGGCCAACTATAACGTCTATAAATCCGATACGACCACGAAGGCCGCTTCCAGCAGCGATACCAGCGGCGCCTCGCTCAAGATCCAGCGGATACAACTCGACGGCACCGACCTCGTCTATGACGACCGGTCCATCCCTTTGCTCATCACCTGCGACAACCTCAACTACCTGGGCAAGGGCAACCTGGCCCAGGACATTTTCGACCTGGAGTCCAACATCCAGGTAGATACCTTCGACCTCGACTATAACAAACAGCACTATATCGGTTCCAAGCGGCTGGGCGCCGACCTGGTGACCCGGATCAACACCAAGTCACTGTCGTTCATCTTCGAGAAAAACGACCTGCGCATTAACAGCCTCCCGGTCCAGCTCAAGGGGCGCTTTGACTTTCTCCAGGAAGGCTACAGCATGGACTTCCAGCTCAATTCAAACGCGACCAACCTCCACGACATCTTTACCGCGCTGCCCCCCGAATACGCAGGCTGGCTGGACAGTACCGACCTCCGGGGCGACGCCACCATGGGCGCCTCCCTCACGGGCAAGTACAATTCCAAGACGGGCGCGATGCCCGACCTCGATTTCCACATGACCGTCCGGAACGGTTATGTCAACAACAACAAGGCGCCCAAACCCATCGAACACGTTTTTCTCAACCTGGACTCGAAGATCCCCGGGCTCAACCCCGACAGTTTCTTTGTCCATATCGACTCGTTGTATTTCACGCTGGGCCAGGGGTATTTTTCGTCCGTGCTTCGACTAAAGGGCCTCAACGCCCCCAGCCTCTTTGCGCATGTCCGCACGTCCATGGACCTGGGGGACTGGGACCGGGCCTTTGGTCTCGCGCCCTATGACCTCAAAGGGCGGCTGACCCTGGCCCTCGATGCAGACGGGCAGTACGCCACGAAGGTTGTCCGTAAAGGGCTGCGGGAGCTCGACACCGTGGTGACGAGCATTCCGTCGTTCCGCTTGAACGCCGCCCTGGACGACGGATCTTTCAAATACGCTCGTTTACCAAAGGCCGTCGAGGGGATCGCCCTCCGGCTGTCTGCCGATTGCCCGACGCATAACTACCGCGACATGCACCTGGGTTTGGACAGCCTGCGCGCCCGGGTGCTAAGTGATGTGTTGGACGGCCGGTTGAAGGCGAACTACGCATCGGGGGCACTTGCGCTCGATGGGGGGCTTCATAGCGTCCTTCACTTGTCGGACATTCCGCAGTTCTATCCCCTGGACAGCCTCGAACTGGCGGGCAACCTTTCTACCGACGTAACGGTCCACGGGACCTATGACCCCGGGCACCACCTTTTCCCGGTGACCACCGCCCACCTGGACCTTGCGGACGGCCGCGTGCAAACAAAGTATTATCCCCACCCCATCGACAACATCCAGGTCAGCGCCGTGGTGATCAACACCACCGGTACGATGCACTCCCTCCAGGTCCGGCTCACACCGGTGTCGTTCCGGTTCGAGGACCAGCCCTTTACGCTAAAGGCTAACCTCTCCGATTTCGACAACCTGCGCTATTCGGTACAGTCCAACGGCGTCATCGACCTGGGCAAACTATACCAGGTCTTTGCCCGGCCCGGCATGGACGTCAAGGGGCTTATCCGCACCAACCTTTCGCTCAAAGGCCTTCAAAGCGACGCCAGCGCAGGACACTACGACCGTTTGAACAATTCCGGCACCATGGAGCTGGAGCAGATCTCGTTCACCTCCGACATGTTCCCTAAACCGCTTAATATCCAAACCGGGCTTTTCCGGTTTGACCAGGAGAAGATGTGGTTTGACCGGTTTAAGGCTTCCTACGGCAGCAGCAAGTTCTCTCTGGATGGGTATCTGTCCAATCTCGTGGCGTATGCGACGCAGCCTAACGCGCCGCTGAGCGGGCAGTTTACGCTGAAGAGTCCGTTGGTGGTGGTCGATGAGCTGATGGCCTACAAAGGGGCGACGCCGACGCCCGTTCCGGCATCTTCGGCGGGCAGCGCCACCGGCGCTTCGGACGCGAAGTCGGGCGCGGCCCCTTCGGGCTCCACCGGCGTCGTCCTCGTCCCCGGCAACCTCTCCCTCGCCCTCGACGCCCACATCGGCCAGGTCCGCTACAACGGCCTCACCCTCGACAGTTGTAAGGGCGCCGTCCGCATCGACAGTGGCAAGGTCAACCTGCAACAACTGGCCTTTACCCTGATCGGCGCGCCCGTCACCATGGACGCTACCTATGGTAGCAAAAATCCACAGCGGGCGTTTTTTACTTACCACATCAACGCCCAGAACTTTAACATCCGCCGGGCTTACAACGAAGTCAAGCTGTTCCATGACCTGGCCACTTCCGCGTCCAAAGCGGACGGGATCGTATCTCTCGACTACCAGATCGGGGGCGACCTTGACGCCAATATGCATCCCATCCTGCCCTCCCTCACGGGCGGCGGCACCTTGTCGATCGCCGACGTCAAAGTACATGGACTAAAGATTTTCGGCGCGGTGAGTAAGGCCACGGGCAAGGACAGCGTCAACAACCCCCACCTGAGCAAGGTGGCGATCAAGTCCACCATAGCCCGCAACATCATCACCATCGAACGCACCCGCATGCGCGTGCTGGGCTTCCGTCCCCGTTTTGAAGGACAGGTCGGTCTGGACGGGAAGCTCAACCTCCAGTTCCGGTTGGGACTGCCACCCTTAGGAATCATCGGCATCCCGATGACCATCACCGGCACCGAAGACAATCCGCAGGTACACCTCCGGCGGGAAAAGAAGGAGGACGAACTACAAGGAGAGGACGCCGACCAAAAGTAACAGAATTAACAAAACTATACGTGCCCGGGTATGGACAATGCCTGGGGATCGCTGTATTTTGACTCACCTCAAAGTATAGCCATGAAACCATTTCTACTCTTCGTGACAATGTTATTGTCGTCGGGAGCATCTGCACAAAAATGGAGTGTTGCCCTTTCGGCAGGCCCCGCTTTTCCCACCGGCAATTTTTCAAAGGCCGACCCGGACATCGTCAGCGGGAACGCCAGCACGGGTCTGGACATCCAGGCCCAAACCACGTACCGGGTGTACCGTCGCTGGGGGATGAGCGTCCTTGCCGGTTACCAACACAATGGCGACGGGTGGGTGCCCTCTTCTTCCAGGGGTGAGTACTACCAGTTTTGGAAGCTGCTGGCGGGACCGGTATACCAGCTTCCGCTCACCAGCGACTGGGCCCTCACGGCCCGGGCCCTGGCCGGGGTAGAACGTCTGACACCCCTGGAAGGACCGCGACCCACCCCTTTTACCTGGGGGGGCGGTCTGGGCGCGCGGTATGCCTTGCATAAACGCTGGTTTATCCAGGCGACCGCGGACTACCTGGAAGCAGATTACCGTCACCAGGAAACCATCTATGCCAACAACGCCCTGTTTTTTAGCAGCCGGGTGCATTACGCGTATAACTCTGTCAGTACAGCCGTGGGGCTGGGGTATTCACTGTAAAAAAAGAGCCATGAAACTATTTTTACTCTGTGTGACAACATTATTGTCGTTGGGGGCCTCTGCACAAAAATGGAGCCTCGCCCTTTCCTCCGGCGGTGCATTTCCTATGGGTACATTTGCACACCTGATGCCTGCTTCCAGCTCCGCAAACGCAAAAACCGGTTGGAACTACCAGGGGGAGGCCAGCTTTGGGGCGTTCCATGGATTTGGGTTGGATATGCTCGGCGGGTACCAACGCAATGAGGACGCTTGGATGCCCGGCACCCATTATGACACCTGGAGGTTCCTGGCCGGCCCTTCCTACGGGGTTCACCTGGGCGGGCGGTGGGCGCTAAAAACAAGGGCCCTGGCCGGGCTGGTGCATTTTAAAGAACCGGAGGGCTATTCGGTGCGAAGTTCTTTCGCCTGGGGTGGCGGCCTGGAGCTACGGTATAAGCTCGTCAAACATTGGTTTCTCCTTGGGTCGGCGGACTTTGTCCAGTCGCGATTTCGAGTGCCGGTCATTTCTAACGAGGTGCCACCTGTCGTCTCCGACAGGCCGTTTACTTTCAGCAGTCTGAACACCGCCGTGGGGCTGGGTTACACATTATAAACGTTGCTATGAAACTATTTTTATTCCCCCTCTTCCTTCTTTGCGGCCTCGTATCCTTCTCCTTCCTACGAATCCTGGCGTTTCCTGGTGGGACCTTCCTTGCATTGGCCCCTGGGGGGAAATCCCGGAAGGGTCAACCATTCGTCCGCGGAATTCGATCAATATCGACCTTGGTCTCGGGGTATACCTTTGAGTTTCACCGGTTACCAGCGCCCGTTCACCGACCTTAACAAATTTGTACAAAGGGCGAGTGGACAATGCTAGTATTTTGGCCGCTGCAAACCAAAATACGTTTTCATGAGGCACTTTCTTTTTGTACCCATTCTTCTTTTCTCTTTAGGCGCCGCCGCACAAACGCAAACCGGGCGCTGGGACGTATCCGTATCCGCGGGACCGGCAATCCCCTTTGGGAGTTTTGCCAAAACGAGTACGACGAACGCCAACAGCCAATACGCGCTGACAGGCTGGGATGCACAAGTCCAGGTCAACTACAAGATCATTACGGGCATCAACCTGTCCTTCCTGGTGGGGCACCAGGACAACGGGTTTGACAACGGCCAGCTCTATCCGCCCACCAATTACTCGTCCTATTCCTCGTGGCGGGTGATGGTGGGACCCTCTTTCCGCTGGTTCCCTGGCGACCAGCAGAAATGGGCCTTTACGGCCCGTATCCTGGGCGGAGCCCAGTGGTCCGGATCGAACGAATACCAGGGGTTCGGCGATGCGCCGTTTACGTTTCAGACGGGCGTGGGTGTACAATATAACCTTACCAAGAGGTGGTACCTGACGGCAACGGGCGATATTGTAACGGCGAAGTATAAAAGAACCGTCAATGAGTCGACCCTGACGGGGCCGAGGAGTTCCATCAATACGGGCATAGGTATAGGCGTTTCCCTATGAGTTGCGGCGGCGCCCTTATAATATCAACACAAACGTCCCCCCAATAATAAGGCCGGCGCCGATCGCCGTTTTCCAGGTCAGGACATCTTTCAGGAAGATGACCGACAGGAGGATGGCGATCGCCACGCTGAGCTTGTCGACGGGCGCCACCTGGGAAACCCTCCCCAGTTGAAGAGCGCGGAAATAAAAGATCCAGGAGAGACCGGTGGCGCAGCCCGACAGGACGAGAAAGATCCAGTTCTCCCGGGTCAGGGACGCGGCTTCGCGGCCCACACCTTTGTAGACAACGATGCCCCAGGCGATAAAGAGGATGACCAGCGTTCGTATGGCGGTGGCCAGGTCCGAGTCGATGCCTTTGACACCCATCTTGGCGAAGAGGGCGGTGAGCGCGGCGAAGAAAGCGGAGAGTAACGCAAAAAGCCACCACATAAGACGAGCGGTTTATTCGCCCCAGATCTCCCCCTCGCCCTTCAGCCACTTGTGGACGGAGTCCGTGGTGACCGACTTGGGACGTTCGAGCGGGAAATTCAGCGCGCGGTCCCAGCAAAGGCTGGCGAGCACGCCCAGGGCCCGGCTGACCCCGAAAAGGACGGTGTAAAATTCGTATTCCACCAGGCCGTAGTGGACCAGCAGGGCGCCGCTGTGGGCGTCGACGTTGGGCCAGGGATTTTTGACCTTCCCCAATTCCTTGAGGATACCCGGCACCGTGTCGTAGATGTTCCAAACGGTGTTGACCAGGGGATCGTCCGGCATGTGTTTTTTGGCAAACTCCATCTGGGCCGTAAAACGGGGGTCCGTCTTGCGCAGGACGGCGTGTCCGTAACCGGGAACAACCTTCCCCTCGGTGAGGGTTTTGCGGACGTAGGCGTCGATCTGTTGTTTGGTGGGCAGCTCGACACCCAGCTCCTCGCGCAGCTCCATGATCCACTTGATCACTTCCTGGTTGGCGAGCCCGTGCAGGGGTCCGGCCAGGCCGTTCATACCGGCGGCAAAGCTGAGGTAGGGGTCGCTGAGGGCGGAACCCACCAGGTGCACCGTATGAGCGGAGACGTTTCCGCCTTCGTGGTCGGCGTGGATGGTCATGTACAAACGCATCAGCTCCTTGAAACCTTCGTCTTCGTATCCCAGCATGTGGGCCAGGTTCCCCGCCCAGTCGAGGAGACCGTTGGGTTGGATGTGGTCCCCGTTCTTGTACTTGCGGCGGTAGATATAAGCGGCGATACGCGGCAGGCGGGCGATGAGGTCCATGGCGTCGTCCAATACGTATTCCCAGTAGTCTTTTTTATTGAGCCCTTTGGCGTAGGCCTTGGCAAAGTTGCTTTCCGTCTGGAGGGCCATGATCCCGCAGACAAACTGTGTCATCGGGTGGGCGGTGACGGGGAGGGCGTCGATGGCCGCAAATACATGGGTCGGTACGTGGCTGCGCCGGGCCCAGGCGTTGCTTACGGTGGTCACGTCGTCTTCCGTGGGCAGCTCACCGATCAGCATCAGGTGAAACAGGCCTTCGGGCAAAGGTTCTTTGCCCCCGGGGGCATGGGGCAGTCGTTGTTGCAGCTCGGGAATGGAATAGCCACGGAAACGGATGCCTTCGTTGGCGTCGAGCAGGGAGGTCTCGCTCACTAGCCCGGTCATCCCACGCATCCCCTGGTAGATCTGCGAAAGGGTCACTTCCCCGATCTTTTTACCGCCGTGCTCTTTTAGCAATTCCTTGGTGTCCGCATTCGCCTTGTCCGCTACTTCCTTGAACCTTTCTTTGACTGTGGCCATGATAAATTGATTTTTGGATGGCTAAAGTTACGCCGATCGGGTCGGCGGCCAAAACTATTTCGGCGCCTTGCGGTACAAACCCCAGGCGACAAACAAAAAGATAATATTGGGTATCCAGGCCGCCCAGAAGGGGGGCAGGTGTCCTTTGGTGGAAAAAACGGTGGAGAACTGGTTGGCGATGATGTAGACCGCGCTGATAAAAATGCCCAGCGCCAGGTGGACCCCGCTTCCTCCCCGGATCTTCCGGCTGGCGATACAGGCCCCGATCATGGTCAGCAGGAAAACGGCCACCGGGGTGGCGTCCCGCCGGTAGCGCTCTACCTCCAGGGTATTCACCCCTTCCGCGCCCCGGAGCTTTTCGCGTTTGATATACACGTCCAGTTGGGGAGTTGTGAGTTTGTCCTGTATGTAAAAGTCGTTGTTGAGCTCGGAGGGGGCCAGGTGCAGGTCGACCTTTCTTTGGATGTCCATGCTCACGGTCTCGTGTAGCCCGTTGATCTTTCGTTCGATGAGGTTGTCCAGCCGCCACTTTTTGGTGGCCGTATCCCAGGAGATCCCCTCCGCGCGGAGGTTGTAGACCAGTTTGTCGGAATCGTTCAGCCGGTACATATAGAACTGGGACCCGGTTTTACGCAGGGTGTCGTAAAACGCCATCCCGGCATACGTCACGGGATCGATCCGGAAATGGATCCGGTTGAGCTGGGCCTGGGAAGGGTTATAGGGATCGGTGTCCACGTATTTGGCCTGGAAGTCCGTCCGGATCTGGTTGGCCTTGGGGACGATAAAGCGGTCCGCCCACCAAAGGATCGATCCTAAGAAAACCCCGCCCACGACAAAGGCCCGCAGGTAGCGCCGGAAGCTCACCCCGCTGCTCAGGATGGCAATCACTTCGGTCCGGGCCGCCATCTTCGAGGCAAAAAAGATCACCGCCAGGAAAACAAACAGCGGGAAAAGAAAGGCGATGATATAAGGAATGAAGCCGATGTAGTACTGCATGACGATCTGACGAAAGCTCAGGTTCGACCGCACGAAGTCATCCGTCTTCTCGCTGATGTCCACCACCACGGAGATAACGGTGAACATCAGGATCGCAAAGAAAAAAGTACTCAGGAACTTTTTCAGGATGTACCAATCGATCTTTTTCATGCCGCCCCAAATGTAGTCGAAAATTACAACCGCTGCTTGATCCGTGGCAGAATGGCTGCCTTCCAGGCCGCAAAGTCCCCCGCCAGGATGTGTACCCGCGCCTCGCGGACGAGGTGCAAATAAAACGTTAAGTTTTGCAGGCTGGCCAGGGTCAGCCCGAGGATCTCGCCTGCCACGAACAGGTGCCGCAGGTAGGCCTTGCTGTAGGCGCTGGCCGGGGAGTCCGTCAGACCGGGATCGACGGGGGAGAAGTCGTCCGCCCATTTTTTGTTCCGGATATTGATCACGCCTTCGGTCGTAAACAGCATCCCGTTGCGGCCGTTGCGGGTGGGCATCACACAGTCGAACATATCCACCCCCAGGGCAATGGACTCCAGGATGTTCCAGGGGGTGCCCACGCCCATAAGGTAGCGCGGTTTGTCCGCCGGAAGGAAGGAGCAACAAAGACCGCACATCTCGTACATCTGCTCCTCCGGCTCTCCCACACTCAGTCCCCCGATGGCGTTGCCTGCGGCGCCGCGGGAAGCAATGTATTCGCTGGAGGCTTTTCTAAGGTCCGCAAAGGTTCCTCCCTGGACGATGGGAAACAGGTTTTGCGTATACCCATAGGCGTCCGGGGTGTCGGCCAGGCGGGCGATACAACGGTCCAGCCAGCGGTGGGTCAGGTCCATGGACTGGCGCACGTACCGGTATTCCGCGGGATAGGGTGGGCACTCGTCAAACGCCATGATGATGTCCGCGCCGATGGCGCGCTGGATGTCCATGACGCCCTCGGGGCTGAACAGGTGGCGGCTCCCGTCGATATGACTTTGAAAGACCACACCTTCTTCAGTGATCTTCCGGTTTTCCGCCAGGGAAAAAACCTGGTAGCCGCCGCTGTCGGTGAGGATGGGCCGGGGCCAGCCGTTAAAACGGTGAAGCCCGCCCGCTTTGGAAAGAACACCGGTCCCCGGGCGGAGGTAGAGGTGGTACGTATTGCCGAGGATGATTTGGGCGTTTACGTCCGATTGAAGCTGTTGCTGGGTGACGGCCTTTACGCTGCCCACCGTGCCTACCGGCATAAATATAGGCGTCTCGATCTCCCCATGGTCCGTCCGGATGCGCCCCGCACGGGCGGCCGTGCCCGGGTCGGTGCCTTCGATAGCGAATGTCAATTCCATTGGGCGAAATTCGTATTTTTGTTCCGTATGAAACCGTAAGGTTGCATCCGTCCTTTTAAAATCATTATGCCCGGATGAATCCGATTATCCCCCTCTGTGCTTTCTACCTCTTTTGCGCGATCATTGCGATACAGGTCTTTTACTATTTGTTTTTCTTTTCCAGGGTTGCATTTCACAAAGAACCTTCCGAAGGAGCCGGCGAAACCCTACCCGTCTCCGTGATCATCTGCGCGAGGGACGAGTCGCGCAACCTTTCGGAACGCCTCCCCTCCGTCCTGGAGCAGGATTATCCCTTGGAGCACGAGGTCCTGGTGATCAACGACAATTCCTTTGACGATACCAAGTTCGTGCTGGAACGGTTTACCTCCGACTATCCCCGGCTCAAACCCGTAGAGCTCCACCAGGAGGCCCAGCTCATCATCGGCAAGAAATTCCCCCTGTCCGTGGGGATCAAAACCGCCAGGTACGATACCCTCGTCCTGACGGACGCCGACTGTACCCCGGCCTCCAGGGAATGGGTCCGCAGTTTTCAAAATGCCTATCATCCCGGCACTGAAGTCGTGCTGGGGTATGGCCCTTATGAAAAGAAGCCCGGCCTCCTCAACCGGATCATCCGGTTCGAGACCTTTCATACGGCTTTACAATATTTTTCCTATGCCCAGGCGGGCTTACCCTATATGGGGGTCGGCCGGAATCTGTCTTACAAAAAGGATCTTTTTTTCCGGAACAAAGGTTTTGCAGGCCATAATCAAATCCCCAGCGGGGACGACGACCTTTTTATAAACGCCGTCGCCAACGCCCGGAACACCCGTATTGTCCTGGACGCGTCCAGCTTCGTTTATTCCCCCCCGAAAGCCACCTGGGCCGAATGGCTGCGTCAGAAGCAACGGCACTTTACCACCAGCCGGTATTATAAACCCGTCCACAAATTCCTGCTGGGGCTGTACAGCGGCACCCATTTCCTGGTGTATCCGCTGCTGTTGCTCAGCCTGCTGGTCACGCCCGCGCCCTGGTCCTGGTATATATGGCCCGTCTTCGGTCTGCGCTTCCTCCTCCAGGCCGTGATCTTTTATCAAGCCATGCGTACACTCCGGGAAAAGGATCTTTTTTGGTGGTTTCCCCTGCTGGATCTTTGGCAATTCATATATTATGTGATCTTTGCCCCGGCAGTATGGAAACGCCCCTCCAACAAGTGGAAATAATTCAGCGCTATTTTGGCGAGTTCACGCCCCAGCAGCTCCGGCAGTGGACACAGCTCGATGCGGTCTACCGGGAGTGGAACGAGCGCATCAACGTCATTTCCCGCAGGGATATCGACAGCCTGTACGAACGCCACGTCCTCCACTCCCTGGCGATCGCCACCGGGTTTGTCTTTCCCGCCGGCGCTCAAATCGTCGACATCGGAACGGGCGGCGGTTTCCCCGGTATACCCCTGGCCATATTTTTTCCCGAAGCGACCTTTCACCTCGTGGACAGCATCGGTAAGAAAATAAAGGTGGTGGAAGAAGCGGTCAAGGCCCTCGGCCTCACCAACGTTCGCACCTATCATGCCCGGGCCGAATCGCTCCCCAAGGGCGCCTTTGACTTTGCCGTCAGCCGGGCGGTGGCGCCCCTCCTGGATCTTTGGACCTGGGGACGGCCGTTGCTTCGGAATCAACACCTTCCCGGCAGCCCGCACAAAAATGGTCTTGTATGCCTCAAGGGAGGAGACCTGACCGATGAGATCGCGCGCAGCGGGCTCCGGCCGCACGTCTGGGAGTTGTCCACGCTCTTTACCGAACCCTGGTTCGCAGAGAAGTACATGGTGTACGTGCCCCGGTGATCGTACCCGGTTTGCGGTATTGCAGTTCCGCGCAAAATTCCCCACCTTCGCCTCATGATGCCCATCCGTGTTTGTATTGTCGAAGACAACAGGGACATACGCCAGGCGCTTGAACAGATCCTGCAACTGTCGGGTGGATTTGAATGGGCCGCTTCGTATAGCTCCGGTGAAGACGCCCTGGTGGGCATTCCCATAACCGTTCCGCAAGTTGTCCTGATGGACATTCACCTGGGCGGTGTGGACGGGATCGAATGTGTCCGCATCCTCAAACGCCGGTACCCGGAAATGCTCTTTATGATGTGTACCGTGTATGAAGACGACGCCAAGATCTTCGAAGCCCTCCGTGCGGGGGCGAGCGGGTATGTCTTAAAAAAGACCACCCCCGACAAGCTCCTGGAAGCGATCCGGGAACTGAACGAGGGAGGTTCCCCCATGAGCAGCCAGATCGCCCGGAAGGTAGTGGCTGCCTTCCAGGGCCAGGGCAAAGCCGCCCTCCCGGGCGGCGCCTACGAAGAAAGCGACCGGCTCGACTCTTTGTCCCGACGGGAAATGGAAATCCTCGAAATGCTTGCCAAGGGAATGATATATAAGGAAATATCGCTGTCTCTCTTCATTAGCCCCGAAACGGTCCGCAAGCACGTCTACCATATTTACGAAAAGCTCCACGTCAACAACCGCGTAGAAGCGATCAATAAGTTCTTCGGGCGATAATCTAATTTTTGCACATTTTAGTGGCGTTCGACCTTGAAAAGGGATCTTTCTTAGATAAAATCTAATGGAGGGTCCCATTTTTATTTTATCATCAAACGAATAAATATTAATTATATACATTACACATGTAACATAAATCGGCAATTCTTTGTAAAATTGTACTGCGATAATATATTTTATTTAATACTAACTTGTTCGATTACGGCTATGGAAATGTCCCTTTTCAAACGAATTGCTCCTTTTGCTGTGTTGGTCGTCGTATGTCTCGCCAGCCTCTTCACCCCCACCCTCGCCAACTTCAAAGGCGGGTCCGTTTATAATGGAGCGGACATCACATGGGTGCTCGTGGCCACTGCCCTGGTTTTCCTGATGACCCCGGGTCTCGCCTTCTTTTACGGAGGGATGGTCAACCGGCGCAACGTCCTGTCCACGATGATCAAAAGCTTTATCGCCACCGGTGTCGTCACCGTCATCTGGGTCGTGATCGGCTTTAGCCTGGCGTTTGGCAAAAGCATGGGCGGTTTTATCGGCAGCCCGTTGACCTACCCGTTTTTCTCCGGTGTGAACAGTAGCGCGCCCTGGACGGGTGGTGCGACCATTCCTTTGCTTTTGTTTGCCCTTTTTCAGTTGAAGTTCGCCGTCATTACCCCGGCCCTGGTGGTCGGTGCGGTGGCCGAGCGGATCCGGTTTAACGCCTATATATTATTCATCGCCTTGTTTAGCCTGTTGGTGTACGCCCCGATCGCCCACTGGACCTGGCATCCGGACGGCTTCCTGTATAAGCTGGGTGTGCTGGACTTTGCCGGTGGTACGGTCGTCCACATTTCCGCCGGTTGTGCGGCCCTGGCGGGTGCCCTCGCCTTGAAACGGCGCAATTCCGAGGTCACGCACCCCGCCAACATTCCTTATGTCGTCCTGGGGACAGGCCTCCTGTGGTTCGGCTGGTTTGGTTTTAACGCCGGTTCCGCCCTCGCGGCGAATGACCTGGCCGTAGGCGCCTTTGCCGCCACCAATACCGCGGCTGCCTCTGCCGGTGTGGCCTGGATGCTGTTCGACGTCGTTCGCGGTAAAAAACCGTCCGCCCTCGGCTTTTGTATCGGCGCCGTCGTCGGCCTCGTAGCCATCACCCCCGCCGCCGGTTATGTAGGCGTTCCCCAAAGCCTGGTCATCGGTCTTACCGCCGCGCTGATTTCTAACCTCGCCGCTCATGCGAAGTCAAAGACGGGCGTAGACGACACCCTCGACGTATTCCCCTGTCATGGTCTGGGGGGTATCGTAGGGATGATCCTTACGGGTGTTTTTGCCAGCAAGGTGCTCAATCCCTCCGGCGCCAACGGACTTTGGTACGGAGACACCGCCCTTTTCCTCACCCAGCTCAAAGGACTGGGTATCGTCGTCGGCTACAGCTTTACGGTATCCTACCTCATCTTCAAACTCATCAACGTGCTGTCGCCCCTGCGTGTCACCCGCCAGGAAGAGCTCGTGGGTCTGGACGAATCCCAGCACGGCGAAAAATATGTTCAAGGCACCTTGCTCGTGGATTCCAACGGGACCTTCGAACAAAAGAGCGCAAACGAACCGTTCTCCGTGTCCAACCGATAGTCGTTCAATCGTTCTGTAATAAGTTTTGTGTAGTAATTACCGGGGTCCAGGCCCCGGTAATTGTTTTTTATAAGGACGATGCAGGCGGGTGGATGCCCTTGCATTTCGGTGTCGAGGGTGTTCCGGTACTCTTTTGAATATCCCGCATTCTCCTGCAGCGGCACGAGGAACCGGGTAGAGCACAGCCGGTCGGACAGGATGTAGAGGTATTGATTGCCGAAGCCGGCCAGGACGATGGGGGTCGTGTCGCTTGTCGTGGATTTTATCCTTTCGGCGATGCCGTTCATGTCTTTGCTTACGGCCCTGTTTTGCGGGATCGCACCGATGTTGGCGTTGACCGCCCAGGCCAGTGCGGCGAGCATCGCCATCCGCGCGAGGCGGTATTTTATCACCAGGTCGCCGAGGATCAAGGTCGTTGGCAGGAGGAGGAAAAGGAAGTAATGGGCATAGGTCTTTCCAGAAAGGTAGACCAGCGGATAGGCGGCGAGGTAAATTGCCGCGCAGGCGGTTTGCATGCGGTCGGGCCATTGGCGGGCGCCGCTTTCGTCCGGGCCGCCTTGCGCGCGGCCCCGGCCGGCGACCCAGCGCGCGAGCGCCCGCAGCGCGATCCACGCCATCCACGCGTTAAGCACGAGCAGCAGCGAAACGCCATGATACGCAAGAAAGCTGTTCTGCATAAGCTGGACGCGCAACCAGCGCCCCGGCCCTGGCCTCGCGGCGCTTTCCGAATTGTAGATGAACACCTGGTCCAGGAACTCCCGCCCGATCCCCAGCGACCACAACAAGAGCGCCGTCAGTGCCATCCCCGCGAGAAAGATACCAACGTATCCCAGCGCCTTGCGGTCGGGGGCATCGGCGGTGATTATATCCAGAAATGCGATCCCCGCAATAATAACCGCGCCGTTTTGCTTGAGCAGACAGGCGAGCACGAGGGCGGCGCCGCCGATCCAAACCGTACGCGCGCTTTTGCGCGCAAAGGCGCGCGCATACCAGAGCGTCAACGGAAGCACAAAGGTCTCGGTCAGAAAGCCCTGGTCCCAGCTCAGCAGGTACAACACCAAAAACACCGAGATGTACCATGCGGGCCGTGGACGGCCAAAAGCACGGACGATGCCCGCCAGGAGCCAGCAGTCCAGCCCCAGCACGGCGAGCTCCAGGAAACGAGCGCCCAGAAAGGGATTCCCCCGGACGATAAAGCCCGCCAGGCCGATCACGTAGATCAGAAAGGGTTTATTGTTCCAAAGATGCGTGTAGGGCAGCAACCCTTTTGTCAGCAAAAAAGACCCGTACAGGTGCAGACCGGCGTCTACACCAGGCGCGAGCAAAGCCAGGTGGATGAATACCAGGAATCCCAGGATCGCGGCTACCAGCCAGGTCGTCCAGGGAATCCGGCGGCTCATCGGATCATTGCCATTTTAGTTCCAGGACATTGTTGCGCCGGTCGACATCCGCCATCCGCTGGGTGGGATCGATTTCGGCCCGGACGATATCCCTGAGGTGGTGGTTGCTTTGGACGATATACGTGGGATTGGTCCAGGGCCAGGGATCGAAAACGGTCCGGGGACCTTCGCCGGCTTCCGCGGGCTTGCTTCCAAACATCAGGTCGACCGGCACATACAGCAATTCGGTCGAGCCGTCCTGGAAGGTCAGCTGGAGGTCTATGGGCATCGGCATCTGCCCCACCCGTTTGAGGCGGATACTGGTCTTCCCGTTTTCCTCCCAAAGACTGTCGATCCCGTAATCGATCGTCTTGGTCGTGGAGATCCAGTACTCTTTATACCAGTCCAGCTTTACATGGCTTACGTTTTCCGCTACCCGTATAAAATCGCTGGCATTCGGGTGTTTGAAACGCCAGAGGCGGTAGTATTCATGCAAGGTCCTGTCCCGGAGCGAGTCGCTGATGATGTACCCGAGCTGGCAAAGGAACATGGCGCCCTTCGAATAGGAAGAAATGCTGTAGCCGTAGTTGGTATTGAAGTGGTCGGCGTGGGTGGTCAAAGGTTCGGCCATACCCGACTTGGTCAATTGGAAATAAGAACGGTACGAAGCCGACTGGTTGACCGGCAGGTTCATGTTTTCTTCCTGCCCTTTCCCTTTCCGGTACCAGGCGGTCACTTCGCCTTCTGCGTATGTCGTAAAACCCTCGTCCATCCATGGATACATACTTTCGTTGGTGCCCAGCATGCCCTGGTACCAACTGTGCATCCATTCGTGGAAGGCGCCCCCCAGGGACGGGCCGACGAGCAGGGTGCTCATGGGATACTCCATCCCCCCGTCACCCCCCTGGATAAAGGAGTACTGTTTCCAGGGATACGGACCAAAGCGTTTTTCGATATAAGGCAATACATCCACCGCTGCGTCGGCCACCAGGGTCCAGCGCCGGTCGTTCTCGTCTATATACTTCTGGGAGTCCATCTGGTAGTACTTGGCCTTCGTGGAATCCGGGAGGTTGTCAAATGCTTTTTTGAGGAGGTCGATATTCTTTTTGTACAGGACGTGTATCGTACGCCCGCCGGATACGTGACGGACCAGGTGGACATAGTCCGGGTCGGCCGCCCACATAAAGTCGTGCACGTTCGGGGCCGTAAACTTCCAGGTCAGGTTGGGGCCGTCGGGACGAACGACCTTTATTCCCGGGGTCTCATATCCATAGCCGATCTGGGCGGCATTCACCAGGTAGCCGGTCCCCCCGAGGATGTAGTGCCGGTCGATGGTGATGTCCACGTCATAGTCGCCCCAAACGCCATAGAATTCACGGGCGATATACGGCGTGGGGTGCCATCCCTCGTAATCATACTCGCACATCTTCGGATACCACTGGCTCATGCTGTAGCGTACTCCGTCGACGTTGTCCCTGCCGCTGCGCCGGATCTGGAGGGGCACCTGCGCTTCGAAGGACATGGTGAAGATCGCTTTCGCATGGGGAAGGATGGGTTTGTCCAGCGTCACCACCAGGATCGTCCCCTGGACCTTGAAGGACTGGGGCCGTTCGTTCATCGAAAGGCTGAGGACCTTCTGATACCCGATCTCATCGTCGCTCAAGTGTTCGATCCGGTCCCTGACGCGGCTGTCCCAATCGCGGATGGGGTTCCCCTTGCGGTCTTCCCCCAACACGGTCTTGCCCAGCTCACGGCTGCGCACATCCATTTCGCTCCCCGGCTGAAAAGCGTTCCAGTAAAGGTGATAAAAGACCTGCGTCAGGGTGTCCGGGGAGTTGTTCGTGTATTCCAGGATCTGTCTGCCCGTAAAACGGTTGGTGGTCACATCCATGTTGATGTGCATGGTATACTTTACGTGCTGTTGCCAACGGTCGGGTTGGGCGTGTACCAAAGAGAAAGAGCCCACGAGGAGGAGCAAGCTTAAAAGACCCTGTTTGATCATGAACGCAGGTTTAAGGGATAATGCGGCCCAATATAAAGAAAAATAGGGCCTCGTGGGCCCTATTTTCCGTAAGCGGCGCCCCCTACAGGGTCGACGTCCCCTCCAGCATCTTCCCGCTGGCGTTGAAATAAAGGTATTTTTTCTGGATCCCGCTTTTGCGGACCAGGAGCCGGTATTCCATCACATTCCCGGGTTTGTACAGCACGGTGTATTCCTTTACCTGCCACGTGTCGGTATAAATGCTTTTGTCATAACCGTCCTTGACGGCCGGCGGGAGCTGGTCGGCCGTAATGGTCCGCTCGGACCCTTTCCACTGGCCTGTTTTGTCGTAACGCGCCAGGTACGCGCCGCTGTCGAGTTTGAACTCCGCCTGGAAGTAGGAAATCTTGTCGCTCCAGGTCGCCCCGGTCGCATTGGGGTATTGTTTGCGGAAGGCGTCGGTCACTTCACCGGGGATCTTCCTGAACTGGGCCTGGGCGCTTCCCAGAAAGAAGGCCGGGCAGATGAGCAGTAAGGCTATGAGTTTATACATGGTCATTGATTGATAGATGGGAGCTCGCAATTGTTGCGCCAACCCGATATGAACGAACGCGAATTAACATTATTGTATCTCCTGCCGGAGGCGCCTTATGGCTTGGGGCCCACGACGACGACGATCTCGCCCTTCACCCCTTTTTCGGCGAAGTACGCCGCCACCTCCGCCAGGGTCCCGCGTTTGTTCTCCTCGAACATTTTGGTCAGCTCCCGGCTCACCGAGCAGGGGCGATCGGGTCCGAAGTACGTGGCAAGCTCTTCGAGGGTCTTGACAAGACGCATGGGGGATTCGTAAAAAACGATCGTCCGTTCTTCTTCCGCCAGCTTTGTCAGCAGCGTATGCCGCCCCTTTTTGGGGGGAAGAAACCCCTCGAACGCAAACCGGTGCATCGGCAGACCGCTGTTGACCAGCGCCGGAACGAAGGCGGTGGCGCCCGGAAGACACTCCACGCGAATGTCCGCCCGTATGCATTCCCGCACCAGCAGGAAGGCAGGATCGGAAACCCCGGGCGTGCCCGCGTCGGTGAGGAGCGCCATGGTCTTCCCCGCTTTGAGCTGGTCCACCAGGTGATGGACGACCTTGTGCTCGTTGTGTTGGTGATAGGGGGTCACCGGTTTGGTGATCTGGTAGTGCTGCAACAACCGGGCGGACGTCCGCGTGTCTTCCGCCAGCAGCAGGTCCGCCTGCCGGAGCACCTCCACTGCCCGAAAGGTCATGTCCTGGAGGTTGCCGATGGGAGTTGGGACGAGATACAGCACTTGTCGTTAGTTGACCAGCTCGATCTCGTAGAACTCCATAACTGGATTTGCCAGGAGTTTTTTACAGGCTTGTTCCGCGAGGTCGCGGGCGTCCTTCTCCGACGCGGCTTCGAGCTGCAAGGTGATGTGTTTGCCGATGCGCACGTCCTGGATGGCCGTCACGCCCAGGTTCTGCAACCCGCCCAGCACCGCCTTGCCCTGGGGGTCCAGAAGCTCTTTCAGCGGCATTACCTTGATTTGTATGTTGTAGATCATTGCCAATTTTTAAGGGCACAAAGCTACGGGTTTTCCGCGGTTTGGCGGCGGCCGATGACGAGCGAGAGGACGACGTACACCGCAAACACGAAAGGCACCGCCACCCAATGCAGCACGACCGCGCTGACCACCGACAGGACGGCCAGCAGCCATTTGGGCCAGTTGTCTTTAAACGAATAGGTTTTGAACTTGATGCTGAGCACCGGGATGTTCGATATCATCAGGAGGCTGAGGACAATGATCAATGCATACAGGACCCAATGGTTCACCACCCAGCCGGCCAGACCGAACTGGTCATAAAAAAGAACCAGCGGCAGGGACGCCACGAGCAACGCGGACGGGGGCGTGGGCACCCCGATAAAACCATAGACCTGGCGGGTGTCGATGTTGAACTTGGCCAGGCGGTAGGCCGCGCAGCAGGGGAACAACAGCGCGGGCAAAAATGCCCAGGTGGAGGTGTCGAAAGCGGAAGGCTCCCGAAGGTAGCTCATCCGCAGGAGCTGGTACAGGATCATCCCCGGCGCCACGCCAAAGCTGACCACGTCGGCTAAAGAATCCAGTTGTTTGCCCATGGGTGAATCTACCTTTAGCAAACGCGCCACAAAACCGTCCAGGAAGTCCACGAGGGCCGCACAGCCTATAAACACGGAACCCCAGACGATCCGCTCGGGCATGTTGATGTGCAGGATGTTGCCGTCGTCCAGGTAGCCAATGTTTTCACCGGGTTGCAGGATACACACGATGGCCAGGCAGCCAAAGGCGAGGTTGAATAAGGTTACGATATTGGGAATTTGCTTCATAAACGTTGTTTCATCAGCGCCTCGATCTCATCCACGGTGATGGGAATGTTCTTCATCAGGTCCACATTCCCCTTCTTCGTCAGCCAGACATTGTTTTCAATCCTCACCCCCATCTGCTCTTCTTCTATATATATCCCCGGCTCCACGGTCAGCAGCATGCCTTCCTCCAGGGGCTCGGTCTTTGTGCCTAGGTCATGAACGTCCACACCCAGGTGATGAGATATGCCGTGATATAGGTATTTTCTGTAGGCCCGGTTCTCCTTGTCTTCATTCTTGACGTCGGCCTTTGTCAGGAGACCCAGTTTTACAAAGACTTTTGTGGCCTCTTCCCCAACCTGGTCCGTATATTCCGCGAGGCTGATGCCCGGTTTCAGGATGGATTTGCAAAACTGGTGGAGGTGCAGACAGCCGTTGTACACCTCTTTTTGACGGGGCGTAAACCTGCCGTTGACCGGGACGGTCCGGGTGAGGTCGGCGTTATACCCGCCGTACTCCGCTCCGAAATCCATCAGGACCAGTTCCCCGTCCTTGCACTCCTGGTCGTTGAACACATAGTGGAGAGTCCTGGCCCTGTCGCCGGAAGCAATGATACTACTATATGCCGGACCGGAAGCGCGGGAACGCAAAAATTCGTGCAGGACCTCCGCTTCGATTTCAAATTCCATGACGCCGGGGCGTATAAAACCTAAAAGACGGCGGAAGGCCTGTTCGGTGATGTCGATTGCTTTCTGGATGACCTCCACTTCCCGGGCGGTTTTGACCGCCCTGAGGTCCCGGATGATTTTGGCGGACCGTTGGTAATGATGAAGGGGGTAGCGCTGCTTCATGGTCTCGATGAAGCGGTAGGCCCGGGTGACCACGGGGCTCGACTTGCGGTCGTTCTCGTTGGTGTCCAGGTAAATATGGTCAGCGATATGGATCCACTGCTGCAACAACGCGTCGATCGCATCCAACCAGACGATGGTCGTCACGCCGGAAATCGCCGTGGCTTCTTCTTTGCGAAGGCGTTTGCCGTCCCACTTTTCCTTCAGTTCATTGGGGCGGACCAGGACGAGCACCTCCCGGTATTTCGGGTCTGGGTTGTCCGGAAAAAGCACCAGCATGGTGTCCTCCTGGACAATCCCGGTCAGCCAATAAAGGTCGCTGTTTTGTTTAAAGGGCAGGAGCGCGTCCCCGTTGGACGGCCATTCGTCATTGCTGACAAAAATAGCAATCGACCCCGGCTTCAGGGCTTTGACGAAGCGTTTCCGGTTGTCGCGGAAAAGTTGGGCATCCAAGGGTAAGTACTTCATAGCGTTGCCAAAAGTAAAGATTTCGCATTCGTTCAACAAAGCCGAAAGAATGCTAACGACTGTTCACATTCTTCAGGTTTTTTTAAAAATCGTAAAAAAACAATCGTTTGCTTTCGAAATATCCTAAATCAGGGCCAAAATAGGGCATTCTTTTAGAGAATTTTAAATCCCTAGTTTTGTCGTTCACCCCAAAATGTGTGTCCGTTTATGTCATTTTCCATGCTGACAGTCGATCCTGCCAAGATTCGCCAAATGGGTTTTCACCACCCTGAACGTGTACATTACCAACTGCCGCCCGATGAACTTGTGGAAGAGACCCTGAGGAGGGGGGAGGGCCGGCTTAGCCAAAACGGTGCACTCCTGATCAATACGGGTACCTTTACCGGCCGGTCTCCTAAAGATAAATTCATCGTCCGGGACGCCCTCACGGCCGACACGGTCCACTGGAACGACTTCAACCAGCCGATTCCGGAAGCCTCCTTTGACCAGCTCTATCGCAAGATGATGACCTACCTGGATGAAAGGGAGGTATGGGTACGCGACGGCTACGTATGTGCAGACCCCCGCTACCGCCTGAACATCCGCGCGGTGAACGAACAACCCGCCGCCAACCTCTTTTGCTACAATATGTTCGGCCGGCCTGACGAGGAAACCCTGGATACCTTCAAACCGGACTGGACGATCCTGCAGGCCCCGGGCTTTACCGCCGACCCCGCCACCGATGGAACGCGGCAGGGGAACTTCGCCCTTATCAGCTTCACCCGGCGCACCATCCTGATCGGGGGGACCGCTTATACCGGGGAGATCAAAAAAGGCGTGTTTTCCATCCTGAACTACCTCATGCCGGGTGGACAGGGCGTCCTCTCCATGCACTGTAGCGCCAATGTCGGTGAAGACGGGGATACGGCCATTTTCTTCGGCCTGAGCGGAACCGGAAAGACCACCCTCAGTACCGACCCCGCGCGACGGTTGATCGGAGACGACGAACACGGTTGGACCGATACCGGTGTCTTTAATTTCGAGGGCGGTTGCTATGCGAAGTGCATCGACCTAAGCGAAAAAAAGGAACCGGAAATCTTCCACGCCATCAGGGACGGTGCTTTGGTGGAGAACACGGTGTGCTTTCCCGGCACGGACGAGATCAATTTTGCCGACCGGTCCATCACCGAGAATACACGGGTCTCCTATCCCCTACACTATATCGAACACCTGCAGGAAAAAGGCATGGCCGGTTCGCCGCGCCACATATTTTTCCTTACCTGCGACGCCTTTGGGGTCATCCCCCCGGTGTCCCGGCTTTCTCCCGCGCAGGCGATGTACCAGTTCATCAGCGGATATACCGCCAAGGTCGCGGGAACGGAAACCGGCGTCACCGAGCCGAAAACCACGTTTAGCGCCTGTTTCGGCGCGCCCTTCCTCCCGCTTCACCCGGCCCGCTACGCGTCGATGCTGGGCGAACGGATCCGCACCAGCGGGGCCAAGGTCTGGTTGATCAACACGGGCTGGACCGGCGGACCCTACGGGGTCGGCGAGCGGATGCCGCTCCACTTTACGCGGGCGATGGTGAAGGCCGCGCTCGGTGGGGCGCTTGATGGCGTTCCTTACCGGACGCACCCGCTTTTTGGAATGGACGTGCCGCAAAAATGTCCGGGGGTGCCGAATGCATTGCTGAATCCGCGGGATACGTGGATGAACAGGTCGGCCTACGACGAGCAGGCTGTGAAGCTGGCGGCGTTGTTCGTGGCGAACTTTGCCAAGTATGCGGACGGCGTGAGCGCGGAGATCAAGGCGGCGGGGCCGCAGTTGTAGGGGCGCGAGGCGCGCCGATAAATGCGGCGGGCCGCGGCTTTAGAACAGCCCGAACAGCATCCCGTCAATCTTATTGATAATATCCCCGAGGTGCTCCTCATTCTCGGGGAACTTATTCTCATCGATGTTGACGACGAGCAGGGGTCCTTCCTTATAGGAATCGATCCACTTGTTGTAGTATTCGTTGAGGCGTTTGAGGTAGTCGAGCCGGATGTTCTCCTCGTATTCGCGGCCGCGTTTCTGGATCTGGGCGACCAGCGTCGGAACGGAGCCCTTGAGGTAGATCAGGAGGTCCGGGGGGTTGACCATGCTTTTGAGGGTCTCGAAAAAGGTACAATAGTTCTGGAAGTCGCGCTGATCCATGAGCCCCATCTCGTGGAGGTTGGGGGCAAAGATGTAGGCGTCTTCGTAGATGGTCCGGTCCTGGATCACGGTCTCGGACCCGCGCTGGATGTCGAGGAGCTGGTTGAGCCGCCCGTTCAGGAAGTAGATCTGGAGGTTAAAGCTCCAGCGGGGCATGTCTTCGTAGAAGTCGTATAGATAGGGATTATGGTCTACGTCTTCGAACTGTGGAATCCACCGGTAGTGCTTGCTCAGCATTTCGGTGAGGGTCGTCTTTCCGGCGCCGATATTTCCGGCGACCGCGATGTGTTTGGGCTTCTTGGGCTTCGCCATACAGGTGAACAATGACTAGGTAAGTTAAGATAAAAAGCGGTAATCCATCCCCATGGCATGGCGGACCAGTTGAAGGGTCGCCGCGGCACTGATCCTGGCCTTTTCAGCGCCTTCGCGCATGACCTTGTGGAGATAGCCCTTGTCCTTTTCCAATTCCCGTGCCGATTCGCGGATAGGGGCGATAAACCGGATCATGTCTTCGGCCAGGGCCTTTTTCATATCCCCGTACCGGATGGCCGCGTCGTTATAAGCAGCCGTATAGTGCAGAATGGTGCTGTCATCTGATACAAGACGCATCAGCAAAAACAGGTTTTCGATATAGTCGGGCATGGGGGTATTCGGTGCCGTGGGTCCCGCGTCCGTTTTGGCCTTCATCACTTTCTTACGGATCAGGTCGTCGTCGTCGTTGAGGTAAAGGGTGGCCATCTGGTTTTCGCTTTTGCTCATCTTTCCGGCGCCGTCAAGGCTGGGGACTTTGAGCAGCTCGTGGCCGAAATTAAAGGCGTAAGGCTCGGGAAAAACCTCCTGGCCGTAGCGGTGGTTAAAGCGCTGGCCGAAGTTCCGGGCCATTTCCAGGTGTTGTTCCTGGTCCTTGCCCACCGGGACCTTTACCGCGCGGTGGACCAGGATGTCCGACGTCATCAGGACCGGGTAGGTCAGCAGCCCCGCGTTGACGTTCTCCGGCTGCTGGCGCACCTTGTCCTTGAACGAGGCCGTTTTCTCCAGCTCTCCTTTGTAGGCCAGCATATTCAGCAGGAGGTACAACTCGGCGATTTCCGGGATGTCGCTTTGTACATACAACGTCACCTTGGCCGGGTCGAGGCCGCAGGCGATGTATTCCGCCAGTACCCGGTGTACGCTCCCCGACAATCCTTTGGTATCCGGGTGGGTGGTCAGGGAGTGCCAGTCTGCGATAAAAAAGTAACAGTCATAGTCTTCCTGCATGCGGACGTAGTTGCGCATCGCGCCGAAATAGTTCCCCAAGTGCAAGACGCCCGTGCTGCGGATTCCGCTGACGACGATCTCCCGTTTGGAGGATGTTGCCCCGTTTGACATAGGCGGCGAAGATACTGTAGAAAAGCCTATTTTTACTTTATGGACGTAACGGACGCATTGGTAGATAAGATCGCCCACCTGGCACGGTTGGATTTCCCGGAAACGGAAAAAACTTCCATGAAAAAGGACCTGGAACGGATGATCCGCTTTGTGGAAAAACTACAGGAGCTGGATACCACCGGGGTTCCCCCTCTGCTGCACATGAGTGACGTGATCAACAACCTGCGGGAGGACGAGGTCAAAGGGTCCGTTCCCAGGGAGGAGGCGCTGAAAAACGCCGCCCGCCACAGCGACCGGTTTTTCCTGGTCCCGAAAGTCATTAAAAAATAGCCATGCCCCCCATCATCCACCTGCAATCCTTGAGCAAAAGCTATTACCTCGGTAAGCAAGAGCTGCCCGTTTTGAAGGGGATCGACCTGGACATCCAAAAAAATGAATACGTGGCCCTCATGGGGCCCTCGGGCTCGGGCAAAAGTACGCTCATGAACATCCTGGGCTGCCTGGATAGCCCGACGTCCGGCAAATACGTGCTCAACGGGCACGACGTGAGCCAGATGCCCGACGACGACCTGGCGAACGTCCGCAACCGTGAGATCGGCTTTGTCTTCCAGCAGTTCAACCTCATGGCCGGGCGTACGGCCGCGGAAAACGTGGCCCTTCCCCTGGTGTACGCGGGGGTCTCCCGGAAAGAACGGAACGAAAGGGCCATGACCATGCTGGAGCGCGTCGGTCTGGCCGACCGCAGCCATCATAAACCCAATGAATTGTCCGGGGGGCAGTGCCAGCGCGTGGCCATCGCCCGGGCCCTTATCAACGACCCGGCCATGATCCTTGCCGACGAACCCACCGGCAACCTGGATACCAAGACCTCCGTGGAAATCATGGAGATCTTTACGCGCATCCATTCCCAGGGCAATACAGTCGTGCTGGTGACCCACGAAGAGGACATCGCGGGTTTTGCGCACCGGATCGTGCGGCTCCGGGACGGGGTTATCGAGAATGACCGCGTGACGCGGGTGGAAAAGGTGCTGGGCTGAGCCCCTGCGCCTCCCCCGAAATTTGCAACGCTTATGGCGACCAAAATCTACACGAAAACCGGCGACAAAGGCAAGACCAGCCTGATCGGGGGGACAAAGGTCCCCAAGAGCCACGACCGTATCGAGGCCTACGGGACTGTCGACGAGTTGAATTCCCATATCGGGCTCGTGGGCGACCTTCTGGCCGCGGCGCCCGAAGCCGATAGCGCCTCCGCCCTACTGCGCGAGATCCAGGACCGCCTCTTCACGATCGGCTCCTCCCTGGCCTGCGACCCCGAAAAAGAACCCAAGCTAAAAATCCCCGATTTAAAGGAAGCCGACGTGCAATTGCTGGAGCAGGCCATGGACGACATGAACGACCAAATCCCGCCGATGAAGGCATTTATTCTCCCTGGTGGTCATCCGGCAATTTCCTCCCTGCATATTGCGCGCTGTGTCTGCAGACGCGCAGAAAGGCGCGTAGTAGCCCTGGAGGAGGTCGATCCCCTGGTCCTGCAATACCTGAACCGTCTGAGCGATTATCTTTTCGTATTGGCCCGTTTTACGGCCGAAAAATGGGGCATCCCCGAGGTGCCGTGGAAACCCAGGGTTTAGCTAAGCACCACCCCATCCTTCATGTGCACAATGCGGTCGCTCATCTGGGCGAGCTCCTCGTTATGGGTCACGATAACGAACGTTTGCCTGAACTGGTCGCGGAGTTGCAAAAACAGCGCGTGTAGCTCACGGGCATGGACGGAATCCAGGTTCCCCGTCGGTTCATCCGCGAAAACAACGGCGGGTTGGTTGATGAGGGCACGGGCCACGGCGACGCGTTGTTGTTCGCCCCCGGACAGGGTATGTGGCTTGCTGTCGGTGCGGTCCGAGAGACCCAGGGTGCCGAGGAGCTCCAGCGCCCGGCCTTCGACCTCTTTTTTACGCTTACCGGCCAGCCAGCCGGGGATGCACACGTTTTCCAAAGCGGAAAATTCGGGTAACAGGTGGTGGAACTGGAAAACAAAGCCGATGTGCCGGTTCCGGAAATGGGCCAGCGCTTTTGTCCGCAGCCGGTCCACCCGGGTCGTTCCAAAAAAGATTTCCCCTCCGTCGGGGCGGTCGAGGGTGCCGAGGATATGGAGCAAAGTACTTTTTCCTGCCCCGGACGAGCCCACGATACTGACTATCTCTGCCGTTTTTACCTCCAGGTCGACACCCTTCAAGACCGTCAGATTCCCAAAACTCTTTGTGATACTCCGCGCACGTAGCATGAAAAAAGGCAGCTTTTCGGCAAACCTATGCTATAATCTCGACCTAAAGTGGGGATAAATAGTAAAAAAATGTACAATATTTGCTGTCCTTCGGGGGAGGGTGTTGCAAATCTCACTTTAAACTTTACATTTGCGAAAAAATTAAAAAGGCGAAATCCCATGTTCTGGACATTAGAATTAGCATCCTATCTGGAAGACGCACCTTGGCCGGCAACAAAAGACGAGCTGATCGATTACGCCATTCGTAGCGGCGCCCCCATCGAGGTGGTGGAGAACCTGCAGGAATTGGACGATGAAGGGGAGATCTATGAAGGCGTAGAAGATATTTGGCCCGACTATCCCAGCCAGGAGGACTTCTTTTTCAACGAAGACGAGTACTAGGCCCTTTTTGATACGCAGGAAGCCGTCCCGGTGGTGTACCACGCGGGACGGCTTTGTTATTTAGAAAAAACTATTTTTCCATCTGCTCGATCACCTCTGCGCTGACACCGGTAAAGGAGAATCCTCCGTCGTGGAAAAGATTCTGCATGGTGACCATGCGCGTCAGGTCGCTGAACAGAGACACCACGTAGTTCGCACAGTCGTCGGCGGTAGCGTTCCCCAGCGGGCTCATTTTCTCGGCGTAGGTAATAAAGCCGTCAAAACCTTTGACCCCGCTCCCGGCGGTCGTACGCGTGGGCGATTGGGATACGGTATTGATGCGGACCTTGCGTTTTTTGGCGTAGTGGTAGCCAAAGCTCCGGGCGATGCTTTCCAGGAGGGACTTGGCGTCGGCCATCTCGCTGTAGTCGGGGAACACCCGCTGTGCGGCGATATAGGTGAGGGCCACGACGCTGCCCCAGTCGGCGATGGCGTCCATCTTGTAGGCCGTTTGGAGTACCCGGTGCAGGGATAGCGCGGAAATGTCGTACGTCTTTTCCGTAAAGGCGTAGTTGAGATCGGTGTACGGATTCCCTTTGCGCATATTGACGCTCATCCCCACGGAATGGAGGATAAAATCGATAGGACCCCCAAAGTGTTCGAGGCTTTGGGTAAAGAGCTTGTCGATGTCTTCCTGGCTGGTCACGTCCGCACCGATGACGGGGGCATTCCCGCAAGCCTCTGCAAGCTTTTTGATTTCCCCCATGCGCATGGCCACCGGGGCGTTGGTCAGGACGATCTGCGCCCCTTCTTCATAACAACGGAGCGCTGCTTTCCATGCCATCGACTTTTCATCCAGGGCACCGAAGATGATCCCTTTCTTACCCTTTAGTAGATTGTATGCCATAATAGGTTTTATTTGCCGGGCGCCGCTGAGGCGCCGCGGGTCCAAAGATAATCATCCCGTTCAATTCAAGATCATTTCACGGGCGACTTTGAGCGTCCCGTCGCTGAATTGCTCCCCGCTGAGCATCCGGGCGATGGCCTCGACCCGTTCCTTGTCCTTGAGCTGCCGGATCCGTGTGCGGAGCCGCCCGTCCTCTTCGAGCTTATAGACGAAATAGTGTGCGTCGGCCTTGGCGGCGATCTGGGGCTGGTGGGTGATACAGATGACCTGGTGTCCCGTCCCCAGCTCTTTCATGATGATCCCCACCTGGCGGGCGGCTTCCCCGCTGATCCCGGTATCGATCTCGTCGAAAATAAGGGTGGGCATTTGCATGCTCCCGGCCACCTGGGACTTGATGGCCAGCATGAGCCGGCTCAGCTCGCCCCCGCTGGCCACCTTGCGGATGGGCTCGAAGCGGTTGCTTTTGTTGGCGTCAAAAAGAAATTCGATATAGTCCTGCCCTGCCGGTCCGAGGGGGCCTTCTTTGACCTGGGCCTGGAGACGGGCATTGGGCATACCTACCCGTACGAGGATGGCGTTGACATTTTTTTCGAAACCCGGCAGTACCGCCCGCCGCTTTTCCGAAAGCTGCGTCGCCAGGGCCTGCGCCTTTTGCTGGTGCTGCTCCCGGAGCCGCTCCAGACCGGCAATCTGTTCATCGAGGTGGAGGACGTTGTCCAGCTTTGCGGCAATATCCGCCTGGAGTTTTAACAGCGCGCCCGTATCGCGGACCCCGTGTTTTTTCAAGAGCCGGTATCCCATAGATAACCGCTCCTGGAGTGCGGAAGCCCGCTCGGGATCGTAATTGACCTGCTCGTGCAGCCCCTCCAGCTCGCCCGCGATGTCCTGCAATTCGATCTGCACGCTGTTCAGGCGTTCCACGAGGGAGGGCAAACCATGGAGCATCCCCGTATATCCTTGGAGCTGGTGCAACAGGCTTTTGAGCTGCTGGACCATGGGCTGTTCGCCTTCGGAGAGCGCCACGCTGGCATTGGCCAACGCGCCTTTGATGCCTTCCGAATTCTCCAGGACCTTCAGCTCCGCTTCCATGTCTTCTATCTCCTGCTCCCGGAAAGCCGCTTCGGACAATTCGTCGAGCAGGAAACGGTTATAGTCTCCCTCTTTGGCCAGGGATTCGGCCTGCGCCTTGAGGGCCTGCACCTTCTGCGCGGCGGCCTGGGCCTGCCGGTATTCGGTTTGGTATTGTTGAAGCACCGGCCCCGTCTGGGCAAGGGCGTCGATCACTTCCCGCTGGAAGTCCGCCTTGCCCAATTCCAGCGTGTCGAACTGTTGGTGAAGGTCCACCAAAAGACCCGCCAGTTCCTGCAACTGGCCAAGCGTGGCGGGCGTGTCGTTGATAAAGGCCCTGGACTTACCCGCGGCCGTTATTTCGCGGCGGATAAGCAATTGTTCCTGCTGGTCCAGGTCGTTTTCTTCCAGGAATTTCACCACCGCCGGTGTCTTCGTCGCAAACGTGCCCTCAATGACGCACTTTTTATCTTTTTCCACCAACACCGCCGAGTCCGCCCGCCCTCCCAGGATAAGGGCCAGGGCCCCCATGAGGATAGACTTTCCCGCACCGGTTTCACCGGTGATGATGTTGAGGTTTTTTCCAAAGCCGATCTCCAGCTCGTCGATGATCGCGTAATTCTGGATGTGCAGTTGCGCCAGCATAAAAGTAAATGTAGGGAAATTTTCTCGGGGCTCCCTATGAGCCGTTGCAGCGCGCAATCCCCGCTTTCGCGCGTTGATCCATGGAATTCTTGTACTCGTGGTCGGGCATGTCGATACACTTCTGATAAAAAGCAACCGCCATGTTTTTGTTCCCCCGGCGTTCGTAGATATACCCGATCTGCCAGGCGGCCCTGGACGCAAAATATTCCTGCCGGTGCTCCCCGAGCTTTACCGCCACGAGGTATGCTTTTATAGCGTCGTCCTGCCGGCCCAGGTCGTCATAGATGCGTCCGAGCCGGTAAGAAAATTCCAGTTTTTCCACGTCCGTCGGAAAGTCCGACGTGGTCTTCCCCTGCAGCACCTGGAAGGCTTCCTTGTGGTACCCGCCGTCGCTCAGCAGCCGGGCCTCCAGCAGCAGCTTGTTGGGCCAGACACCCAACTGGGCATCCCGGAGCGCGTTTTTATCCGCCTCGGTATGTGCCGAGCCCCGGGTCAGCACTTCCTTCCGGTAGTGGCTGGCCATGGGCATATTCCCTTCGAGGTAGTAATACCAGCTCAGCTTCTGGATGATGTCCTTGACGTAAAACCGCCCCTTGAAGGCCGCCAGGTAACGCTCCAGGTAGACGTTGGCATCCTTTTGCTGGTGACAGAGACGGGCACAGCCCATTTCCATGTCCCAAACCGGCGTAGCCATGTATTCCGGGGACGTGTTCCGCGCACGGAGGATGGCTTCGGTAACGTCCGCGCGCTGGTCGTTGAGCGCCAGGTTGGCGACCATATAGGCAAACAAAAGATTGTTGACCGTATCCAGGTGACAGTCTTCGATAAACCGGAAGACCTCGTCGTGCTGGTTCAGGATATAAAACTTCAGATAGGTATAATAGAAGATGCCCTCGTCCTTAAACAGGTTGGCCCAGGCGTCGTGTTTGGAAATAAAACCGCCCACCATCGCCATCCCGTCCCGGACCGACCCCTTCATCCCCAGCAGGTTGGTGAACCACTTATACCCATCCGGAACCGCGCCCAGCACCGTTTTCATGGCGCCGTAGATCATTTGATTCGGGGAAAAATCAGGAAATTCCTTTTCGTTGTCCTTGATCTGCAGAAAAGACTTACGGCCTGCCCAACCCGCGCTGACGTTCCCCCCGAACTTCATTTCTATCGCCGCCCACTGGAAATTGATGATGGCCCTGGTAAACCCGTAAAAGGGAGAATTCTCAGGGCCTTCGGTCATGAGCGCCAGGCGCTCATCCTTGTGCGGGGCGCGCCGTTCATACTCCGCGGGATCTTCGTTGATAAAAAGCACCAGGAAGTCCACGTAGTTCTCCAGGAAGTACGGGATCAGGTTGTTGGGGTGCGCTTTTTTCTCCGCGTCGATCAGCCGCTGGCCCGCGTCGATCTTCAGGCAAAGGATATCATGATAAGCTTCCTGGCAGGGAGCATTGAAGTCGAAAACCTTCTGCGCATGCAGGGTGAACGAAAGGCCAATCAAAAGGACAGTCAGATATATCCGCATAGGTTGGTGATCCGCTGGCAAATATCCGACAAATCCGGTTAATGAAAACCGTTCTCCCTGATATGGGCGGTATCGAAGGTAAGGCTGCCCCAAAACCGGCGTTCGTCGGCGGGTCTTTCGGCAGGACCGTTGGGCTTACGGGCCTCCATAATAATATAGCACTGGCCGCCGGCGATCGTCATGTATATAAAGCCACTGTCGGCTTTGGCAGACTGGGCAGCGGGCGGTGCCAGCAAGAGAATCTTTCCCCGGGTTCCGGCCAGGCTGGTATCCTTCACCGTGATGGAATGGGATTTCATTTGTGATTCCATGAAGCCATGTACAAATCCCTTCAATTTTTCGTCCATGTCCGCCCGGTCTTTTACCAGCAGATCTCCGTCGGTAAAGCCGATCATGAAAAAGGCGCTGTCGAAGATGGCCTGGGTTACCATCATATGGGCCTGGTCTTTATGAAAACTACTCTTCGGCGCGAATGCAGGCATTTCGACCGTCAGCAAAGGAGATACGACCACCTTATTCCAGGGGGTTTGTGCATAGAAGGGTGCCGCCAGGGCAAACAATAGGAGTACGGATTTCATAAAAAAAGGCCGGCGATTGGCCGGCCTCAGCAAAATAGATAAATATTTTTATTTCACCTCCACGGTCTCTGTCAATTCCTGGTCGACAAGGATGCGGCCGCAGTTTTCGCAGACGATGATTTTCTTGCGCTGTTTAATGTCGCTTTGGCGCTGGGGCGGGATGGCGTTGAAACAACCGCCACAGGCGTCGCGTACGATGGGTACGACGGCCAGGCCGTTGCGGTAGTTCTTGCGGATCCGGTCGAAGCTGGCGAGTAGTCGGGCGTCTACTTTTTCACGGGCTTCGGTATCCAGCTTGCGGTAGTGGTTTTCTTCCTTTTCGGTTTCGGCGATGATCTTTTCAAGTTCGCCCTTTTTACCGTTGAGGACGGACTCCTTATTGGCAATCGCCTTTTTGGCAGACTCCAGGTGACGGGCCTTTTCAGTGATCTCTTCCCCTGCGTCCTTGATGTGCTTTTCCGCCAGTTTGACTTCGAGGGTCTGCATTTCGATTTCCTTGTTCACGGCCTCGAACTCGCGGTTATTCTTGACGTTGGTGCTTTGCTTCTCGTATTTTTTGATGAGGGCTTCGGCTTCCTTGATGAGTTCCTTTTTCGAGTTCACGAAGTCCTGGATCCCGTTGATCTCTTCTTCCACGCGGCGCTTGCGGGCATGCAGGCCCTGGATTTCGTCTTCCAGGTCGCTTACCTCCATGGGCAGCTCGCCCTTCAGCACCTGAATTTCGTCAAGTTTGCTCTCTACCTTCTGAACGGTCAGCAGGGAGGTGAGCTTTTCTTCCACTGAGAAATCTTTAACAGTAGCCATATGATTTTTAAAGCTTTATAAAAAATAGTGGACCGGATTTGTCCGGACCTTCGAGATGAAGATCGCAAAGGTACGGAATTTTTCCCGCAAAATGTCATATAGCAGGCCGGGGGTGTATTGTTCGCTTTCGAAGTGCCCTATGTCCGCCAGGACAATCCTGTCTTCGGCGGCAAAGAACTCGTGGTATTTGAGGTCGGCCGTGACCAGCCAGTCCGCCCCCGCCCCGATGGCTTTCCCGGTCAAAAAGCTCCCGGCGCCCCCGCAAACGGCCACCTTTCGTACCGGTTTGGCCCTCAGGGGAGAATGACGGACCACGGAGAGGTGAAACGCGTCCTTCAGCAGGTGGAGAAAGGCCTCTTCCCCCATAGGCTCCGGCAGGGTCCCGATCCAACCGTTGCCCAACCCCTGGTGGGCATTGTCCAGGGTCACCAGGTCATAGGCCACCTCTTCATAGGGATGGGCTTTGACCATGGCTTCCAGGATACTGCGTTCTGCCGGGGCGGGGAAAATGATCTCTATGCGAATTTCCGGTTCTTTATGGAACTCCCCGATCTGCCCTATAAAGGGCTCGGCGCCTTCTCCCGCCCGGTAGGTCCCTGTCCCTTCCGTGTTGAAGCTACAGGCATCATAGCGGCCGATATGGCCGCCCCCGGCGTCGAAGATGGCCTGGCGGACTTTACCGGCGTGATCTTTTGGAACAAATACATATAGCTTTTTTAGCTGCCCTTTCTTAGGTTCCAGGGGCGCCAGGTCTTGCAATCCCAGGCAGGCCGCGATGCGGCTGTTCATCCCGTCCTTTATATTATCCAGGTTCGTGTGGATGGCGTATATGGAAATATCCCCTTTGATCGCCTTCGTGACGACCCGTTCCACATAGGTCTTGCCGGTAATCCGGCGGAGTCCTTTGAAGAGGATGGGGTGGTAGGCCACCACGAGGTTACATCCGTTTGCAGCGGCTTCTTCTATGACCGCCTCCGTCGCGTCGTGCGTTACCAGGACCCCCGTACACTCCCGGGCGGCGTCCCCGACGAGCAAACCGGCGTTGTCAAAGTCTTCCTGGTAAGCGGGTGGGGCGTAGGCTTCCAGTACGTCAATGAATTCCTGTATCCGCATGGGCTGCAAGCTACTGTTTTTTCCCCACGACCTGCTCCAGGTGCAGCAGCCGCCCCTCCTCGTCCATCCCCTCCGCGATGATCCGGAAACGGGTACAGGCATCGTTGTTGTAAAACCGTACCGGCACTTGCAGGTTTCGGGCGGAGCTAAAGAGGTAAGGCGCCCAGTCCAGGGTCGTCCGGTAATCCGGGAAGGCCCGCGCCGCCGTGTCCGCGGCATCGTAGACGGGCGCATAAAACGTCCGGATCGGCGCGTACCCCGCCAGCGTCAGGCGTTTCAGACCGGGGACGTTGTACGTCTGGTCGCCTCCCCGGCGCGTATAGATGGCGATGGCCCCATAAGGCCCGCCGCCCGTAGCCCCCACAAACGGGGGCTCAAACACCTTTACATAGGCAATGTCCGCCACCGGTATGCTTTCCAGCATGTTTTCGTCCGTATTCATCTCATCCACGAAAAAGGCCGGGGTCCCCCCCCGGTAGTGCGCAGACAGGTTGGGATAGGCCCCGGAAATCTGGAGCCCGGCCACCCGCCCCTGCAAAAACGAAAGGATGTCGAAATAACTTTGGGCCATGTTGTTGTCGTTGACCAGGTCGAAATTGTGCCCTTCGCCCCCGGAAAACAACCCGCTGGCATAGCGCTCGTCCAGTTCTTCCAACGGCGTCTTTTTACGGCCGTGGATGACGATCTCCTGGAGTTCCTTGGCCTTTTGCAGACGCCTCAAACCGGCCACCAGGTCCGCTTCCCGGTTGCCCTGCCCCACAAAAGCCGTGTCCTCCCCGCTTTCCGGGAAAACAATCCCTTTCCGGACGTCAGGGCCAAGCGGGAAAAATGGGTCCGGGCGCAGCCGGAGCTGGACATCTGTCCCCCTCCACCCCTTTTTGTTGACCTGGTAATACGCCTGCGCCGTGTCAAAAAAGACCAGCCCGTCCAGCGTAAACTGACCCGCAGAATCCACGGGCGCCAGCATCAGCCTTTTGGTGGAATCACTCCCCCTCAGAAAAATGGTCAGCAGGGTATTGCTTACCACTTTTCGCCCCGACTCCGTCAGGGCCTGTCCCTGAAAACTAAGGTAGTTCCGGTCCTGGTATTGAATTTGAGGAAAACGACGTGTTTCAAGCGCCCCCCAGTCATACCGCCTCCACCCATGCGTCCGCATGACCAGGTCGAGCATGGCCTGGGTGCTGTCCGCGTCGTCCCGGAAATAAAAGGCGGGCTGATAGATGTTGCCCTTCAGGTCCCCGCTCAGCAGCAGACCCGTCAGGATATTGGGTCCGTTCTCCGCCGGGGTGACGGCGTCGGCATCGGTCACCGACACGCTCAGGTAGCACCGCGCCGTATCGGTAAATTGAAGGGTCCACGCATTATACCCCTTCGGGTCCATGCTAAGGGTGTCCGCATGAAGGGTCGCCTGGATGCGTACGTCGGTAGGCCGGATAAACACCACCCTTTCCGCGAGCGGCTCCCCGTTGTCCGCAAACAAGGTGAGGGTCATGATCCCCGGCACAAACTTGTCCGTAGGGATAAACCCGCTGATTTCCGTATTGCTCGCACTCAGGGTCGTTTTGGCCCTAAAACACAGCTGACCGTACAAACTGGCCACCACTTGCAGGGGACGGTCCAGGTACCGGCTCGCGCTATCGGCCCGGAGCACAAACCCCACGCCCCTGGACGTCGTGCGCGTATTGAGGACCACGCCGTCCGGCCGGGGTTCCGGCAAAGCAATGCGCTTTTCCCCCAAGGGTGTTTGGACGACGGCGGTATAGTGCTTTCCCTTTTCCGGTATCAATTCCAAAATCCCCATCCCGTCGTGCATGGCCGAAAAGATCGCGTAGGTACTGTCTACGTCGTCCACGACCTTCCCGCTGACATCCACCGGCAGGCCGTGCCGGTCGGTCGCCCGGAAGGCAATCGTGTTGAGGACGCCCTGGACTTCGTCGCCGCCCTCGGGGAGGAATTGGATGTCCACCGCGGGAGCGGTGACGCGCTCGTCCTGGGCCGTCGCCGGCTGCCCGGCGCCCGTGCTGGCGGCAACCGCCGCGCCTCCGGCGCCGGCGTTCCGGCCTGGGTCCGCGGCCGCGCGCCCGCCTTGGGGCCTGGCCGTCGCATCTTTGCCCTTGGTGCCCCTTCCCTTGGGCGGGGTCACCGTACTGGCATACACAGGAAACGTATGATGGTAGAAAAAGGCGGGATCGAAATTGCTCATCCAGTCCGAGTACGCGCGAAGTGTGTACAACCCCTGGCCCAGAGTATCGGCAAGCTCCATGTCGCCCAGAGACACTTTTCCGCCCAACACGGGGTAGTATTTGTGCGTGACGCGGACACCGGCCTCGTTGAACAGCTCGACGTGCACGCCCGTGCTGAATCCCCCCGGGAAGCCGCCGGAGGAGAAATAGGCTTTGAACCAGACGGTATCCCCCGTCATATAACGGTCCTTGTCCAGGTGCAGGTACAGTCTTTCGGCAGGAAAACTGTCCGGGAGTATGCGGAACAAGCTATCCACGCTGAGTTGTTGCTGGGCGCTCACTTTAAAGGCGCCGGCGAGGGTTAAAAGAACGAAGAGGTATGCCCTGTTCATAGGCGGGTTAATCTTGAGTGCGCTGAATGTACGAATAAGAATCCGTTTTTATTTCGGGATCGTTGCCGGCCCGGGTGTACATTTAGGGCTCAACCAAACCTATGCCTGACTTGTACGCGCAATACGTCGAAAAACTCCAGCGGGTGGCCGATCTCCGTTACAGCGCCGCCGTTCTCCAATGGGACCAGGAAACCTATATGCCCCCCAAGGGCGAGGGGGCGCGGGCGCGCCAGTTGGCTACGCTGAGCGAGTTGGCGCACGAGCGCTTTACGGGAGAGGAGATGGGGGCGTTGCTGCGCTCGCTCGGCGGGGCGAACGGGCTCAACCCGTGCGAAGCGCGGAACGTCGCGCTGAGTCTTGAAGACTACACGCGCGAACAAAAACTCCCCTCGGACTTCGTCCGCACCCTTTCCGCGGCGACCAGCGCCGCTTTTCAGGCATGGATCGCCTCCAGGGAGGCCAATGACTTTTCGGTTTTTGCACCCCACCTGGACAAGTTGGTGACCCTCAAACGGCAGGAGGCGGACCTCAAAGGATACGAGGGGCATCCGTACAATGCGCTTTTGAACGATTACGAAAAAGGGGCCACGGTGGCCTGGCTGGACGGCCTTTTTGGTGCGCTGACCGCGCCCCTCAAGGCGCTCCTGGACGAGATCGGCCGGGCGCCGCAGGTGGACAGCAGGGCTTTGCACGGACATTTTCCCAAAGCCCAGCAATGGTCCTGGGGGCTGGACCTTTTACACCGCATGGGGCTGGACAAAACCGCCTTCCGGCAGGACCTGTCGGAACACCCTTTTACGACCAACTTCGCCTCGACGGACGTCCGGGTGACGACGCGGATCAGCGAAACCGATTTTACCTCCATGACCTGGAGCTGTATCCACGAGGGTGGGCACGCCTTGTATGAACAGGGACTCCCCGCGGAGGAATACGGGTTGCCGCTGGGCGAACCCTGTTCCTTGTCGATCCACGAGTCCCAAAGCCGGCTTTGGGAAAACAACCTCGGCCGCAGCCTGGCCTTCTGGGAGGGGCTTTGGCCCGTGCTGACGTCGTATTTCCCGGGGACCTTCGGGAGCGCGGAAACCTTTTATAAGGGGATCAACCGGGTGGAGCCTTCCCTGATCCGCACAGAGGCGGACGAGCTCACCTATCATTTTCACATCCTGATCCGGTATGAACTGGAAAAGGCCCTGATCGGGGGGACGCTGTCCGTACGGGATATCCCGGAATACTGGGCGGCATCCTATCACAAATACCTGGGGCTGAAGGTCCCCGACGATCGTCGAGGGTGTCTCCAGGACGTCCATTGGAGCCATGGCAGCTTTGGGTATTTCCCGACCTATACCCTGGGGAGCCTGTATGCGGCCCAGCTTTTCAAGGCCTGCGTACGGGAGACACCGGGGTTGGATGCGGGTATCCGGGCGGGGGATTACAGCCTCTTGCTGAAGTGGCTCCGGGAAAAAATCCACCGGCACGGGCGCTTTTTCCTGAGCAACGACCTTTGCAAGGAGGCGACAGGGGAGGGGCTGGACGCGGAGGTTTTCCTGGCGTATGCCCGGGACAAGTACCGGGATATATACGGCCACGCCTAAGGGCCGGGCGGTGTGCCCGCGGCTGAAAATTGCACGAATTGAACATAATTCGTATATTGGATGACCGAAAACGCTTATCCTTTCCGAGAAACTCTATCCCCGTTTTTCTTCCGTACCTGCTGCTTGTCTCCCACTCCAGTAGGCATTGTGTAGTCCAGGATACATACCGTGTATTCCTGTACTCTTTTTATCACGCGACCCCTGCGACGGGGGTGTTTATCTCTGTTGCTCCTGCAGGCTGTGCTCCAGCCCGCAAAGGGACAGGTGCAGGCCGCCTTCAGCGCGAGCCCGGTTAGCGGTTGTACCCCGCTCTTCGTACAATTTACCGACCAGTCTGCCGGAAACCCGGTTTCCTGGAAGTGGGACCTTGGTAACGGCAACCGGTCGGGCATCCAGAACCCCGCGGCCACTTATTTTTCCCCCGGTACATACACGGTCAAACTTGTCGTCACCGATGCGTCGGGTCATGTGGACTCCGTAACAAAAACTCAATACATTTCGGTCTATCCCATACCCGTTGCCGCTTTTGGCGTCACCGACACGACGGGCTGCCTGCCCCTGGCGACGGCTTTCGCCGACAGTAGTACGACAACGCCGGGCTCCATCGTCCAGTGGAAATGGGACTTCGGGGACGGCACTACGGCGTCCACGGCCGATCCGCAGCATACTTATACGGCGGCCGGCCGTTTTAATGTCAGCCTCCAGGTGACCAGCAACTATGGTTGCGCGGCCACGCTCACCCGGTTGAACCTGGTCGACATACCCGCCCCGGCGCAGGCGGCATTTAGCGCAAACCCTGTTGCGGCCTGTAAAACGCCGGATACGGTCCGGTTTGCCAATACCAGTACCGGTCCCGGCCCCCTGACCTATACCTGGGCCTTTGGCGACCAGGGCGTCTCCACCGTCCCCAATCCCATGCATATTTATACCCAGCCGGGGACCTATACGGTTTCCCTGATCGCCACTTCTCCCATGGGTTGCGCGGATACCCTGACGCAGACGGCCTATATCGCCGTGGGTCAGGGCAACGCCAGCTTTACCACGAGTGTGCCTACGGGCTGCACCAAAAGCCCCGTGACCTTCCGGAACACCACCGGTGTGCATCCGGACAGCGTCCTCTGGCGTTTTGGAGACGGACAGGTATCCCGGTTGCCCGGTCCCGCCCATACCTACACGCTGGCGGGGTCATACGCCGTCACGCTGGTGGTGTATGCAGGGGCCTGTACGGATTCGGTCACACAGACTTTCCCGGTGACCAATCCCCCGAAGGGCAATTTTACGGCGTCCCGGACCACCGGTTGCAGCCTTCCCCTGAGCGTCCAGTTTCAAGCGGACTCGTCCGGCATCCTGACGTATGCCTGGACCTTCGGAGATGGCGGGACGTCCACCCTACAGAACCCCGTGCATACCTACACCAGCTTCGGGTCCTTTACCGTCCGGTTGATCGTGACCGGGCCCGGTGGCTGCCCGGACACCGTACAGGCCAACGCCTATATTAATATCAGTCCGCCCAGCGCCATTTTTAAAGGTCTGCCGGTTTTTGGCTGCGTGCCGTATACGATCACACCCACTGCCCAGATCACCTCTCCGGATCCCGTCGTGCAATACCTCTGGGACTTCGGGGATGGTTCCCAGTCTGCCGTGGCCGCCCCAAGCCATACTTATACCGTCCAGGGAACCTATACGATCTCGCTGACGATGACGACCTCCGGCGGCTGTACGGCCACCCAGCAGGATACCGCCGCGGTGACGGTGGGTACAAAACCGGCCACGGCATTTACCGGGTCCCCTACCAGCGCCTGCGTGGGCCAGGCGATCCTTTTCACTGGGACGACACCGGGCCCGGTGTCCAATTGGAATTGGTATCCCACGGGGTTGGGGGGTGACGTCTATGGGGGGACGCCCAATTACTATTGGGCCTACGGGGACACCGGCACGTATACGGTCGCCCTGGTCAACGTCAACAATGGTTGCCGGGATACGGTGGTCCACCAGTTGTATATCCATATCGCGCCACCCGCCGCGCATTTTACGACGGCCATGAACTGCAGCCAGCGCCTGACCCGGTCTTTTACGGATGTCAGCGTCGATGAGACGGCCCGTCTGTGGAAATTCGGGGACGGTGATACCAGTACCGAACCGAATCCGGTCCATACCTATGCGACGCCCGGTACCTACTGGGTCTCCCTGACCGTCACCAACGGTACCTGTACCGAGACGGGTTCCCAGAAAATACTGGTCATCATGGAGGACCCCACCATCCAGGCGTCCGTTTCGTCCACCTGCAGACGAAGCATGGTCACGTTTACCTGTCCCCACCTGGATACCTCGATGGTATCGGGCATCACCTGGGACTTTGGGGACGGGGTCTTGCAATCCAGCCGGAACAACCCCGCGATCACCCACGTCTATCTGTTGTCGGGTCAATACCACGTCACGGTCCGCGTCACCGACCTCAACCATTGCGACACGACCTATACACTCCCCGTCCCGGTTTCCGTCAACGGGCCCACCGCTGCCTTTACACCGGCCCCCACGGCGGTTTGCGCGGGGGTCCCGGTAACGTTCAACGACCACTCCACAACCGACGGCACCCATCCGCTGGCCGGTTGGACCTGGTCCTTCGGAGACGGGGTCAGGGATTCCCTGCTCACGCCCCCATACCTCCATACCTATACCAAGGGTGGGTCCATGCTGGTCGTGCTGACCGTCAGGGATACGTACGGTTGTACGGACTCCACCGTGGGAAACGTCCTTGTCTCCGCACCCCGGGTGGATTTTTCGGTGTCCGATACGGTGATCTGCGCCGGTAAAACCATTTACTTCGACAACCGGTCCACCGGCGGCATGGCCCCCATCACCTATACCTGGAACTTCGGGGACGGGATCACGGCCAGCGCGTCCAACCCGGGGTTCGCGCCTTCGCACGTATATACCCGGCCTGGCCTGGATACGGTGAGCCTCCGCCTGACGGACGCCCTGGGTTGTTCGGACAGCCTGAGCAAACCCGGCTATGTCCATGTACAGGTGCCGACCGCCGCCTTCACCCTTCCCCAAAAGATCAGCTCCTGTCCTCCGCTCCAGGCGCAGTTTACCAACCAGTCGTCGAGCTTTACCGGGTCCCAATGGGACTTTGGGGACGGGAACACGTCCACCGGCAACAACCCGGTGCACTTTTATTCTTATCCCGGCGTCTATGTCGTCACCCTGACCGTGACCGGGGCCAGCGGATGTACCTCCGTAGCCAACGATACCGTCATCGTGCACGGCCCCACGGGCACTTTTACCTATTCCCCGGTCACCGGTTGCGACAGCGTAAGCGCCCGCTTTGCCGTGGCCTCCGACAGCTCCGTGAATTTTGTGTGGGACTATGGAGACGGGGAGACCCTGTCGGGTCCGCAAAATATGGCCAGCCACGCCTACCTGGATACCGGTACCTATCAGCCCCGGATCATCCTGGTCAATGCGGACCATTGCCAGGTCCCCATTACCGGGGCGCAACTGATCCATGTCTATAAAGCGGTGGCGGGTCTGGGCATGAATGCGACAAAGGCCTGCGGCTCCGCGCTGATCCAGTTTGAGGACTCTTCCCTTTCAAACGACGCCCCCGGAGCGTACTTCTGGGACTTTGGGGACGGATCCACTTCCTCGGCGCAAAACCCCTCCCACGCCTACAACCAGCCGGGCGCCTATAGCGTCACCCACGCCTTTACCACGATCAACGGCTGTACGGACACGCTCCGGCTCCCGGATACCATCCACATCTTCCAACCGCCGGAGGTCCAGGTCCATGGGGATAGTTCCGCTTGCATGCCGGCCACCCTGTCTTTTTATGCCGATGTCCTTGCCGGGGCAAGCCTGTCGTGGCAATGGAACCTGGGGGACGGCCAGACGGCCAAGACCCCACAACCGCCCCCCGCGGCTTATACGCAGGCCGGGAATTATACGGTATCCTTACAGGTAGTCGACAACCACGGCTGCACCGACAGCTCCGGGGTAAACGTCGTCATCCATCCCCTGCCCGCCACCTCAGCGGGGGGAAACTACGTCCTTTGCCAGGGCACTCCCATCGCCCTCCAGGCCAGCGGGGCGGACCGGTATGTCTGGTCACCCCCGGCCGGTCTGAGCTGCACCACCTGTGCGACACCACAAGCCGACCCGCCTTCGGACATAGAATACTACCTGACCGGGTATACGGTGTACGGGTGTACCACCGCCGATAGCGCCCACATCCGCGTGATCCATCCACCCGTCGTCCTCGTGGGCGGAGACACCGCGGTTTGCCTGGGCGGTTACTACCGCCTCCAGGCCAGCGGGGCATACACCTATCGCTGGTCCCCTTCCACCGGGCTGACCAATCCGGACATCGCCGACCCGGTCGCCACGCCGCCCGCCACCACGACCTATACGGTGGCCGGTTCGGACAGCGCCCACTGCTTTACCGAGCTTGGGCACATCACGGTTACCGTCGATCCGCTGCCCACGGTCAGCGTGGGTCCCGATGTGACCGCGGCCGCCGGTACGCCGACGCCCCTGCACACCACCAATTCCCCCGACGTGACCGGATGGGTCTGGGCCCCGCCGGGCGGTCTAAGCTGCGATACTTGTCCGGATCCCTCGGCGAGCCCCACCGGGAACACCTTCTATACCGTCACCGTGCGAAACGCCGCCGGGTGCACGGCCCAGGACACTTTGACCGTTTTTGTCACCTGCGGGGGTGGGAATGTGTTTATCCCGAATACCTTCTCCCCCAACGGGGACGGGATGAACGACGTGTTCTATCCCCGGGGCAAAGGGATCAGCCTCGTGAAGTCCTTCCGGATCTTCAACCGCTGGGGCCAGTTGGTCTTCGAACGCTACAACTTCCTTCCCAACGACGTCAGCGCCGGTTGGGACGGGACCGTCGGGGGAAGAAAAGTCTCCCCGGACGTCTTCGTTTACGAATGCGAAATTATTTGTGAAAACAACCAGGCACTGCTCTTTAAAGGGGATGTGACTTTGTTGCGATAAAACTATGATTATGCGAAAATGCTACGCCCTTATCCTGTTTCTTTTGCCGGCAATCACGCACGGCCAGGACATTCATTTCTCCCAGTTTTACGAGGCACAGCTCTACCAGAACCCTGCCCTGGGCGGTTTGTACAAGGGAGACGTCCACATCCAGGCGATGTTCCGGAGCCAGTGGACAAGCATTTCCAGCCCTTTCCAAACCGGCTACCTCAGCGGGGAATACAAGGTCCCTATAGGGGGACAGAATGACTACCTGACCCTGGGCGCCCAGCTGATGTACGACCAGGCCGGGAGCGCGGGCCTGACCACCACCATCGTGGAGCCTACCATCAACTATCAGAAATCCCTCAACGCGGACAGGGAAATGTACCTCAGCGTCGGCTTTTCGGGAGGGCTTACCCAACGCAGGATAGACCAAAGCAAGATCACCACCGACTACCAGTATACCAACCCTGGCGGGTACAACGGGGAAAGCAACCTCGGGAACAACGTCTCCTACCTGGACGGATCCGCCGGGATCGCCTTTTCCACCTCCCTGGACGAGGACAACCAGGACCACCTGTACCTGGGGGTGTCGTACGATCACTTCAACAAGCCGCGCTCCTCCTTTTACAACGACAATACGGTCGAACTCCAACCGAAGTGGATTGCCTCGGCGGGGATGAAGCTGTATATGTCCGACGAGACCTTTATGGAAATCCACGCCGACCACATGATACAGGGCCCCTATAATGAAACCATGTTCGGGGGTTTGTTTTCCTACAAATTCGGAGATCCCGACGACCCGGACGAGGTTCTTGGGCTCGGGGCCTTTATCCGTTGGCAAAGCGATTTTATTCCCGTGGTGAAATTAAACCTGCGATCTTATATCGTGTCTTTGAGTTATGACGCCAATATCTCTGACCTCAAAACGGCCTCCCAGGGCAGGGGCGGCTTTGAACTGGGACTCTCCTGGCTCGCTTTTACCCGGGCCAGTACGTCCACCCGAAACAGCACCCTCTGTCCTGAGTTTTAGGATTTTAGAAGATTGTGTGGAAAAAATGGGATTAATTTTGTACCTTGTAATAGGAAAGTACCCTAATATCCGTTGAGAAGCATACTCATCATATGGCTGTTCTTAATGGGGGCTGCCATGGCTCCCCACCGTCTCTATGCCCAAACCTCCCCCCTCCCCAACCCGGACGAATCGGAGAAAGTAGTGAAGGTATACCCGGTTCCAGCGGTAACCTTTGTCAATTTTGAGTTTCAGAAAGATTACGACAAATCTAATTCACTGGTTATCTACAACTTCATTGGCAAGAAGGTCTACGAGACCGTGAGCATGCCTGCTAAATTAACGCTCAACGTGAGCGATTATTATAGGGGCCTGTATATTTATCAGGTGCGGAACAAGACCGGGGAGATTATCGACTCGGGTAAGTTCCTGGTAACCAAATAATTCCTTATATTCCTGGATGAAATGGTATAGCCTGCCGGCCCTGGTACTCCTGGGCGCCTGGCCCGCCTTCGTGCGTGCCCAGGTCTTTTTCAACGGATCCTTCGATCGTTATCTTCCTAATTATCTGCCGGTTCAATGGATATTCCCGGGCGGGGATGGTGGTCGCCGTTATGATGGGTGGGTGGATACCGGGGCGCATTTCCAGGGGCATCCGGTCTTCCGGATTCAATGCCGGGACACGGCCTATATGGATGAAAGTTTCGTTGCTTTTCAGTACATCGACATTTCTTCTTTTCCCCATCCCCACCGGTTCAAGGCATCCTGTTATCTCTCTTTTCTCAGAGGCAACGCGTCCGACTTCCGTTTTTTCAACAAAAACCGTCTTTGGGACTACAACCATCTCTGCGATACGGCGTTTCATCCCAAGTTTTCGCGTGTTATTATGGACACCGTGCCCGGTACCACCTGGCTGCACCTCACGATGGAGTGCGACATAGATCCTCTTTGCCCCGAAATGACCATTGGTTTTATCGCCGACTACCAGGTCGATCTCGGTATATCCGACTGGGAAATGACGATCGACGGGATTCCGGTCAAAGACATACCGCCGCCCGCTCCGGTGATCCCCGCGCCCCACACGATACCGGTCGCGGATCGCGGTTTTTTGGCGGATCGCGGTTTTTTATCGGCCTTTCGCCTGGCCGTCGGACAGGCGCAGGTGGTCGCGCTCGGGGATGACGGCTCGGGGACAAACCTCCGCGACAGCCTCATGACCTTTCTCGCCGACTCCTGTGGCTTTACCGCCGTTTCGCTCGAAGCAGAGGAGCCCGCGACCGACATGGCTTATGCCGACCGTATTCCATCGGAAAATGCCGGGGACCGGCGTATGGCGCTTCAGTTATCGGGGCTATTGCAAAACGCGCCGCGTCATAAGATCGTTTTTTGCCTCCCGGATCTGAACATCCGCAAACGGCCGGATACTTTATACGACGACCTGGAACGCCAGTTTGCCGGAAACTGGTTGGCCGATTCACTGGGCGACCGGTACAAAGCCTTTGCATTTGTCAGCGGTAGCCGCACGCCTGCCCCGGACACTTACGAATACCTGCTTTCCCGGTCCGGCCCCTCCACGCTTTTCTGGCCGCTTTCGGCGGGCGCGCCCGCCCCTCCGCGCAGAGGAAAGCCTGTCTTTCCACGCCTGGGTGCCTTCGGCTTCGGCCTGTCCCTTTGGGACAACTATGACGGGCTTTTTCTTATAGCACCTGCACAATCAGGAACTTCAGGTACTCCGTATTCTCCATCCCCCAGATGATCGGGTGATCGGAAGACTGCGCCTGGAAGGTGACCTGGCGTAACTGCCGCCGGGCGTCCTTGGCCGCCAGGGCGATGATCTCCAGGAACAGGTCCGGCGGGACGAGGTTTGTACAGCTGGACGTCACCAGGAAGCCGCCCGGTTTGACCAGCTTGATGCCCCGGAGGTTGATCTCTTTGTAACCGGTAATGGCTTTTTGTATGTTTTCCCGGCTTTTTGTAAAGGCGGGCGGATCGAGCATGACGACGTCGTAGGTCCGGCCTTCTTTGGTCCACGTCTTGAGCGCGTCGAAGGCGTTGACCGCCTCGAAACGGCAACGGTCGGCCAGCCCGTTGAGCTCGGCGTTGCGCCGGGCCTGGGCGACCGCCGTCTCGGAAATGTCCAGCCCCAGGACGCTTTTGGCACCGTAGTGGGCGGCGTGTACGCCAAAGGTCCCGGTGTAACAAAAGGCTTCGAGGACGTCGGCGTCTTTGACGATATGTTGTATATGCCGCCGATTGTCCTGCTGGTCCAGGAAATACCCGGTCTTTTGGCCGTTCTCCAGGTCGACGTGAAACTGTAAACCGTTCTCGCGGATGATGATGTTCGGATCGAAGGCCGGTCCTATAGGCCCTTTTATCTGCGTCAATCCCTCCAGCTCCCGGACGGGGACGTCGTTCCGTTCATAGATGCCCTTGGGCTGGAAAATCTTTTGCAGCGCTTCCACGATGGCCCCCTTCCACTTATCCATCCCCAGCGCCAGGGTCTGGAGTACAAAATAGTCGTTGAACTTGTCGATGATCAAGGCAGGAAGGTAGTCCGCTTCCCCAAAGATCAGGCGGCAGTTCTCGGTATACCCGATGTGCTGGCGGTAGGCCCATGCCCCGGCGATCCGCCGGTGAAAAAAGGCCGCGTCCACGACTTCCTTCGGGTCCCGGGTGAGGATCCGCACGACGATCTGGGACTGGGGGTTGATGTACCCGCTGCCGATGTATTTCCCGTCGTGTGTTTGCACCCGCACGATGTCCCCTGCGCTGACTGCGCCCTCGATCCCTTGTACTTCGTTGGCGAAGACCCAGGGGTGCCCATTGGCGATCCGGGGGGCGATCTTCCGTTTTAGCGTCACCTTTGTCATAAGGGCGCAAAGGTACCAAAACCCTACGGCTTCACCACGATCGTCCCCGCCCCGTTGTAGGAGTGGATGTCCCCATTATACATGGCATCCGCACTGACGGGCCCCATATGGTAAACACCCGGCGACACCGCCCGGACCGCGTAGTAGTAGACCTGGCGCTGCCCCGTGAGGTTGACGAAGAGGTTGATCCGGTCGTCCCGGACGTCCATGGCGGTCGGCTCGGCCGCGTTTTTGATCCAATCCATCCCCGGGATGTCCTTGGTGCGCGGGTTTTCGATTTCAAAACCCGCGGGCAGAAGGTCGGTCAGGACGATGTTGTCGATGTTCCCGGAATAGGCGTTGTCGAGGGTCAGTTGGACGATCACGAGGTCGTTCTGGTGAAACGTATTCCCCGTGAGTTCGTGCCCGAACCGGTCGAAAAACCTGCGCCGGGCGCGGATGTAGTGGTCTTCTTCCTTGTAGGCGCCGGACGCACTGATTCCTTCGGCCTGCCACCAATAGTAGAGGTTGCCGCTGCCCCGGACGTCCAGCGTCACGTTGGTGCTCTTCAGGTCGGCGGCGGACCATTTGACGGGGGCGGCCTCGACGGTGCCAAGCGTCCGGCCACCGGCCCTGACGGTACCCGTAGCGGTGGACTGGGCGGTCGACCGGGCGAGCTTGCCTAAGGCGAGGAATCCAAACGCGCATTCCTGGGTGGAGTACCAGGTGCGGTTGCTTAGTTGGTCGGCGACCTGGCGGGCCATGGGACCGACCTGGGAATTGCCCGGGTCTACGTCAAGAAGGACGTCGAGGGCAACGGCCTCGTCCCGGATGTCGGAGTAAAAAGAACCACCGGTCTCCGCCGCCGATCGCTCCCCGGCCCAAGCCGTGGGCAGGATTTCCCGGAAACCGGCCTTGTCGCCCGCCAGCGCGTAGGCGGAGGCCAGGAGATACCGGCTGTCGAGGGCAAGGGTGGTGGTATTGGCTTTATAATAGTTCATGGCGCTCACATTGGGCCGGCCGGCCAGGGCCAGCACATAAAGGCTGTACGCCACCTCTTTCGGGACGATCTTCTTCTCCTGGTTCCCGTTATAGATATAGCGCACGAGGGTCTTGTTGCGCAGCCGCCCGTTCAGGTAGGCCAGGATGCTTTCGGTCAGGCTTTTGTCGACGTCGTACCCCGCCTTTTGGGCTTCCAGGAGGAAGTGCGCGGCGTACACGGTCGCCCACCAGTTTTCGTCGTCTTCCCCGTCCCACAAGGTGACGCCCCCGTTGTACAACTGGCGCATCTTGATCTTCCGGATGGCTTCCTGGACGTTGTAGGCGGCGTTGGTATAGCGGGCCGCGCCGTGGAGGTGCATCAGCGCCGCCAGGTCGTCATAATAGAGCTGTGGGAAGGCGGTCGACACGGTTTGTTCGGTACACCCGTACGGGTATTCCACGAGGTATTGGAGCTGGCTGCCCAGGCGGATGGCCGGGGAACGGCTCAGGACGAGGTGGTCGTCCCCGCTGCCCGGGATAAAGTCCCCGGTACCGATGGTGATGTCGTGCGTCCCCGGGCCGGCAACCCCGCTCCCGCTCATCTTTTGAAGGGTGGATGCGGGCCGTACGCTGATATCGGTCTCGTCGGTGAATTGTTCACCCAGCCCTTGTACATGTACGGTGACCTTTGCGGGATGGATCGCCTTGGCCGCGGCTAAGGTAAAGACCACCCGGCCTTCGGAACCGGCGGCGACGTCTGCACTTGCACGTGACGACCCCACCACCGTCAGGGGACCGTCGGTTTGTACGCTGGCGCTGATGCTTGCCGTCCTGGCGGTGGTATTGGTCAGGGTCACCGGCATGGTTACGGTATCCCCGGGGCTCAGAAAGCGGGGCAGGGCGCTGGAAAGAACGAGGGGATCGGCCACCTTCATGGCCGCTTCCCCGGAGCCAAAGGCCTGCCCTTTGCAAGACACCGCCATGATCCGGACCTCCCCGCTAAAGGCGGTGGGGATGTCCATCTGGAAGGTGGCGTCCCCGTTCCCGTCGGTCTTTTGCACCCCGCTCCAATAAGAGACCAGCTTAAACCGTTTGGTGGGCATCGGGTTTACCCGTTTGTTCATTTCACCAGCGGCGTCTCCGCCAGTGCTGCTGAGGCGCGCCAATACTTCGGGGAAAAGCAACGGATAAAGATCATATCCCCTTACCTCCAATGCCCGGGGTGCGTAAAACCAGGCGTAAGGATCCGGTGTTTTGAAATCGGTCACCTGGAGGATGCCGTTGTCCACGGCGGCGACCGTAATCATGCTGTTGGGCGCGGCTTTGACATGGATGACCGGGTGTGTATTGGAGCGGACCTTTTGCGGCACGCTGACGACGACCGGTACGCGCCGGTCTCGCTCCTCGACCGTAAGCCCCTTGAAGCCATGGGCGACCGTCAGGGGGATGTCGGATACCCCATGGGGTTTGAACAGCGTGGCCGTGACAAAGACGTTGGGAAGGTGGTCCTTGTTCAGGGGCAGGTCCAGCGAAGCGGTCCGGTCCCTGACGTCGACATATTGATAGGAGACGACCTTGTCCGCGGTTTCCATCGTGACCAGCATCCGGCCGCTAAATGGGGTTTTGAAAAGTACCTTGGCGGTTTCGCCGGTGTAATAGGAAACCTTGTCCGCCTCTATACTGATCTGCCCTTCCTTGTCCACTTCGAAGGAGTTGTCGTCCGCGCCCCAGGAGCCATAGCTGTAAAAGCTTTTGCTGACATAACTGTTGCTACCGGGTACGTATACACGAAGTTCGTATTCCCCCGGCGTCCGGGGCGTAAAGGGGAAGGCCGTCTGTACACCGCTAACGGTCACGGTTTGGGAGGTTTCCACCACATCCTCCTTTTGGGATTCATACCGGAAATAGTCCCCGTTTTTGGAAAGGACCGTCCGGTACTCGTGTTTGATCACCTCCACCTTTGCCGGGGCCGCCGTTACCTGTTCACTGGTATTGAGCGCGATCAGGGGGAACCGGACCGCCTGGCTGAGGGGGTAATAATAATAGCCGTCGTCCTTTACCCCAAAGAAAACGGACTGGGTATAGATGTCCGCCGGGCTGCTCCGGCTGACCGGCCGGCCGGTTTCGTCAAATACGGTGGTGAAAAAGGTGCTCCGCAGCTTGCCTATATTTTTGTACATCTCCGGAACCTCGTAGGTCTCCCTGGCGTGCCCCGCCTCGTCGGTTTTTCCTTCCCGTTCAACCTTGTCGTGAAGGGCGTCCTGCCCAGCCAGCCCGAAATCGTAACGGTCATACGCTTTTGACGTAAAGGCTTCCTGGGTCACCTGTATCTCACATTCGTAGTTGCGGTTGGCCGCGGGAGGGCCAAAAAAGTTTTCTGCCGTGATGTCCAGGTGGGCAGTCTCTCCGGGTTTTAATACGTCTTTGTCCAGTTTACTCGTCACCTTGATGCGGTCCGGGACAAACTCTTCCACCCGGATGGGCCGGCTTCCCAGCAACACGTCGTTCGTCGTATAGACTTCCAGGGTATAGCTACCCGTGACCGCCGCTTCGGGGATGTCCACACTCCCGTCCAGGGCGCCCTGGTCGTCGATGCTTTTGCGGAAGGTTTTCAGCTCCTTGCCGTTGGGCAGCAGGAACTTCATTTTCAACGGCAGCTCCCCGGGCAATTGCCAGCCCGTAGTCCGCAGGACGACGGCAAAGTGCGCCTGTTCGCCGGGCCGGTAAATGTCGCGCTCGGGATATATAAAGGCGTCCAGCCCGCTGGGATTGGAAGACTTGCCCCCCACGTCGAAACGGGAAGTATTCACTTGGGTCGTCGCAAAAGGAAGGTAGTTAAAGTCCCCCGCCGTCCGGGCAATCACCATGGCCGGTGTAAAGCCTGCAAATTCTTTCCGGGTACACGCGATCTCCGCCACCCCCTGGGCATTGGTGGCACCAACCCCCAGGACCTGGTTGTTGAGGCCATAGGCGACGATGTTCACGCCTTCCATGGGGGTGGCGTCCTTGATCGAATTGGCAAAAATGAGGACCTTGTCTTTCCCGGCTTTGGCCATGAGGCCTATGTCGGACAGGGACACGAAACGGCTGTCGCGCACCCAATAGTCGTCCATGGACCGGATACTTATATGATAGATTCCTTTGAATTCGGGCAGTTTATCCTCCAGGTCTACGTGAAGGACACGGCTGTTGCCCGAGCGCGGCAGGGATTTGGTGTCTACCGTCTTCTCGTAGACGATGTCGCCCATTTGAAGCTCTCCCCTCGACTCGGGGCCCTCGTACTCCACGTTGTCCTGCTGGTCATCCACGGGATCATACCCATACCGGCCCGCCGCCAACAGGTTGTTCTCATATATCTTGGAGACGATGATCTTTACTTTTGGCACGTTCACGATGCGCACCGCAATATTCCGTTCTCCCCGGCTGGAGAGGTAAACTTCCTTGCTCCCCGAGAAACTGATGGACGGCGCCATCTTCCCAAAGGTGATGTTGTTCACATAGTCGTCGTGCAGGACGCCCCCGATCGTACCCCTCAGCCCCTTGCCAATGTGGATGGCATAGCTTGTTTCCGCGTCAAAGGCGTCGCTGGTCACCGTAAAACCGTCCTCTGTCGGCGTGGCGGTGAATTTGACCGCCGGGTCCAGCTTTATAAAAGAGGCCAGGTTTTCCGGGGCGACCTGCTGGCTGGTCCGCACCGTGACGGTGCCCGTGGCCCCATCGTGGTCGGTGGTCACGTCATGAATCTCCAGGACAAAGGGGGAGGCCATCCCCGTCGTAAAGTCGAGGGGCTCTTCCGTGCCATTGGTGCCGCCATCGGGAACCAACCCCTTGTCAATAGACAGGGTCACTTTATAGTCCCGGTCCTCCGGCTTGACCTGGGGCAACCTGATGCTGACCCTGTCCGAGACCGAAACCGTCTGCAGGTCGAAGGGCGACGCCTGCCCGTCTACGGTAACGTGTAACCGTTCTTTCAGCGTCGCCGGGGACACCGGGTAGTTGAAAAAAAGATCCAACTGTGGGAGAGCCGTATGCGTCCCCACGTCCTGCGGAACCCACAGCGCACTCACGTCCTGGAGGTGGAGCGGGGCCGTGTGAAAGCTGATCTCGTCTCCTCCCTTCAACCGTCCATACCCCGAGTGGGCCAACACCTCCTCGTTGATCACCGCCCGGTAATTGGTCGCCGGCAACAGCGGTTTGCTCGGGGAAAAGACCAGCACACCCGGGTTTTCCCAACGGAAACGGCCCGGGATCTTTGGCTCGAAGGACACATAGTCCGCCGAGTCCCAGGCGCCGAGCACGGAATCTTTCACCAGGTCCTTATCGAACTGAAAGGTAAGGTTTCCTAATGAAGATACCTCTCCTTTGGCATTGGTATAGGAGAGCGATACGGTTTTGCGGTTACAGGCGCAAAAAGCCAGGGCCAGCAAGGTAAGGCCAGGAAGGGAGTGGATTCGCATATAAAAGGGGAAGGTTAGGCGAGGTTCTTTACATTTGGGTAATGTCACGAAAAGGTACTATAAAGAAAGTAAAAACCTTTGTTAAATGGGGGTTTCTGGGCGGTATTTTTTTATTCCTGCTTTTCCTGCTCCTCAACCGTCTTTGCCCCCTACCCGACAAGATCGAATACTCCACCGTCATCACCGGCCGCAAGGGTGACATCCTCCACGTCTACCTCACCCACGACCAGCAGTGGCGGATGCAAACCCGGCTGTCCGACCTCTCCCCCCTGCTCCGGCGGACCATCATCGAAAAGGAAGATAAATACTTCTACGACCATCCCGGCGTCAACCCCCTGGCGATTGGCCGCGCCCTCCTGAGGAACATCTTCCGGATGCGCCGGACCTCCGGGGCGTCCACCATCACCATGCAGGTCGCGCGGGCCCTCGAACCCCGGAAACGGACCTACCTCGCCAAATGCATCGAAGCCTTCCGCGCCCTCCAGCTCGAATGGAAGTATTCCAAAGACGAAATCCTCCAGCTCTATGTCAACCTCCTCCCCTACGGGGGGAATATCCAAGGGGTCCGAACGGCCGCGCTCCTGTATTTTAATAAGGACCCCGACCACCTCAGCCTGGCCGAAATCACCGCACTCGCGGTCATCCCCAACCGCCCCTCCACCCTGGTCATGGGCCGCGACAACGACAAGATCGTGGCCGAGCGAAACCAATGGCTCCGCCGTTTTGCCAGCGACCATGTGTTCACCCCGAAAGAAATCGAAGACGCCGTCCGGGAACCCCTGACCGCCACGCGGGGCCGGATGCCCACCTACGCCCCCCACCTCTCGCAGCGGCTCCGTTCCCTGCCCCAACCCTATATCCAAACCTCTATCGACCTCAACACCCAACTCACCATCGAACAACTGGCGGCGAACTATGTCCGCCAGCTCCACGCCTCCTCGATCGGCCAGGCCGCCGTCCTCGTCGTCGACAACGCCACGGGGCAGGTCGCGGCGTATGTAGGTTCCGCCGATTTTAAAGACACCACGGACCAGGGACAGGTCGACGGTATCCGCGCCGTCCGCGAACCCGGGAGCACCCTAAAGCCCTTCCTCTACGGGCTTTGTATCGACGCCGGCCTGCTCACCCCCAAGACGGTCATCGAGGACGTCCCCATCGACTACCAAGGGTACGCTCCCGAGAACTTTGACCGCAAGTTCAACGGCTACGTCTCCATGGAATACGCTTTGGAACACTCTTTAAATATCCCCGCCGTCAAAAGCCTCTCGCTCCTCGGCAAAGACCGCCTCGTGTCGACGCTCATGGCCTGCCACTTCCGCCAGATTCAAAAAGACCGCGGGAAACTCGGGTTGTCCATGATCCTCGGGGGGTGCGGGGCGACGCTCGAAGAGCTTACCGGGCTCTACGCGAGTTTGGCGCATGAAGGGGAGTGGCGGGCGCTGACGCTGTACCAGGGGGATACGGCGGCGGCCGCCCCCGGCGCGGCCCGGCCGGCGCCCGCCGTCCGCGTCATGAGCCCCGCCGCCGCCTTCATGATCAACGACATCCTCTCACGGGTAAACCGCCCCGACTTCCCGCTCACCTGGAGCACCACGGCCCACCTCCCCCGGATTGCCTGGAAGACGGGCACGTCCTACGGACGACGGGACGCCTGGAGCATTGGGTACAACCAGCGGTTTACCGTGGGTGTATGGGTAGGGAACTTTTCCGGGAAGGGCGTCCCGTCCCTTAGCGGGGCGACCGTGGCTACGCCGTTACTTTTCCAAATATTTAATACCATCGACTATGACAACGGCCAGGAATGGTTCCACCAACCGCCAGGGGTAGACAGCCGGATCGTGTGCAGCGAAACGGGCCTGCCGCCCTCCCCTCAGTGCACCGACCTGGTCAGCGACTACTTCATCCCCCTGGTATCGCCCACCACAGCCTGCCAGAGCCGCAAGCTGATCGCCATTTCCCCCAACGGCAGGATGTCGTACTGCCCCTATTGCAAACCCGCGACCGGCTATCGCGAGAAATGGTACCGCATCTTTTCCCCCGCCATGCAAGCCTACTATGATGACCACCACATCGCCTATGAAAAGATCCCGCCCCACAATCCTTCGTGCGAAGCCATCTTTGGCGAGGGGGGGCCCATCATCCTTTCTCCTTCCAAGGGCTCCGAGTACTACCTTAGCCGCAAACACCCCGAGCCCCTGCAGCTATCCTGCCGCACCGCGGGCGACGTGGCGCGCGTCTACTGGTATATCAACAACGCCTTTTACAAGTCGGCCGACGCGCACGCTTCCCAGTTCTTTTTGCCCTCCGAGGGGCCGGTGAAGATTTCCTGTACCGACGACAAAGGGAGGAACAAGGATATCTGGATACGGGTGCACTGGGTGGACCTGTAGCCAATGTCAATTTGGCCGCACCCCTCCCTTGGCAGTATCTTTGCGCAATACACCGATTGAAACAGTTTCATATATGACAGAAAAGGAATTCCAAGAGAAAAACGGCGCCTCCAGGCAGGAGGAAGATATAAACGTGGACGAGAACGTGGCCGGGACGGCCCATCTCCAGGAAGCCATGGACGAATCCGAGGTGGAAAAGTTGCAACAAGAGCTTCAGGATCAGAAGGATAAATATCTCAGGCTGTACGCTGAATTTGACAACTTCAAGCGCAGGAGCGCCAAGGAGCGGGTGGAGTTGATCCAGACGGCGGGCAGGGAGGTGATCCAAAGCCTGCTGGACGTTTTGGATGATTGTGACAGGGCGGAGAAACAGCTGGACAATGCGTCAGACATCACCCAGGTGCGCGAAGGCGTGCTGCTGGTTTTCAACAAATTACGCAACGCACTGCAATCCAAGGGATTGAAACCTATGGAAAGTCTGCATACCCCTTTTGACGTGGAAAAGCACGACGCCATCACCGAAATACCCGCCCCCACCCCGGAGCTGGTGGGTAAGGTTCTGGACGAGGTCCAGAAAGGGTATTATTTAGGAGACAAAATCATCCGTCACGCAAAAGTCGTTGTGGGGAAATAAGGGGGTACTATTATGGCGAAAAGAGATTATTACGAGATACTCGGGGTTGCAAAGGGCTGCTCGGCCGATGAGCTGAAAAAAGCCTACCGTAAGGTGGCCATGCAGTTCCATCCGGACCGGAATCCCGGGAACAAGGAAGCGGAGGAAAAGTTTAAGGAAGCCGCGGAGGCTTACGAGATCCTCAGCGACCAGGACCGCCGGGCCCAGTATGACCGTTACGGGCATGCGGGGGTCAGCGGTAACGGCCGTCCCGGCGGGTTCGGCCCGGGCGCGGGGATGAGCATGGATGACATCTTTAGCCAGTTCGGAGATATTTTCGGGGATGATCTTTTCGGCAGCTTTTTTGGCGGCGCCCGCGGTGGGCGCGCGGGCGGACGGGCGCGCGGGGTCCGGGGCAGCAACCTCCGGATCAAAATCAAACTGACGTACGAGGAAATCGCCAGCGGGGTCAACAAGACCATCAAGGTGAAAAAATATGTCCCCTGCCAGACGTGTTCGGGCAGCGGGGCGAAAGACAAAAGCAGCGTCCAGACGTGTCCCACCTGCGGGGGGAACGGCCAGGTCCGCAAGGTAACCAATACGTTCCTTGGGCAGATGCAGACGGTGTCTACCTGTCCCACCTGTAACGGGGAGGGGACGACGATCACCAACAAGTGTACGACCTGTAAGGGTGAAGGCAGGGCCTTTGGCGAAGAAACCGTGTCGATCGATATTCCTGCCGGGGTTCAGGAAGGCATGCAGCTAAGCCTGAGCGGCAAGGGGAACGCGGGAGAACGCGGGGGCGCCCCCGGCGACCTGATCATCCTCGTAGAGGAAGAACCGCATCCGTCCCTGCACCGGGATGGGCTGAACGTGGCGTATGACCTTTACCTCACCTTCCCCGAGGCGGTCTTTGGCACCTCGGTGGAAGTACCTACCATAGACGGAAAGGCAAAGATCAAAATACCCACGGGCACGCAAAGCGGAAAGATCTTCCGTTTGCGCGGCAAGGGGTTCCCGGCGGTCAATTCCTATGAGCGCGGGGATCAACTGGTCCACGTCAATGTGTGGACACCGCAGAACGTAACGAGCGAGGAAAAAGCCATGCTGGAGAAGATGGCAGAATCCTCGAATTTCCAACCCAGACCCGAAAAGTCCGAGAAGTCCTTCTTTGATAAGGTGAGGGAAATGTTCAGCTGACGTATATTTGCTTCCCTTATGCTAAGAACACATACCTGCGGAGAACTGACGATAGGAAACGTACAACAGACGGTGACTTTGTCCGGCTGGGTGCAAACGATCCGGAAATTCGGGGCCATTACTTTCGTGGACCTGAGGGACCGGTACGGCATTACCCAGTTGGTGTTTAACGAATCCCTGAATCCCCAGTTGGATGAACAACCGTTGGGGCGTGAGTATGTGCTCCAGGCGGAAGGGACCGTCCTGGAACGGACGAACAAAAACCCGAATATCCCTACGGGAGACATCGAGATCGCCGTACAGGCGTTTCGCATCCTGAATAAATCCGCGGTGCCTCCCTTTACGATCCAGGACGATACGGACGGGGGGGACGACCTGCGTATGAAATACCGCTACCTGGACCTTCGCCGGCCCCAGGTGCGCCGGAACCTCGAACTGCGCTACCAGGTCAACCGGACCACCCGGAACTTCCTGCACCAGCAAGGGTTTATGGACCTGGAAACGCCTTTCCTGATCAAGTCCACACCGGAAGGTGCGCGCGACTTTGTGGTCCCTTCCCGGATGAACCCGGGTCAGTTTTACGCCCTGCCCCAGTCTCCCCAGACGTTCAAGCAGCTCCTGATGGTGAGCGGTTATGACCGCTACTTTCAGATCGTAAAGTGTTTCCGGGACGAGGACCTGCGGGCGGACCGCCAGCCGGAGTTTACCCAGATCGACTGCGAGATGAGCTTTGTGGAACAGGAGGACATCCTGAACACCTTCGAGGCTTTGACCAAGTACATATTTAAAGAAGTCAAGGGGATCGACATCGACTACACGTTTCCACGGATGACCTTTGACGAGGCGATGTGGAATTATGGAAACGATAAACCGGACATCCGGTTCGGGATGAAACTCACGAACCTGAAGACGCCTTCATCGGTGTACCCATCGCTGCGGGGCGCCATGGCGTTCGAGGCCCCCACGGGGTTCGGTGTTTTCGACGACGCTGAGACGGTGCTCGCCATCGCGGCGCCCGGTCTCTCGGAGTATACCCGCAAACAGCTCGACGAACTCACCGAGTGGGTCAAACGCCCGCAGATCGGCATGAAAGGGCTGGCGTATATCAAGTGCAATTCGGACGGTACTTATAAAAGCTCATTAGATAAATTCTTCGACGAGTCGCGTCTCAAAACCCTGTCGGCCACCGTGGGCGCTGGTTCCGGCGACCTGGTCCTGATCCTTGCCGGCGCGGAAGAGCGCACCCGTAAAGCGATGAGCGAACTCCGCCTGGAAATCGGGAATCGTTTGGGGCTGCGCAAAAAGGATGAATTCCGCCCCCTATGGGTCGTGGACTTCCCGCTGTTCGAATACAGCGAGGAGGACAACCGCTGGGTCGCGCGTCACCATCCGTTCACGGCGCCAAAACCCGACCATATCGCGGTGATGATTGAGAACGATCCGGCCATTACCGATCCGGCGGCCTACCTCGCACATCCGTATGCCTCCGTCAAGGCCAACGCCTACGACCTCGTCCTCAACGGAACCGAGATCGGCGGGGGCTCCATCCGGATCTACCAGCGGGAACTGCAGGAAAAAATGTTTGCCGCCCTGGGCATGAGCCCGGAAGAAGCCCGGCATAAGTTTGGCTTCCTGCTGGGCGCCTTTGAATATGGCGCGCCGCCCCACGGGGGCATTGCCCTTGGTTTCGACCGCCTCTGCGCGCTGCTCGGGGGAAGCGAAAGCATCAGGGACTTTATTGCTTTTCCAAAAAACAACAGCGGGCGTGACGTCATGCTGGACGCGCCCTCTACCATCGACCAGAAACAATTGGACGAATTGCAGATCGATACAAAAGCGACAATCGCATGAAGAAGGGAACCTTTTTCACGTATCGATTCCTGGGGACCTTTGTTTCCCTGATGGCGTATATGGCTTTTTTCGCCTCCGTCATCCGGTTGTTCGGGGTGGAGCTGCATCCGAAACTGATGATCTATCTTTTCGCTTCGGGATGCATGGTCATCTATAGCGTGTTGAGCCGTCTTTTTTCCCAGATCGTCCTCAAGGAAGGAAAACCACTGAGGCGGTCGTTGAAAGAATGGCTTATCGCCAACGCGGCGGTGTTGATCGCGGGCATCCTTTACGGCCTTGCCAGGATGCACTCGGTGTTCCTGTCTCAACCCATGGTCGACAGGTTCAGCAAAACGATCGCCGACGCCCACATGACGAGCCAGTATCCGCCGGCCGTCATCCACACGGAGCTGGAGCTCTCGTTTGTTTTTTTTGCCGTGATTGTTTCGGTTGGTATCGTACACGCTATATGGACCCTTTTCCTGGTGAGGCGATACAAGGACTACTTTCAATAAAGAAATGCGCAGATGGTTATGGGCGATGATGCTGGGGATCCCGTCCCTGGTGACCGGGCAATCGGTGTTCTCCACCTTTGCCACCAAGACGCGCCGTGAAGCCTTTTACCAGAATTTTCTAAAGAACTATGTACAGCGTGACCTGACGCTCCCGCTGGCCGACTCTACGGAGGACGACTGGGCGGATCCTTTTTACGGTTTGGAGCTGCTTCATTATAAAACGCCGTTCGTACAACAACGGATCGCACAGGTCTGGGATCACGTGGACGAACGGTCGGGGGATTTTTTGGAGGCTTATCTGCAATTGTTGTATACGAACTATCCCCATTCGTTCCGTCCGCAGGTCAAGGCCTTGCTCCAGCGCACCCTGGACAACCGCGTCTTTATCCTGTGCGCCGAATACCTGCTCCTGGAGCATGGGGACGCGGAAGCCCGGACGCTGATCCGGCAACGCCTGGCGAAACTGCTGGATTCGAGTGCGGACGTTAGCCTGGAACTCTTCCGGCGGCGGCTGAACCACGAAGGTGTCCCCTCCCTTACTCCACCCCTGGACGACCTGCTGGGGCCTTCGTTTCAACCGGGCAAAACCGTCGTCTACAGCTTCCAGCGAAGCAACCGCGACTACCCGGGTCTGGCGGTCATCCGGGGTGCAGACGGCCTTTTCGTCCGGAACCCGGACAGCACCTACTTTGCGGTCCCACAGCTGGCGCGGTCCATCACCAACCTGCCCTACTACACGCACGACGGCAATACGCCCCAGGGGATATTTCTCATGGACGGCTTTGGTTTTTCCCACAACGAATTCCTGGGCCCCACGCTCAACATCCAGATGCGCATGCCCTACGAGGTCACGCCGGCACACTTTTTCCATGACCCGGGTCTGACTGACACGACCTGGTACCTGGACGCGTACAAGGCGCTCCTTCCGCCGACCTGGCGGGAGGATTTTGCGATGCAGGGCGCCTTTTATGCAGGCCGGATCGGCAGGCGGGCAGTCATTGCGCACGGTACGACGATCGACCCCAATTATTTCAAGGGCAGCGTCTGGTATCCGCAAACCCCTTCCCTGGGCTGTCTTTGCACCCACGAACGCTGGGACGACAACGGACAACGCGTCTTCAGCGATCAGCAAAAACTGGTGAATGCCCTGGACTCTGCCGGCGGGGCTGAAGGCTACCTGGTGGTGGTGGAGCTGGACGACTGGCCCGGCCCGGTCACCCTCGCGGATGTCGGGCATTATCTCGCCGCCGCCGATAAGGCAGCGGCCTTCGGGAAGGCTGCCGTATATTTACACCATCATGGCGCCCACCATTCCACTGGCAGAACGAATGCGGCCCACACGGCTGGATGACCTGATCGGACAAGAACACCTCGCAGGCAAAGGCAGCATCCTGCGCACCGCGATCGAACAGGGCAAGATCCCCTCGCTGATCCTTTGGGGACCGCCGGGGGTCGGCAAAACAACGATCGCAGGGATCATCGCCCACACTTTGAATGTTCCTTTCCATACCCTTAGCGCCATTTCCAGCGGGGTGAAAGAAGTCCGGGCGGTGATCGAAGAAGCCAAAGACCATCCGGGGTCCATTCTTTTTATAGACGAAATACACCGTTTTAACAAGGGCCAGCAAGACGCCCTGCTGGGGGCTGTGGAAAAGGGCATCGTCACGCTGATCGGGGCCACCACCGAAAACCCCAGTTTCGAGGTCAATGGGGCCTTGCTGAGCCGCAGCCAGGTGTATATCCTCAAACCGTTGTCCGATGCGGATCTCGAAAAGCTGCTCCATAAGGCGTTGGAGACCGACCCGGCGATGAAGGCTTCGGGTTTGGCGCTCGCGGAAACGGCCGCCTTGCTACAACTGTCGGGCGGGGATGCGCGCAAGCTGCTCAACTTGCTGGAGCTCGTGGCCCAGGCAAAGCCACCCGGCGGCAAAGTGACCAATGACTTTGTCATGTCCGTGGCCCAGCAAAAGGTGGCCCTCTACGATAAAAGCGGGGACCAACACTACGACATCATCTCTGCATTTATAAAGTCGATGCGCGGGAGCGATCCCAATGCCGCGTTGTACTGGCTGGCACGGATGATCGAGGGCGGCGAAGACGTCACCTTTATCGCCCGCCGGATGGTCATCCTGGCCAGCGAAGACATCGGTAACGCCAACCCTACGGCCCTCGTCATGGCCAACGCCACCTTTGACGCGGTCCATAAGATCGGCTACCCCGAGGCGAACATTATCCTATCGCAGTGCGTCACCTACCTCGCCTGCTCTCCCAAAAGCAACGCAGCCGTGGAAGCGATCGGGGCGGCCATGGCCGCGGTGAAGAAATACGGCGACCAGCCGGTGCCTCTACACATCCGCAACGCACCCACCCGCCTCATGAAAAACCTAGGGTATGGAAAGGACTACCAATATTCCCATGCCTACGACAACCATTTCAGCAACCAGGAATACCTGCCCGAAGCCCTTGCCGGGACGAAGTTCTACGAACCCGGTCACAACGCCCGGGAAGACGAGCTGAGGCGTTACCTCAAACAACTTTGGAAGGACAAATACAATTACTAGCCATGGATCAGTGGATGCTCAAAGCCTTTAACGACCTTACCCCCTCCGAACTCTACGCCCTGCTTCGCCTGCGCAGCGAGGTGTTTGTGGTGGAGCAAAATTGTGTGTTCCTGGACATGGACGGCGCGGACGACGGGTGTTACCACCTCATGGGTTGGACCGGGGGCATGGACGTTCCCGACGGCATCGGAGGCTTTATTCCCGCCGGTCCGGCGATTTTGGGCGCCTACGCCCGGATCGTGCCGCCCGGGCTGAAATTTGCCGAACCGTCCATCGGCCGCGTGGTTACGGCCCCTTCCGTCCGGGGCAAAGGCATGGGCAGGACCCTTATCGATCAATCACTTACGCATCTTTATGCCCTCTATGGTCAGCAGCCTGTCAGGATTGGCGCCCAGCAATACCTCGTCGATTTCTACGGTTCCTTTGGCTTCGTCCAAACGGGCGGCGTGTACATGGAAGACGACATAGCCCATGTAGAGATGGTCAAACGTTAGGTTTTTCGATTATTTATATTTAATATTACACGGTAAATCCAATCGTGTAAAACCTAATATGTCCGTATCTATGAAAAAGAGTACCCCTCTTTTTAGCTGGCGATTCCCCGCGCTTACCCTGCTCCTCATCGGTTTATTGCTATCTTCCGGCACACATGCTCAATTGGCACTCTCCTTCAAGGATATGGAGACAGACCTCGGCTTTGAAATAGGCCCGTCTTTCTTTTTGGGTGAACTGGGGGGTAACCTCGGAGACGGCAAACGCTTTATAAAGGACCTCAACCTGCCGACCACGCGTTACTTCGCGGGTATTTCCGGGGCCATCTATCCCGCTTCCTGGCTGGGTATTCGCGCCAACCTCAACTATGGCCGTCTGTACGGCGCCGACCGCTATACCAATGGTCACGATTTTGATGCCGATTGGCGCCGGACGCGCAACCTGGACTTCCGGACGTCGATTGAAGAGGGAACGATTTGCCTCGAAATATATCCTACCGACTTTTTTACGCTTCCCTTTGACTACCAGCCGCGGATCCGCCCTTACGCCGTTGCGGGTTTCGGCTTTTTCCATTTCAATCCCCAGGGCACCTATAAGGACCCTACTACAGGTCAGACCACCTGGGTCGACCTCCAACCCCTCCACACCGAAGGAGAAGGCTGGGGTCCGGGCTATCCCCCCAACTACAAGCTTTGGTCGACGAACATCCCCCTGGGGATCGGCGCCCGTTTCGACGTGTCGGATAAAGTCGCGGTCAGCGGGGAAGTCCTGGACCGGATCCTTCATACGGACTATATCGATGACGTCAGCACCAACTTCGTCAACCCGGCCTTGTTTTACCAACACATGCCGGCTGCACAGGCGAAAATCGCCGCCGCCATGTCCAACAAAAGCGGTCTTCCGTACACCGATTTTTCCAACCGCGGCGACCCCACCCACGATGACGCCTACTTCAGTTTCGTCGTCCGGCTCATCATCAAGTTCGGGAACGACGACACGTGGTTTGGCCGCGCCAGCAACCAGGTCCGTTGCCCGGTTCGCTGGTAGATGACGGCACGGAATTTGTTAATAATTTGAATCAAATTTGTTTTAGCCATATATCCAAGCATAGCCAAGGGGGGGTGTCTACTCTCCCTTCTTTTTTTGCGTTGCGACAAAGGGGGACCTATGGTCCCCCTTTGTAATCCCCCCCTTTTGGAAGGGCCGCGGGCTCGGATCGTAGACGACCGGCACCGCCGGTCGGCGCCCCGACCTCGTAGGGGATGCCCCCTGTCCTCCTTTTTTCTCGCCTTAAATTCGCGTCAAGCTATGGCTTGCTTTTTCACACCATTGTCAAGCTATAACTTGACGCGAATTTAAGGCGAGAAAAAGGGACACCTGTGTAGGGTCAAACTTCGCCATGGGGGGGCTGAGGCGTCTCGCACCGTTTACTTTTTCTTGCGCGCGGACTTTGCCGCGGGGGGCGTTTTTGCGGCTGTCTTCCGGGGCGCGGCGTCCTGAGCGGCGGCGGCCTTCGCGGCTTTGGCCTCGGCCTTCGCAGCAGCGAGCGCGGCTTCGCGTTCCGCCTTCGTGGGAGGGAGCCCCGTGGGTGCCGCCTTTGAGGGCGGCCGCTTCATGGGCACCACCCCGGCGGGCAGCTCGGCTTTGAGGAAGCGCGCCGTGTGGCTCTCCGTGCAGGAAAGGATTTCCTCGGGGGTGCCGGTGCAGAGGATGCGGCCGCCGCCGACACCGCCCTCGGGGCCGAGGTCGATGATGTGGTCGGCGACCTTGACGACGTCGAGGTTGTGTTCGATGACGAGGATGGTGTTGCCGCGTTCGACGAGTTTGTCGAGGACCTCGATGAGGTGGCGGATGTCTTCAAAGTGAAGACCCGTGGTGGGCTCGTCGAGGATATAGAAAGTCTTTCCGGTGTCGCGTTTGGAGAGCTCGGTGGCGAGCTTGACACGCTGGGCCTCGCCGCCGCTAAGGGTAACGGCGGACTGGCCAAGGGTGATATAGCCGAGGCCGACGTCCTGGAGGACCTTGATTTTCCGGTAGAGATAGGGGACGCTGGCGAAGAACTCGACGGCCTCGTCCACGCTCATGTCGAGGACGTCGCTGATGGACTTCCCCTTGTAACGGATTTCGAGGGTCTCGCGGTTGTAGCGGCGGCCGTTGCATTTTTCGCAAGGGACATAGACGTCGGGGAGGAAGTTCATTTCGATGACGCGCATGCCGCCGCCTTCGCAGACGTCGCAGCGGCCGCCCTTGACGTTGAAGGAGAAACGGCCGGCGTTGTAGCCGCGGATTTTGGCTTCGGGGATGGCGGCAAAAAGCTGCCGTATTTCCGTGAAGAAACCGCAGTAGGTGGCGGGGTTGCTCCGGGGGGTGCGGCCGATGGGGCTTTGGTCGATCTCGATGACCTTGTCGATGTGTTCGAGGCCCTTGACGCTTTTGTATTCGAGCGGTGCGGCCTTGGATCCGTAACAGTACTGACTGAGGATCGGGTAAAGGGTTTCGTTGATCAAGGTACTTTTCCCACTACCACTAACCCCCGTGACACAGATAAACGTACCGAGGGGAAAACGTGCACTGACCTTTTGCAGGTTGTTCCCGGAGGCGCCGATGAGTTCGAGGAACTTGCCCGAACCTTCGCGGCGGGTGGTGGGAACCTCGATCCGGCGGTGCCCGTTGAGGTAGCTGGAGGTGAGGGTGTCGAGCTTCAACAGGTCCTTCGGGTCGCCCTGCGCCACGATCCGGCCGCCGTGAAGACCGGCCTTGGGACCTACGTCCACGAGGTAGTCGGCGGCCATCATGATGTCTTTGTCGTGTTCCACGACGAGGACGCTGTTGCCGATGTCGCGCAGGTTCCGTAGTGCGTCGATGAGCCGGTGGTTGTCCCGTTGGTGGAGACCGATGGAGGGCTCGTCGAGGATATAGGTGATGCCCTGGAGCTGCGACCCGATCTGGGTGGCCAGCCGGATGCGTTGGGACTCACCCCCGCTCAGGGTCCGGGTGGGCCGGTCGAGCGTCAGGTAGGTCAGGCCCACATCCAGGAGGAACTGGAGCCGTTCGCGGATTTCCTTGAGGATGTCTTTGGCGATGGTGTTTTGTTTCGCCGAGAGGTGTTTCTCCACAGTGGAAAACCACGTCCAGAGCGTATCCAGGTTCCACGAGCTCAGCTCTGAAATGTTTTCGTTCGCCACCCGGAACCAAAGGCTTTCTTTTTTCAGACGGGCGCCCTCGCAGGTGTCGCAGGTTTTGAGCTCCATGAATTTCTCGGCCCATTCCCGCACACCCTCGCTCATGGCCCCGGAAAACCAGCGTTTGACCATGTTGACGACGCCTTCATAGGCGTCGGGGTTTTCGGCGGCGGTCTCCTCGTCGAAACCCACTTCCGTCGTGCCTTCCCCGGCTTCGTTGCCGTACAGGATGACGTTGAGTGCCTTAACGGGCACGTCTTTGATCGGGGTTTCGGGCTTTACACGGTATTTGCGCAGGATGCCTTCCACCTGTTTATAGACATAAGACGCGCGCTCCCCGCCGAGGGGCGCGATGCCGCCGTCTTTGATGGAGACTTCCCGGTCGGGTATGATGGCGTCCAGGTCAACCTGGTAGATGGTGCCCAGCCCTTTACACACGGGACACGCACCGTACGGAGAATTGAAGGAAAAAGAATTGGGGGAGGGTTCCTCGTACGAAATACCGGTGTCCTCGCACATCAGTTGTTTGGAGTACTGCAGGGCCTTGCCGCCGTCGCCGACCAGCAGGAACAACAGGTCCTTCCCGGTCTGGAGGGTCTTTTGCACGCTTTGGCTCAAGCGCACCTTCATGTCATCCGTCACCGGGAGCCGGTCGACCACGACCTCGATGTCGTGGATTTTGTACCGGTCCACCTGCATCTTTGGCGCGAGGTCCAGGATGTCCCCGTCGACGCGCACCTTGAGGTAGCCTTTTTTGCGGACGTCCTCGAAAAGCTCGCGGTAGTGGCCCTTACGGCCCCGGACCAGGGGCGCCAGGAGGGTGATTTTTTTGCCTTTGAATTTTTGGTAGATGTTCGCGACGATTTCCTCCTCGCTAAACTTCACCATTTTTTTCCCCGTATTATAGCTGTACGCTTCTCCGATACGGGCGTACAATAACCGCAGGAAGTCGTACACTTCCGTGATTGTGCCCACCGTGGAACGGGGATTTTTGTTGGTCGTTTTCTGCTCGATGGAGATGACGGGGGACAAACCGGTGATCTTGTCCACGTCCGGCCGTTCCATTTCCCCGATGAATTGACGGGCATAAGCGCCAAAGGTCTCCATATACCGGCGCTGCCCCTCGGCATAGATGGTATCAAAGGCCAGGGAAGACTTGCCGCTCCCGCTGATCCCCGTGATGACCACCATTTTATTTTTGGGAATGTGTATGTCTATGTTCCGCAGGTTATGCACCCGGGCTCCAAAAACGTCGATAAATTCCTGGGCGTCTTGCATAGCTTGCAAAGGTACTTAAGACCCCTCAAGCCACTCCCTTAAATATCCACCGATTTTGGCCGATTCTGTCAGAAAACCGTCATGTCCGTAGATCGAGTCGATCCCGATCAGCCGGGCGTGGGGCAGGTGCTGGGCCAGAAATTTTTGTTCCACGAAGGGACAAAGGAGGTCGCTGTCGATCCCGATGACCAGGGTCCGTTGCTTAATCCCTTGGAGCGCAGCCTCTATGCTCATACCCCGCCCTCGGGCGATGTGGTGGCTGTCCATGCTCCGGGTCAGGAGCCAGTAGTTGCGGGCGTCGAACCTCCGGGCCAGCTTTTCGGCCTGGTAACGGATATACGATTCCGCCCGGAAGCCCTGGAGGACCTCCTGCGGACCCGTTTGGGCGGACACAAATTGCTGATAGGTCCGGTAGGTGAGCATGCCGATGCCCCGGGCGGCCATCAGGCCTTTTTCCCCGCCTTCCTTCCAGGTGGGATCCGCCTCGATCGCCAGACGCTGGGCTGAATGGATGGCTATACCCCAGGCACTTTCCGACGCCGCCGTCCCGATCAGGAACAGCTCGCGGACGACATCCGGTTCCTGGATGGCCCATTCCAGGACCTGGTAACCGCCCATGCTGCCCCCCATCAGGAGCCGTATCTGCCCGATCCCGAGGTGTTCCCTCAGGAGACGATGCACGCCCACCATATCCCGGATGGTCACCAGGGTAGGCTCGTCTCCGTCGAACAAGGCAGCCTCGGTTCCATAACAGGACCCCAGGATATTGTCACAGACCACGAAATACTTTTCGGTATCGATCACCTTACCCGGGCCGATCAGACCGGTCCACCATTCTTCGGCATTGCTGTTGGCCGTAAGCGCGTGACAAACCCAGACGACATTGTCCCCGTCCTCATTCAGGCGGCCAAACGTATGGTACGCGATGGTCATTTCGTTCAGGATCATCCCTCCTTCCAGCGCGAACGGGCGTTTGTGACGGTAATATTGTACTAAAGACGGCATGCGGGTCTAAAATAGGTGCAAAGTAAAAACGATTCGCCGTTAACTTTGTAAAAAATATTACCAGAAGTATGCTGATCGAATTGAAACGGATAGACGACAACTTCGGCTTCGAGGCTCAAGACGCGAACGGCAACACCGTCCGTTTGGATGCAGGGACCGCTTCCGGCGGGACCGAGCACGGTGCCCGCCCCATGCAACTCTTGCTGATGGGTCTGGGCGGATGTAGTGGCATTGACATTGTCAGCATCCTGAAAAAACAGCGCCAGCAAATCGACGATTTCACCATACAGATCGATGGTCAACGGGAAGCCGGCAAGGAGCCCTCGCTATGGGAAAACGTGAACATCCGCTTTCACCTCAAGGGCGACATCGAACCCGGAAAGGCCGAAAGGGCGGTCGAATTATCCATGGCCAAATATTGCTCCGTAGCCGAAACCCTGCGCAAATCCGGCACACACCTCACCTGGACCGTTGCCGTAAATCAGACAGTATGAAACCTATCACAAAAGCCATACGCACCCGGATCGCCCAGACCGGGGAGATGGAACATTCATCCCCGTTATTCCTGACCTCCAGCTTTACCTACGACAGCGCGGAGGACATGCGGGCCGCCTTTGCGGACGAGACAGAAGCCAATATCTACAGCCGGTTCAGCAACCCGAACGTACAGGAATTCACCGACCGCGTCTGCGCCCTCGAAGGCGCCGAGGCCGGTTTCGCCACCGCCTCCGGCATGGCCGCCATCTTTGGCACCTTTTTGTCGTTCCTGAAGACCGGGGATCACCTCCTGTCATGCAGTTCCATCTTTGGATCCACCCACTCCCTGATTACAAAATACCTTTCCCGCTGGGGCATCAGCTACACTTACGCGGACGTAAACCAGCCCGATACCTGGGCGTCGCTGATCCAACCCAACACCAAGATGCTCTTTATCGAGACCCCGACCAACCCTGGGCTCGACCTCATCGACCTCGAATGGGTGAGCAACCTGGCCCGCCAGGCAGGTATCCTCCTGGTGGTGGACAACTGTTTTGCCACACCTATCGCCCAAAGACCCATCGACTACGGCGCCGACCTCGTCATCCACTCCGCCACCAAATGGATGGACGGCCAGGGCCGCGTCCTGGGCGGCGTGGTCGTCGGAAAGGAACAGCTCATCCACGACATATACTTGTTTTGCCGGACCACGGGGCCTGCCTTGTCTCCGTTCAACGCCTGGGTCCTCAGCAAAAGCCTGGAAACCCTCCAGGTCCGCATGGACCGGCACGCTTCCAGCGCGCTTACGCTCGCGGGTACCCTCGAAGGGCATCCCCGGCTGTCGTGGATGAAATACCCCTTCCTCCCGTCCCATCCGCAGTACGCCATTGCCACCAAGCAAATGACCAACGGCGGGGGGATCTTCTGCTTCGAGCTCAAAGGCGGGCTCGACAGCGGACGGCGCTTCCTTGATGCGTTGGAGCTCCTGTCCCTCACGGCCAACCTTGGGGATTCCCGGACGATTGCGTCCCATCCGGCGTCTACGACGCACGCGAAGCTCTCCGAAGCGGAGCGGCTGGCGGTGGGGATTACGCCGGGGCTGATCCGCATCTCCGTGGGGTTGGAGGATCCGGCCGATTTGCTGGCGGATATCAGGCAGGCGCTCGACCGGTGTTAAAAAAATTTGGCGGTCTCGCCGGAACGGTTATAACTTTGTACGCAGTTCTTTTAACACATCTCTTATCAAGAAAGGCTGAGGGAAATGGCCCTTTGAAGCCTTGACAACCTGCTACCTGCGCTCCGCGCGGGGAAGTAAGGTGCCAACTCCATCCCGATGGAAAAATCGGGACAGATAAGTCAGTGAAGGCAAAAATAATATCGGTTTACCCCCATATAGTTAAGCTCATCTGACTGGATGAGCTTTTTTTTTGCCCCTAGGGCCGATCTTGACGAGTGGTGTCAAAATTCATTAACATGAAAGCGACGACCAAATTATTACAAAGCATCCCCGTGGACGAACTCACCGGGGCCATCTCGGTACCCATTTACCAGACCTCTACTTTTGTACAGGAAGCGCCGGGTGTCAACAAGGGGTACGACTACTCCCGGACCGGCAACCCCACCCGCCAGGCCCTCGAAAACATTGTGGCCGAACTCGAAGGCGGCAAAGTAGGGCTCGCCTTTTCCAGCGGCCTGGCCGCGATCGACGCCGTCCTCCGGCTGCTCCAAAGCGGGGACGAAGTCATCGCCGTAGACGACATCTACGGCGGCGCCTTCCGCCTGTTCGACAAGGTGTATAAAAAATTCGGCGTCAACGTCACCTTTGTGGACACGACCGACCTCACCCAGGTCTTCAACGCCATCACCCCCCGGACAAAGCTCATCTGGCTCGAAACCCCCACCAACCCCACCCTGAAGATCAGCGACATCGCGGCCATCGCCCGCCTCGCCCAGCAGCTCGGGGTGTGTCTTTGCGTGGATAATACTTTTGCATCACCCGCCGGGCAGCTCCCTCTTTCGCTGGGTGCTGACATCGTCGTCCACAGCGCCACCAAATACATAGGCGGCCACAGCGACGTCATCGCCGGGGTCGTGGTCACCCGGACCCAGGAACTGGGCGACCAGATAAGGTTTTATCAAAATGCCTGCGGGGCGGTGCTTTCGCCCTTCGATAGCTTTTTGCTGATCCGCGGGATTGAGACGCTTCCGCTGCGGGTACAGGCCCAGAGCCGGAGTGCGCAGGCTATTGCGGCATTTTTGCTTCAGCATCCTTTGGTGGCACACGTATACTATCCTGGATTACCCTCCCATCCCGGGCACGCCATCGCCGCCGCCCAGCAGCAAACCTTTGGGGGTGTTGTCTCGTTTGTACTTACGGACGACTCCGTCGAGGCGGCGCACGCCTTCGTCACACGGACGCGCTTTTTCAACCTGGCCGAGAGCCTTGGCGGGGTGAAAAGCCTCATTGCCCATCCGGCCACCATGACCCATGCCTCCATTCCGGCGGAGCGGCGGCGCTTGGCCGGCGTGGCCGACGGTCTCATCCGCCTGTCCGTGGGGCTGGAGGATACAGAAGACCTGATCAACGATTTACAGGACGCGCTTTCCGCGTCCACCTATAAAGGGGCGCCGTTGGCGCCGCAACTCAATAAACAAGACATACAATGGCACAGAAGCAATTGACCATCGGATTATTCGGTTTTGGTGTCGTAGGCGAAGGTCTCTACAGGGTCCTCCAGCAAACACCGTCCCTAAAAGCCACCCTCAAAAAGGTTTGCATAAAGAACCCCGGGAAAAAGCGCAACGCGCCCCTGGAGTTGTTCACCACCGATCGCGACGTGATCCTGAACGATCCCGAGATCAACGTCGTCGTCGAGGTGATCGACGATTCCGAGGCGGCCTTCCAGATCGTCTCCGCCGCCCTGACCAACGGCAAGGCCGTCGTCAGCGCCTCCAAGAAGATGATCGCCGAGCACCTGCCGGAACTCCTGGCCCTCCAGCAACAAACCGGCCATCCCTTCTTGTACGAATCCGCGGCATGCGCATCCATTCCCGTCATCCGCAACCTCGAAGAATACTACGACAACGACCTCCTTCATTCCATAAAGGCGATCGTCAACGGCTCCACTAATTTTATCCTTACCAAGATGTTCGAGGACAAACTCGACTTCAAACAAGCCCTCATCCTCGCCCAACAGCTTGGTTTTGCCGAAAGCAACCCCACCCTCGACGTCGAAGGCTTTGACGCCGTCAATAAATGGTCCTTCCTCCTCACCCACGCCTACGGCTGCATCGTCCACCCCGACGACCTCGTCTTCACCGGTATCCAACACATCCAGGCCGGTGACGCCGTCGTCGCCCGCGAAAAAAACGTCCAGATCAAGCTCGTCGCCCAAGCCAAAAAGCTCCTCTCCGGCAAGGTCGCCGCCTTTGTCCTCCCCCAATTCGTCAAACCCGAAGACCCCTTGTCTTTTGTAAAGAACGAATACAACGGCGTCGTCATCGAAAGCGGCTTCGCCGACAAACAGTTTTTCTATGGAAAAGGCGCCGGCAGCTTCCCCACCGCCTCCGCCGTCCTCAGCGACATTTCCGCCCTCCGCTACGAATACCGCTACGAATACAAGAAATTGTACCACCACCAGCCCCTCGAACTCACCACCGACTTCCACGTCAAAACCTACGTCAGCTTCGACGACTGGAAACACATCCCCAAAGACGACTTCAACTGGATCGAAGAATGGCACGCCGAATCCGAGCGCAAATACCTCGTCGGCGTCCTCCCCTTCCACCTCCTCCGCGCCGGAAACTGGTGGAAAAAGAACAATGTTTCCCTGATTTTGTCCCCCGACCCCATCATCGAGGACGTGGAGGTCAGACAGTTAAAGAAAAAGAGCTTGGAATTGGCAGGAATTGTCTAAAATCCTATTTTTGCAACCCCGCGGCCCCGCCCCGGGGACTTTCGGAGAGATGCCTGAGTGGCCGAAAGGAACGGTTTGCTAAACCGTCGTACGCCTTTAAAGTGTACCGAGGGTTCGAATCCCTCTCTCTCCGCCAACTTTTAGTCGATCCCGCGGCCTTCGGCCGCGGGTTTTTTGTTCGCAGTAGATGGGACGAGCTCGCTCGTCCCGGCTACGGAGGACAAAAAACCGCTGGTGAGCGAAGCGAACCTGCGGATCGACGGTGAGTTGAAGCCCCCCACTTCAGGGATCACCGCAGCCCGCGCCAGCGGGCGGAGGTAATCCCTCTCATCGCCAAAACACTCCAGACGATTCCCGCGGCCAAAGGCTGCGTTTTTTTTGTTCGCTTCGTTCGAGGCAATAATACATTATTTTCTTAACCAGTTCAACGGAGAACGTTTGGGCTAAAAATGAGTTAAAAAGCCTTCCGTACGATTTTTATTGATTTATTTTTTTAATAATAACATTTATTTACCTTTAATCACTTGATAACTTAATCACTACTCAATAATGAAACTGAACTACTGCTTACCTCCTCTGGGCATAATTGTGCTCGCTTTGATCGCGGGATGCTCAAAGTCGAATGATGACAATCTGGCCAAGCTATTATCAAGTAAGTTAAGTCCAACCGTCACCCAGTGCCAAAGTGGTTACCATTGGGATTACACACTGAATAAGTGTGTGCCCAATTGTCCCTCGGGTTACATCAACAATTCCACTACCGGCGCCTGTGTCGATACAAGCTTCTCCTATACGGGCACCCAATTATTCAATGGCATATTCTTCCTGCAGGGTACGGTTGCCCAAAGCCTTCCGTATTATAGTTCGCTGCTTAGTTTCATGTCCGGCTTCTCTTCCGCCCAGAATGATTCGCTCACCAGCTTTATGAACCGCATCACCACGGGTATTAACACGATTAATCCCAATTACTTTAATTACCTCAGGGCAACTATCCAGGGGAACAACGCGGACAGCATTATGGCAGCAATCGACCTCGGTGCCAATCTTGTCCTTGGGGCCGCTGTTTATACGAGCTACATCAAGGACACTGCAAAGGGAGACAGTATATATAACCTTCTGACGATTTCCTCCTACAATTTCAATTCCGCAGGAGGGATAGACACATTTCTAAGAGATTTCGGGAACAAGGCTTATGACTCAAGTAACTATATTATAATTCCAGACAAAGCGTCCGCCATATTCTTCGCAGCTGTCGTCGCGGTAGCCCTCTGGGATGCCGCCGCAGCGGTAAATTACGCTGCTGTAGCTAATGCTCTTGCAGTGATAAACGTCTATGCAGCCGTTTTTACAAAAACCCTGTGGTGGCCCAAAAAACGCCCGTCGGCTGAAATGGATTTCGAAAGAGAGACCTTTGTTTCTCAAATTCAGCAATACATTAGTACTAGTGGAGGAGGTGGGGGCTCTATGTCTATACGAGTCAATTAGCGGCGCATGAAAAAAACAATATTTCTCATTTACCGATATTTTGCATACCTATTCCCACCCGCGTTTCTAATTGTCGTCGTATTTTTTATAGTGGTCTGTTCCATGCCGCCCTCGGCATACCGGCCCGATTTTAGAATTTCCGCAGCTGTTGAAGCGTTTATGCCGGAAGGCTGGTCTTTTTTCACCCGAAGTCCGAGAGAAGAAATGGCCGACCTGTACAGTGTGAAAGGCGACACTGTTTTCAGATATACATCTACTAACGGGGCGCCCGGCAACTTCTTCGGATTATCCAGGAAGAGCAGGAAAGTTGGAATGGATTTATCTTTTCTGGCCGGTTCAATCCCCGATTCTGCATGGGAAAACGTCTCGATGCTTACGGCATCAACGCCCTTCAAGAAAATATTTAAATGCAGACCAGATAAGCGAATTACGTCGATTCCACCTGGACGTTACATAATAGCCGCTTACAAACCCATTCCATGGGCTTGGAGAAATACCTATTCCACCAGCCAACGAAATTATAGGGTAACATTAATAGACTATGAAGGCGATTCCAGCTTATCTTCGATTAATCGATGAAAAACCGGCCCTTGCGCTTTTTAAGTATGTAAATACTATCATGCACAAAGAACGGCCCTCACCGTTTACGCGTGTATATGGTCTTTCCAGAAGCCTGCTGGCGATTGGCACATTGCTCACCTTGCTATTCAATCCTGTCGACTACATATTTGTAACCTCGAAATCTATCCATCCGGCGCAGCTGGATTTCTACAAACATATCAACCTTTTTTATCTCGTTGGTTTTGATCATTTGGTCATTGCCAAAATGATAGCTGTTATCATTTTAATCATCGTGATCTCAGGTTATTATCCAGTTGTCACCGGCATCTTGCATTGGTGGGTTTCTTATTCGCTTTTCAACGCAGCGGTAATTGTGGATGGAGGGGATCAGATCACTCAGATACTTACTTTCCTTTTCATTCCACTAACGATTATGGATCCGCGACCCAATCACTGGACAGAACCGACAAAAAATTATCCCTATGCTAATTATATAGGAGGTCTGATCCTTACTCTGGTCAGAATACAAGTGTCTATTCTTTACTTCAACGCCGGCATATCGAAATTTAGCGTCCCCGAATGGTTGAATGGAACCGCGATGTACTATTGGCTAGGGAATAATACATTTGGTCCTGCGGACTATCTGAGGCCATTTGCTACCTTACTAACATACAATCCTATAGTAGTCCTTTTGCTCACCTGGGGTTCCATCTTGTTCGAGATATTACTTTCAGCATCTATTTTCTTTTCCGAAAAAGGGAAAAAGCGTATGCTGATATTGGGTTTGATGTTTCACCTATTTATTTTTCTTTTTCTTGGGCTCGGAAGTTTTTTCTTCGCTATGGCAGGTTCACTCATTATCTATCTTTATCCGGTAAAAAAACCTGGCAATGAAAATGGACTCCTTATTCGAGCAGCAGCGGTTTAACCAGAAATGGATCCTGCTATTGGAGATCGCGTTAGCAGCGGTGGGAACTGCCATAGCCATTGCTGCCATTGCTTCAAAAGTAACCGGCATCCTTCCGGCCGTGTCCCCATTACTGGCCATCCTGGGAATAATCGCATTGTTCCGGACAATGAAGTTGGAGATCGAGATCCAAAACGACTTTATCCGCTTCAGGTTTTTCCCGCTCAGAATTCGCTGGAAAATTATTCCAAAAGCGGACATCAGGCAAATAGCTGTGGTCAAGTACAATCCAATCAAAGATTATGGCGGGTGGGGCATTCGGATAGGTTCCAAAGGGTGGGCCTATACAGTAAAAGGGAACGACGGCATCTCGATTCTTCTGGCGAGCGGCAAACACATCTTGATTGGAACGGCAAAGCCTAAAGAAGTAAGCGCTTTTCTCGAAAAATGCGGATATAATCGTCTTTCATGTGGCTGCCTGTTGATAAATTAAACCAATTGATCCTTTTCCGTTCTTGCCAAAGCTGGAAGACATCTGTCATACCCTGTCTATACGGTTTGTCTTCATCGTCTTGACTGATAAGGCCAGCCACATGCCATTCACTATTGTATAAGGGACTGAACTCTAATATGCGCAATTTGAATTCGGTGTAATGATAAAGCTCACCGCCATTCCAGACTCCGTTTGGGTTTAAATTCATTTTCAGAGCTATAACTTTTAAATGCTCATTTTTGTTTTCCCCATAACCACAAGTCGTTGTTTTTCAAAACATTATTTATAAATAGGTTCGAAAGTTATCCCTCTCTCTCCGCAGCACGCCAGCCACAACGGTCGAGGTTTCTCGTCCCGGCTTTGGAATAGGACAAACCAAATAAGAAGCAAAATTTTGTAATTTGTCCATATGAATAAACCCCTCATTGCCGCCCTCCTTTCGACGCTTACCTGGATGACCGCCTATTCGCAGGATACTATACCCCACGTACAAGGGGAAGTGACGATTTCCGTTAAAAAAGGCACCATTGAGTGTGACCTTACATTGTCGAATATGCCCCGGCTTAGTAACTACTACCTCCGGCTGAATTCAGGTATGAATATACGGTATATAAAAAATGCGGAGGGAGCGGCTTCGCCTCTGCCGTACGATAGATCGTCCCAGGATACATTGTCTTCCGGCGAATCAACCGCCTATTATATTCCTGCCTATAACAAATCCGGGAAATACCTGCCACATGCCATCCGCTTTAACTATGTGGGAATGTATCCCGTGATAACGGACACCACAAGCGTAGTAGACTGGAGAGGTAACATTGCGTTTAATGGTAAAACCCTGCGTGCCGATGGCATTCAAGGCGCATGGTGCCCAATATTGTACGATGCCACAACGGACACGCGGTACGAAAAAGTTACCTATGACCTGGATGTGACTTGTAATGATTGCCAGGTGATCTATGTGAACGGCAGCCAGCCCGTATCCGGGACACATGCCCATGTAATAAGCACTGCATCCCAGGACCTCACCATGTTTGCAGGTGATTTCCGGTCTGTATCCATTGATGGCAACTATTTTCTCAACCCCGATGCAGATGATCAGAAACTTGCCCAACTGGAAAAGGTCCTCCATTCCTACCAGGATTATTTGGAGAAAAAAATAGGTATCCCCTATAAGGGCAAAGCAGTGTACATTCAAACGACACCGGTATCCAAAAACAACGGTTGGTTGTTTGCATCCTACCCCACCATCGTGAAAGTGGGCTGGGACGAAGGCTTTAAATCGTTTGCAGGCAATAAAGACGGGTCAGGCCTCCTACAATATATGTCACACGAATTGTCGCATTATTATTTTGGCGATGTCCGTGTCTTTAATTCGGATTTGGGTGATATGTTATCCGAAGGTTTCGCTGAATTTCTGAAGCTGAATATTACCCGCACCTTGATCAGTGACAGTATTTACCGCGCGGATTTGCAGTCGAAAGTTCGTGCTATGCGCAATTTCAAGCCGACACCCATTGCAAACATCCACTCGAAGTACGATTATGGGGACCGGGAATTGTATGTATATTACTATGCACCACTCCTATTTTCGGCTCTTGAAAAGGAGATCGAGGAAGATAAGATGTGGGAATGGATAAGAGCGCTGCTTCAATCACCTATGGTATTTACGAATTACACATTTATTGAAGAGACTTTAAGTAAAGTGGTCAACAACGAAACCAGATTCGCGGTATTGCGTGAAAAATACTTTACGTCCGACCACGCTCTTCAGAATGCTATTACAACACTTAATATTCCAACCGACGCATTAACGCCCGCCGAAGCAAAAGACACCGCCACCAAAACTTACTATTATTTTTTCTTTTCGGGACCCATGATAGATGCAGGATCGTCGCAAAACCGTGTGATCAAACACACGGAAATTCAGCAAATAACCTGCACACGGGAAGAATTGTCGAAGATGGCGAGGCCTATTTTCAAAAAGATAGCAGATGAATGTGAAAATGAGGCGGGTTGCAGTAGCGATTTCAACACATACGATTCCATGGAAAAGGCACAGGCGGCCTTGCAGCGGTGGTTGAAACGGCGGAATAAGGATGGGGTGTTGGTTGTGAAGATACTTACTCCCTAAAAGTTTTATACCTTCTACTTTCAAATAGGGTCTTCTTCTGGAAGACCCTCTTCAGAGACATTCTGTGCCTGTGGCAAGGCAACGATCGGTCGAACGGAAGCTTCAATAGGCGCCAATTCAGGAATTTCCTGCTTTTTGATATATGCCTGGCTTAATCCATTGATTCTCCGGGCATGAGGCAGGAAGTTGCCCTCCAAAGAACCAATAGTCCTATTGTAGTGGGTGATCGTGGTTGATAAACTTCGTCCGACATTTCCAATGTGTTCCAACAAAACAACACTTCTGTCGTGCAATTCAACAGCGGCGTTGCGTATTTCATCGATATTCTCCATTGTTTTTAACTGGTTCCAGCTATATCCCACACCCAGTAGAATCGCCAGTAAGATGGTTGGTGTTGCCACGATAATACGATTTTTCATTGCCTCCTCTATCATCTCGGGCCATGCCTGTAACGCCATACCATACGAAGACTCAATATGCATATACATGATCACAAAATCAGGCGCCTCATCAAATTGATTCCAATATGCTTTTTCACTCAGTTTTCTGAAATGTTCTTTAACGGCACTGACATGCTGGCCCAGCAGCATCTTTTGCTGATCGGGATCCTCGGTTTCAAACATTCTCATATAAGCAGCAAGCGGTGTTTTGCTATCGACGACAAAAGTCTTTGAACCTGGCAGCCAAATGACCATGTCGGGCCTCAACCTACCGCCTTCCTCATCCTCAACGGTCACTTGCTCCTCAAAATCACAGTGTTCGACCATTCCGGCGTGCTCAACCAACCGCCGTAAGGCAAGCTCTCCGTATCGCCCCCTGGTGTGACTGGTTTTCAAAGCCCCCACCAGATTCGTTGTCTCCTTCTTTAATCCCTCTGTAGTTCCCTTTACATCGTTTAGAAAATTACCGATATCACTATACGCTTTTATTCGCTTTTCCTCCAATTCCTGAATCTTCGAATCCATTTTTTCCAAAGACTTACCCAACGGATCTACCAACGCGCCTATGGCCTGTTCTTTCTTTTCGAACTCGCTTTTAGCCTCGACAACCTTTTCATCGAGTTTTGCTTTTGCCAATTCGACAAAGGATTCGTTATTGCTTTTTAGCGCGTTGGCGGACAGTGCGCCAAAGGCATCTTTTAAATGATTTTGGGCCTCGGCGACAAATTGCTGTTGTTCCTGCAATCGCAAGTTTGTCGCCTCTTGAGCCGCCCTTAAAGCCGAATTTTCGTTCTCCGATATTGACAGTCTCCTTTGTATTTCAAAAATATCATCATTCAAAACCGCCTCTCGCTTTTGCAATTCTTCGATCATCCTTTGTGCATCTTTTGCCGAGCCCTCAGCGGAGGTTTGTGCCTGAAGCGACTTCATCAAAGCCTTCTCTTGTTCCTGCACTTTCTCTTTTGCTTCGCTTAGCGCAGCATCCAAGAAATCCATTTTTGTTTTAAACTCGGCTCTTTCACGATCACTTTGCGCAATTTTCGACGCTGAACGACTTCCGGCTACGAGCCAGGAAATAATGAAGCCGATCAAAAAGGAAATAATTGCGCAGACAATAACAAATTCCGTACTCATATTAATAGATATTTTTAATTTATCACATTTCCTACCTCTAATTTAAGAAACATCTTTAACAAGGGTCAACGCGCCAATGGCTTGGATTTCTCTTATCCGTCAAATGTCGCACTCTTGCAACATGCACAGGACGAAACCCCCTCGCACAAGCAGTATCTTTTGCTTCCTTTTGAGTAGAAAAGCGGCCGTAATCCTGGCCCTCTACCACCATAACATAATGGGTGATCGGCTCGTGCTCTCTTGAAGCATGCGGCCTGGGTTCAATAAAAGCTGCGGGCATAGTAATTATATTTTAATGTAAACCTATGCCCTATTGCCAATCATTTATTACGGTTTCCCGTAAGTTTCGCCCCCTCGCCTTTTGCATATTTGTGCCATATCAAAAGCCATTTTTTATGAAAATCAAAAATATCAGTGGCACTTCTGAATTGGATTGCGTTTGTGGCAGTTGGTTGAAACACTGGGAAAATTTCAGTGGAAAAACGGCAACCTATTGTGGAGAGCAATACTGCACAGAAACCAAAAACCTGGTAGGGGCCCATGTCCGGCGTGTAGACATAAGTGATTCAAACCGCTATATTCTTCCTCTATGTGCCAAACACAATAAAAGCAAGGAGGAACTAGAGGTATTTAGTAAGTATACGCTTGTGTCGGCAAACACTGGTGAAACATGTGAAAAATAAAAATCGCCATCTCCTGGTGAGGATGAATGTGCTTCCGGATCATATACGCCGTTATCGGCAATAGCCTATATGTTGGATCAGCAGGATAATCCCCTCCGGAAGTAAAATATTCTATATCCGATCCTTTTTTGAAATACCATACCCGCCCGATGGAGGCGTCGGTAATGGTATCCGGCTCGGTGATCTTCCTTAAATCAGCAAATCTCTCCGAGTCCAATGGGATCACCAATGCGTTATTGTCCGGCTTCTCCTTACAAGAGATTTGTTCATAATAATCTCCATTCCAATACATGCATTCCCCGCCGTCTGGAAGCGGCACATGCGGCACTGGTGGCTTTCTACCCTCATATAATATAACTCCAATGACCACAAATATTATCGCCATCGCGCTGGCCAGCCCGACTCTAAATTTGGAAGTCAGCGCGCGATGATTGAACGGTGTTATTTCTATATCCTCCCTCGACTCTCCCTCCTGGACTTCCACCTTTATCTCATCTGGGCCCCGGTCCCCCCCTTGTGGGGCCACCGTTTCAACCCTTAAAAGTTTACTATAATCCCTAAACAGATCAAAAGGCCTATGTTCAAAGTCAATCAACCAGGCCAAAAGCTCAATATTTTTTGTATCTGTTGCGATTCCCCCGTCTTTTTTCAAATAATTCACCAGGGGTCTAAATCTATCAATAGGACATTTCCCTATCGCCTTTAAACACGCCAAACGCTCGTCGCCCTCTCCAAAAAACTCATTAAGCGCCTTTCCATCTTTTCTTGAAAATCTTTTGGTACAAGCCTGGGCACATAACTTTTTTAGTTTAGCTGGGCTAGGCATTGACAGGCCATAGGGAAGCTCGGTTTTCTTCCTTTGGTAATCATCAAAGACCAACTTTTGATAATCCTCGAACATGTCAACAATTATAGCAAAATCCCACCGGAATTTCCGTACGGTTTCCCGTATTCCCGGAATCTCACCGGAATGACCGGAATTACTGGAATCACTTGCTGATCAAGCATTTACCCCACTCTATCTTCGTCTTCGAAATCAGATACCGCCTCCCTAGCTAAGAGGCACCCTGTACAGGATCTATTTCCGTGAGCAGCGAAAGCGGCAGCAGATAACCGGCCTGGGAAGCGATTACCGGCCTCCGCAATCAACGCTCGCACCCCTTCCCAAAAATGTAAGAAGCGCTTCTTACGAGATCCTCATCGCGGCAACAGGACGCCACGCGAACGGCTGCCGCATTTCACAAACCATCAAAATTCCGAAGATGTACGTATTCATTTTAGCCATTTATTGGGCATTGTCATGCCTGAACCATAACCCGCGCCATAATGCGGGCGGACAGATCACCGTTCTGGACGACTCAGGTGGCGGCGGTACCGGCGGGGAAACGGGACATATCCCACCGAATCCCTAATCGACGGACCCGTAAGGCAAGCTCCGGCTTGCCTTACTTTTTGAAATATAATAGATTAACTATCTTTAATAAAACACCGGCGTTTGAAGTCGCGTTACCTCTTTCTGATCATAGGTCTATGCTCCTGTGGGGAAAACCATACGACGGTCCTCACCATTGACACACCCGACTATAAAAGGGGGGAGTCTTTGTTAGACCACCAACCCGATTCCGCCTTTTACTATTTCAATAAAGTCGCTACCGGCTCAAAAGACAGCTTGCTTATTGCCAAGTCTTACAACTATATGGCCGTCATTCAATCTGACGCGGGCGACTACTACGGAGCAGAGGAAAGCCTGCTCACCTCCCTGAAATACCTGGACGAACAAGCCCCAAGCCATCAAAACTGCCTCGTATCAGACTATAACGAGCTGGGAAGAAATAGCGCCGAGCTCTACAACTACGAAGCGTCTATCAATTATTATGACCAGGCCATAAAGCGTACCCGAAATGGCAACTATAAAGCGATCGCATTGAACAACCAGGCGGTCTCCTTTGAAAAAATGGGAAACTATACCCAAGCCATTGCCATCTACCGTTCATTGTTGGAGCATCCTCCTGCGGATAAACTGGAATACGCCAGAATACTATCCAATTTCGCAAAGACGAAGTGGCTACAGGACTCAGGTTATTACGCGGCGCTCGAACTGCTGACAGCGCTGCAAATCCGCAAAGAGGAAAACGACGAGTGGGGGCTAAACGCCAGTTATGCTCATCTATCGGACTATTATACCCGTAAGAAGCCGGACTCCGCTCACTTCTATGCAAACCAAATGTATACCGTAGCCCGGCACCTCAACAGCCCCGACGACCAGTTGCAGGCGTTGCAAAAGCTGATCGAGCTCAGTCCATCCAACGATGTAAAGCAATACTTTCAGCGGTATCAATCCTTAAATGACAGCATTCAAACAACCAGGAATGCGGCCAAAAACCAGTTTGCCCTGATCCGTTATGAAGTACAGAAAAACAAGGCGGACAATCTGAGGCTCCAAAGGGACAACATAAAACAGCGGGTGGTCATATACGGCATCGTCGCTCTTTTTTGTACTGCCGTATGGGTCTTTATACTCTGGTATCGAAAGCGAAAACAGCGGCTGGAATGGGAAACACAAACCGCCATACGAGAACATCAGCTCAAGACTTCTCAAAAGGTACACGACGTAGTGGCAAACGGGCTATATCGGTTGATGATGGGAATAGAACACCAGGAATCCATCGAAAAGGACCGGATATTGGACGTTCTCGACGACCTGTATGAGCAGTCACGGGATATTTCTTACGAGCAGACTAAACATATACCTATTGATTTTCAGGGAGCAATTGCTTCCTTGCTGAAAAATTTCGCCGACGCTTCCACCAAAGTACTGATCGTCGGCAATGATAATAGGCTATGGGCCAGCGTGACGGACAAGGTGAAAAAGGAAATTGAACTAATGTTGCAGGAATTCATGATTAACATGAAAAAGCACAGCTCCGCTCAAAATGTCCTCGTAAAATTCGATCATCAGGAGCGGCTCCTGATCGTCGAATATATGGATGATGGCGTTGGCTTTCCCTCTTCCTTTCGACGCGGGAATGGATTAACCAATACGGGAAACCGGATTAGCGCAATAGGAGGGCAGATTACTTTTGACAACGAACTGCCAAAAGGTTTGAAAATCAAAGTTTCTATTCCAATTGCCCCTAATGCATGATTACAAAAGTACTTATAGCCGAAGATCACGAGAGCGCCAATATTTCCGTGCAGAAAACACTGGAAGAACTGAATATCACTCAAATCGACTATACATATTACTGCGACGACGCCGTTCAGAAAATACAAATTGCCCATCAGAAAAACGAACCGTACGATCTGCTCATTTCCGACCTCTATTTCGAGGAGGATGAAAGGATACAAAGAATATCCGAAGGAACAGACCTTATAGTCGCTGCAAGGCAAGTACAGCCCGATTTGAAAGTCCTGGTTTTCTCTGCGGAAGATAAACCCGCTGTCATCGAATCGCTTTTTAACAACCAGGATATCGACGGCTATGTCCGCAAAGCGCGGAACGATGCCAAGGAGCTCAAAATGGCTATCGAGTTTATCGCCAACAATCAGCGCTACCTTCCGCGGCACCTGGTAAAGCAATTCAAACAAAAGAACACACACGAGTTCACTGAATTCGACATCATCATCATTTCCTTAATGGCCAGGGGAATACGGCAAAAAGATATTCCCGCTCACCTAAAGGAAAAGCAGATCCAGCCATCAGGATTAAGCAGCATCGAAAAACGGCTGAACCGGATCAAAGAAGCTTTGGACTTCTCCAACAACGAGCAACTGGTCGCCTATTGCAAGGATATGGGGATCGTTTGATCCATTACGGTTTCCCGTAAATAATTCCAACCCTTACTTAATAGATTTGATATTATGAAATCACTCCTCTTTGCTTTCCTTCTGCTCTGCAGTATCCACTGCACGACCACCACGGTGTATATCTGCGACAGCCCCAACGCCACCAGATACCACTTCCGGGAAAATTGCCGGGGCCTGAGCAATTGCCACTACCACATCGTTAAAACCACCCTGGAAAAGGCGAAGGCAAAAAACCTTACGCTTTGTAAGTGGGAACAATAGGGGGCTACAGGAGACTCATTATTAATTCGAATAAATCAACGGTCAATTTTCCCCTTGCAATTGCCATATATACTCAATCTTCATCTGCAAACTCTCCATCAACCTATCCGCCAGAAAATCAAGCATCGCCTCCTGATGACGTTCCGATAGCTCAAACCGCCTCAAATATTCATTCATGCCTTGAAGTCAATTTCATAATCAAACCCCTTGTTCTTGATCTTAGCAAGCCATTGTTTATACAAGTTATTGCCAATGACAACTTTTCCATTGCGGGAAGACACTGTTGCGCCTACAATGAAATTCTGCAAATCGCGCCTGAACTCTTCCCTAAGGTCTTCCAAAAACACTTCTCTCTGACCAGCCAATTGGGTTAAGGCGCCGAGTCTTTCCGGTATAATTGCAAGATTCTGCATGTCTACACAAAGATAGTCAATTTATGAGCCAGGACACCCGCTAAAAGTCGCTGATTATCAGCAAAAAGAGAAGGGGTCCATAACATACAGACTATAACTTCTCCTTCTCCTCCCGCACCCTTTTCACAGACGTCCGAGGCGTATATTCATGGCTCGGAATCAACCCTTCCCTAAATCCTTTGCTATAGTATTCCCTATAAGCCTCAATATATGCCTGGGACACCCCTTCGTTGACGTCATCGTAATCACGGCCGTGCTGCGCATCCCATAAGCCCTTCTTGTATCCGTCGCTCCTGCCATTGTCCCGTCTGTGCGCCGTATCGCCCGCGCTGAATCCCCGATCGTAAGCGCCGGTCAATAGTTCTATTTTCGACCAGAATCCACTACGGTAGCCATCCGAGGCTCTCGGGGGGATGAAGAACGAGATGTCACCGGACACGCTTCGGGGGTACTTGCCGGTTTTGTAACCCGTGGACCATCCGAGCTGATAGACCCTGTCGGCGGATTCGATGGCATCCAGTTTGCCTTGAAGGAAGTCCTTCTCCCTTCGGGTCTGTTCCAATTCTTTTTGTATCCTTTGGTGTTCCGACAGGCTGACGGTCGGCTGGTAGCTTGATTCACCCTTCTCATAGCCGCGGTTCCACTGTTCCTCGCTGTTGGGTGACAAGGGGGGGAAGTCGTACGGCCGCTGCTGTTTGAACCGGCCCGATTGGAGCCCGTGCTGGTAGGACAGTTGCCGGGCTTTTTCTTTGTACACGTCCCGCTCCTTTTTCGCCTCTTCCAGCGCCGCTCCTGTTTGCTTGAACAATTCTATAACGCGGCTGAGTTGTTGTTCGAGTTCGGCGTCCACGATACCCGACTTTTCTTTGTCGGTATCGTTCTCCCGGATGATCGCTATCAGGTTCTCCCTCAGCTTTTGGTGCATCTGTTCGTTGGCCTCAATTAACAATTCCAGCCTGTTGATCTCACCGACACCCTGATTCAGCAGCGAATCTTTGGACGTCGACTCTTCTTTAAGCCGGGCCAGCTCGTCCCTCATATCTTTGATCGGCATGGACAGCAATGCAAAAGACACGTATTCCAGCTTTATCTGCTTGGCATCCCCCAGGGTGATATCGTATACTGGATCAACCGCGGTCTTGGCCTTTTCCCCAAGCGTCGTATTGGTCACGGCCTTGGACTGCGGCTCACGGGGCGTGGTGTCGCTGTAAAGCACGTCGGAAGTAGGGTGAACCACATACCCGGTACCCGATGAATAGGCGGTAGGACTGTTGATCGGCAGGTCGTGGGTAAAATGGTCCTTCAGGTGGGCGGTCGAGACGGGCTTGCTGAAGTCCGTGTCGCTCCGGTATGTGCCGTATTCGGAATGCAGACTGCTGGCGTACCATTGATCTTCTGGCCTTAACTTATTGCCCGTCACGTTGGTATCTTGCGAATAAGTAACCTCCACCTCGTAAAAGACGATCTCGTGGTCTGAGTTTACCCTTTTTTTAACCTCCTGCTCTATCTTGTTCGACTGCTCCGAATTGACATCCTTGGGCAGCGCCGTTATATTCCGCAGCTCGTCGCCGGGGCCACCCAGGTGATCATTGAGGAGGTGACCTGCGATGTATTCATTATCAGTGAAGGTAGTCAGCCTGCCGGACTTCACGTTGGCGGCCCCGGAGGGCGTCGACCCCAGCAGGTGATCCGGTGCCAGGATGTGCGCCGTCATTTTCTTCCCTTCCTTGGCATTGCCATCGATCGGGGCCCAGCTGACGGACGTCTTTACATTCGTATTCGTCGTGGTTTTCGCGCCGTCTCCGACAGTGGTCCCGGCCTGGGTATCACCTCCTGATACCTGGGGCCGGTAGAGCTCCCAGGAGGCCTTGTTCTCCAGCAGGTCGATGGCGGACATAAACAATCCGGTACGATAAAGGTTGTCCAGGGTGATGTTATTAAAACCCGTCGACAGTTGCTCGTTGTAAAAGGTGGTTTGGTTCTGGCTGCTCGTAGCGGCCCCTTCGAGGGCGCCTTGATTCAGCATCCCCACGGCGTTTGCGTTCGTCAGGAATTTAATATGGTCGGAGATGTCCGATTTGGCTTTTGAACGCCCGGACGTTCTCCAGATGGCAACGACCATCTGCCACTTTACCTGGTCGACCAGGACGCTCTCCTTGGTTCGAACCCTTTGTACGACCCTTGCAGACTTGCTGAAGGAGGACGACGAACGGTGCGCGGCCGCCCGGGATAAGGTGCTGGCGTCGGCAGAGGCGCTTTTCGACTTTTGCATATTGAAATTTAAGCAAAAAAGACGCCTTGCCCAAAACTTGTCATAGGACAACCCCCATCCGCCCATTTCTTGCTTTTTTTGCGTATAATTTCAATCTTTCATCATGGAACGCAATCCAATGAAATTTGATGGTTCTATTGCAAAAAGCTATGACCACCACCTGGGCGCCTTTCTTTTTGAGCCCTACGCAACAGATTTGGTCGGCAGGATCGGTGTTACCGGCGTCTCCAATATATTGGAGCTCGCCTGCGGCACGGGCATTGTCACCCGACACCTGATCGATCGCTTGTTCTTGACAGTCGAACTAACCGCCACTGATATTAATGAGGAGATGCTCGCTATAGCCCAGGGCAAAATATTAGCCCCCAATATTTCCTGGGACGCGATCGATATGTCTGCCATTCCTTATGACGACGACCTGTTCGACGTCGTCGTTTGCCAATTCGGGCTGATGTTCGTGCCGGATAAAATTAAAGCCGTCAAGGAAATGCACAGGGTGCTGAAAAAGGGAGGAAAGTTGCTTTTCAATGTCTGGGGAAATATCGCAGACAACCCCATTTGGAGGATATATAGCACGGTCATAAAAGATTTCTTCCCCAACGCAGCACAACTGACTGGGCCCGGTCCTTTTTCGATGTCGGACGAAAAAAAGGTTTTGGCATTGCTAAACGAAGCGGGATTTACCGACCATACAGTTGACGCTGTGCAAAAAACAGGGGTTTGCGAGACCGCGGCCGGCGCCGCGGAAGGGTTTGTCCTGGGCACTCCCCTCTACCATTTCATTATAAAGACCGATCCTTTGTTGCTGGAAAAGTTTCAGAATACTTTGGAAAAGGCGATCATTTCCGAATTAGGCGACCTCCCTGCTCGCTCCCCACTTCATGCATGGGTGTTCAGCGCCAAAAAATAACCACTGCCATGAGCAAGGATGCAATCAAAACTTTTATCCGGGACACACTCTCGATTTCCCGTCTCTCCATTTCGGGGGAAAGGCTGGATGAAATTGTCAGCCTGTATGAACCCCACAGCTTCGCCCGGAATGACCTCTTCATAAAGGAGGGAAAGATTGCAACGCATCATTACTTTTTGACAAACGGATTTATGCGGGCGTTTACCCACAACCTCGATGGAGAGGAGGTAACCACTGATTTTTTCCATAGTAATATACCTGTCGGCGAACCTACTTCTTTGTTTACCGGCGCAAAGGCCATGGAAAATATACAGGCGCTGACCGACTGTGAGGGCTTCCTGATCTCTTTTGAGCACTCGAACAGGCTTTTTCATACGATACCGGAGTTTCGCGAGTTCGGGCGTACGATGCTGGTAAAGGACTTCGCTGCTTTTAAGAAAAGGACCTTGTCCCTGATCAATCAAACCGCCGAGGAGAGATACGCGGACCTCATCAATACCAATAAGGAGGTCTTTCAATACGCGCAGTTGAAATACATCGCGTCTTATCTCGGGATTACGGATTCATCCCTTAGCCGGATCCGGAAGGAATATTCAAAAAAATAACTACCCGACTTCAATATTATTTGAGAAATTTTCTTTCGTACATTGCCTTACATGCAAGTCCTGCCAGCTCCCATATTAAGGCGCTTCATACGGCACTATTTGTTCCTCGACTGCCCTGAGGCATGGGGAAGCCCCCTATGCTTTTTCCCCGATGGGCACCCGGCGGTCGTCTTTTCAATGGAGAGCCCTCTCTACCAGGACCAGGCAAAAATGCATCCCTTCCCACGGACTTTTGCTTATGGCGCCATCACTACCCCTAGGTATATATATGCCGGAGAACGATTGACCCTGGCGATCGCCGTATTCCATCCTCACGGCCTAAGCGCCTTTTTCAACATCCCCGCCAGCGACCTGGTGGACCAGTTTGCCCCGTGGCCGGAAGTAAAAGGCAACCCGTTCGATGTAAATACGCTGAATGCGTATTTTATCAGCCGGATGCGCGGTAATGTCAATAGCCTCGTTGAACAGGCAGTCGACTTTATCGCCAACAACAAGGGTACGAACAGCGTAGCGCAACTGATGCGCCACACCGGCCTCTCCCAAAGACAAATCGAGCGTCAATTCCACGAAACCATCGGGCTTGGCCCCAAACGACTGGGGAACATCGTACGGGTGAGTGCGTTTCTGAAAAACCTAAAGCAGGCGCCAAATGACACGCTGACCTCCCTCGCCCTTGACAGCGGCTTCTTCGACCAGGCCCACCTGATCAGGGAGTTTAAAAAAACCACCGGGATAACCCCTTTGCACTATAAGCGGGATGCCAGGCCGTTGGCGCTAAACCTGATCAGGCTGTCGGGTTCGTACAATTTCCCCGCCTGAAAGCGTTCTAGTTTTACGCTCAAAAACAACATGGACGATATTAAAGTGGCGACCGCCCAGTTCGAGCACAAAAGCGCCGATAAGGCGTATAACCTGTCTGTCATCGATGCGTTGTCGCACAAGGCCGCAAAAAATGGGGCAAAAATGGTTGTCTTCCACGAATGCTCCATCACAGGGTACACCTTTGCCAGAAAGCTTTCCAGGGAACAAATGTTGGACCTTGCGGAACACATTCCGGAAGGACCGTCGATACGGAAGCTCACACAGATCGCCTCCGGAAGAAACATCATCGTTTGCGCGGGACTTTTCGAAAAAGATGATGCCGGAAATCTGTACAAGGCTTACGTATGCGTGGACCACACGGGAGTGCTCGCCAACTACAGGAAATTACACCCCTTTATCAACCCCTATCTGACACCGGGTGATGCCTATTGTGTATTCGATGTACATGGCTGGAAAATCGGGATCCTGATCTGCTACGACAACAACATTATCGAAAATGTGCGGGCGACAAAACTGCTGGGCGCCGATATATTGCTCATGCCGCATGTCACCATGTGCACGCCATCCCCCCGGCCGGGGGCGGGTTTTGTCGATCCGGAGCTGTGGTACAATAAGGATAAAAACAAGTTACAAGAAGAATTCAATGGCCTCAAAGGCAGGCAGTGGCTAATGAAATGGTTGCCCGCACGGGCTTACGACAACGCGCTTTATTGTATTTTTTCCAACCCTATCGGGATGGATGACGACCAGCTAAGGAATGGCTGTTCCATGATATTGGATCCTTTTGGCGATGTCCTGGCCGAATGTACCGAGTTGGGGAACGATGTTGTCACAGCGACATTGACGGGGGAAAAATTGCAACAGGCCGGGGGTACCCGTTATTTAAAAGCAAGAAGACCAAGCTTATACAAAGACATCATCGGGGCGGATCACGCCTCAGTACAGGCGGTGTCGTGGATGTCGCTTTAACCCGCTCTTTGTCCGTCTCGCCGCAAAACCGCTTCCGATGCCCGTTGCCGCGCATCAACTTTGTCATAAAAAATTATGAGAACGTGCATCCTTGCGGCATTACTGCTTGTATCCGCCAACGGCTTCAGCCAAAGCTTCGTCAAACAAATCGCCAGCCACCTGGAATTCGGCCTGAAAGCCGGCGGCAATTACAGCAATTTCTACAACGCTAATTTCTCCACCGATCCGATCTACGGTTTTCATGCGGGCGCAACGATGGCCTTTAAAATCACGAAAAACTTCCTGATACAAGAGGACATCCTGTTCTCGACCGAGGGCGCAAAGGGCACGAGCGGCACGAATGGCACGAGCGGAAACATTAACCTCTACTATATGTCCGTCCCCATCCTTTTAAAAGTACGCACCAATACGGGTTTCTATATCGAGGCGGGCGCGCAATCCAACTATAAGGTAAAGGAAGACGTACCGGGCTGGGACAAAAGCGCCGGGGACTACGCCCAAAAGCTGGACTTTGGCGCAGTGGGCGGTATCGGTTACCAGTCCCCGATGGGCCTGGGCATAGGGGTCCGGTATGTCTATGGGCTGTCAAATGTCAGCAATAATACCGTCAACGGCAGTTTCAAAAACCAGGTCGCCCAGGCCAGTATCTTCTACGTCTTTTAAAGCTCCCCGTCCCATTCCGGGGCATCGGCCAGTTTCAAAACAAGCTCCTCCGGCAGGAATGGCCGCCCACCGGTCGCCCGCACACACGTCCCCGAAAAAACCGCCTTCACCACTACCTTGTTGTTGAGGAGGATGGTTTGCCTGAAGTGGAGAACGGCCTTGTTGGTCTTGTCCCGAAGGGGGCTGCAGGTGACCTGGAAGGTATCCCCGGACCTCAAAGACCGGACGAAACGGATCCGGTATTCGGACAACACCATATTGTTACCGGCGCGTGCCTCGGCTTCAAAATCAAAGCCGAGGGCTTCGCGTATATAGTCATGGCGGCAGTATTCGAGGTAGAATGGATAATAGAGGCCGTCCATGATGTTTTGGACATCGATGTGTTCTTCCTTTACGGTGTAGGTCTTTACGTATTCCATAGAGCGTAAATTTCCCTATTATTGTTGAACAAACCCTCCCGATGTCACAAAACCTTTGGGCCCGCATGGCCACCCTTGTCTTCGAACTCGAAAAAAAACTGGCGGCTGCGGAGTCTCCGGGCATAAAACGGCACCTTGACCGGATGAAGTCCGTACTGGACGAGGCGGGCATCCTGATGCTCAACCCGCTGGGGGAGCCTTACCAGGAAACCCGGACGGACCTGGAAGCAAGCATCCTGCCGGACGCCCGGGGGTCGCTCGCGGTCGTGGATGTAATCAAACCTGTCTTGTACGCGCAGGAAGAGGGTAAACGGACGCTTTTGCAAAGGGGCGTTGTCATTGTGGGTAGTAAGGCATAAGACATGGCAAGGACGATCGATTTTGCAATAGACCTGGGCACGACGAATTCTTTGATTGCTAAGAGCAACAAGGGGGTGATCGACATTTTCAAGAATCCGGCAGGGATGAAGACGACGCTGCCGAGCGTGGTGGCGTTTCGGAAGGATCGCATACTGGTGGGGGATAAGGCCCGGGAATACATCGAAAAGGACCCGTCGAACGTGTTTGGCGCGTTCAAAAGGAAAATGGGGACGAGTGAGACCTTCCTGGTGCCGAATACGGGGGGCTTCAAAACGCCGATCGAGCTGAGTACGATCATCCTGCAGGAGCTGAAGCACTTTATTTTCACGGGAGAAACGCCGGAGAGCGTGGTGATCACGATCCCGGCGAGCTTTGACACCATCCAGAGCAACGCGACGAAGGAAGCGGGGTATGCGGCGGGTTTTAAGGAAGTTTTGCTGTTGCAGGAGCCGATCGCCGCCAGCCTGGCGTTTGCCAACCGGGACGGGAAGGAGGGCATGAAGGGGTCGTGGCTGGTATATGACCTGGGGGGCGGTACGTTTGACGTGGCGTTGGTCCGGATCGAGGAGGAGGAGATGAAGGTGGTCGACCACGAGGGGGACAATTATTTTGGCGGCGTCGACTTCGACAACCTGTTGTTGTCGGACGTGGTGGTACCCTACCTGGAACAGAAGTACCAAATCGAAGGGCTGAGCACGAAGATGCGCAGCTCGGGCGGGCGGTACAACAAATTATACTATCAACTCCTGTACAAGGCGGAGGAGGCAAAGATCGCGCTGAGCGCCTACCCCTCGGCGGTGCTCGAATTTGACTTCACGGACGAAAAGGACGAAACCCACGAAGAATACCTGGAGATCACCCGGGAACAATTCGAAAAAAGCATCCGGAGCCGTGTGAAGGCGTCCATCGACTTTATCCGGCTATTGCTCGAAAGAAACAGGCTGGCGCCTTCGAACATCACCGAGGTTGTATTGGTGGGGGGTAGCACATATATTCCGCTGGTCCGGAACCTCCTGGCCCGGGAGTTGGGGATCGCGGTCAATACCGCCATCGATCCGACCACCGCGGTGGTCGAGGGGGCGGCGTATTATGCAGGCAGCAGGGCCAGCCGGTGGGAACCGGCGGAAACAAAAACCACCCGGAAAACCGAGGTGGACATCAAGATGGCCTACGCCCGTAACAGCAGGAGCGATGAAGAATATTTTGCCGCCATCGTCCGGCAAGCCCCCGCGGGCAGTCAATACCGCATCCGGCGTTCGGACGGTGGTTTTGACAGCGGGTTGAAGCCGCTGGGCGAGCGCATATCCGAAATGCTGGTGTTGTTGCCCGGGTCGCTGAACGTCTTCCGGCTGCAGTTTTTTGACGCCAGCGGGGCGCTGATAGAAACGGACGTGCCGGAGATCAGCATCGTGCAGGGGAAATTTTCCATCCATGGACAACCCCTCCCGCATGACATCTGTCTGGAAGTGGACGACACGTATGACCGGTCTACCCACCTGGAGGTGATCTTTGAACGGGGTGGCATCCTTCCCCTCAAAAAAACAATTACCAAGACGCTGAGCCGGTCTATTCTCAAAGGCAGCAACGACCAGTTGCTCATCAATGTTCTGGAAGGCAGCCGCTACGGTTCTCCGCAAACGAACCTGCCCATCGGCGTGGTGGGGATTGAAGGCCGGAACCTGAGCGCGGACCTCATCAAGGGATGCGACATAGACCTGACCTTCGAGATCAGCGAAAGCCGCGACATTACGGTGACCGCCTTTATCAGCATGATCGATGCGGAATACCGGGAAGTGTTTAGTCCCTCCACCCGGGCCATCAACCTGGCCCGGCTTGGACAGGAGATCGATTATTTGAAGCGTACCGCCGCCGGCCAGCTGAAAAAGTTCCTGGCCCAGGAATTGTACAAGGAGGGCGCGATCCTCCAGGGGTGTATACAGGAACTGGAGGACATGCAAAAACCGCTTCGGAACCTGACGGACAAAGATGTCACGGATACCAAGTTTCAGTTGGACGACCAGAAACGGAAGATTGCGCAGACGCTGGAATCCGTATCCAGGGAAGAGACGCACCTCCAGCTCCGGGAACAATACTTTGACAAAAAAGAATACTACCTGGAACTGATCACCCACGCCAACCGGCCGGACCTGCTCCGGAAATTCGAGCAGATGGGCAAGGAGGAGGCCGAGTGGATCAATACGGCCAGTACCCAGTTCATCCGTTCGAAGATGCGCGAAATGGACCGCCTGGCCTGGGACGTCCGCCGGAACAACCTCGACCACGTGATCGGCATTTACACCAGTTACGCCCTAAGGCCACCCGAGGCCTACAGCAACCCCAAGGAATTCAAACAGCTCCGGGCCAGGGGTGACGAGGCGTTGGGCCGCAAAAACATCGAAGAGATCTGGAGCATCATCCAGCGTATGTACGACCTGCTCATTGACAAAAACAGAAACGAAGAGATCAAGGGCACCGGTTTGAGGGAATAACCTTAGCGGGGGGTGTGTGCCTTGTACAGAAGGGTATCCGGAGGCGTCGAATCGTGTTTCACGATAAAGGGTGGCTTCTTCAGGACAGCGTTCATCACCGCGGTGTCCACGTGAATTTCCTCCGATGGCGCGTATTTCGGAGACGTATCCGTACCCGTCGTATACGCCAACGCACGGATGATCACAATCACCACCCATAACGCGAAAAAGGACAAACGATACGTTCTTTTCCGTTGAAGTTTTTGAAGTTCCGCGAGTTTGGCCGCCACCTGCGCACGGATATGCGACGAAACGGCAAGTTCGTGGGCGTCCTGTACCCATGCCTCCGCAACGGACCGGTTGGACGTCTGTTGGTTGAACATGGCGATGGCGGGGTGCTGCATGGCAAACGCATACTCGTCCTTGACCTGTGCGAAATGGTCGTCGGGCAGCGCCCGGATGACCTGGACGTAGGCGTGCCCTAAAAAAGGCGTCACCTGGTCAAAAGGAAGACGCGGCCCGGTGCTTTTGCCGGCGTTGCCGTGGTATCGCCTGAACAGTTCGATGTTCTTGTACAAGCCGGCCGCGATACGGCGGTAGGCGCGGTCCTGGTCCTCCCTGGTCATCAGGGGCGGGGTCGCCATCAGGGTATACATCCCATACTCGTTCCAGTGTTGAAAACAATCCGCCGCAAAATCGATGAAACTGGTAAAGTAAAAGGGGCTAAGCCAGGCCACAAACGCCGGATCGTCATACAAAGGGTTGGACGCAAAGCGGATCTCCAACCCCTCCCCCTGCAAAAACGCCAGTAACGGCGGGTCCGCCTCCACCGCGGCGTGATAGTCCGCCACGGCCGGGTTTTCCAACTCGTCGAAATACGCCAGTATGTCGTTCCGGGAAAAATGCCGCCCTTTGATCGTAAGTCCTTCCTCTTCCGACAACTCCAATTCCGCAAGAAGCTTCTTCTTTTCCCGTTGCAGTACCTTTCGGTCGTAGGGAGCGGATAAGGCTTCTTGGGTGAGTTGGGATGGGCTTATATAGCGCATACGGCAAAATAGCCAAAGATTTTCACGCAACCTCGTTTCCCGGCCCCCCGTTTTTACAATAAGCAATCAACCCCACCGCCATGAACACTAGATATCTTTGGATCCCGCTCATCCTTGCCGCCTGTCATAAAGGGCCAGGCACACCCCCACACGGCTTCGTCGGAAAATGGAACCTCATTGCTGTCCATGTCGCCGCCTACGACTCGACCGGCGTCGAGACCTCCAGCTATACCTATACGACGCCCCCCGGCAGCTATTTCGAGTTCGACGCGCAGGGCAGATGGGTGGAATCCTTGTATCCCGTGGCAGATACATCCCTCGGGCTCAGCGGGACCTGGTCGAAGGTTACCGACAGCACCTTCGTGTTGACCAACCCCATGGCATCCAGTTCGGTCGTGTGTTCCATCGATACCCTGAACTCGTCGACGTTTGCTTTCAGCGAGACCCGTCCGGCGCTTTTCAACGGGACCAGGCACGGGTACATCGGGTATACTTTCGAGCTGATTCAATAAAAACCTTTAGAACGAATACCTTGCCCCAAACTGCACCGAATAATAATTCGCCGTCTTTTGGATGGTCCCCGCGTTCTGGTTCACGCTGTAGGTAAAAGACTGGCTCGGCTGGTCGAAGCCGGTCACGTTATACAGGTTGGTGTTGATGATTTGTTTGTAGCCACCCCAACGGTAGTTCACGAGGTTCAGAACGTTGAAGATGTCCGCCCGGAGCGTGAGCTTGTGGGTCCCCGTCAGCTTGAAGTCGTAAGCGGCACTGAGGTTCCACTGGGTGCGCCAGGGCATGATCCCCCCGTTGTAGGGCGCAAACTTCCCATAGTTGTTTTGGAGGAATTTCCGGAATTGGGGGCTGGTCTTGGCCAGCAGGGTGTTCATCCCGGTGCGGATGCCCGCCGGGGTGTTCGGGTTGTTGGGATCGTAAACATACGCCAGGTCCGTTCCGTCGTTGCCTTCCCCGATGATGTCCCGGTTGACATACACGGAGTAGCGGGCGTTCTGATAAGCCTGGAAGGAAGAGCTGACGCTAAACCCATGGAAGGTGGGGCTCAGGAAAAGCGCAACAAGCTTGTTGGGCTGGTCGCCATCGCTTCTCCAGTTTTTGCCATAAGAGGAATAGGTCCAGTAGGAGGAACCTACGCTAAAGTTTGCGTTCCGCGGGTCGCCGTTATCGTAGGGCGGTGTGCCGGTGGCCTTGCCTTTGGCGTAGCTCACGCTAAACGTCCCGTCCTTACCGATCTGGACAGCGGCCTCCACCATGGCGCCCCAGTATTTGGAGGACCAGGAAGTATTCGTAAAGTAACGGACCTGGTTAAAGTCGGGTGCGATCCGCGAGTTGGCCAGGACCGGCAGGTAACTCGTCGACGACGTATTGCTGAGGGTGCTCGCCGGGACATAGATCTGGCGGCCTTCGTTGGTCACGAATTCCGGTGTGCGTTTCAGGTTCAGGTCATAGAGGTAAAAGTTATCCCACGTATTGTCGAAATAGACGTTGGCGCCCATCCGGAACCAGGTATTGAAATAATGATAGTAGCTGGCGCTTGTCTTAAAGGTAAGCGGGTTCTTGAGGTGTTTGTCCAGCGCCAGGACCGTCGCCGGCTGCTTGGTGGTGAGACTGTTGTAATACGCCCCCCCCGGGACGGCGTTGAAATCCTTTTGGTACAGGGCCCACTGCGCGGGGGGCACGTTCTGCAGGATGTTCACCTGGCGGAAATCGACCCCGTTGTCGATGTGGGCAAAGGTTATCGGCTGTGTCGTCAGCTCCGATGCGAAAAGACCGGCCCCGACCTTGACAATGTCCCGGCCGTTCCCGTGGACGTCCCAGATCAGGTTGGCCCGGGGCTGTATATTCTTGGCGTCAAAGGGTACGACATGGGTATTGACCCCCAGTTCCTGCTCCAGGAGCGGGTTGTACGTAGGAGGGCTGCCGATGATCTGGCCGTCCCAGCGAATACCGACGGTCAGGTTCAGGTTGGGTTTCAGGTTGGTCTCCATTTGCGCAAACAGGCCCAGCTCGATCAGGGGTATGCTGACCATCGGGTTGGTGCCGTTCAGCGGAATCTTCCGGTTAAACCGGTACGGGTTGTTGTTTTGGAGGTCGGTGATGCTCGCATAATAAAACTGACCCTGCTGGTCATGCGACAACCGGTCCGTGATGTGGTTGATGTTGTTGTCCGTACCAAAAACAAAATGGAGGTTCCCCGTATTGTAGCGGAGGTTGTCGATGATCTGGACCACGTCGGAGGCGTCCCGCTCCGGTACCCAGTTCTGGTCCCCAAAGGCAACGGTGATGTTTCCCGTGCTGCCGTCGCTAAAGGTCGAGGTCACGTTGACAAAACCTTCCGGTACGTGGTTGTTGAGAAAAGTAAGGAATTTCCGGTACGTGCTGAAGTTGAGCTTCAGGTCGTTCGTCAACCGGGGATTGAATTCCGTGCGGAGCCCCAGCATGGCCGCGTTGTCGATTTCAATACCGGTATACTCGGTGGTCAGCAGCCCCGCGGACTTGAGCTTGTTCGGGTCCACAAAGTGGAGGTAGTTGTACTTAAACGTCAGCAGGTTTTTCTTGTTGATGTTCCAGTCGATCTTGGCAAAAGCATTTTGCGTCCTTTGCGTGATGCTGATGGTGCCAAACTGCTGGCTGGCAGGAAAACCAAAGGTCGGGCTCTCCAGGATATTGACGATCTGCTGCAGGTTGGCCTCCGTGATACCCAGGTTCTTTTCCGCCTGGGCCTGGGTAGGGCCGGAAAAATTAAAATCGTAGGCCCGGAACGGAATGGTATTGTTGTACTGGTCGTAGGCGACCAGGAAGTGCACCTTGTCCTTGACCAGGGGCCCGCTAAACAACCCGCCAAACTGGCCGGTCTTGTAGTTGTTGGTCAGGTGGTTCCCATAGACGTCCTTGTCCGCCGCCAGCGAGCTCGCCCCGTAGTAACCCCAGGCTGCACCGGACAGCTTGTTGGTCCCCGACTTGGTGATCGCTTTGACCACCCCGCCCGAACCCCGGCCGTTGGTGACGTCATACGCATTCGTAGATACTTCAAATTCACGGATCGTCTCGGAAGAAATGGAGAAAGCCGCGTCCGAGATCCCCCCGAAGTCCGCGCGCCGGTTACTCACGCCGTCCAGCATGTACCCCGTACCACCCGCCTTGGCACCCGCCAGGGATGCCCCGTTGGCCAGGGGAGACAAGACCATGAGGTCGGTATAGTTGCGCGAAACCAACGGTATCTTCTGGATGGCGCGCCCTGTAACTGCCGTACCCGTACCCAAACGGTCGACGCTGTTGTTAAAGCTGTTCGAGTGAATGGTCACTTCCGACAGCTCCTTGGCGCTACGGCTTAGTGTGATTTTATGAAGGACAAGCCGGTCCCCCAGGTTGAGCACGTTGCCCTTGAAAAGGGTCGTCTGTGTTCCGACGGCCGACACTTCGATATCGTAGGTCCCCACCGGGAGATCCCTCAGTTCAAAGTACCCTTTTTTGTCGGTCACGGTTGTCGTCGAAAAACCCGTCGTCGTATTCCGGGTAGCGATCGTCGCCCCCTCTATCGGCTTACTGCCGTCATCATACACAAAGCCGCTGATGGTCGAGCCGGCGGACTGGGCATACATCGCCCGGGGAAGGATAAGGCATAGGAAAGCAGCCACCAGTAATCTGGCCGCAAGGTTGAAGCAGTTCATCTAATTCGATTTTGCTGCTGCAAATCTATCGGGTAATCGATTGCACGCCGATCGAAAACGATGAACTTAACCTTAAGGTAAAAGAATGTTTACATAAAAAAAATGGGGTGGAGCAGGGGGGTAATTTATTTGTACTTTAGGAAACAATGTATAAAACCCTCCTTTTGCCGTTATTGTTCGGTATCCTCGGGTGCTCGGCACAGCCGCCGTTAGTAAAACACAAGATCCCCGGCACCTCCTTCACGATTTCCATACCGGCCGGTTATCGATTATTACAAAACAATGGACCCGATTTTACGGTGTATTATTTTGCGCCCGGCGATACCACGGCGCCGTTTTCCTTTTCGGGCGGGTTCTACTTTGGGAACTTCCCTCACAGGTTTGGTCCTGACAGCGGTTGTACCACCCGGACGCTGCACAGGCCTCTTCTGGGCACCCCGGCGGAGTGGACCGTTTACGACTGCGATAGCATCCATTCCCTGCAAACGATCATCTACAATCCCCACAGCAATGTTTTCCGCATATACGAGACACTCGCGTGGACCCCGAAAATCGCGCAACCGGTTGTCCACGGAAAGCCGCGGCAAAAGCCTTAAGTTGGCGCTTATGAAACGATATGCGCTGCTGATGTTGCTGACATTCCCCTGCGTTGCGCTTTTTGCACAACACGTCTATACCCCGGACAACGGGGACGGCACCTTTACGAATCCCCTGTTGTGGGGTGACTGGCCTGACCCGGATGTCATCCGGGTGGGGGACGACTTCTATTTGATCTCCACGAGCATGCACTATGTGCCGGGAAGCCCCGTCCTCCATTCAAAGGACCTGGTGAATTGGGAAATGGCAGGGTATGCCGTGGCGCGCTATGACGAGGATCCCCGCTATGATATGAAGGGTGGAACGATGTATCTGAACGGCTCCTGGGCGAATACGATCCGTTACCACAACGGTAAATTCTACGTCGGTTTTTGTACGCCTTCCGGGATAGGCGCCCAGGGACATTTCTCGATGTGCGTGGCCGATAGCGTTCAGGGACCCTGGAAACGCACCATTTTCCCGGAATACCTCTATGATCCGGGGCTTTTTTTCGACGACGACGGCAAGGTGTATGTTGTCCATGGCCAGGGGACCCTATACCTGACGGAGCTCAACAGCGATGCGCTGTCCGTAAAATCGCCCCGCGTGAAGATCTGGAGCACGGGCTTTGATAGGGACGGTGTACCCGGTCATCATTTTGGCCTGGAGGGATCGCACGTATACAAAATCAATGGCCTGTACTACATCACCTGCCCCGCGGGTGGCACCGAAGGCTGGCAAGTCTGTCTGCGCAGCAAAAACATATACGGTCCTTATGAATACCGGACCATCGTCCATGACGACGGTTCCTATCCACCCAACGGCCTGCACCAGGGTGGTCTCGTGCAATTAAAGAACGGCGACTGGTGGTTTATCATTATGCAGGACAGGGGCCCCCTCGGTCGCGTACCCCACCTGGAACCCGTCGTCTGGAAAGACGGGTGGCCGATGATCGGCCGGGAAGCGAAGGGCGTGGTTACCTGGACAAAACCGGACGTCGGCAGCACCTACCCCGTGTGCGTCCCCACCACCTCCGATGCGTTTGACAACCCCGTGTTGGGTTTGCAGTGGCAGTGGAACCACAACCCCGACAACAGCAAATGGTCCCTGACCGAACACCCCGGGTACCTGCGGCTACACGGCGCTTTTGCAACGGGGCTTATGGAAGCGCGTAATTCCCTGACCCAACGGGTACAGGGGCCACAATCGACCGGCGTGGCCGAAGTCGACTTGGAAGGTATGGCTGATGGTGACCTGACCGGCCTTGCCGTATTCCAAAAACCTTACGCGTTTATTGGCGTGGAACAAAGAAACGGGTACCGGCGCCTGGTAATGGCCGACGACGGTAAAATCATCGATAGCACCGGTCTGGGTGGGCAATCGACCGTTTGGTTCAGGGCCTCCGCCACGGATAAAGGTTTTGTAGTTACCTTTTCCTATAGCTTGGACGGCGTGCACTTTCAACCCCTGGGCAGCCGGTTTGTCATGCAGTTGGGGCTTGACTGGACGGCCAACCGGTTTATGCTGTTTGATTTCAACGATATTCCGGGAGCGGCGCCGGGCTTTGCGGACTTTAATAATTTTTACATATTGGGGGAATGAAAGCGCTTGCCCCCCTCCTGTTCGTTGGGTTGCTCTCCGCAGGCAACCCTCACCCCCTCTTTTCTTTTCACAGCGGGTTTTGGATTAACCTGCACCATTTCCTGTATGAACAGGCCTTTTTGCAAAAACCGGGCAGGCGCCCGAGGGGCATACCGGAGCGGGACTCCGCCTTGCTGGCCGGTTTGAGCGGTAAGGACAAAGACGACTGGACGGCGGCCGTTGCCTACTATGCGCAGCATTTTTCCGGGAAGGACCTGTTGTTTGACACCGGGATGGTCCGGATCAAAAATATCCTCGAAGACCAGGACTCCACTGCGCAGCTACACGACCTGTTCCTTCCTGCCGGCATGGCATCCGTGGTCAATGCCGTAGCTCAAAGTTATCGTGAACGCTTCTGGCCGGCCGAAGACGCCGCCAACCATCGCTGGATCGACAGGACTTCCCACTTAGTGGCGACCGATGGCGAGCGCGTCGCCGGGGACCTGGCGCAACTTTACAAGACCCCCTGGCCCGGGGAACCGATCCGCGTGGACGTGACCAATTACGCCAGTTGGAGCGGGGCTTATACCACGATCGACCCCACGCGGATCACGGTCTCTTCCACGGACACGGCCAACCAGCAACTGGCCGGCCTTGAGGTCGTTTTTCACGAGGCCTCCCACGCGTTGATCGATTCCATTGCAGCGGCCATCGATGAAGCCTGTCACCGGCAACAAAAGACCCTGCCCAATCCTTCCCTTTGGCACGCGGTCTTGTTTTTTACCACGGGAGAGGTCATACGCCGGTATCATCCCGGGTACGTTCCCTATGCTTACAAAAATGGGCTGTGGAAAAGGGCGTGGCCCATGTATGTCGGGCCGCTGGAGAGGGAATGGCTGCCGTATATCAACGGCGAAACGTCCCTGGACACCGCCGTGGCGCGGCTGGTGCGGGCGGTTTAGCGCCCCGGAAATTCCTTCAGGTTCCTCCGGAACACCCGCCCGTTCTCCTTGCTGTCCCCCGCTGCCCAGACCGCCATCGCGTACAACACCGGTTCCAGCTTGCGCCCGGAAGGCGTGAGGCTATACGTGACGTGGGGTGGAACCACGGGCATGGCCTTGCGAACAAGCAAACCATCGGTTTCGAGCTGCTTCAATTGCTGGATCAGCACTTTCTCCGTAATGGCAGGGATGGATTTCCGGAGGTCGCTGTATCGCTTGGTTCCGGCGAGCAGGTTGAACAGGATGACGGGTTTCCAATAGCCGCCGATCTTTTCCATCACGTGTGTGATCGGGCATTCGGCGAAGGCCGCCTTTTTGTTGGCCTGGATGGTGGAGCTTTCTTTTACCTGGGACATAGACACATACTTTTGGGTAAGTACTTGTACAAAAGTAAGTACTCTTCTAGTTTTGTGTGCACAAAAAACAAGAACGATGCACATGACTATTACAGGCTCGCTGGGCAACATTGGCAGGGAGCTCGCCGCCCGATTGATCGCAAAAGGACACCAGGTGACCGTCATCAGCCACGACCCCAACCGGGCCGAAGCCATCCGCACCATAGGCGCACAGCCCGCCATCGGTTCCGTAGAAGACGCGGATTTCCTGACCCGGGCGTTCACCGGGGCCGATGCGGTGTACCTCATGATCCCGCCCCGCTTTGATGCTACGAACACGCGCGTATATATGACCACCGTAGCGGGCGCATACGCAAATGCCCTCACACAGGCGGGCGTGCGGTACGCCGTCAACCTGAGCAGCGTCGGCGCGCATTTACCCGACGGCCCCGGACCCACCGGCACGAATTACCACATCGAAGCAATGCTCGACGCACTCGCAGACGTCCATGTCCTCCACTTGCGCCCGGGGTTGTTTTATACCAATTTTTACGGGAGTATTCCGGTGATCCGGCACCAGCATGTCCTCGGGAACAATTTTGACGCCGCAGTCCCCATGCTGCTCACGGATCCCCGGGACATCGCGGAGGAGGCGGCCCGGGCAATGGACATACTCGACTTCAAGGGCAAGAGCGCCCGTTACGTAGTGAGCGATGAGAAAGACGGGGGCGAGGTGGCCGCCCTGTTGGGTCAGGCCATCGGGCAGACCGGCCTGCCGTGGATCCAACTGTCCGACAAGGACCTGCTGGGCGGCCTGGTTGCGGGAGGATTCAGCCCCGACGCGGCGTCCGTATACGTGGTGGGCATCGGCGCGGGTCTCCGGGAAGGGGTCCTTTTTGAGGACTACCGGCGCCAACCGAAAACGACGACGGACAGGATCCGTTTCGAGGCGTTCGCCCGCGAATTCGGTGAGGTGTACAGGAACAGTTAATCCAGCGTAGCCTTGCCCCTGAAGTCGATGTCCGTCCTTTTATCGAACACGAAATCGACGAACCGGGCCGTATTGGCCTTACCCTTTACGTGTACAGTGATGCGTCCGTACTCAAGACCGTCTGCTGTAAAGACTTTATGCGTTGGACACAACCAATTGGTTGCTGAACGTCTTTTGTACCCCCTTGGCGACGCCGGAGGCAAATTCCGACCCGGCCTGGCCAACGGCCTCACCGGTGCCATGTACGGCGTCTTTGGAACGTTCCTTTACCCAATGGCAGGAGGCGGTAAGTAAAGACAGGGTTAGAATCCAGAGGAAATGATTAACTTTCATAACTGATACGCCGCCCGTGTAAAACCGGTGCGTATCGTAAATGTATGAAAAAGATCTACATCCTCGTATCGCTCACGCTACTCGCCGCCTGTAGCGCGAAGCTGATCCAGCCTACCCAGTCAGACGTCGACCGGGTGTCCCCTACGTACCCGGGCTATACCCTGGCGGACCTGAACCAGGGCAAGGTCCTTTTCGGACAAACCTGTAACCGTTGTCATCCCCTGAAAAACCCCACCGGTCATACGGCTGATCAGTGGAAGGATATCGTGCCGAAGATGATCGGCCGTCTCAAAAAGAAAAAAGGGGAGGACGTGATCAGCGACCAACAGCAGGAGCTGATTTTACGGTACCTGGTTACGATGAGCGGCGCGTCGAAACACTGAGCCGATGCGGCCGTCATGCGTAAAATTACGGTGGGACGGGACTTTCGGGCTACGGGTATTGTTTTTTGCCTATCTTAAGGGGACTTTTACAAAAGACACATGAGAACGAGAACCTTTCTGACAGGAGCCCTGACCTCCTTGCTTTGCGCTGCGCTGAACCCCGCTTTTGCTCAAAGGGGTGACCAACCCGTTCATGACACGACCGGGACGGACCGGCGGGATACTGCCGTGGCCCGGCCGGTGGTGACCCATCACCAGATCACCGTGGAGGGCAAAACCATCGACTATACGGCGACCACCGGGTATATGCTGATGCATGACGAAACCGGGGAGAAACCCCTGGCCAAAATCTTTTATGTTGCCTACACGGCGGAAGGAGCCCCCAGGGCCAAACGGCCGGTCACCTTTGTCTTCAACGGGGGACCGGGTTCGGCCTCGATCTGGCTGCACATGGGATCGTTTAGTCCCGTGCGCGTCAAATTCGCCAACGACAAGGGGGACGCGCCCGCTCCACCTTATGAGTACGAGGACAATCCGTATACCTGGCTGGGTTTTACCGACCTGGTATTCATAGACCCCGTGTCCACGGGTTACAGCCGCCCGGCTAAAGGGGTTCAGGCCGGCGACTTCCACGGCTACAGCGAAGACCTGGCGTCGGTCGGGGACTTTATCCGGTTGTATGTGACCCAGAACCAGCGTTGGGGCAGCCCCAAATTCATCGCGGGCGAGAGTTATGGCACGACCCGCGCAGCGGGGTTATCAGGGTACCTCATGAGCCGGTATGGCATGAATATGAACGGCATCACCCTTATTTCGTCGGTCCTGAACTTCCAGCTCATCGACTTTAGCCATGGGAACGAGATGCCCTATATATTTTTCCTCCCTACTTATGCCGCCACCGCCCGGTATCACCACAAGCTCTCGCCGGAGCTGGAGAGCCTGAGCCCGGAGGAGCTGACACAAAAGGCGGAGGCTTTTGCAGGAGGGCCGTATGCGTCTTTCCTGATGGAAGGGGATAACGCCTCCGCGGGCGAGACCGACCGGATGGTGGATTCCCTTCACTACTATACGGGTTTGTCGGCCACCTATATCCGGCAGACGCGGGAGCGCGTCAATGCGTTCCGCTTTTTCAAGGAAGTATTGCGGGACGAAGGCAAGACGGTGGGCCGCTACGACAGCCGGTTTACCGGGGAAGACATGGACGACGCGGGTGAGCGCTCGACTTATGACGCGAGCGACAACAACCTCACCGGCCTTTTTGTCGCCACCTTTAACAATTACGTCCGTAAGGACCTTGGTTTTAAAAGCGACCTGCCTTACGAGTCCACGGCCAACGTGCGTCCGTGGGACTACAAACCCGCCGAGAACGAATACCTGGACGTCTCCGAGACACTGAGGGCCGCCATGACGCAGAACCCGCACCTGCACGTGGACGTGGTCTGCGGATACTACGACCTGGCGACCCCGGTCTACAACGCGGAGTATATGGTCAGCCACATGGGGCTTCGCCCGGATGTACGGAAGAACATCATCCTGACCTATTACGAGGCGGGGCACATGGTCTACGTGTCCAAGGACACGGACGCCAAGCTGCTGAAGGATGAAAAGGCGTTTTACGAAAGCGCGCTCAAGTAGCGCGCCGCCTCAGCGCGGTTCCTCGAAATTGACGTTCCAGTGCATGCCATACCGGTCGGTGAGCCCGCCATGCCAGTCGCCCCAGAATTGTTTGGCGAAGGCCATGCCGGCTTTGCCGCCCGTGGCCAGGAGGTCATAGGCCTTTTTGGCTTTTTCCAGGTCACCCGTAAAGACCACGGATATGGAAATGTCGCCGCTGGTCTTGTGCACGGGTTTCCCCGGAAAGGCGTCGCTGCCGTACAGGACGATCACCCCGTCTATCAACAGGCGGGCGTGCAGGACCTTGTTCTTATAATTTTCGGGCGCGTTCATATTCGGGTTGTCGTAACGGCTTTGGACCACCACTTCGCCGCCCAGGGCGGTCTGGTAGAAATGAAGCGCCTCTTCGCAATCGCCCTCGAACATGAAATAGGGAATGACCTTGACGGTGTGCATACGCGTGTATTTTGACGTGAAGTTCCGATAACGGCGCAGTCAAAAATTGTACAGTTTGGACAACCGCTCCGCCAGGGCCGGCTGGATCACCTGTACGATGGTAAATTGTTCCTTCAGAAAGGCCAGGGGCGCATACCCGGTCAGGTACCTGAAGTCCCGGATAAAGTGGGCCTGGTCGTAGTATCCGCAGGCATGCCCCACGCTCGTCAGGGAGGCGTGACGCCCCGAATACATCGCGTGTACGGCGTTGTTGAACCGGTGGATCCGGACCAGCTCGGTGGGGGAAAGCCCCAGCACCCGGTGAAACCGCCGCTCCAGCGTTTTATACGTGACACCCGCGTCGGAAAGGACCCGGGCGACACCACCGCCTTTCAAAAGACCGGACACACACCGGCGGACAAACGTGTGCTCTTCCATGCCTGTCCCCAGCCGTTCCAGCAGGTACCGGTCCGTGATCCGGACGCGGTCGTCGTTGTCCACCGCCTCGAATAGCTTTTCCTCCAATTCCCCTACCCAGGTCCCCACCACATCCCGCATATCGTAAAACCCATGGGCGAACAAATGGGCGGGGACGCCAAACAAAGCAAAGGGCCCGCCGGCCCGGAAGCGGATGCAAAAAAAGTCCTGCCGCGTCGTCTGGGAAATGATCAGGGACCGTTTGCGGATACCGATGATGTGGGCCCCCTTTACCGTGGCCGGTACGTCGCCTTGTAGCTGGTGATAGGGATCACCGAAGTTGAACATGAATTCCGTGGTGCCGTCCGGGATGAGGCTTTCCCTTTCCCGGAATGGGGGGCTGTCTGCCAGGGCCGACCAATAGCAAACAATGTAGGCATCCAGCAGGGGATGCGGTTTGTATTCCCGGTATTCCATCGACACTGTCAATGTAGTGCTTTTATCGCATAAGTTTGTACCCATGACGACTACCCCCGCCCTGGCCGGCCGCCGGGAATGGGTAGGCCTGGCGATCCTGGCGCTGCCCACCCTGCTCATTTCCATGGACACGACGGTGTTGTTCCTGGCCATCCCGGCCATCAGCGCCAGCCTGGAGCCGAACAGCACGCAGTTGTTGTGGATCTCGGACATCTATGGCTTTATGCAGGCGGGTCTGCTGATCATCATGGGGACGATCGGGGACCGGATCGGGCAGCGGAAATTGCTCCTTATGGGCGCTTCGGCCTTCACCGGGGCGTCTGTCATGGCGGCCTTTTCCCCGAACGCGCCCCTGCTGATCCTGTCCAGGGGTTTGCTGGGGGTAGCGGGGGCGACCTTGTTACCCACGGTGGTGTCGCTGATCCGGAATATGTTTTACGATGAGCAGCAACGCACTTTTGCGCTGGGGTGCTGGACAACCTGTTTTTCGGCCGGCACCATGTTGGGGCCCCTGGTGGGCGGCGGCGGCCTGTATCACGGCGCCCGTCCTGAGAAGGCATTTCAGGTAGTTATACGCTTGTTCCGCTAGTTAAAACCCGCCAACTTTGTTTTTAGCCCCTTTTGGTGACAGGCAATCTATGAGGAACACCTATATTCCTCTCGAAGGTCCGGCCTGAAGTTTGTATCTTATAGCGTAAACAACCCTCCGCTATGGGAAACCGGGATAAAAGCATCATTTACGCTTTACTGGGTATCTACGCCCTGATGGTCAGCTGGTATTACAACCACAACATCATATTGCTCATCATCCATTGGATATTCTGGCCGATCTACCTGGTCTATGAACTACTGATCGGGCACCTGTCCCACGACATGTGGAAGATAATACCGCAATCCTATTTCAAATGAGGCTGTTCCTCTGTCTGCTGCTGAGCACCTGGACCTTGCTGGCCACGGCCCAGACCCTCCCTGCACGCTGGGACGAACTCACCGCCAGCGACTGGCCTTTGGCGCTGGCAAAGTCGTCCCGGACCTGTATCCTGCCTATCGGGATCCTGGAAAAACACGGGCCCCACGTACCCATTGGTTCCGACCTGATCCATGCCCGGGAATGGGCGGCAAGGGCGGTCAGGCAGGAATACGCGGTGGTTTTCCCGGATTATTTTTACGGCCAGATCAACGAGGCCCGGCACCAATACGGCACCTTTGCCCTCCCCAGCCACCTGGTCCTCGAATTGCTGGACTCCACGTGCAGCGAGATCGCCCGGAACGGCTTCGACAAAATCGTCATCATCAACGGGCACGGCGGTAACGTCGCCCTGCTTCAATATTTTGTCCAGACACAGCTGGAGCGGCGGCGGAACTATGCGGTTTATTTTTTCCAACCCCAACAGGATTCTGCTTACCGGGCCGCCTACAACAAACTGCATAAGTCCGATAATGCCGGGGACCTCCACGCAGGGGAGCGGGAGACGTCGGTGTTGATGTACCTGCGCCCCGACCTGGTGCACGTCGACCGGGCCACCCGGGAATCCGGGCGTAAACAGGACCGGTTAATGGTGCCCCCTGCCGCCTACACCGCCATCTGGTGGTACGCCGGTTTTCCCAACCACTATGCCGGGGAGGGAGACAAAGCCACGCCGGAGCTGGGCAGGCTGGTGGTGGATTTCGAAGTGTCGAACCTGGTGAAGGCGCTCAAGATCATCAAGACGGATACCACGACGCTGCGGTTGCAGAATGAATTTTTTGACCGGGTGGATTCCCTTAAATAAATTGCGCGGAAAGCGTTCCATATGAATAAATCCTTTTGCCTGGTCCTGGCGATGGCTTTGCCCGCCACCCAGTTGTTTGCGCAAGCCAAACCCGAAGACACCGAGTACTATACCCCCGTTCCCGCCGTGGTGACGCCCGGGGCAACCAATAGCATGCCGCCCTCCGACGCCGTCGTCCTTTTCGACGGTTCGAACCTCGATCAGTGGGAATCCGCAAACGATACGACCCAGGCCGCGGGGTGGAACGTCCACGACGGCATCATGACCGTCAGCAAGACCGCCGGTAACATCCGGACGAAGCAATCCTTTTCCAACTATCAATTGCACATCGAATACCGAATCCCGGCGGACATCACCGGCTCCGGGCAGGCCCGCGGAAACAGCGGCGTTTTCCTCGCGTCCACCGGCTCAGGGGATTCCGGCTACGAGCTCCAGGTCCTCGACAACTACAACAACAAGACGTATGTCAACGGTCAGGCCGGCAGCATTTACAAACAATCCCCTCCCCTTGTCAATGCGTGCAAAAAACCCGGCGAGTGGCAGAGCTACGACGTGATCTGGACCGCGCCCCTTTTTAACGCAGACGGCAGCCTGCAATCGCCCGCACGGGTCACCGTACTCCATAACGGGGTATTGGTTCAAAATAATTTCGCCCTCCTCGGCCCCACGCTGTATATCGGGAAACCAGCGTACACCCACGCACACGGCCCCAGCCCCATCAAGCTCCAGGCCCACGGGGATAAGAGCGAACCCATCAGCTATAGAAATATATGGGTAAGGCCGTTATAAGGCGTTTTTGGTTCCTGCTGTTCGCAGTGACCGGCGTCCACGCCCAGCAGCACCTGACGTCCGGGGGCAAGCTCAAACCGGAGCAGGCCATCATGGACATACGGCACTACACGATTGCCCTCAAGGTCGACATCGCCGGGCGGAGCATCGACGGGTATACCGACGTGGACATGATCCTGTCGCAAACCACGCCGGTTCTTCTGCTCGACTTGCTGGACTCCTTTCAGGTGCGTTCGGTTGCGGTGGACGGCTTTCCCGCCCCCTTTGTTTACGCAGCCAATTTGATCCGCATCACGCCCGCTGCCCTGGTGCGCCCCGGCCGTCATACGGTCCGCGTCGTCTATGGCGGGAAGCCTCACGTGGCCGTACACCCGCCCTGGGACGATGGTTTTACCTGGACAAAGGACTCCTCGGGCAATCCCTGGGTGGCCATCACCGCGGAGGGTACGGGAGGAAAACTCTATTTTCCTTGCAAAGATCATCCCAGCGACGAACCCGATGAAGGGGTCGATATGTATATAACGGTGCCGGACAGCCTCGTGGTCGCCGGCCCCGGGTTGCTGCAATCTTCGAAAGGCGGCACTTATCACTGGAAGACAAACTATACCATCAACAACTACAGCATCGTCTTCAACGTCGGCCAATACCGCGTTGTTCAAAAAGACTATACAACGGTGGCCGGTCACCACGTCCCCATGGTTTTCTACGTCCTGGAAGAACACGCCGCCAAGGCCCCGCACCACCTGGAGGTCCTGGAGCGCATCGTCCACGAACAGGAAAAATATTTTGGAGAGTATCCATGGGTGAAGGAAAAAATAGGCATTGTCGAAACACCCCACCTGGGTATGGAACACCAAACGATGAATGCCTACGGGAACCATTTCCGCTACACCAAGGTCGGCGGGGAAGACTATGACGACCTCATGCACCACGAATTCGGCCACGAATGGTGGGGGAACAGGGTCACCGCCAAAGACTGGGCGGACTACTGGATCCACGAAGGGATCAACACATACGGAGACGGGCTCTACGTCCTGGATAAGGAAGGCGAAAAAGCTTATGATCAATTTTTCCGCCGGATGGCCGCCGGTATCTCCAACCAGGCGCCCATCGTCCTGGGCAAAGACATAGACGAAGAAGCCGCCTACCAGGGCGACATCTATCCCAAGGGGGCGTTCTTTATGCACACGCTAAGGTGGGTGTTGGGCGACAGTACATTTTTCCCTATCCTGAAGAGTCTTGCGTCGGCCGACACGCTCGTCGATTCCGACGATGTAGAAGCCTATTTCAGCAGCCGGGTAGGGGCCGACCTGAAACCGTTGTTTGATCTGTACCTGCGGACCACCAATAAGCTCGATATCCGCGTTCGGGCCCTCGGCGGCGGACGTTATGGGATCCATCTGGAAAACATGCGTCCAACGTTTACGATTCCGCTGGAGGTCGTCACCGACAAGGGCACCATCGTGCTCCCATTACAACCGGATGAGGTCACGTTCTCCAGCGCGACCAAGCCGGGGGTCGATCCAAGGATGTGCTACCTGGCAACGGTCACTTTTCAGTAGGCCTTCTCTTCGTCAGGAAGTAAACCACGACGATGTAAAAGAAAAGCGCGACCACGATAAAGCAAAAGCTCGCCAACGGACAAAACCCGCTGCAAATCGCCGCCAGGAGGTAACAAAGCGGCCCTACCCCGGCAACGGCAAGGGTCCAGCGGTTTTCCCCCGGGTTATAGGAGGGTTCCCGCAGCCATGCATGGCGGTGTATGTATAGTAGGAAAATATAGTGCTCCGACGCGCACAGGAAAAGTACCCCGCAATACAGGACGATCGCCGAGGGGAACAACGGATGCATCGCCAGGACGGCCGCCGGGAACGGCATGATGGCGATCGACATCAGGTAGAAGATGTTCGCCCACAGGATAAAATGATTGACATACCGGAGGTAGGCGAAAATGCGCTGGTGGGCGACCCAGAAGACGCCTACGACAAGAAACGAAAAAATGTAGGTCAGTTCGTTGGGCCAGGAATTCCGGATCGCTTTTACCAGATCCGCGTTGGTTTTCGCTTCCGTACCCGGTATATGAATATTCAACACCAGGAGCGTCACGGAAATCGCGAACACCCCGTCAGAAAATGATTCCAGCCTGGCTTTGGTCATAGTTCGATTCGTTTGCCCTCCTTCGCCGAGCGCTTCGCCGCCTCCAGGATCCGGACGACGATGAGGTTGTTCGGCAACCCGGAGAGGTCGTTATCCGGGTTGATCTTTCCGCTCAGGACGTCCGCAAGATAGGTCAGGTTGTCGACCGTATACGCCGGTACGTCCTGGTCTTTATAGCCCCCATCCCCTTTCCGCTCCTGAAGTTCGTGGTTGTTCATCGCGTGCAGATACCCCTTGTCCCCAAACACCTCCCAATCCTTGATGCTAAACGGCCAGTTCCAAGACCCTTCGATCAGCCCCACGGCCCCCGGCCATTCCACCATGATCGTCGCGTCGTCGTCCACCTTCGGGTATACGTCCGGTTTATAGTGTTTGAGCACCGCCGTGACCGCCAGCGGTTTTTGATTCCCCATCATCCACGTCATCAGGTTCGCCCCATAGCAGCCAAAGTCCACGACCGCTCCGCCCCCGTTCTTGACAGGGTCCGTCAGCCACTTCAGAAAATCCTGGCTGCAACCAATTTCTTTCGGCCCCTGGTGCCCGTCATGCGCCACCATCTTTCGCACCTGCCCGACTTCCCCGTTTTTGGCCAGGGTATACACCTGCTGGTTCGTCGGGTACCACGTCGTTTCATAATTCACCAACACATGAATATGATATTGTTTGACGAGCGACTCTATTTTGTCCGCCTGGGCCACGCTGACCGCCAACGGTTTTTCCACCATGACCGACACCCCCTGCGGTGCACACGCTTCCACCACCGACAGGTGTTCTTCTATCGGGTTGTAGGCCAATACCGCATCCGGTTTGACGTTCGCCAGCATCGTTGCCACACTGGGGTAGAACAAGTTATCCGCCAATCCATACCGCCGTTTCCATTTGCCGGCCAGGGCGGTATCCGGCTCCGCAATCCCCACGATGATGACCTTTCCCTTTTTGTACTGTTCCATCAACCCGTACACATGGTCGTGGTTGAGGCCGGCGACGCCGACCCTTAACTGGGCATGCGCTGTTGTTATGAACAACGCCACAAGGAGAAATGCTACGGTATGCTTCATAACCCGAATGTAAGATACCTCGTCAATATTGTACTTTGCTCATTTTTTGGTTAGCGTTTTTATTTGGCTGTGCGTTTTGCTAAATTCAGGTTTATGAAAACATTGCTTGTCGTCCTGCTGTCGCTTTTGTACGGCGCTGTCTGCGCCCAGTCTATCGGTTTATTCCCGTCTAATGGAGACGTGGGCCCCGTACTACACCCCGGAAGCGCCGTCTACGATTCCTCCGCCCAAACCTACCTCGTCAGCGGCTCCGGGTCCAACATCTGGTTCACCCGCGACGAGTTTCAGTACGTATATACCCGGCTCAAAGGTGACTTCATCCTCCAGGCCCGCGGACGCTTCGTCAGCAAAGGCGCGACCGCCCACCGCAAATTCGGCTGGATGGTCCGCACCGGTCTCGACACCGGCTCCGCCATGGTCACCGCCGCCGTCCACGCCGACGGCCTCACCTCCCTCCAATACCGCAAACAGACCGGCGCCAACGTCGAGGAAAACCGCTCCACCCTCACCGCCGCCGACGTCATCCAACTCGAACGGCAGGGCAATCGCTATATCATGTCCGTCGCCCGGGACGGCGGCCCCTTCGTCATCAACGACGTCACCGACCTCCCCCTCGGCGACGAAGTCTACGTCGGTCTTTTTGTCTGCTCCCACAACAAAGACGTCACCGAACGCGTCCTTTTCGACAACGTCCGCCTCATCAAACCCGCGCCCGCCGGGTGGGTGCCGTATAAGGATTATCTCGGCAGCCATATCGAGGTGCTCGACCTCGGTTCGGGCCGGCGCTCCGTCGTCTATTCGGCGCCTGTTTCCCTCCAGGCGCCCAACTGGACGCTTGACGGGCGGGCGCTGTTATATAATTCTTCCGGCTTTATTTATCGGCTCGATCTTTCTTCGCGTACTGCTTCGGTTTTGAACACCGGCTCCGTCCACTCCAACAACAACGACCACGTCCTGTCCTTCGACGGCAAGATGCTTGTCCTCTCCAGTGCCGGTGCGGGCGGCGCCTCTGTCGTATATAAAGTCCCCTCTACCGGCGGAGACCCCGTCCAGCTCACCCCCACCGGGCCTTCCTACGGTCACGGGTGGTCTCCCGACGGCCGCTATATAGTCTTCACCGGGCAGCGCAACGGCGACTTCGACATCTACCGTATCCCCGCCACCGGGGGGGCGGAAGTCCGGCTCACCACTACCCCCGGTCTCGACGATGGGCCCGAATACAGTCCCGACGGGCAGTATATCTACTTCAACTCCGTTCGTTCCGGCTCCATGCAGATCTGGCGCATGCGGCCTGACGGGAGTCAGCCCGAGCAACTTACGGCTGACACCTGCAATAACTGGTTTCCCCATGTGTCTCCTGACGGGAAGTGGGTTGTTTTTATCTCCTTTTGGCCTTCTGAGACGAGGCCTGATGACCATCCTTTTTACCGGCATGTGTACCTGCGGGTGATGCCGGCTTCTGGGGGCAAGCCCCGCGTGATTGCTTATGTTTATGGGGGGCAGGGGACGATCAATACGCCGTCTTGGGCGCCCGACAGCAAGCGGATTGCTTTCGTATCCAATTCTGGGGCGATTCCATAGATCCCGCTTTCACAGAAAGAATTCCCGCTTTTTCTGCGGTACATTCGCTATATTTGCACCCTTCCGGCGCGCTTTTGTGCGCCCTTCGGGATGTAGCGTAGTCCGGTCATCGCGCCTGGTTTGGGACCAGGAGGTCGCAAGTTCGAATCTTGCCATCCCGACAGAGCAAATAGCTCATTGCTTAAAGCCCTTGCGCATGCGAGGGCTTTTTATATGCCGGAGCGGCAACGGCCGAGCTTGCACGGATGTCAAAGATTATCGACTAATTACATGGTCCACCCATTGCCTTGCGAGTGCCTCCACATAGTCTGTAAAATTTTCAACCCCATTGATATAGTGGAATGTATACCTCGGTTGGTTGGGAACAAAAGTGACGTAGTCAAAGCTATGGTCATGTGAGAACAGATAGACCTGCTTCGTGTCAAGGTCGTAGAGGGTTTCAGCCCCATTAGCTTCACTTACAAAGGATACCATATTATCCACAGGCATTGGAATACTCTTCAAATCTTCACACATATCAAGATAGTAATCTGTCCAGTAACCATGCCCTCTTTTGCACCCGGATTTAAGGAACAGGAAATTTTGATTATTGGTAAAAGCCCCTTGAGGCTGATTAAAGCTTTCTATTATTCCACCGGTATTTTCAAGCAATAAATGATGTTCGGGCAACAATGTAATGTTTGATATGTTCCAAGGCTCAAATTTGCAAAGCCAGCCACAAGAAGAGCCATCTTTTGATGTCCAAGATATTAATTTAAATGGCTTATCATTAATTGTCACATTCAGCACACGGGCGGACAGTATCAGTCTATTTAATACGGGGAAAGCTGCGGAAAATTCATCATTTGTTTGGGTTTCTCCCTCCACTACATCCACCTTATCGGTCTGTTTTAAAAACCAACTTATACGAAGCCTAAACTGTTCAAAGTCATTATACATTTGTTAGTATGCCTGTATAAGTATGTCAGCGGGAATGTGAAGGACCTCGTTCAACTTCCGAATCATAGCAAGACTAAGCTTACGCCTTCCGGAAAAAATCTCGGACTTACGCGATCGATAACCGAGAATATTTGACAGTTCAGCTTCTGACATGCCCATCTGTTCCAACCTGAATTTGATGGCGTCCAACGGAGACGGCTTCGGAACAGGATAGTGGTCTATTTCATACTCTTTAACCAGAATAGAAAGCACTTCCAGTTCATCAGATTCCTTAGACTCGGGCTTAAGCTCAGTTTGCATCAGTTCATATACCCTGGCGAGAGCATCCTCGTATTGAACATCATTTTTTATCGGCTTTAACATAACTTACCTTATTAGCGTCTATTTTGTCATACTGCTTGTGGGTGCCAAACCAAACGACAAAAACAATTTTTAAGCGGTATTCTATATCTACTATTAACCTAAAAGTATTACCATGAATATTGAAGACCACTCGCTTGTCCGTCAGGATTGAAGCATTTCGATATTGTAGTTTCAACTCCTGGGGGTTGTTCCATTGAGCGTTCTCCGCTTCCTCATACCAAGCTAATAAGGACTGTTCTGCCTGGGGGTATGCAATCCATTGCTCCCTTAACGTTTTTACGGCAATAACCCTCATATGCAAAATTAGGAAAAATGTTACCAATTTGGTAACGTTTATTGCGGACATCCGAAGTCCACAGGTCTGCTATCAACAAATAATTGATTAATAATTAATTACATCGACTTTGGCCCGCCAAAAGTGTCACATCGAAGGATTATAACTGGCGGTAACCCTATTAAAAATGGTACTTAGCGCTAAATATAAACCTACGCTAAGGCGTCAACACGAGAAATATATCCCCATCCCCCGCCGCCACCGTAAACTCCTTCCCCACCGTTTGCGTCGCCACACTCTTCCGCTCTTCGGAGAACCGAACCACCACCGCCCTATTATCAGCAGGATTAAAAACAACCTCCCCCTTCTCATAATTCCGCGTATACGCCCCATGCAGATCCGGACGACGGACGTTGCCCAACGGCCCCACCGGCTTCCCCAACGACCGATCCCAAAACGGATACCAGTAATGGAGGTGATCCGGCGTCGGCAGGGAATTAGGATCCGAAAAAAGACAATACCCATTGGAAAACACAAGGGACAAGGTCGTAACATTGCGCATCAATGCCACATCATTCCGCCCCGTCGTACTCCACCATTCTTCCAGCGCAGTGATCGCCGGCTTGCGCAGGTGGCTTTCTCCCCAAAGGAGGTTCTCCGCGGCAGTCCGCCAGTCGGGGAAAAAATTTGAGTTTAACCCTTCCATATACATCCCGTTCAGATAAGGCGCTGTCAGCGAGGGCAGTTTGCCGTTGACGTTCCCGATGATGATGGCCTTTTCACCGATGGCGGCCCGGATCTTCCGGATCAGGTCCATCCGGGCAGGGGTCCGGTCTGTGTCGTGCCACCAGTCGAGCATGATGCCGTCGTACACACCGGTCCGGACGAGGGCGCCGCAAAGCTGGGCGATCCTATCCTGGAATTCCGGGTTGGTAAAATCGATCATGGACGATTTGTATTCGGTGTTGTTCTGTTCAAATTGAGCGCCCCGGGCGTTGTGCAGCCACCAGGGGGAATCGGGTGGCAGGTAGCTTGCCTGCGCGGAAAAATAATTCACGCTGACCAGGATGATGACGTGGGGATTCATAGCGAGGAGGGCGGCGCGGTTTCGCAAGGCGGTGGCGATACTTTCGGGGGTAAACTCGGGCGTGAGCACCGCGTATTTTTGGCCGGCGGCCAGCCGGAGTCCCATTCTTTGCCATACGTTGAAAAACAGGTCGTGGCGGGCCACGGTGGCAAACGGCGGCTCCAGCGTTGACAAAGGGACCGGGTTATCCTTGTACAGGGCATCCGCCGAAGTCCAGGCAATAAAAATCGAGGGGTAGTCGCGGTCGTGGATGCGGCTTTCGATCGACGCCGCGACGCTGTCCGGAATGCCTTGTCCAAAGGCTACTACAGGGGCGGCCAGGAGGGCCAGGCCAAAGATCAATTTCATGCAATACGGGTTATGAAGGGTCGCATCAAAATATCTTATTTTTCTAAACAAAAGTAGCGTCTTGGTACCCCCGGTTGAATCTTCTGACCGGCGGCAGGTATTTTAACGCTTTCCACAGTCCCCCAAAATGGTTATATTAACAGTACCATGCGCGAATACGCTTCAAAAAATGCTGACCGTTCTCCGGCGGCCGAGGTCGAAGGACGGAAGGGAAAAGCCGTCGCACCTGGTAATGTCGTACAACGGAAGATTCTGTATAAAGGCACTCAGTACAATAGGGCGGAGCTGTTCGACAAAACTAACGCTAAGATATTCGACGAGATATTGGCCTTAGGCAAAATCGCCGGCTACAATATGGGCGGTGTGAGCAAAATGGCAAACGACGGCAAAGTGTACGACGCGGAAAATAACTTTGTCGAAGCAGACGTCGCCCTTGAAAAGACGCCGCAGGAGCGCCGGATAGAGGCCAGCCTGCCACACGCAAAAGAAGTCACGCTGGAAAAAAGAACCAGAGACTATCCGGATGTCAAGACGCTTTTTGCGCCGATCGATAAGGCGATCATCGTCATCAACGACGGTCATTACCAGTTTGTAGGCACCAGCGGGCTCATCAACTGTGTGGAGGTCATGATCGAATACCATACGGAAACCGACAAGGGGTACCTGGTGGCGCACGTCAACGGGGGAATCGAGGACGACGAAGCCGAGATCAGGCGTCAGCTTACCCTCATGCTGGAGACCCTTGGCCAACACCTGCGCAAGGAGATCAACTGGGCCGAATTCGAGGAGGATTCTCCGACAAAAAAGATCACCCTGGTCCGCAGCGCCAAGCTAAAAGAGCAGAACATGATCGTCAATATGCGCAACATCCTGGCGGAAAGCGGGGCGCACATGCAACTGGTCAACAGCAATTCGGCGTCGATGGAGATCACGGCGGACGGCGCCCGTTATTACGACAATATGCCGGATAAGCCGAACGTAAGTCCACCTGAGACGGATTTTCGCAAAACGGAGGGCTATCCGTTTAAAGAATAGGAAGGTCATAGACCATAGTCCGCTCATGCTTTTTCCAAAATAAAATTCCCGTCAATCCCCAATTTTTCATGCACCGCTTTCAAAAAGGAAACGTCAGGCTTCCTTTTCCCACTGAGTATTTGTGAAAGCTTTGACGTGGCAATACCAAACATGGCCGCCAGCTGTACCTGCGTGATATTCAGCTCCTCAATCTTATCCTGCACGATGGTTGCCACTGTTACGGGCAAGGGCATTATTTTCAACACATGATCTTCATAGTATTCAATAGCCTTCGACAATAATTCTATTTCCGCAGCTTCAGCTTCAGAAATATGTACATCCCCTTTATTCATGAGACTATATACCTTGTGGACAGCTTCTTTGTACGCTTTGTTACTCTTTATTTCCATCTTCTATAATTTGTTGTAGGTGACATTGGCCGCACCAGTGCGCCTATTTAGCTTATCGTATTCGGCGTGATTGAACGTCTTTTTCATATCCGAAATGCTGGCCCATTCCTCACTTTTTGTAATCAAATACCAAGTGTTAAGGGGCTCAGCGACAATAGGATGTTTCCGGGCAAATCTTTCAATCGTCGATTTCGCAATAATCACCACATTGCAAAAATACAAATAATTTCTATTTTAGAAACATTTCACTATTTGAAATAAAAAAGCCGGGGTCTCCCCCGGCTGTACAATGATGTAGAATCAAGCGCTCAATAATGCCTCATCCCCGTATTCTTCCCCGGTGCCGGCACAGGCAACGGCTGCAATTTCCTAAACACGTGGCTCAACCTGCTGGGATCCAGCGATTGGTGACAGGTAAAACAGGTCGTGGTATCCGACTGGAAATAGGTCTCCATGGTGCTGTTTGCAATCAGGCTGGTCCCGATGGCGCCCCCGGAAGTGGAATCGGCGGGATAGATGGCGCCGTTGGGGGGCGTTCCGCCGAAGGTCCAGGTGGCGCCGATGAGCAGGTAATTTTTCCGGACGTCACCGACGGGAATCATATCGCGGATCGAATTGTTGATGGAAATGATTTCCGTATTGGACGCGGAGGCGCTGGTGTCTTGCTGGTTGGGTACGGTATGCATGGCAGTGCCCCATGGATATTCCTGCAGGGTATTGCTGGGGCTGATGGTTTGACCGGCGTTTGCTATTATGGTATCACCGTTCGCGATCATGTGAGAGATGTTGAACGTCGACGCCGGTGCGGAAGCATTCCCGTTAAACAGCCAGCCGGTACCGGTATCCGCGGGGACCGTCTGTACCTGACTATTTTTGTCGATGTATTGATAAGCGGCGTTGGGGGTATTGCTTTCGTGCTCAAAGGTCGCCCAGATCATTTCGGGGTGGCCGGCCACACTGCCCACCACGTGTATGCCCGTCAACGCCAGCCTGACCTTCTTTTCGCTCTTTGGTACCCAGAGGGTGCTGGACACCTTATCGTAGGTGGGGACGATGGCATCGATGATGACATACCGGCTCGTATCGGTAAGACTGTCGGCGATGACCCAGGAGGTTTTTATTTCCATGGCGAGTGCGTTCGTGTCGGCCGTTATGGGATATCCGTTTATACGGGCAAAAGCAATGATGCTGTCCATCTCGGGTATGGTCGTGGGGAACTGGTTGCCCGCCATGTAATGATATTTCTTGTTGACGGCAGTCAGGAAATACGCGTACATATTATTGACCATGGTGATGTAATAGACCAGCGACCCATTTTGCGACATCAACACATCGCCGGTGGCCTGTCCTGCTTCCGAATCTACCTGGCGGCCGTTGGCGTCTACAAAAACAGGGCCGTTGGCCGTTTGGAATTCCTGGAGCACTTCCGCGGGGTTCCTGAGGCCGAGGAGGGGCTTGGGTTGTTCGACCGGCTTACCCGTCTTGTCCCTAAACAAAACGATGCCGTTTGCCCCTTTCTCCACGGAACCGAGTTCCACGGCTTTGCCCAGTTGATTTTTCACCATGACCTTTTCACCGGGTTTGTGAACGACCACCTCGTACAGCCGGCCATTTTTGGCTCTAAACAAAGGCAGCCTGTCGGGACCATCTTTTTGGAGGTTGCTGGTCGCACGGAGAAGCTGACCGGGCTCGTGCTTGATCAGATGCCTGGCCCCGGTGCTATCGGGTGGTGACACGGTATAAAACACCGGCGATTGCATCACCGTACCGCTGGTTCCGGAATCCGGCGAGGTGATCCAAAGGAACATCCGCTCCGACCATTGGTAGAACTCGCAGTTGTCGAGGTGACCAAAGGTGTCGCTGCCCGCCGGGGTGACGAAGCCGTTTTTTGCGACTTTGCCGTCCCTGAACCAGGTTTTAAAGGAATCCAAAGGAACGGTACAGGTGGGCAAGGCGTCCGCCGGCAGGTGGACATAAGAATAGGCCGCGGAAGGGGCCGATGGCGGGTTGCTACAGGCATACAGTAGCAGGACGACGCCAGCAATCGTGAGGTGGTTATGGGCTTTCATGGCGCTAAACTAATCGCCGGCCGGAGCCGCACAAGCGTGAAAACACGTGATTCCTAATAATATTCCCGTTGGGAATGCGAAAGATCGTTTGTACCTTGATTTATGCGCAAATGCTTATCGCTCATCCTATTTTTGGCCGCCGTCTGCCCGGTGGCCGCACAAGACAGGATCGCCCGGACATACAAAAAAGGGGACGCCTACCGTTATAAGCTGACCTGTACCAGCTGGCAAAACAAAAATTGGACGTCGACCACCGTTTCCATCTGTTTGCTGACCGTTGTGTATGACAGCCTTGGCACGCCCTACGACGAGGTCCGGTGGGAGTCATCCGTCAGCACCACGCAAAAGGACACCGTCACCCACGCGGTGGACCGGGTACAGCCTTACCGCATCTCCCTGGCACCCGGTGGCAGCATCCCCCTACCCCCTTTGACGGTACCCGATATGACGGAACCGATCACGGATTTTAATACTTTTTTTGTGGCCATATCACCCCAGGCAGGTGTGAACCACCTTTCCAGGGTCGGCGACAGTTTTGCCATGCCGTCCCCGGTCATCGGCCGTTTTGGCAACGGGGTGAACATCCTGAAAGGGGAGGACTGCATACAGACGACCCTGTATTTGTCCGGCAGCGACAAGGACAAAAATTCCGTGCTGGCCACCTTCATGCCCCCGGCAAAACCTGGTTTGACCTACTTCACCAGCGACATGAATACGCCCGTGGTCAAGGATACCCCAAATAATTTCCAGATGGTCATGCCGGCCGGTGGGGGCAAGTTCCACCTTCAATACGGGCGGGAATATTTCGTCATACAATCGGTCATCCGGAAAACGGACGGCAAGCTGCTCGGCGGCGATATGTACAACGCCCTGACGCTTTCGCTACACGTAAACTGCGACAGTGCGTACCAACACTGCCAGGCGACGCTCCCCATGGCCATCGAGCGGAAGCTGACGGTGGAATTGCTGCAAGCACCCCAGGCCTGCCCGGTCTTTACACCCATGATGTACCTTTCCCAGGCGCCCATTTATTCGGACGCGCGCTCGTCCATCCCCGACACCGCTGCCGAAAGGAAAAACAGGGAGGAAATGGCGGACCTGGGGCATTTCCTGACGTCCATAGAAAAAGCGCTGGACGGGCAAAGTGATACTGCTGCCATAACCTGCGCCTGGTCGGCCTTCCAGTCATGGGCCGACGCCGGTGCGCTGACACAGCAACCACAGCACTACAACCTTCAGGGCACAGTCGCCGTGGGAGAAAACCTGATCGGTATAAATATGCTGGCCCTCAAATTCAAAGCACAGGGATACACGCTGCCTGGCGGTGTGCTCCGCTGGCTGCATACCCTCAATGACCAAAACATGGATTACTACCAACGCGCTACCAACCGGGGGAACCTCTATGTCTGGTCCGGAGCAGCAGCGGCCTTGATGGCCCTCATCGATCGGTACCCCAAGGCGCTCCAATACCAGGATCTGGTATGGCGGGACGCCATGTCCAAGATCAAGGACGACGGTACGATCGACGGGGAGATGGTCCGCGAGCAGCGGGCGCTGATCTACCACCTATTTTCCTTTTCAGCAACTTTAATCCTCCGGTCGGCCCGGGAAGCGCTGGGCTATGCCCCCGAAGACACCCGGGTAAGGTTGCTGGCGGACATGATCGGGAAAACCCTATGCGACCCCGGTACCATGGCGATCACCGCCAAGGCTACCCAGGAGACTCCGGGGGATTGGGCATACAGGGTGCCTATCGGTTTCGGGCAGGGCCTGTTGAGTCAGGACTGGACCCGTTGCGGTATTGCGGCTAAAAACCTGGTCGATCCGGGAACAGGTGGGGACACGCGGCGCAGCGCGGCGACCCTTCAAGCTATTCATACACCTTCAGGATCTTCCCATTAACCGCCCCCTCCACACTCAGGATATAGGCATTCACCAATTTGTCCATCGGCACCAGGTTATATCCCGGAAAAAAAGCCCCATAACGCTCCGCGCTGTCTTCCACCAACCCCGGGCTGACGGCGTTGACCCTTCTGCCATCGGTCATTTCCTGGGCGGCCCCGAGTACAAAACTATTGAGCGCGCCGTTGATCAGCGCGACACAAGTGCCGTTGCGTGCGGGAAGCTCAGCCGCAATACCCGTGGTGAGCGTGAAAGACCCCCCGGGCCGGACAAAAGGTTTGCCCGCGACCACGAGGTTCACCTGCCCCAGCAGTTTGCCTTGTATACCCGGCAGCATCAGCGCGGGCGTCATGTCGTCAAACGGCCCATAGTACCCCGTCCCTGCCGCACAAATGACCGCGTCCAGGACACCCGCTTGCCGGTACATAGCATCAATGGATTCCGGCGATGCGATGTCCACCTGGATCGAGCCGCTGTTCCTGCCGGCAATGATGATGTCGTGACCGCGTGTCTGAAAGGCGGCGGTGATGCACCGCCCGATGGTTCCGTTCCCCCCTACCAATAATATTTTCATTGCGCAAAGATCGCGCGCAGACCCGCGGGCTTGTTAGCCTAAACGGCTCAAACAATAGTCGCTTTGATTCTTCCGGCGGCAGGCGTGTACCCGTATTCCTTTTTAAACAACCGGATAAAGTGAGAGGTGCTTTCGAAACCGCATTCCAGCGCCACCGCTCCCACTTGTTGATTCGTATGCTGCAACAGCATGGAAGCGTGCGACAGCCGCTGGGTCGTGATCCAGGCGTGGGGCGAACATTGATGGCGTTGTTGAAAATCCCGTTTGAATTTCGCCAGGCTACAGTTCGCCAGCCCGGCAAGATCCGCTATGGTGACCGGCTGGAACAAATAGCTGCGGACGATAAAGTCGATGTCCGACGGTTCCGATCCCACCGCTGAACGTATAAACCGCCTCACCTTGTCCCGCTCGCTCCCGGAAAGCAACAACAAAAGTATTTCCTGCTGTTTCAGCGGCAGCAAACTTTCTACCTCGGAAGGCCGGTCTTCAAAGTATCGCCGGAAGCCTTCTTTAAAACCATTGATGGCTGGTGGTGAAGGGAAAACAAGAAATTGCTCGTGGCTGGCTCCTTTCTCCCCATGCACCGCCATCGACTGCAACAGCCTCCCGGGCAAGAACAACATCAGTGCCTCAAAGTCCAGGCCGTCCTCCACATACTCCGCCATGACATAGATACCCTTCCGCAGCAAGACGACCGACCCTGGCGTCGCCTTGACCGTTTCCTCCGGGAAGTGAAGCAGCTTCGTCCCCTTCAGCACAAAAATCAACGTATGCTCCGTCATCAGCACCGTGCGCTGCCCCATCTTCGATTCGATCTTTAGTTTGGCAAAGGTTTCCTTCTTTCCTGTAAGAAAAGACGCATCCGTAGCCTCCGCGGGCGCGGGTGGAAAGCGTGATAACATGCACGCAAGGTACGTATCTTTAACGGCAAATGGACGCCCCCACCGCCATACGCGAAGCCTTCGCCCGCATCCTCCCCCTCCCCGACGACGAGTGGCAGGCGTTCGTTCCACTGCTCGACGTCCGGCACCATCGCAAGGGCGACTTCCTCATCCGCGAGGGACAGGTCGCGGGCCACATCTATTTTTTATACAATGGCGCTACCCGGAACTATTTCTTAAAGGATGGAAAAGAATACACGGTGGATTTTCATTTCAAGGGCGACTTCGTTGCCGCCTACCTGTCGTTTATTACAAGGGAACCCAGCCCGGTCTTTATCGAGTGCCTGGAAGACACCGAAACCGTCGCCATCGCTTATGACCCCCTGCAGGAATTTTATCGCCACTCCCACCAGGGCGAACGGATCGGGCGACTCATGGCCGAACACCAATATGTGCGGCGCCTGAGACGCGAAATGGACATCCTCGCCCTCACGGCCGAGGAACGCTACAAACAGCTCCTCGACAAACACCCAGGTCTCATCAGCGCACTCTCCGTCAAGCACTTATCCTCCTATCTCGGTATCCAGCCCGAAAGCCTCAGCCGTATCCGCAAGACCCGAAACTAACATACATCATTCCGGACACCGGTACGCAACAGGATATTTGAGGAAAAATAAGTGTTTATGAAGCCACTCTTCATATTAGTACTCACCTTCCTGCTGTCGCTCACGTTCCGCAGTGTGACGACGGCCGGCAACATCGCGATGTGCGTCATGCTCTGCTTCACCGCGCTGGGTCACTTCAAATTCACAAAAGGAATGACCCTGATGGTGCCCGGTTTTATCCCCTTCAAAAAGGAAATGGTCTACGCCACCGGCGTCGCCGAGGTCCTCCTCGGCTTCGGGTTGCTCGTCCCTTCTCTCCGGTTATCTTTGGGTCTCGTCCTGATCGCGCTTTTTGTGCTGATGCTACCCGCCAACATCCGCGCCGCGGTGCACCACATCAATTACGAGACCGGGACCACCGACGGGAAGGGCGTCGGGTATTTGTGGTTCCGCGTACCGTTGCAGGCGTTCTTTATCGTGTGGGTGGTGTACTTTTGCCTCATGTCCACCCCCACGGAAAAACTCGCCTTCAAAACCGCCGCCAAGGCGCATGCCGAAAGTGTATTGCGCGAGCGCATGGCCGCGGCCCAGCAGGCCATGGATATGGCCCAGGAGTCGGCCAATAGTGAGGAAAAAAGCTCCGCGGGAGACAAATATGAAACCGGGCGGGCGATGGGGCATCTGCAAAAGGATATGCATGCCCGTCAGCTCGCGGAGTCGGTGAAGGAGCTGGCGGCGTTGCACGCGGTCGCCGGGACGATGGTGGTAACGGAGGCAATGGCCTTTTTTATCGGGGCCGGGCTGGGCAGGCAAACGTTGGAAGGCTGGGAGGTTATTTTCCTTTCCCCCCAGGCACCCCTCGCCCAGGTGTTGCAGGGCAAAAAGATAGGAGACCCTATCGTTTTTAATAAAATAACGACGGTAATCCGGGATATTTTTTGATATTTAGGGCAAACCCCGACGCCATGAAAGCCCACCTGATCGCCGCCCTGGCGCTGCTGCCGGTCGTACATGTCCGTGCGCAAAACAATCCCGTCTGGCAACTCCGGAAAGATCCGCCCAACTGCCAGACGGCATTCACGATCCCTTTTACAACGCCGAAAGGCGACCGCGTGTTGAGCGCCGATAGCCGCAAAAGCACCGCCGAGTGGAATTCCTGCCTGATCATACCGGCGGGGCTGATGAAGGCGGGCAAGGAATATACGATCACGATCGACTACGAGGTGGTGGATCGAAGCGGACCGGACAACTACTTCTACGTCTTTGTGCGCTGCGACCGGCTGGGCATCGGCGCGGATCAATGGCGCCGCTGGAATGACGACCCGGGGACCGTGGGTACGACAAAGCTCCGGGTGTCCGCCCTACAGACCTCGGACTTTTACATCGTGATGGGAATCCACCGGCAGGCGGCCGTCCGGATCAGGGATATGCGGGTGGAGCAGGGGAATGGGTGGGTCTCCGTGCCCCTAACGGGGGCTTCGCCCAGCGCGGGCGCGGCACCGCCGCCGCTGCCCACGGGCGCCCAAGACTTCAAAGTCGACCCGCCCAAAAATCCAACGGGCCCGGTCCTGAACCTCGCCGACTTTGGCGCCGTGGCCGACGGCAATGCCCCGCCGGCAGCGGGCCCCGACCGGAACCTGGCCGCCTTCAAGGCGGCGCTGCAAAAGTGCCGCGAAGTAAAGGCCTCCAAACTGATCGTGCCCAAGGGCGTGTACCGGATCACGTCGGGGCAGACCATCCACTTTGACTCCTTACAGGATTTTGTGTTTGACGGGGGTGGGGCTACTTTTCTTTTCCATCTGATCAAAGGGGGGCATGGGATGGTAATCAACCATTGCCACCGGGTAGTGATGAGCCATTTCAATATGGACTGGGACTGGTCGATCGATCCGCTGGCATCGGTGGGGCGGGTGACGAAGGTGGACAGTAAGGGCGCTTTTTTCGAGATGCGGTTTGACAGCGCGGCGCCGCTGGATCCGAAACGCTGGCTGTCGATGAATCCACTGGATGAAAAATTGCGCGTTCCGGGACCGGGGCAGGAGTTTGGGGATTTCGGACCCAAAAAGATCGACAAGCTGGACGACCGGACGGTCCGCGTCTGGCCGAACTGGCCGGTGCCGGCAAAGGCGGGGCAACTGTACCTGCTGCGGCATTACAACTATGACAAGATGGCGATCATCCTGGGGAGCAATACGCAATTGTCGCTGCAGGGCGTGAACATATTTTCTTTTCCGGGCGAAGGGTTTGTGGGTGGGGGTGATATGGACCACGTGGAGCTCTTGCGGTGCAACATTACTTTTCCCCCGGGTCAAAGAAGGCCCATTACAACGACGGCGGATGGGTTTCACATCGACCAGTCGCAGGGGTTTATCCGGCTGGAGGGGTGCGACTTTGGGTATATGGGGGACGACTGTGTGAATATCCACGACAACGTGCATTCGGGGGTGCAGCGCGTGGACGCGCATACGCTGATCGCGGTGAACCTGGTACCCTGGCGGTGTCCGTTTACGCCGGGGGACCGGGTCGAGATCCGGAATGCGGATTACTCGCCGACGGGTTTTACGGGGAAGCTGACGGCCGTGACGCCGGACTATAAAAAAAGCACCGTGACCCTTGTCTTTAGCGATCCGCTGCCGGCGCACATCGTGTCGGACGCGATCCTGTTCAACCACCGGTATGGGTCGAACAATGTCATCATCCGGAACTGTTACTTTCACGAAAACCGCGCCCGGGGCGTCCTTTGCAATACGGCGGACTGGCTGGTGGAGGGGAACCGTTTTTACCATAACCAGCACTCGGCCATGCTGCTGATTGCGGACGTGGGATCGAGCTGGAGCGAGGGCTTTGGTGCGAGGAACGTCATCATCCGCAACAACCGCTTCGACTCGTCGAATTGCATCGGCGCGGGCGACGGGGCGGCAGTATCGATCGGCGCGGATTGTAACGGGAGCCCGACCTATTATCCGTTCCTCAGCGGCATCCTTTTCGACAACAATATTTTCCAGGAAATGACGGGGCCGGCGGTCGAGGCAGCGGCGTTTACCAACCTTGTCTTCCGTGGGAACCAGGTCATCAACAAAGAAAAGGCGCCCACCATCGAAAAGATGAGGGGCGCCATCAAAGTGGAACACGGTAACGGGGTATGGATCAACAACAATGTGTGGACAACCCAGCGAGGGATCGAAGCGCCGGGGCTTTATGTGGACCCGGGGACCACGCAGCTGATTGTCAGCGGGGGGAACCGGCTGCAATAGCGGCGGGCAATGCCGCGCCGCACTGCGCTCGGGGCACGCCGCTCACCAGCGCAGGCGCACCTGCACGCCCTCCGGGCTATTCCCAAATCCCAGGAACAACGTATGCGACACCTCATTCCAGGAGGACGACACATCGGGCACCGGCGCCCCATTCACGTCGGTCACCGAGACCGAAACCGGCCGGGACGGTAACCACACCCTGCTGGCATCGATCGTTGCGGCCGGACTTTTAGCGACAAAAGCAAAACTGCGGCCGGAGACCCGCGCGGAATATATCCGCGACGCCGAAGCCAGCACGGACGGCCCCGCCGGCGCACGGCGAAGGTCATACAGCAACGCTTGTTCCCCGGGCAGAACGGTCTTCGAGGCCAGCACCGGAAGCATAGGATCGAACAGGTCGATCACCGGTCCGTGCACCACATAAGCCGCGGTATCGGGATTTTCGTCGAGGACCGAAACGATGTCATACGGCCCGCGTTCGAGGTAGAAATTGTTTTTAACGGAGAGGGCGCCGTAGGCCTGGCGAACGGTCCGGACATACGCGGTGTCGCCGGAAGCCTGTAGAACAAACTCTTTCGGGTCTTGCCGGATCACATAGACCACACCTTTACCGACGGGAAAGCGACCGGCCCCTTCTACCCCAAGCAGTTTGAACAGGTGCTGGGAGGGAGCAGTAAAAGAATTCCCTTTCGTATCCCACCACTCCATCACGTTCTGATAAGGATCGTCGTCACGGCCGCAATAGATCAGCGTCCCGCCCTTCCGGACCCAGTCCGCGATATACCGGTGTACGGAAGGGGACATGGGTTTCATGTTGGAATAGCTCATCACAAGGACCTTGATGTGGCTGAGGGTGGCGGGATACTGCAAGTTCTCCATATGTACGGTTTGTACGGGAATCCCCCGTTTGATGAGGGGCAGGGTTTGGCCGTAAAAATTGGAGAATTGGGGATCGTCGTACCCGTTGTGGGTCGGGAAACGCTGAAACATCAGCGAATTGCCCATCAACACGCCGATGCCGGAAGAGCCGGAAATGCGCCGGACAGACCGCGGCATCGCATTCAGCACATTGATCATAACCTGCATCTGGGTGGAGTAGTACTTCGGGATCAGCACCGCGGAGTCGCTATTCGCCAGCTTGTAGGGACGGGTGTAGATGCGCTCGGGCCAGGGCATGACTTCGTAGTTGTCAACGCCGGGATACAGGATTTCGGCGGTAAAGGTCGCCTGGTAGTTCTTTTTGTAATCGGCCCAGTCTCTCGGCCGGTCTTCGATGGGATCGGTTAAAAAGAAAAGCTTCCGGCCGGTGGGGGCGGTCATCGATACCATCGACCCGTATTCCAGGTAGGCGTTTTCAAACACCCGCTCCTTTCTCAACCCGTCGAAATAGGTCGGTTCCCGGGAAGTTCCCGTCCATACCTGGGCAATGTAGCCGTCTATACCGGGCAGCGAGGCGAGGCTGGCTTCGGGGCTGACGATTTGCCAGGAGGAATAATTAACAAGAGAGTGGGTGGCGATGTACACCTTTACGGTTGCACCTTTCGACAAAGCATAGGCCTTTGCATAGTCCGACACTTCTTTGATCGCATGATAGTACAAATGGTACTTGAGCTTGTTGGACAAGTAGGTGTTTTCGGGGGAAGCGTCCTGCGGCCTCCAAGGGAAGCCATAATACTTTTGCCACTCCTCCTTAAACGGCTGGCTATACCCCGCGCGCGCCCAGAACTCGGGCTCCTCCAGAAAAACCGTGTGGATACCGGCGTCGATCACGCGTTTGACCACCGCGGTTTTCATATAGTCGATAAACGATTGGACGGGGACGACGTATGGCATGTTGTGGCCGTGCCAGATGGTATCCCCATTTTGCTGGACCTGTCCTACGCCCAGGTGGTTTTTTCCATCCCAGGCACCAAGAAAATAATCAAAATACCCGCCCCAGGCGATCCCGGTCATAAACGCGAGCTGGTAGCCGCGGTCGCGCCAGGACCGCACCCTTTGTTCAAACGTGAGGTGTAGCCGGTCGCTGACGCCATACACGATGGCCATGTCGGAACGGACGTCGATCTGGGGGATCCAGGGGCTGCTCGTCTGGAACGCGGTTTTCTGCTGCGCAAAGCCTGTCAATGAAAAGCCCAAAGCAAGACAAAGAAGGGAATATTTCATGTACACTAAAATTACGGATACGTCACCGACACCGGCGCATTATAGTTATACTCATCAAGCCCCGCATTGATGCGCGCCCCCACCCGGAAGTACACATCCTGCGCGGGCAGCGCCCCGCCGATGGTCGTGAGGGTGATGACCTGCCCCAGGAGGGCGGTGCCGGTGGAACCGGAATAGGAGTTGAGCTTGGAGTAGCGGGGATCGTAGTTGTAGTTACCGTCGTACTGGGTGTTGCTGACATACAGGTTGATGTCGGTGATGTCCTGTTGGTAGTTGGGGTTGTTGGTTCCCCGGGTGACGATGAACTGTACGGTTACCGTGGTATCGGGGTTGAGGACCGGTTGTCCCACCCAGGTGATCCGCAGGTAGGGCTGGACGCGGAAGTGAAGGCTGTCAATGCTCTTCAGGACGATGTTCTGGCTGGAATCGGAGGTCACGTTGCCATTGGCATCGGTTTGGACGAGGGGCACGAAGGGGCCTTCGACCGATACATTATAGGTCGCCGCAAAAATCTTGGTATCGTTAAAGACGCCGCTTTGCATGGACTGGAAGTATTGGGGGACCGGGTTGCTGCTGTAGCTGGTCTCCAGGAGCTTTACCCGGGTGCCGCCCCCGCCGGCTTCGGTTTGTACGGTTTGGCCGGTGACCTCGTCGATAGTGCTCCCGGCGATGGTGCAGGAGGGCGCGGGATAGTTGTCGATCTTGTTGCAGGCGGCACAAAAGAGCAGAGCAACGATATAGTAGCGTTTCATTGTCAGAAGTTTTAATAACCTGGATTTTGAATAACATTCGTACTCTTCGAAATAGCCCCCCCGGGCAATTGCTCATAGTACCACCGGGGATCGTAGGTGTAGACGTCGTTCCGTTCATCGGTACGGGCGTCGAAAAAGTACTTACCCGCGGTGGAGGAATAAAAGGGCATCAGGATCCGGTAGATGGTCCCGTTTTGCTCTTTGGCGAAAATCCGCCAGCGTTTGAGGTCCCAGTAGGTCTTGTTCTCAAAGGCAAGTTCCTTGCGGCGTTCGTAACGGACGGTGTCCATGGGAGTGGTCCCCACCGTGGTCCAGGTAGTGGCCCCGGCGCGGGCGCGGATGAGGTTGACGTCGTTCATGGCGTCAGTGAGGTAGTTCGCACCGCCCTGGGCGTTGTACAGTTCCATCGCGGCCTCGGCGCGGTTGAGCAGTACCTCTGCATACCGCATTTCAATCCAGGTCTGGGTCTCGTTGTTTTCGAGGACCTGGGCAGTGGGCAGGTTGGGGTTGAGCCATTTCCGGACGGAAAAACCGGAAATCGCGCACGTCTGGTCGCCGGTGAAAATACCGCTTAACCCGGCGGGGTTCATGAGCGTGCTGTTGGGCAATGAATAGGGCGTCTGGGTGGCCGTGGACGAGGTGACGAGCTGGGCGGTGGGGTATTGCGCCCTTGACCCGGCGGGCAGGAGCGGGGGGATACCCCCGGCCGACGAACCGGTATAGATCCCGCGGCGGATCTCGATGTTTTGGCCTTTGAACTGGTCTCCTGGAAGGATAACGGTGCCCCTTAACCGGGGTTCGGCGGTGGCGAAGAGGTCCATCGTGTTGTTGTAAAGCAGGTAGTGCCCCGAGGCATCCAGGGTTTGCAGGGTTCCGTCCGGGTTTTTGGGAAGCCCGCCGAACATCTCCACGAAGTTCAGGGTGGGGTTGACTTCGGCCGAGTACCCGTTGGGGCCGATGAGTTGCCGGGGAACGTTATACGCGTCATAGCCATGGACGGAATTGGGGTACTGGTATTCCCGGACAAAAATATTTTCCTTGCTGGTGGCGTCGGAAAAAAGATTGACGAAGTTCTGGTACTGGGCGTTGGGGTCGGTGGCGGACCAGGACGTCAGGTAGAGGCTGTAGACCCCGTCGAGCGTTTGGGCGGCGGCGTAGGCTTTTTGAAAATACGGCGCCGCGTCGGTGGCGGGCATGCCGCAGAGCTGGTTGTGGGCATTGTCAAAAAGCGTGACCGTATTGTATTCCGCGGTGGAACCGGCGTACAGCATGGCCCTGGATTCGAAGGCTTCGGCTACGTATTTGTTCGCCCGGCTGCCGTCGGCGTCGTCGCTGTTGACGGCGGGCAGGTTGTTGATGGCATACGTAAAGTCCGCGTCAACCTGGTCCCAGCAGGCTTTTTCGGAGGACCGGGGGATTTGCAGGCTGTCGGTGCTTTCACCCGGTACGTAGCTGAGCACCTTGTTGACCAGGGGTATGCCGCCAAAACGCTTGACCAGCCCGAAATACGTCATCCCCCGGATAAAGTACGCCTCGCCCAGCCACTGGCTGACCTGGGCGGAGGAAAAGTTACTGGCATAAGTGGGCAGGGTCTGGATGAAATAGTCACAATCCCGGATGGTGGTATAGGAGCCGCCCCAGATGTCCCAGTTCCAGCCCCCGAAATTTTCCTGCATGGCACCCGTCTGGTCACGGCTCAGGGCCTCACCCGTGGTGGCCGGCGTAGGGCTGATGATCCAAAAGAAGTTGATCCCCCGGGCGGGCGAATAGCGAAAGTCCTCCATGGGGAGCTCGCTGTACAAACGGGCCATATAGGCCTGGATGCCCTGGCTGGAGGTAAAGATGTCGCTGTCCTGGATGATGTTGATGGGAGGGATATCCAGTTTCCGGCAGGCGGTTAAAAGAAAAACGACTATAAGAATTTTTTTCATTGCGTTAGAATTTGACATTAAGACCGACGTTGTACAGTTTGTCCAGCGGGTAGAGATACCCGTAAGTGCCCGAGGGATGCTCGGGATCGACATACTTGACCTTGGTGATGGTCAGCAGGTTGTATCCGCTCAGGAAGACCCGTACGCCCTTGATCCCTACGTGTTGCAACAGCTTTGGCGACAGGGAATACCCCAGCTCTGCGCTTTTGAGTCGCAGGTAGGCCGCATTTTGAAAGTTGGCGGTGGAGTTGGTCGCGGCGGTGGTGCCGGTATACGGATACTGACCCGATACCCAAACCGTGTTGGGGTTGTAGGGGTTGGCCGTCGGATCTGCGGGGTGCCAGTCGTTCATAAACTGGGAAAGGGCGCTGCCGCCTCCCCAGAGGGGTATGTTGAGTTGTTCGATGTACGAGACATTGTAGATCCCGCTCCCCTGGAACAGGAGGGACACGTCGAATCCGTCGTATGAACCGCCCAGTGTAAAGCCGTAGGTGATCAGCGGGAGGATGGGCGTACCGTTGGGATTGCCGCCATAGGCGATCGGGTGGACCTGGTTGCCGTCGATCACCCCGGTGCCATTCCAGTCCTGGTATTCGTAATCGCCCACGACCGTGCCCCGGCTGACAAAGATCGGGCTGTTGAGGATCTGGCCGTAGTTCTGGTACTGCCCGCTTACGCCGTAGCCCCACTGGATCCCCTGGTTCCGGTAGGCCTGATTGTACAACCAGTCCAGGTATGAGTTCCCTTGTTTGGCTTCGGCGTAGGTGGTGTTCATCGTCCGGGCATAAGAGAACGTCGCTTTGACGAAGTAGTTGAATTTGCCGACATGATTCCGGTGGGTGACCTCGAAGTCAAAGCCCCGGGTCCTGTCCCCGTTGAGGTTTTGTTCCGGCAGCGATGCCCCCAGCACCTCGGGGACCTGGAGGATGGACGTAGCCAGGAGACCCGAACGGTTGCGCACAAAATAATCCACAGACACGCCCAGCATGCCGTCCCAGGCGTCAAAATCCAACCCGGCGTCCAGGGTATGCGCGGTGGCCCACGTCACTTTGGGGTTGGGGATACCGGTGCTTTGGACGGCATTGATAAACGAACCGTTAAACACCGACCCGCTGGGAAGCTGGTTGTTGTTGCCCGAAGCGGGATAGTTGTACCCCGACAGGAACTGGTAGTAGAGCTGCCCGTCGTCCCCCAGCACCCCGTAGGTGGCGCGAAGTTTTAGGTTGTTGATGAAGGAGAGGGCCGACATTTTTTTCCAAAAATTTTCTTCCGATACCCTCCAGCCCAACTGACCGGATGGGAAAAAACCCCATCCCTGCCCGGGGGCGAACTTCGAGGACTTATCGTCCCTGAAGCTGAATTCCGCCAGGTACCGGTTTTTGAAATTATACGTCACCCGGCCCACAAGGGAGTTGGTGGCATAGTTGTACAGGGCCGTATTTCCTCCGTCCTGGGTGGCGTTTTGCAGGGCGCTGTTCCCGGCGACGATCTGGTCGACCGGTATAGACAACTGGCGGTAGGCGGCGAAGTTGTCCGCGCTTTGGGCATTGCCTTCCAGCAGGAGCAGCGCCCCCACGTTGTGCGCCCCGGCAAAAGTGCGGTTGTACGAGAGCGACAACTGATCCGTATTTTGCGGATACTCGTAAAACTGCCGCTGGACATAGTTGGGCGAATTGTTCAGGGTGGCGTTGTAGGTGCTGTTCGCCGCGTTGTAGGTATACAGGTTAAAGGATTTTTGGAAAAGTTTGTTGTCCTGTACCTGGTAGTTGTAGCTGAAAAATCCGCGAAAGGTCAGGCCGTCGATGTAGGGGATGCGGTAGTCGAGGCTGATGGCCCCGTTGAAAAACTTGTTGTTCAGCGTGCTGTACCCGTTGACCGAAGAATTCATAAAGGCCACGGGGTTGCCCCCGTCGACGATCCCGTTGGTCAGGTATTGCGGGTTATTGTTGGCATAGATGGTCTGGACCGGCAACTCCCGCCAGGTTTCCCGGACCGTCCACCAAAAGGACTCTGCCGGCGCGTCCTTCTGGTCCATAATAGCACTCAGGTTCAGGTTGACCGTGATCCTTTTGCCGATTTTGCTGGTGATGTTCGAACGGACGTTGTAGCGTTTGTAGCTCAGGTCGTTGCTTTGCAAAAAGCCGTCCTGGTCCATGTACCCGGCGCTCAACAGGTAGGTCATGTTCTCCGAGCCCCCCGTGGCGGTCAGGTTGTGCTGTTGCTGGGCCGCCGACTTTTTGAACACCGCGTCGTACCAGTCGGTGCTTTTATCGGTCCCGTTTTCATAAGCGGCAAAATCGGCCGCGGTATAGACGGGGATCCCCCCGTTCGCATTGTGCAACGCCAGTTGGTTGACCAGGGTCATGTATTGAATCGCGTTCACCGGTTTGGGCAGACCGGAGGGCACCTGAAGACCGTAGGTCCCGGAATAACTCAGTTGCAGGGTCCCCGCGTGCCCCCTTTTGGTGGTAATCAGGATGACCCCGTTGGCGGCCTTGACCCCGTACACGGAAGCGCTGGCGTCCTTGAGCACTGACACGCTTTCGATGTCGTTCGGGTCTAGCCGTGTCAGGATGTTGCTGGAACCCACGCTGTTGTCCCCGTTGTTACCGGTCACCGTAAAATCCGGCATTTCGACCCCGTCGACGACGATCAGTGGATTCCCCATCCCCCGGATCGAAATATTGTTGGCAAAATCACCGGGCTCCGCCGTGTTCTGGACCACCTGCAACCCGGCGACCTTACCGGTGAGCATGTTTTCCACGTTTTCGTTTTTGGTGGTCACGATGTCCGCGGCATTGATCGAGGACACCGCCCCGGTGAGGGACCCCTTCCGCTGGGTGCCATACCCCACCACGACGACGTCATTAAGGCTGGCACCCACCGGCGACAGGCTCAGGTCGATCGTTTTCCCGTCGCCCACGGCGATTTCCCGGGTCCCGTAATGGACGTAGCTGAATACCAGGACCGCCCCCCTGGCGGCCTGGATGGTGTACTTACCGCGGGCGTCGGTGACCGTGCCCTCCTTGGTCCCCTTGATCAACACGGAAACCCCCACGAGCGGGGCTCCTGTTTCGTCAAGGACCGTCCCGCTCCTGGGGACGGTTTGTGCAAAAACGGTTAAGCTGAATAAGAGGATGCTGGCAAGCATCGTACATTTCTTCATAAGAACTAGTTTGATGGTTTGGTCAGGTGCCAATGATACCCCCGGGGGTATTAAAAAAGGGGTTAAAAAGGGGGTTAACGGGGGATTTAATTGGTTAACCCCTCGAAGCTGACATGGTAGGCAACACCCAGCGACCGCTTATAGTCCTCCGTAAACTGGTCGTAGGCCTTTTTGGAATAGTCCAGCCCCTTCAGTCGTTTATAGACCTTGAGCTGGTACCGCAGCGCCTCCTCGTTAAAGGCGTCCATGGACAGGATCAACCGGGCGACCCCCAGGGCCCGTTTCAGATCCCTGGCTTCGTACAATTTCCGGAGTTCGGGGGTCAGGAACGCCATCAATCGTTCCTCGTAGTCGGATATATAGTGATCCAGGAGGGATTCCGGTAAGTCTTTCAAAAGGGGACCGCGCGCCATCAGGGGGAAGGGGTCCTGCCCCTTGCCGTCCTGGTGTCGGAGGACATCGTCAACCAAGGTGTAGTCGCAAAAAAAAGGCTCGTTTATCCGAAAGGTATACGTATCGCTCAAAAACGACAGCTCGATCCCATCGATGTCGCCGATGATGTTCCGGAGGTGATTAAAGGTGACCCCCCGGATGTTTTTGGTCTTGGCCGGGTCCTTTTCGGGCCAGAGTTTGGCCGAAATCTTTTTGGAGGAAATGCCCTTCCCTTCCTTACTGTGGAGCAGGATCAACACAAACAACTGCTTGATCTTCGGGCTGAAAAGGTGTGTGATGTCCTTCCCTTCCCGGTCAAAAACGGCAAATTCGCCCAACATATAGACCGCGTTCCGGTCGCGTTCCACCGGAGCGGGAGCCGGGGGCTGCAACGCCAGGGGAGGCTTTTTGAAACGCCGCACCAACAGCCAACCCAGCGACGTGGCGAGCCCGAGCGCCAACCCCCAAATCAGTATCCCCCACCGCCGGACAGGGGGATGGAGCGACCGCAGGTAGGTACTGGTGACGACCGGCGGGGCTGCCAGGGTGTACAAGCGGATGACCGAGCTCCGGCGGTCGTTAAACTCCTGGATCGCGCACAGGAATTCATCGGTCTCGCGGCTGTAAAAGAGGTTGATGTCGCTTTCGATCCGCATGGACGTCACCGGGATGGGCGCGCTGACCGTTTCGTAGGCGCCATCCGCGATCGAAAACCGGTACAGCCTCAGTTCGGTTTTAGCCACCTCGTGGGGATAGCAAAGCGCATAGAAATACTTTTTGTCCGCCGACAACACCAGGTTATTGGCGGGTACGAAAACATCCTTGCCCGGGGCCGACAGGGTCCAGCACCGTTTGACGGTATGCGTGCGTAAGTTGATCCGGTAGAGGTCGTAGTATTGCTTCCCTCCAACCACCTGGCTGCCCGATTCGTTCCCATAGCCCCCAAAAAGCAACAGTTCCTCCGGCCGGTCAGAGGGACCCGTGGCCGCAAAAAAACGCGGGCTGATGGTATCCCCCGTAAAGGGGACCTTTTGCCAGCCGGAGTCGCCATACCGCAGGAAATCATTGTGATAGCTATAGGTCCCATAGCCTCCGAAGAGGTAGATGCTGTCCTCGCGCGCATCATAAAACACGTTGTGGTGGTGCAACTGGCCGGGCAGGGTTGCCTTTCCGACGGTCTCCCACGTCAGATGGTTGCTGTCCAAGGTCAGGGAAGCCATGCTGGGCATCCCTTTTGCTACATCGAAGAGTTCGTAGACATAGCACTTGTTCCGGGGGATATTAACGATGCTTTTGCCCAGGACCAGGGGAACCGGCAACGGGTTCGTATAGGTCTGGGATGACAGTCTTTGCGTCCCGGGCCGGTAGCGGATCAGGGAATCCTTTGTAAAAATAAACAGGTCCTGCTCCAGGGGATTGTAATTCAACCCCGCCACCTCCCTGAAGGCCTGGGTAAAAACCGGCTTCCAGAAATAAGAGGCGTTGATCAGCCAGACCGGGTTTTCCACAAAGCCCCGGACGTCGCCCTTGCTGTCGTGGATGCTGGTGCCGCTCCACTCATCCAGGGGAAAAAAATACCGGCGACGGTCATCGGCGACCTCCAGGTTCCGGATGGCCATATTGGGGACCTCCGTATAGTATTGATTCTTGCCAAAAACAAGGTTGGCCGTCATTTCTCCTTTAAAACCCAGCTTATCCGCCCGGTACACGGTGCTGTCCAGGCGGATGGTCACCCGGTCCCCGGTGAGGTCCAGGTCGATCCTGCAGGTCAGCCAGTGTTTTTTTTTGAGCTGGGCACCCGACAGCGGGATCACGATCTTATTGCATTTCCGGTCGATGTTAAAGTTCAGCGTACCCTTGCCGTTCATATACAGGTAGCTCAGGCTGTACGAATTGTCGTTGTCCGAAAGGTTGAAAATATACCCCAGGTGCGAGTTGTCCCAAAGGGAAAGATCAAAATCGATCAAAAGATGGTCCCTGAAGAGGGGAGGCTCGGGGCCAAAAACGTGCAGGGATGTCCTTTGGGTGAGCAGGCTGTCCTCGGAAGCAAATTGCAGACCTTGTGCGCAGGCGTCTAGTACTGGATAAGATAAACATAGGACAATCAATAATATGGGCCTACATATTTTCACAAGCGCTCGATTAGGTGTAGGAACCACCAGGGGTGCCTCCGGCGCTAATTTAGACAATTTTAGGAATCCACGACGATCCCATACCGCTGCAAAAGTCCTGCCAGCCCCTTTGCCGAAAAACGGGCTTTTGCCACCTTGTTGTACTCCGGGTCGATGACAAAATCAAAGGCGTACCGCAGGTCGGCCTTCGTGAGAAGGGTGTCGTGAAAATTAGCCTTTGTCAACGTACAGTTGTCAAAAACAGCCTCCGTCAGGTCTGCTTCCGAGAAGTCCACTTCGTGGAGCTGCGTGTCTTTGAAAAGCGTGCCCTTTAGTTTGGTGCCAAAAAAAGACGAATGGTTGAGGCTGCAATCCTCAAAGCTGAAGGAGGTACCGAACTTGACACAGTGATGGAACAAAAGTCCCCACATCCGGCACCGTTTAAACGCCACATCCCGGAACGCCGTGTTGGTCAGCACGGCCAGGCTAAGGTTGCAGCCGTCGAAGACGCACTCCGAAAACTTCCGGCTGGACAGGTCCGGGAACACACAGCGGTCAAACCGGCATTGCTCAAAATGCCCGGTCTCCAGGTTTGTTTGTCCGAAGTCCACCTGATCAAACACCTTGTCTGCGGTATACCCTTCCATACCGCTAAAGATACGCCTTAAAGTACCAGCGTGCACCCCAGGCGACGGGTGCGCCGATGGCGACGATCAGGATCACCAGGTTGATCACCTTTAACCATAGCGGCATAGGCCTGGGTGGCGTCTTCGACAGCGGGATGACCACCAGATTCATGATGACCCAGACGACCGTGCCATAGCTAACGGCAGCGCCTGCCGGGTGTTGTAACGGCCAGGACCAAAGGGTACAAAGACCAAAATAGGCTGCTGTAAATGCCAAGGCAATGACCATGTGGAGCGCTACCCCCGTCGGCACCATGTAGCGCCCGTTAAACGCCCTCGGTCCGTACAGGCCGCTGGCCACAAACCGGAATACCGCGGCCGGTGGCCGTTTGGCAAGCGTCCAGGCAAGAAGTGAAGCGGCCGCCCCATCCAGAATGCCGGCCAAAAGCCCGATGAAAAAAATACCCATACCTTTTTGGAGATCAAAAGTATTGCCCCCTGCTGATCCCGGTTTTGTAAAAACGCGACAATTCCGAGGGCAGGATGCCCGCATACCGCTTGAATTCATTGGTGAGGTGGGCGTGGTCGTGATAGCCCAGGTCATACGCCATCCTAAGGAGGCTTTCCTCCCCTGCGCTCTTAAGGTGCCTTAGCACTTCCTGGAAGCGGGCGATCCGGATATATTGTTTGGGAGCGATCCCCACATTCCGTTTAAAGATCCGTTCCAGGGTCCGGGGGCTGACGTGGCAGCGGCAGGCCAGATCGGCCACCGGCTGCGGTTCACCGCAAAGCATATCGTAAATCCCCGGAAAGTCATAGCGGGTTTTCCGTATCCGCCCCTCCAGGTAGGCATCCAAACGAGTATTCCTGTCCGGAATAAGTTCCATCAGGGGGCGCAACACCGGATCGGAAAATTCGACAAGGCCGTCCACTGCCGTTTCCATGTATACCCGGTATAGGGTATAAAGCCCGCCCGGCTTGAAGCGTATGCCTGTTAGTACCGTGTCAGGAGCGGTCTGCAACAGCCCGTATTCCGTCATCGTGCCGCCCAGGAACAACCTACCCGGCTGCAATGCAATAGCCTTGTCTGTATTGGCTTTGGGGGCGAAATAGGCCATAGATGCCCCCAGGTTCACCATGAGGTCTGCGCAACCGTCTGCATACACCCGCCGTGTCCCCGGCCGGCCCGTGCTTAACCGCAACCAATACGCATCCACAAAAGGTTTTAGCGGCTCCGACGGCGGATATTCGGCGTACGACATGACGCCAAGGTAACCATTATGTTAAAACTCTGTGAGGATCCCGCTTTAACATTGCCCTTAACAGAGTTCGCCTTACCTTTGACTTATCAAATTAAGCAAGCAGTCAATTTTCTCATAAGCAGTTAGTTTTGGTGAAGCGGCCCCTGTTTCCACAGGGGCTTTTTCTTTTACGGATCGGCAATATTTCCTTATCTTTCCAGCCACCCCACCTATACCCATACCGCGACCTGTGCCCATTGTCCCCAGGATGATGGGAGGACTTTTTAACAGCGTATTCAACCCATGACCGGTAACAAACGGTTGCAGTCTTTATCCTATTACTGTCTCTACGGCTCGCTGTACGGGCTGTCCCTATTGCCATTCCCGGTGCTTTACCTGTTGAGCGACGGGGTCTGTTTTGTCCTTTTCCGGGTCATCGGCTACCGGAAGCACGTGGTTTTCAAAAACCTTCGCCGTTCTTTCCCGGACAAGTCCGACGCGGAGATCCGCCAGCTGGCCGGTAGCTTCTACCGGTACCTGTGCGACCTTTTCCTGGAAATGTTCAAAACGCTGAGCATTTCCAAGGCCGCTATGTTGCGTCACTGTTCCATGGATCCCGAAGCCCTGGAGATCTTCCGGGACCTCGCCAAAAACGGCCAAAGCGTGATCCTCGTCCTGGGCCACTACGGCAATTGGGAATGGGCGGGTAATACGTTTAGCCTCCTTTGTCCCCAACCTTTATCGGTCATCTACCACCCGTTGACAAGCCCGGCGTTCGACCGGCTGATGTATACCATGAGAACCCGTTTTGGAACCGGCCTCATCGAGATGGAACAAACCTTTAGGGAAATGGTCAAACAAAAAGGCAAGGTGACCGCCACCGCCTTTATTGCCGATCAGACCCCCCAGCCCCAGCGGGCCCATTGGATGACCTTCCTGAACCAGGATACCCCCGTTTTTATGGGGGCGGAAACGATCGCCCGGAAGTTGAACTACCCGATCGTTTATGCCACCGTCAAACGCCAGCGGCGCGGGTATTACCGCATCTATGCCGAGCGCCTGGTCGAGGCCCCGGCCGCGTCCGGCGAGGGGGTGATCTCCGAGTTGCACACCCGCCGCCTGGAAAGAGACATCCGCGACCAGCCTGAAATATGGCTTTGGTCCCACAAGCGCTGGAAACATAGCCGCCCGCTGCCCGTCACGTAAATCCAATATTCTACAACCCATACCATTTCAACACATGTTACAAGGCAAAGAGCTGATCCTCTCTACTAAAAAATATGCCCTGGAAGACCCGCGGAGCAGTTGGATCCAGACCGTATCCACCCTGCTGCTGTTGCTGGCCGCCCAGTGGAGCAGTCTTTTGGCGCCCCTGCTGATCCTCAGGGTCGCCGGCAGCGTGGCCACCGGTCTGCTGATCATCCGCTTTTTTATCATTTTCCACGATTACCAGCACCACACCATCCTGCACAACAGCAGGGCGGCCAAAGTGGTGATGACCTTTTTCGGCCTTTACATCCTGACGCCGCCCAGCATCTGGAAAAGGTCGCACGACCATCATCATCAGCACAATTCCAAACTCTTTAGCGCCGATATCGGGTCCTACCCGATCGTCACCAAAACGCGGTTCCTGGCCATGAGCACCCGGGAACGGATGGGCTACCTGGCCATCCGGCACCCGCTGACGATTCTTTTGGGATACTTCACCATGTTCATCTGGGGCATGTGTCTGCGGTCCTTTATTTCCAGCCCGAAAAAACACACCGATTCCGTCGTTGCCCTCGTCCTCCACGGGACGATCTCCGCGGCCATCTGGTATTTCTTTGGTTTCGAGGGATGGCTGCTGGGTGTATTCCTCCCCTTTTTCCTTGGCCAGGCCATCGGTGCTTACCTGTTTTATGCACAGCACAACTTCCCCGGCGTCGTTTTTAAAGATCGCTGTGGATGGACGTATGAAGGCGCCGCCCTGGAGTCCTCCAGCTATATGCAGATGAGTCCCTTTATGCAATGGTGCACGGGGAACATCGGCTTTCATCACATCCATCACCTCAATTGCCGGATTCCCTTTTATCGCCTGCCCCGGGTGATGAAAGAGATCCCCGAACTGCAAACGGCCAAAACCACTTCCCTTCACCCGCGGGATGTGCGGGATTGTCTCCGCCTAAAGGTGTGGGACCCCGAGCGGCAACAGATGATCGGGTTCCGGGAGATCTACGCGGATTTTCAGGGCAGCCCCGGTCTTGCGCAAAAAAGCTAGATCACTTTTTCGATCAACCACCGGTGCCCCAGGGGATCTTCAAACTCCCCCTGCCGGTAACCGTATTCATAGTCCTTTGCCGCGTGCACTTCCCGCGCCCCCGCCGCCAGCGCCCTGGCCATCACGGCGTCCACGTCGTCCACCATCAGACCGATGATCGTCGTAACGCCCTGGTGCGTCCCCGGCGGAAACGTCTTCCCGTTGGCGGCTTCCTCGTGAAAATGAAAAAGGGTCCCGTCGATCGACATCTCTGATACGTGGATCGACCCGTCGTCGTCGCTAAAACGCCGGAGCTCCACGGCACCCAGGCCCTGGATGTAAAAATCCAGGTTCATGGTGCCGGAGGGAATGATGAGTTGGGGTGTGAATGTCGTAGGCATACCTCCAAAGTACAAAAAATCGTATTTTCCCCTATGCGCTATCTACTTTTGGCCCTCCCGCTTTTCCTCGTACGCGATCTTAACGCCCAAGATCTTGTGGCCTCCTGCCGGAGGATGGATTCGCTCAATACGGCGATTCTTCTGCAGAAGATTCCGCGTGCCGCCGCGGCGGCGCGGTTCCGTCAGTTGATGGGCGAGATTGCGGTGGAGGCGCCGCGCGCTGTGGCGGCGGCCGCCGGATCAGCGCGCCCCGCAGCGGCACCACCCGCCGGAGCATCCCGCCCCGCGGCAGCCGCGCCCCACCCGGCGGCATCCCCCGCCGCGCCCATCTGGGACTTCCCCCTCCGGGGCTACACCTACCGCGCCATCGGCGGTACTAACGGTAACGGCTACTCGGATAAAGGCTACCGCTACCTCGACGGCAATGCCCACCTCGCCCACCCGGCCCACGACATTTTTATCACCGACAAGGACCAGGATCAAATGGACGACCGGACCGGCAAGCCTGTTGACGTGCTCGCCGTCGAAGACGGGGTAGTCATCGCCTGCTGCGATACCTGGGACGTGCACAGCCCGCTCCGCGGTGGCAGGTACATCTGGTTGTACCACCCGAAGTCGGGTTTGCTCACCTACTACGCCCATAACCGCATGATCCTGGTGGCCCCCGGTGGCGTGGTCCGCCAGGGTCAGAAGATCGCAGAGGTCGGGCGCACAGGGTTTAACGCCTATCCCCACCGTTCGCCGACTCACTTGCATTTCTCCAGCTTCCGGTTGGTGGATGGATTGCCGGTGCCTTTTAACGGATACGACCTGCTCAAAAAAGCGAAGACAATATGAAGCCGCTTTTCTTTTTCGCCGCATGGCTGTTGTGCGCGGCGCCCGTGGGGCGACCAGGCTCGCCGCATCGGCTAGTTGCCGACGCGCGATCGGCGCGCCCCGCGGACCGCGTCGCCGATCGTTTCCCTGCGCCCCCCGGTTACCGCCTGTCGGCGGAAGCACAGGGCAGTTTCGGCGATTGGCTAACCCGCCTCCCCTTAAAACCCGCCGGCACCCCCACCCGCACCTATCGCGGCGACATCGCCGCCACCAACGCCTACACGGCCGCCGTGCTCGACGTCAGCGTCGGTCACCAGGACCTGCAACAGTGCGCCGATGCCGTGATGCGGCTGAGGGGTGAATACCTGTACGGACAAAAAAGGTACAAAGACATCGTCTTCACCTTTACCGGTGGGTTCCGCTGCGACTATATACATTATGCAGAAGGGTATCGTTATAGCGGGGGACATTGGGTGCTCAAAAAAACCAAAGACTATTCCTACGCGACGTTCCTTCATTATATGGACCTCGTCTTTACCTATTGCGGTACTTTATCGCTGGAGAAAGAATTAAAACCCATACAAGGCCCGCTAAAGGCGGGCGACATCTTTATACACGGAGGCTCGCCGGGGCATTGTTTTATTATACTGGAAACAGCGGTCAACGGCCAGGGACAACCGGCCTTTATTATAGCCCAGAGTTTTATGCCGGCCCAGGATATACAGGTATTGCAGGCGGGCGGTTCACCGTGGTTTAGCCTCGATACACCCGCCAGCCTCCCCTACAGGGAGCTGATCAGCCTTCATTACGCCAAGAGGTTCAATGACTTGTAATTATTTTTAACAGAGCATTTAAACCATCCATCCCATTTACCATCTTATTTCTACAAAAAGACGGTAAATTATGAAAACTACTTTCCTTACCCGCTGCGTTATGGCTCTGATGATCGCAGGCGTAGGTTTTTACTCTTGCACAAAAAGCAACACGGGCAACAACTCCAGCTCTGGTGCTACTTCCACCACCGGCCTTCAAGTCGCCGCAGATGATCAATCCCAGGTTTCTTATGAATCGGATGCTGTATCGGATGACGCCAATACGGCGCTCAACGGTGAGACCACTGTATCCGGCAGCATCACGGAACACGGGACCGGAACCATCACTACGATGGGGATCAATCAAGAAGATTCGGTTGGTGCCGGCGGGGGGGTTATTGTCAATAACAACATCATCTGCGACGCATCCGTTTCTTATGCCGATACCAACGGCGCCCGGACCATTACCATCACGTACAACGGGGCGAACTGTGCCGGCAACCGTACCCGTACCGGCCAGGTCATCATCTCCATCCCCAACGGGGTGTATTGGAAAGACCCCGCCGCCGCCGTCACCGTTCGGGTCGTGAACCTGACGATCACGCGTATCCGCGACGGTAAGGTCATCGTCATCAACGGCACGAAGACCTATACCAACGTCACCGGCGGGCTCCTGGTTGACCTGCCCAACACCGACTCGATCGTGCACACCATCACAGGTTCCATGGAGATCACGTTTGGCAACGGAAACGTCCGCAGTTGGAGTGTATCCAAACGCAGGGTCTTCACCTACAACAACGGCATCTACCTGTCCACCACCGGTACGCACAGCGACAGCCTGAACCACACCGATGTGGCAGAATGGGGCGTGAACCGCTTTGGGGTGTCCTTCGAATCCCTCATCACCGAACCGAAAACGATCGCGCAAAGCTGCGAATTCCGGTTGACCGGCGGACAAAACGAAGTCCTTCGTTCTGACGGATGGACCTCGACGATCACCTATGGCCTTGATGCCAGCGGGGATGCCACCGGCTGCCCCGGTACTGGTACCTACTATTATAAGTTGGTGGTTACCCGGCCCAATGGATTAACCTACACCTACATCCTTCCTTATTAAAAACGCTTTTTTTTCGTACACTATCTGAGGGTGTCTCTTCTTTGAGACACCCTCCGTTTTTTTTGTTATATTCGTCAGACATGTTTGCCCTTTAACAGCCATGAAAAAACTAACGCTTGTTCTTTGGCTTTTGCCTTTCCACCGGGCGGCCGCTCAAACCGACAGCGCCGCCTTTGGCGTAGCGGTGGCACAGTTCCACCGATTGCTCGCTCCCGAAAACAATTTATACAATGGCGGAGAATACGTAGACTACGCCAGCAATCTAAAAAGCGGTATTCCTTATTTTGGCTCGAAGGAGTCTTATGACGGCAGCGTCCTGTACGACGGCATCCGGTATGACCACCTGAAGCTGTGGTACGACCTGGTGTACGACGAGGTCGTGACGGTAGGCTCCGACGGGGGATTCCGGCTGACGTTGAACAGTCCCCGTGTCGCTTCCTTTACGCTGGGCGACCGGCGATTTTTACGGATCACCAAAGACGACACCCATCCCGTCCATACCGGCTTTTACGAACTGCTGTATGACGGACGCGTCCGGCTGCTGAGGCGAACGACCAAAGATATCCAGGAGCTCACGACAACGGAAGCGGTGGAGCGGTATGTCGAAACCGACAGCAGCTATTACCTGGTCAAAGAAGGGCAATACGATCCACTGTATAAAAAGAAATCCGTCCTGGCTGCCCTGGCCGATAAGAAAAAAGAGATACAGGTTTTTATCCGGAAGAATAAAATCGACCTGAAGAAGGACAAAGATGCCGCGTTCATTCAGATCATCACCTACTACGACGGACTGCCCCATGAAGAACATGCACGCTAAACTGCTGCTGGCGGTGTTGATCGCCGCTGTTTTCGCCCCGCGGCAGGCGAAAGCCCAGGCCCGGCGTCCGGTGACCATCACCCTGGACTCGGCCCGGTTCGATACGCTGGTGCAGGTGGTCGAACACCAGACGGGGGTTCATTTTTTCTACGATGCCACCCAGACCGACAGCCTGGTCCTCACCCTGTCGGCCGTGAACGAATCCCTGGAAAAGGTATTGACGCTTGCCCTGAATAAGACGGGCCTGTTTTTTAGCATCGACGCATCCGGAAATGTCTTCATCACCAAGGGATACGCGCTGGAGCTAGGGCCGCCGGCCTTCCAACCCATGGACACCGCGGCTTTTGCGGCAGCAGGAAAAGGCGCGGCCAAACCGCATCGCGTGCAGGAGCCGTTTACCGAACCCACCAGTAACGAAGAACAAGACGCCACGCTCCGGGAAGCTGTGATCCAGGCCAAGCTGTTTGTGGTGGGGGAAAAATCGGAAAATCCCAGGCCGGGTACCGTCACCCTGGCGGGTTACGTACGCGATGCCAAAACGGAGGAACCCGTCATCGGGGCGTCCATTGTCGTCGATCACAGCCAAACCGGCGTGGCCACCGATCAATACGGATACTATTCCCTGAGCCTGCCCAGGGGCCGGCACGTCTTGTATATCCAAAGCATAGGGATGCGGGACACCCGCCGCCAGGTACAGGTCAACGGCGAGGGCCGGTTCAATATAGAAATGCAATCCCAGGTCATTGCGCTCCGGAACGTCGTGATTTCCTCCGAAAAGGCCAGCAACATCCGCAGCCTGACCATGGGCTTGCAACGGCTGGACATCAAGGCGATCAAACAGGTGCCCGTGGTTTTTGGCGAGGCCGATATCCTCCGCGTCGTACAAACCCTGCCGGGGGTAAAGACCGTCGGCGAGGCGTCCACCGGGCTGAACGTCCGGGGCGGATCCGCAGACCAGAACCTGATCTTGCTCAACGACGCCACCATCTATAACCCTGCACACTTTTTCGGTTTGTTTTCGTCCTTCAACCCGGAGCTCGTCAAGGACGTAGAGCTTTACAAAAGCAGCATTCCCGCCCAGTACGGCGGCCGTCTTTCCTCCGTACTGGACGTCAGCACCCGGGAAGGCGACAAAAAAGAATACGCCGGTTCGGCGGGCATCGGCGTGCTGACCAGCCGGCTCAACCTGGAGGGTCCGCTCGTGAAGGACAAGTCGTCGTTTATCGTGGGGGCCCGGACCACGTATGCCAATTGGCTGCTCAACCTCCTACCCGCCCAGTACAAAAACAGCCGCGCTTCCTTTTACGACATCAACCTGGGCATCACGCACGAGATCAACAAGCGCAACACCCTCTTCCTGACGGGCTACCTGAGCCAGGACCGGTTTAACCTCAACAGCGACACCACCTACAGTTACGGAAACCGCAACGTGTCGCTCAAATGGAAACACATTTTCTCCAACAAGCTCAACATGGAGGCGGCCACCGGGTTTGACCGCTACCAGTACCGTATCGACGCGGTCAACAACCCGGTGACGGCTTCCCGCCTTGCTTTCGACGTCAACCAATATTACCTGAAGGACCAATTCAAGTACTACCTGAGTGCCAAACATACCCTGGCCTTCGGGTTCCAGTCGATCCATTACAAACTCCATCCCGGGACGTATACGCCGGTCGGGTCCGAATCCCTTACGGTCGCGGATACCCTGCAAACCGAACGGGCCTTGGAAAGCGCCCTTTTTGTCAGCGATGACTTTAAAGTAACAAGCGCCTTTTCGATAGAAGCCGGTATCCGGTATTCGATGTTCAACTTCCTCGGCCCTTCCGCGGTCAACGATTATGCGCCGGGCCAGCCCCTGACGGTGGGCAATATGACGGGCACCACCCCTTATCCATCCGGGAAGTTCATCAAGACCTATTCCGGGCCGGAGTACCGGGTATCCGCCCGCTACAGCCTGGGAGAAAATACATCGATAAAAGCCTCTTTCAATACCGGCCGTCAGTACATCCACATGCTGTCCAACACGACCGCTATGGCGCCCACGGATATATGGAAGCTAAGCGACACCCACATCCAGCCCACTACCGGGGAGCAGTATTCGCTGGGGCTTTACCAGAATTTTGCCTCCAATACCATCGAGACGTCGGTGGAGGTCTACTACCGGACCATGGATGACTACCTGGACTACAAGGACGGGGCGGTATTGGTGATGAACCACCACATTGAGACCGACGTCATGAGTACCAAAGGCCGGGCTTATGGGGTCGAGTTCCTGGTCCGCAAACAAACGGGCAAGCTCAACGGCTGGCTCGCCTATACCTATTCAAGGACCCAGCTCCGGATGAACGATCCCCTGGCCGGGGAAGTGATCAACGGGGGGAACTGGTATCCCGCGAGCTATGACGAACCCCACGACGTCAACCTCGTGGGCAACTATAAGGTCAACCACCGCTTTAGCGTGTCCCTGAATACGGTGTACAACACGGGGCGGCCGATCACGCTGCCGATCGGCGTGTTCTACTATGCAGGGGCCGAACGGGCGTTGTATTCGGACAGGAACGCGTATCGCATCCCCGACTATTTCCGGATGGACCTCGCCATGAACATCGAAGGGAACCATAAGATTCATCAGAAAACCCACAACTCCTGGACCATCGGCGTATACAACCTGACGGGACGGCAGAATCCTTATTCGGTCTACTTCGTTTCCCAGAATGGGGTCGTCAACGGGTATAAGCTGTCCATCTTCGGAAGCGCCATCCCTTACATCAACTTTAATATCCGCTTTTAGCCATGAAACGTTTTTGGATCATAAGCGCTATTTTCCTGGCGGCCTGCGTAAAGCCCTACAGCCCCAAACTAAACAACCCGGCCACGGGTTACCTGGTGGTCGAGGGCAACATCAACGCCGGGACCGGGCCGTCCATGCTCGTCCTGAGCCGGACGGTCGCGCTCACCGACACCACGGTGGAAGTGTTTGAGCCGGGCGCCACCGTCGCGCTGGAAGGCTCCGACGGGTCCAGCTACGCCGCTACGGCCGGCACGAACGGCACCTATGCCTTTGGCGCCCTCCCGTTGGATACCACCAAAACCTACCGCCTCGACATCAAAACAACCGAAGGATCGGAATACCAGTCGGACTACGTCCACGTCATCCCCAATGTACCCATAGACAGCGTCACCTTCGTCCCTAAAGGCGGCGACGGCATGTACGTCCAGGTCAACACCCACAACCCCAGGAACGACACCCGCTACTACCAATGGTCCTACGATGAAACCTGGGAATACCATTCCGCCGAATTCAGTTCCCTGAGGTTCGACAGCACGCTGGACACGGTGGTCGCCCGTCTCCCGTCGCAGCAGATCTATACCTGCTGGAGAACAGACAGCTCCTCCAATATCCTTATCTACAGTACGACCAAGCTTTCCCAGGACGTCGTTTCCGGGTTCCCGCTCACCTTTATCCCCCAGGGCGACCAACGGCTGGGCATACGGTATAGCATCAACGTGCACCAATATGCCCTCAGCGCAGACTGCTACAACTACCTCCTGCTGATGCAATCCAATACCGAAAACCTCGGGTCCATTTTCGATCCCCTGCCGTCCAACCTGAAGGGCAACCTGCATTGTCTCAACAACCCTTCGGAACCCGTGATCGGTTTTGTCAATGTCAGCAGCGATCAACCGCTCCGGACCTTTACGGGCCCGCCCTCTTTCTGGCAATATCAGTTCGTATGCATAGCCCAGGACACCATGGTCCCCTTCCAACCCGCCTGGATGTATCTCTGGTATTTTAAAGGCATACGCCCCAATCCCTACCCCCGGAACTACACCGACCCGCCGTCGGGCATTTATATACCGATCGCTTTCGGTCCGGGGGACACCTGGACCGCCAATCATGACTATTGCATCGACTGCCGTCTGCAAGGCGGCACGACGACCCAACCCTGGTTTTGGCAATAAACGCTATTCCGCATGAAATGTGTCTGTCTTCTGCTCGCCCTTATATTCCTCCAAGGTTCGCTCATGGCCCAGGACGACCTCGTGCGTCCCTGGAACGACTACCGGCAAAGCCACCTGTACGAAAAGGTATACGTCCAAACCGACAAAGACTACTACCTCTGCGGCGAGCTTTGCTGGTTCAAGTGCTATGACGTGTCCGCGGCCAACCTGCGCCCCCTGTCGCTTAGCCGGGTGGCCTATGTCGAGGTACTGGACGGGCGCAGCAAACCCGTCCTTCAGGCCAAGATCGCGCTCGATTCGGGGAGCGGGAACGGTGCCCTTTACCTCCCTTTTACGCTTGCTTCCGGTTCCTATACCCTCCGGGCCTATACCCGCTGGATGAAAAATGAGCCCGCCACTTACTTCTTTGAAAAACCGCTGACGATCCTCAACACCCACCAGGCGCCGCCCACACCCGGGCGAATAACCCCGGCGGCGCACCTTGCGTTTTTCCCCGAAGGCGGTAACCTCGTGTCCGGTCTTACCTCCACTGTGGCTTTTCAGGGAACGGATGCGTATGGGGAACCCATCGGGTTTACCGGGGTTCTCAGGGACGACCGGGGGGATACCGTTTTGCATTTTCAGCCCCAGGCCCAGGGCATGGGGCGGTTCGCCTTCACCCCCGCCGCCGGCCGGCACTACACCGCCACCGTCTGGCCGGTGGCCGGAGGCGTCCTGAATATTGATTTACCCCGGGTATATGACCGGGGTTTTGTCATGCATCTCGATACCGCCGCGGGTGGTTCGCTTCGGGTAAGCGTCCAATCGACCGAATCCGGCCGCGTATTCCTGCTCGTCCATTCCAATGCCCGTATGGACATCGCCGAAGCGGCCCCCCTTACCAACGGCCGCGCCGTCTTCCCCATCGACACCGGCAGGCTGGAAGCGGGGATTGCACACCTCACCATTTTCAACGACGACCGCCAGCCGGTCTGCGAACGTCTCCTCTTCAAATCGCCTGCCGGCGACAATTTATTAGGACTCCAAACCGACAAAAACCACTACATCCCCCGCTCCGGTGTGAGCATACACATCAAAGCCCCCGAAGGCATCACGGGGACGGACCTGTCCGTCACCGCTTACCGGCTGGATTCCCTCCAGGGTATACCCGAACAAAACATCGTCAATTATCTCTGGCTGACCTCGGACCTGAGCGGCCCCGTGGCACACCCGGCGTTCTTTTTCGATCACCCCTGGGCCCTGGACAACCTCCTGCTGACCCAGGGCTGGAGACGCTTCCGCTGGGAAGACGTATTAAAAGACACCACCCCGGTCTTTACGTATGCACCGGAGTACAAAGGACACCTCATCACCGGCCGCGTCGTCGACACCCGCACCGGCGCCCCTGGTAACCGCATCCTGGCGTTCTGCTCCGCCCCGGGTAACCGGACCCAGTTTGCCACCGCCACCAGCGATTCCACCGGCCGCCTCGCCTTCGACATGCCGGCCATGTACGGATCCTCCCAGGTCGTCGTCCAAACCGACCTCTCCACGGCCGACAGCGTGTACCGGGTAGACGTTGACGATCCGTTCTCCGAGGTATATCCCGGCCACCCGGTAACGCGTTTCGACATGCCGCTCGACAACCCCGTAACGCTGACGGAACGCAGCCTGTCGATGCAGGTGCAGAACGCCTACGCGGCCATGCGGATGCAAACTCCCTACCTCCCCGCGGCGGCAGACACCACCGCCTTTTACCTACACCCCGACCTGACCTATATGCTCGACGACTATGTCCGCTTTACGACCATGGAGGAAGTGCTCCGGGAATACGTACAACTCGTCAATGTGTACAGGAAAGGAAGTCACTTCCACCTGTGGAACTACAATACCCCCAGAAACGAACCCTTTGACGAAGACCCCTTCATCCTCCTTGACGGCGTTCCCATTTTCAACACCGACCAGCTCATGGCCTACAATCCCCTCAAGATCCGCCGGCTTGAAGTCCTTACCCGGCGGTATTTCCTGGGAGGGGTGTCCTTTACCGGTCTGCTCAACTGGACGACCTATCACGGCGACCTGAGCGGGTACCAGCTCGATCCCCACGCCACCGCCCTCGACTACGAAGGGCTCCAGGCCAGGCGGACCTTTTATAGCCCCATTTATGTCACCGACGCGCAAAAGGCCTCCCGTCTGCCCGACTACCGGAACGTGTTGTACTGGGACCCGCGCACGTCGCTGCCCGGCGGAGGCGAGGGTGTGGTGCGCTTTTTCACCTCCGACCTACCGGGGAAGTATGCCGTGATCGTCCAGGGCGTAAGTGCGCAGGGCGTGCCGCTATATGGCGAGACCACCCTGGAGGTGAACGCCGCGGAATAGGCTTTGACCACGGTTCAACCTTTATTATCTTAGGGAAGATGAATCATCATGTTGACCACTCCCGAAAAAGCGATCCTTCGCAGGCTGCCGCCAACCACGTGCCCAGCATGAAGGCGCGGCCGGCTGTGCAAAAGAAAAGCGCCGGTGGCCGGGGCGTCGTTCAATTGCATCTTGCCAATGATCTCCACGACAAAAAGTTTAAGGTGGCGATTGCCGGTGAGATCCACGATGATATCCCGGTGGAACAGGAGAAAAACGAATGGAAGGACGTGGGCATCGACCTCCATCACGAGGCGGCTGAAATCCCGCTAAAGGGTGGAGGGAAAAAGGTGACCCCCGATCCGATTGAATTGCGACTGGGGAATGGATATACTCTTTTAATGGGAGGAGTGGGCCGTTACCTGATAGAGGCTGCATCACCGGGTGATGGCGCCGGCCTGTCGGGTGAAAAAGATATCACAGACGTGTTCAATTATATATTGCCCACGCTGATCGCGGATTTGAAAGCCTTACCAGGGGCCCGGCCGGAGAAAGTGACGCCTATAGTTGCCGCTTTGGGTGAGCTCGTGAATTTGTTAAAGGACAACGGTCTGGTCAAGGCAAAAGCTCTTGAAGTGAACAGGCGTCGCCTGGCCGAAACAGCACTGAATAATCTGGATCTGGCCGGTCAATTTATCCACGAACTACACGGCGCATCGGCCTTTAGAGGTGTCAAATTCGAGAGCCAACCGCTCCAGGACGCCCGAAGCTACCAGATGCTTACGCGGATCGATGAGGCATCGGCAGCGCTGGAAAACACCATCTATAAAGTCGGCAACGAGCACGTGGTGGACATACGCCGGGAAAAATGGACGCCCAAAACGAAAGTGGCCGTCCTGGATAAGGATGAATATCTCCGGGAATACAAGACGATTCCCAAAAAGAAGGCGGCGGTACCAGTTCCCTCCGCCAGGCCTGCGTCGGCCCTGTTGCCGGCCGCCGGCATCGTTGTTCCGGGGCCGGCGCCGGATTCGAAGAAAGCGGCGAAGAGAAAGCCAAAAGCGGCGAAGCCGAAAGCCGAAATTCCAAAACCGGCAAAGAGCGAGGCCGACCAACAGATAGAGCAAATAAGACTCATCATGGACGGCGCATCGGCAGAAGTAAAGAAGGCGAAGGGATACAAGGCGCTTGAAACGGCACTGGGGCTCAGGGATAAGACGACTGCCGAGAACATCATAAACGAGGTCAGGCGGATTATCAAAGAGCGCAATGACCGCTCGTCAATTGTCAAAAAGCTTTTCCGGGCAACAGATACCCAACAGCTATACGATAATATAGCCACGGTCATCGGAGGCTAGGGCGCCCCATGATGTGCGCCCCGCGATTTACCGGTCATCGATCAAACACCCCACCGGCTCCGTATGGGGCACCCCCACCGGACGAGCCGCCAGGACGTCGTCCAACGCCATCTTGAGCCACGAATGAAGCGCCTGCGGGCGGCTGTTCCCCAGGGAAACGGCCTTGTCGTCAATGGCGCCGCGATACAGCTGGCGGTGACGGGCGTCCAAAAGAAAAACCTCCGGAGTAACGGTGGCGTGTAACCGCCGAGCGAGGGCCAGGTTTGGATCTCGCTGCAACGAAAACGCGACACGGTATTTATCCCGGAAGGCCAGGATGTCCGCGTCGGGATCGGCCTTCCCGGCAAAAACACCGACGAAGGATACCGACCCCGCATATTGCGCGGCCAGTGCATTCAGGGCGACGGTATACCGCTGGCTCAGCGGACAAGAAGGGGACAAGTAGACAATGACGACATACGGCGTGTGGACGTCTGCCCAGGAAAATTGAGCCCCCGGCAGGGCTGCCAAAGCAGGCAAGGGCGCCAAAGCGGGCTGGGGCGCCCCCGCGAAAGGGGTTTGCGCCCGCGCCACCCCCACCATCAACAAACAAACCAACAACGTCTTCATAACACAATCTTTTCATCCCCCTCTTCCGCCCCCACATAAATCAGCATCAGCGTCATCATTTCATCCCGCGAGGTCATGTTCCCCGTGGAAAGGACCAGACGGGGCGGGCTGGAGGGGTTAAAGGGATTATCCGCCGTATTGTCGTAGACCCCGGTGACGTGCACCACGGAACCCGCGGGGAGCCGGACGGGGTGTTTGAACCGGTACAGCTCCTGCCAGCGGAAGTCCCAGCGGGGGATGTGAACCAGGGGGATGGTATCCCCCGACGGGGTCTCGGCCCAGGCGGTAAACTCTTTGCCAAGATAGTGCATGTGGGGCCATACATACAAGAGCGACTGGTCCTCCTGGGTCTTCACCTGTAGCCGGAACGTATCCACCCGGCCCGCGAGGAGGAGCAGGGGGGGCGTGATCAATTCTTCTCCTACGCCACCCGAGCCCAGGCTGATGATCTTGACCTCCCGGTGGATGGGTTTCGGCGTAAAAAACAGGTTGACGCCCACGATGGAATGTTCATCGGCGCCCAAAGCCGTGTAGTGCACCGTCAGCAGGACCACACCCCGGCGGGGTAGCGTCCACCCGAAACCAGGGGGATAGCTTTCGGCGGAGGCCCCGGGGATCCACCCCGTATAGTAGGTAAAGTTCCGTTTGAGGACGTCGTATTCCCGTTGCTGTGACCCGGGCCGGTCGCCGTCGATGTAGGGGCTGCCGCCAAAGATGGACACGGCAGTATCGGGTACGGCATAAAACCCGTAGTTGATGTGGTGGATGATCTTCCGGTTGTTACAGTACAACTCCACGGCCTCGACGTTCCGGTCGGCAGGGAGCTCGTAGGGTAGCTTAAAGACAATAAACCGTTCGGCGTCGTCCCCGGGGACGAGGTAGGGGGAATCGATCTTGAGGGTGAGGTCCGGGGGGCGGGTGTAGGCGGTGCCGGGGAAAAAGGGCGCCACGCCGCCGGGCGATGCGGCCGCAGGCGCCCCCGCATCCACCCACCGCAGGATGGCCTCGCGCTCCTCAGGCGCGAGCGCCCTGTCATTGGCAAACGCCCTATAATGGTCATCCGCCTTCCAGGGCGGCATATACCCCTCCGAAATCACCTTCTTGATAAAACCGGCGCGTCGCGCGATGTCTTCATAGGTCAGCAACGAAAACGGCGCCGCCTCCCCCGGCCGGTGGCAGGGGGCGCAACGCAAAAGGACGATCCGCTGCACCGAAAGGAAAGAAGGGGCCTGCGCAGCGGCAGGCCCCAAGGTTACAAAGGTGAGTATGACAAAAAAACACAACCGCATAAGCGAGACGATTATTGATCCCACCAAACTTTCCCCGTAATGTCATTGGCCGCCCCATACCCCGGCTGCTGCAACTCCGTGTTGATGGCGCTCACCGCGTTATTATAGTTCAGGTCGCCCAGCAACGGGAACTGGGGCACATACCGCCGCGGCATGACCACGGGGGACCCGCCTGAGGTCAGGGTTTCCAGCGGCATAATAGCGCCCGTCGGGCTGGGGTAGCCGGTGCGCTTGATGAGCGCCCAGGCCTCGTTGGGGTTCATATACAGGTTCAGGTATTCCTGGTCAAGCACCTGCTCCAGTGCGGTGGATGCCTGGTAGGCGACACCGGTCTGGGTCAGGTAAGTGGCAATCTCCGAAGAACCCAGCGGGGTATAATTGGGCGTCACCGCCTTTTGCGCCCAGGCGTCGAAGTCCGTGATGGAGGCGGCGACCCCGGCGTTGTAGAGCGCCTGCGGGCTGGCATTGTCGTTGGACAGCCCTCTCAGGATGAGCTCCGCGCGCATAAAACAAACGTCCGCGTAGGTGATGACGGGCATCGCGTTGACCCCCAGACCGGAATTGTAAGGGGCATACAGGATATAGGGGTTGATGATCGACGGATAGTTCACCTGCATTTTATTGCCCTGGTAGGAAAAGGTCAGGGTATGGAAAAGATAGCTTTGGGTGCCGACCTTGGCCTGGTCGGGGCTGGCGTATTGCCCGCGGTAGGTCAGGCCGTCCCAGGTGACCCCGGCCGGTATCTGGCCCTGGGCCTGGGCGGAGTCGAAGATGTCCTGGGTATTGATGCCCGACGGCTGAAGGAGGGCGCGGATACGGGGATCCCCGGTCCGGTTCATAAAATCCACGACGTTTTTCTCCATGCATTGGTTCCCGGAATACCCGAGGGGGTTAAAGTTGCCGCCCTCGAAGTTCTGCCCGGTGATAAAGACCCATTCGTCCGCCGCGTTGTCGATCGGGCCGACCTTGTCGGCCAGTACGTCGTTGGCAATGGAGGTAGTCTGGGAAGGGCTTTGCTTCATCAGACGCAGGGCGATCCGGAGCCGGAGGCTGTTCGCGGCCATGATCCACTTATTGACGTTGCCCTGGAAGATGATGTCGTTGTTGCCACCGGTGTTCTGGGTGACGGACTGGGTGGATTCCAGGGTCGTGACATAAGACTTCAGCCGGGCATCCAGGGTGTCAAAAAGGGCTTGCTGGGCGTCCCATACCGGGGTGAGGTTGCCGGTGTAGCGGGCCTCGAATGCCTGTGTGAACGGCATGCTCCCGTTGGGGTCGGCACAATAAAAGGCGGCCTGCGCGAGGGTGATGCCCGTTATGGCATTCAGGTAAACGTATTGCGCGGCCTTTGCCGCCGGCAGCAGGGCGATGAGGTGTTGCACATCGACCAGGGGGGGCCCGATCCTTGAATAAAAGATCCCCCAGCGCTGGTTGCCGTTGGCGACGTTGATAAAAGCCCCGGTACCCGTATTTCCTCCGGCGCTGACCCACAATTGGGTCCATGGACGGATATACTGGTAGTAGTCGTAAAATGCCTCGAAATCGTTTGTATAATTGGCCATCTGGCCGGTGGTCAGTTCATACTCCGGTGCCACGGAGAGGACGGCGTCCGGGTTGGTGTTGAGGGACGCGTACTTGGACCGGCTGCACGCACCTAAGAGGAGAACGGCGATATAAAGAAAAGATCTCTTCATGATTGACATTGTTTAGAAGCCTGCATTCAAGGAAAAGCCATAGGACCGTACATAGGGGATACCGCCCCGTTCGAACGCGGCCCCGGAACCGGAGTCGTTGAGGTTGTCCGGATTGATGTGGTCCGGGGCGCTGTTGTACAGGTAGAATGGATTCCTTACACTCAATACGGCGCGAAGGTTGTTCATCCGCATCTTGGAGGCCCAGCCGGTAGGTAGGTCATATCCCAGGGAGATTTGCCGGACGGCAACCCAGGAGGATTTGAACACCCCGGCTTCCCGGATACCGTATCCCCAGGAGTAGGTGGCGATGTAATAATCCGGTGCGTCCACGGGCTGCACGTAACCCGCCTTGAGCGCGGCATCGTAGGTCATCCCACTGACGTCCCGGGACTTGCCGTCCTGGCCGGTGGCCATCGTCCCCGATGCAAACACCCCATGAAGGCCGATCCCGTCCTGTCGGGGCGCCGTACCCTGGCCGAAAAAGGAGGCAGAGTTGGGCTGGGGCGTATAAGCAATCCCACCCGAGGCCGCGGTCCGTCCAAAAAGGGTATTCTTCAGGTTCCCGTTCTGGGAGCCATAATAGTAGGTGGTCGAGTACTCCAAGCCGCCAAACTTCGCATCTAAGAAGACGTTGAGCGAAAACCGCTTGTAGTTGAACGTGTTGATCCAGCTCCCGAGGAACTTGGGCAGCGTGGAGCCGATCACCGGTTCCTGGGAGGTGGGATCGGTTCCATAGTTCTGAGCACGCTGGTAAATGGGAAAGGTGCCCCCGGCGCCGTCGATCATGGTGATGACGTGCTGGCCGTTGAGCGGACTGCCGACATTGTTGCCGCTCCCGTCCTTGGCCTGGTAGCGGGCATACCCGTACCGGGCAACCAACAGGGCGTAGTCGCCGCCCTTGACGGCCACCGTCCGGATCCCGTCCTCATCCTCCAGGTCCAGGTAGTTGGTCCCCAGGGGCAGGCTGATCACCTTGTTCCTGTTCAGGGTATAGTTAAACCGCGTCACCCAGGAGAAGTCCTTGGTCAGGATGGGCGTACCGAAAAGGGTGAGTTCGATCCCCTTGTTGCGCACCGTACCCGCATTGATCAGGACATTGGAAACCCCGGACGCCAGCGGCGCGGTAAAGGGGATGATCTGGGATTTGGTGTCCTGGGTATACACGGTCGCGTCGCCGCCCAACCGCTCGTGGAACATCTTGAACTCCACGCCGGCTTCAAACTTGTCGCTGCGCTCGGGGACCAGGTGCTGGTTGGGCAGCGTGTTGGACTGATACCCATAGTAGTTCACGGTAGTGCCGTTGGCGCCTATATACGGCGTTTGGGCGATATAGTTCCCCGTGTTGGTCACGTAGGTGGCATCGCCGTTCCCGCTGGAGTTATAGGACAGGCGCAGCTTGCCGTAGTCAAACCATTTCGGAAGGTGGAGGGCATCCGTAAAAACCCAGGCCAGGTCGACCCCGGGGTAGAAATAGGAATAGTCACCATGGCCGTCGTTATACACCAGGGTAGAGTTCCAGTCGTTGCGGCCGTAATAATTGAGGAAGTAGGTGTTTTTATACTGGAAGCTGCCCTGGAAAAAGAGCGACGCCAGTTGAGACGTATTGGGGGCCGCCTCCGTAATCGTCGGGGCCTTTTGGGAGTTCGACAACCGGTAGATGTCGGGGAGGATGGTCCCGTTGGTGCTGGCGGAAGAACCCCGGCTTTCCCACGTAAACAGCTCACCACCCCCCTGGAGGGTCAACAGCCAGTCTTTACTGACGTTCTTGTGCAGGTAAAAGCTTGCGTTGTACCGGAACTGGTCAAGGATGTTGACGTTCTCGGAATAGGAAGCCCCGGCAAAGCCTGTACCGGTCCCCCGGGTGTTCTGGTATTCGTTCCGGTTATAAATGTTCACGCTCTCGGTTGACAACAGGTCCAGCCAGGGTGTGACGTTGGCGGTGAGCTGCGCACTCCCCCTGAAGTTGTTTTCGACCAGGTAGTCGTTGTTCTCGTACAAGGGATAAAGGATGCCCTGGACCACGCCCAGGACGTCGTTGGTATTGACACCGCCATGGACGGAATCGATGTAGTGCGAGGCCCAGTAGGGCATGTTATAGTTCCGGGCCACGTCATACGCCAGGGCATATAAAGGGCTGTTCCCGCCTTGCAGGCCGGGGTTCCAGGTACCGGTCTGGACATAGTCCACCGTGACGTCGGCCAGGATTTTCGACGCCACCTTATGGGTCACGCGCATGTCCACGCTGTTGCGCTTCAGCTCATTGTTCGGGCTGATCCCGTTGGAGGTGAGGTGGGAATAGGACAGCCGGAAGGTGTTGTTGTCGGTGGCCGATGATAAGGAAATATTTGTGTTGTCCGTCACCCCGTTCCGGAAAAGACCGAGGGGATTGGTCCCGACATTGTTCATCAGGGTCCCGCTGACGTCCATGACCTTCTGACCGGTCATCCGGGGTCCGAAGCTGATCCCGTACGTGCTGGGGTCTATGGACAACTGGCCGTTGGCCGCCGTGTCAAAGTCGTTCAGACCGACACCCGATCCGTATGTGTTCTGGTAGTCTACGGTCTTATAAGGATGATCGATAAAATCGCTGTGGGTTAAGGAAATGCCGATCCCCTTCTGGTGATACCCTTTGCGGGTCTTGATCAGGATCACGCCATTGTTGGCGCGGCTTCCGTACAGGGCGACCACCGCGCCTCCTTTCAGGACGCTGAGGGATTCGATGTCGTCCGGGTTGATGTCCTTGAGGATGTTCCCGAAGTCCGTATTGCTTCCGTACTGGCCGCTTTCGTTGGGGAGTACCGAGGACTGGTCCAGGATCACGCCGTCCACCACGATGAGCGGTGTATTCTGGTAAGGGTCGAGCGAAGAGCTGCCCCGGATCTGGAAACGAGGGGTGGCCGACGGTCCGCTCAACCCCGGTTGTACCTGAAGCCCCGTGACCATGCCTTGTATGGCCGTGATGGGGTCCACGGTATTCGCCGACCGGATCTGGTCCCCGCTCACCTGGGTCACCGAATAGCCCAGGCTTCTTTTGGCACGGGTTTCACCCAAACCCGTGACGACGACCTCATCCATGGCCGTGTTCGAACGGGCCAGGTGGATGGCGATCACACCCGCTTTCTCTACCACAACCTCCTTGGTGACATAACCGATATAAGAGATCAAAAGCGTGGTATGCGCGGGTACGTGAAGGGAAAATATTCCGTCCGGGTCGGTCGTCGTTCCAGTTTGCTGTCCCTTGACCTTGATGCTAACACCGACCAGGGGTTGTCCCTGTTCGTCACTGACCCGGCCCCGGACGTCCACGTCTTCTATAACGACGCGGGCCACGCTGTCCGCGATGGGACCGGTGGCCGCCGGCGGACCCGTCCGCCGGGTGACCACGATGGTCTTGTTTTCAATAAAATAGTCCAGGGGCTGGTTGGAGAAACAAAGTTTGAGCACTTGTTCCAAGGATGCGTTCCGGACATCCAGGCTCACAGGATGCGCCTCCCGGAGGAGGTCATAGTTGTAAAAAAAGGTGTACCCCGTCTGGTGTTTGATTTCCGAGAATACTTTCTTGAGGGGGATGTTTTGTCCGGTAATATGCAAGCTTTGGGCATTTCCACCCGCGTGAGCCTCAATAAGCGCCACCGTCAACAGCAGTGTAGTCAGTCTCATGGCGATCCACATTTGATGAAGGCCGGGTACCCGGCCCCAATCCGTTTTTTTCATACTTTCACAGTTGATTTGGTTAATTAAAAAAATCCGGCAAGGGTTTATTTACAGCGACCAAATTCCGGCCAGGGGCGGTTCCGACGCTTCTGGCTTTTTTTTGGATCGCGGGATAGGGTTAAGACCGTCAGGGCAGCACGGTCAGCGTTCTGCCCTGCAGGCGAAAGTGCACCTGGCTTTTTTCCAACAGTTTTAATACCTGTACCAGGCTAAGGTCTCTTTCTATATCTCCTCCGAAGATGGCCGTGGGCGGCGCTCCCTCGTAATGAACAGTCACGTCATACCAGCGGGATATCTGCCGCATCACCGTCCGTATATCGTCTTCCTCGAAACTGAAATAACCATTTCTCCAGGCCATTGCTACGTCCACCACGTCCGGGTCGCGGACGGTCTTCAGGGTCCCGTCCGGTTGCAAACGCGCCTGCTCTCCCGGTTGGAGGAGCGCCCGCGTCTTGTCCTGTACGATCCGGACAGAACCCGACAAAAGGGTGGTACGGATGCTGGATTCATCGGCATACGCATTGACGTTGAAGTGGGTCCCCAACACCTGTACCTGCATGCCGCGGGCGTTGACCCTAAAGTCCATGCGGGCGTTGGGGGCGACCTCGAAATAGGCCTCTCCGTCCAGCGTCACTTCCCGGGAGCGGCCCCGGAATTCCGTCGGAAAACGCAGGGAGGACGCGGCATTCAGCCAAATCTTAGTACCGTCTTCAAGGACGAACGGGAACTGACCGCCCGGCGGGGCGGTAATGGTATTATAGACCGGCTCCGCATCCCCCACACCGGGGTGGAAGATCCAGGCGCCCGCGCCTCTGCGTTGCAGACGGGCACCTCCCTGCAGCGCTACAGAGGCTCCGCTGTCCAGGTCGATCACCTTACCGCCGGCCATGGTCAGGACCGCATGGTTCCGCCCCGGAGCGACGTCATTCCCAAAACGGCTTTCGTGGGCCAGAACCGGTTTGGACGGGACCCGGTGCCCATACCACCAGCCGGTTACCAAAAGCACGCCCACCAGGGAGGCAGCCACCGCCAGCCACCTGCCTCGATGCGAACGGGCCGGGGTCACGCCAAGGGCGCGATCCAGGTGGGATTTGAGCTCCCCTTTCTTCAACAGGTCGAAAAACACCTCCAGTTCCTCATCCGACGCCTGGTTGTCCAGGTATCGCCTCACCAATGTATCGTAGTGCTGCTTTTTCCGCATAGTTTATATGATTAATGACAAATAAAAGGCCCCCCCAGGGTACCGGGGTGCTTACTTTTTCCTCAAAAAAAATTACAAAATGGAAAACGAGGCGACGGTTGCCAATACCACCGCGGCCTCCAGCGTGACTCCCAGGTCGCGCTCGGCGGCGTCCTTGAGGGTCCGGATGGCGGTCATCATGTGTTTTTTAACGGCGTTCCGGGAAATCCCCATCTCGCGGCCGACCTCTTCGTAGGTCATCCCCTGCTCCCGGCATTTGTGGAAGATCTCCCGCGAACGGGCGGGGATGGCGTGGAGGGCGTGGTCGATAAACCGGCGGTAGTCTTTGCTCAGGGCCTCGTCGTCAACGCGCTGCTCCCGGAAGTAACGGACCAGGTCGTTCAGGGCGTGGGTAGAGCGTGCCACCGATTGCAGTACATTCAGGGTATGGTTTCGGGCCACGGTGTATAAATACCCTGGGAAATGGTGGACCCCCGGCAGTTGCTGACGGGCTTCCCATATTTTCAAAAAGATGTCCTGGAGCACGTCCTCGGCCAGGGCGGGTATCTTGACCAGCCGAAGCACAAAACGGTAAAGGTCGTCCTGGTAGTGATAGTAGACGGCGGAAAATGCCTGAACGTCCCCGGCGGCAATGGAAATCAGGAGCCGGTCTTCTTCGTATGGTGAAGGCGCAGTCAAGGAATGGTGCAATCTCTACCGAAAAGTAAGCTAAAACCTTTAAATCACCAAAGGGCCCCGTTGTAACCTAAGAATTCGTACACTTGTATATGCGCTTTCTTTTTCTCCTGGCCTTTATGGGCGGCGCGCTCTTCACCCACGCCGCCCGGGTCGACACGGTAAACGTTTTCAGCCCGTCCATGCACAAGACCGTCCGGACCGTCGTGATCACCCCCTCGGGCTACGAAAAGGGCAAAAATTACCCGGTCGTCTACCTCCTTCACGGCTACAGCGGCAACTACGCGGACTACATCCGGAACATCCCCGGTATCGCCTCGGACGCCGATACCTACGGTCTGATCATCGTTTGCCCCGACGGGCGGTACAACAGTTGGTACTTCGACAGCCCGGTGGACAGCAGCGCCCGGTACGAGACGTTTGTCTCTACCGAGCTGGTGCAATGGGTGGACGGGCACTACGCCACCGTCCGCGACCGGTCGGGCCGGGCCATTGCGGGTCTGAGCATGGGTGGCCACGGCGCCCTTTTTCTCAGCTTCCGGCATCAGGATATCTTTGGCGCGGCGGGGAGCATGAGCGGAGGGGTGGACCTCCGGCCCTTCCCCGACAACTGGGACCTGGCCGCCCAACTGGGCCCCTACGCGCAAAATCCGGACCGTTGGGAAAACCACAGCGTCATTAATCTCGTATACCTGTTGCATCCCAAAACGCAACCCCTCGCGCTGATCATCGATTGCGGGACGGAGGATTTTTTCTATACCGTGAATATGAACCTTCACCACCTGCTCCTGGAACGCAACATCCCGCACGACTTCATCACCCGGCCCGGGGCCCACAACTGGAATTATTGGAGCAATTCGGTCCGGTATCAACTTTTATTTTTTCACCGCTTTTTTCAACATGGCTGAACAACTGTCCGCTGACGCCCGGTTCCTGCTCACGGAAGCCGGCGACACCCGCACCTGGGAAAAGGGAGCCTTCCTCCTCCGGGAGGGTTCGGTTTGCCGCCACGTCCATGGCATCTGGAAGGGTTCCGTCCGTATGTTCCAGCTCCAGGACGGAAAAGAGGTCAACCTCCGTTTCTTTTTTGTCAACGGTTTCGCCACCGACTTCAAAAGCCTCCGGTTGGGCGAACCGTCCGGGTGCTTCCTCCAGGCCATGGAGTCGACCACGACCCTGACCATCGACGCCGCCGCCCTGCGGGCCCTCTATGACCGTTCCCCCGAACTGGAACGCTGGGGACGGGGTCTCCTGGAAAACCTCGTGATCAAGGAACAGGAACACGCCGACTTCTTTAAGTTATTTTCCCCCGAAGAACGGTACGACTGGCTGCTCCGGCACGACCCCGAAGTCATCAGGAAGGTATCCGGCACCCGGCTGGCTTCCTACATCGGCGTCAGCAGGGAAAGCCTGAGCAGGATCCGGAGCCGGATGCGCTAGTTTTTGTGACGATCGTCACAGGTGCGCCTTTTCTTGAGCGGCTAGTTTTGTGGGAAAAAATATGACCTATCCTATCGTCTCCCGCTTTATCCAACAGGCCTGGAACCGGGGCGGCATCCCCGAGCTGCATCCTTCTTTTGTCGACCATTCCCTACCGCCGGGCGTCGCCACTACCCGCGACTGGATCGCCCTCACCTCTTTATCGTTCGAACACCAAACCATTATTGAAGACCACGTCGCCGAAGGGGACAAGTGCGTTGTCCGTATAACCTTCCGCGTGCGGCATATCGGGGAGTGGAGGGGGATTCCGGCTACTTTCCTGGAGGCGGAAACCCGCGGGTATCGCATGTTCCGGGTTCAGGATGGGAAGATCATTGAGCACTGGGCGCTCCTCGACGGGCAGGCGCTGGAGAATCAGCTGCGCGGGGCCGCTTCGGGGTGCGCCGCGCCGCGGGGATAACGCCATCGCGCGCCTGACGGCGGCACGTTATCACAGGACGAGATCGCAATTGATCTCGGTATCGTCAATCGACGCGCCGATCTTCCGGTAGAGCGCCTGGGCGGGTTCATTCCAGCGGGACACCTGCCAGCGGACCTTTTTGCAACCCGCCGTCCGCGCGAGCGCTATGATCGCGTCCAGGAGCCGGCTGCCCAGGCCGTTGCCCCGCGCCGCCGGCTGGACGTAAAGATCGTCCAGGTAAAGCGCTTTCCCGGACCAGGAATAATAGGAGAAAAAATAGGTGGCGAAACCCACGATCGCCCCGCCTTCTTCCGCGACCAGACCACGGAACAGGTCCTGCTGCGCCACCATCTCTTCCAGCGTGATCAGCATCTTTTCCGGGGTCTTCTGGAAAATGGAGAACTCGCGCAGGAGCGCATGAATTGACGGGAAGTCGTTGACGGTGGCGGGTCTGATGTGCATGGTCTAAAGTTACGACACCGCGTCGGCCTCAGGTCACCGCGTCGTGAAAAATGATCCCAAGGGTATGTCGCGCCCCACTATGTAGGGGGCTCACCCCGTGTTTGACGTTCACCCGGTAATACCCCCGGCTGCCTTGCACCGGCCGGAAATGCGTGGTGAAGACAAGCATGTCGCCCCGGCGGGGCTTCAACACGATGGCTTTCGATTGGGCACGCGGCACCTGCTCGGTGAGCACAAACTCGCCGCCTTCATAGTCTTCTCCCGGTTCGTTGAGAAAAAGTACCGCCTGCAGGGGAAAATACACTTCCCCGTAGAGGTCCTGGTGAAGGGTATTGAATCCACCCGCTCCATACTTTAAGATGAGCACCGTGGGCAGGTGTTGCCCCGCGGCCCGGCAGGCCGTCAAAAGGTCCGCGTGTACCGCCGGGAATCGTGTCTGCTCGTGGAGTGCCGCCATCCATTGGTTGGCCGTCACCGCCAGGTGCGGATATATGTTCGTGCGGATGTCCTCGATCAGCGGCGGTAAGGGATAGCGAAAATATTTGTATTCCCCCACGCCAAACCGGTGGCGTTCCATCTTGATCGTTTTCCGGTACGCGTCCGGTTGGTCATACCCGTCGATCAGCGCTGCGCACTGCGCGGGTGTAAGGACGTGGGGCAGGAGCGCAAAGCCCTGGCGGTGCAGGTCGGTTTGCACCCTGATCCAGTCAGATTCTTGTATGGTTGTCATGGCTTTTTTAGTTGTCGTTCGCACCGTTCACCCGGGCGGCTTCCCACCCGATCATGGCCGCCTTACGGCCGGGACCCCAATGGTACTGTCCAAAGGCGCCCGTGGATTTGATGACGCGGTGACAGGGGATCAAAAAGGCGACGGGGTTGTCCGCCACAGCGGACCCCACGGCCCTTGCCGCTTTGGGTTGTCCCAGGGTATCCGCGATACCGGCGTAGGTCGTCAGGCCGCCCAGCGGGATCGTCAGCAGCGTTTCCCAGACCTTGAGCTGGAAGGGTGTTCCCTTTAGGTGTAGCTTGATTTCATGGAGCTTCCGCCAGTCCTGGGTAAAAATAAACAAGGCTTCCTGTTGGTGGGCGTCCATGAATTGGCGGTAAGCGGCGCGGGGGAATTTTGACTGTAGCTCTGTCAGCGCCGCCTCCTGTCCTTCGTCCGCAAAAGCTATATGACAAATGCCTTTGCCCGTTGAGGCGACGATAACGGGCCCAAAGGGGCTTTCCGCAAAGCCGTAAGAGATGGTCAGCCCCGAGCCCCCGTTTTTGTATTCCCCCGGTGTCATCCCTTCTACTTTGATAAAAAGGTCGTGGAGCCGTCCCGTCCCCGACAACCCCGTGTCAAAGGCCGTGTCAAACAGCGTCGCCCCCGGCTCCTGGAGAAGCGTCTTGGCGTGCTCCAGGCTGATGTATCCGAGGAACTGCTTCGGCGTAACCCCCGCCCACTCGCGAAACATCCGCTGAAAGTGATAAGGACTGACGTGTACCTGCGCCGCCACCGCGTCCAGGGAGGGCTGTTCTTTAAAATGCGCCTGGTAGTATTCGATAGCGTCCGCTATGCGTTGATAGTCGATGTCTTTTTGCGTGTCCATACATGCTCGTTTTTGACACTACAAATGTAGCACCGCCTGTAGGGGCCGGAAACCCGTTTCTTGCGCAGTGCGCTACATCACGGCCAGCGCTCCCAACTCTTTTTGCGCAAACCGCGCATACCTTCCCGCGGCCGCGTCCAACAGCTGCCGCGCCGCCTTCCCCAAGGCTTCCAGGGGGTGCACTTCCAGCCCGACCTGTTTTTTATCCTCCGTGCGCTTCCAGGTCCCCGCCACCCGGCCGTTGACCAGCAGCACGGGCTTAAGCCCGTAACTGGTCGGCGCCATGGCCTCCGGCGCGAGAATGTCCGCCCGGTCCCTGTAAGCTACGGTGTATTCGTCAAAAGCAGGGAGTAAATACACCGAGGGACGGATCCGCGCGGCATCGAGCCCCAAGGGGAACCAATACGCCTGCCCCCGCACGATGGCGTGGTCCAGTTTTCGCCGGTTCATTTCCAACCCCCTTTGCGCCTGGGAAATCGTCAGCCCGCTCCACCACGCAAAATCATAGACCGTGGCCGGGCCCCTGCTGGTGAAATAGCGCGCCGCCAGCTCGCCGATGGCCGCGTCCTTATCGAGCACCGGTGCCTGTGCAACCCGTTCTTCAAGAAGGGCGTAGGTAAACTGTTTGCCCTCCCGTCCCCCGCTGCAAATAAGGCCGTCCACCTCCGCATCCATCAGGTGAAACCCCAGCCGGATATCATCCGTATTGATCCTGGCCTTGCGCAGGTGGGCCGAGAGCTCCGTACGGGTGAGCCGTTGGCCCCCCGCCAGCGCCTTGCCGATCGCCGTTTTGCTCCTTCTTAAGACCGCCTCGTCGATGTCCAGCTTGCGGTGCAGCCCCTTGCTAAGGGCCTTTATTTTCGGCGCCGACAGCTTGAGCAGCCAGCGGATATCTTTTGGCGAAACAAAGTGCCAGGTGGGCCTGAGGACGTGCGTCCGTAGGATCGCCCCCTCCTGGAAAGCACGGTCCATATCCGCTTCCGTCGCTCCCGGAATCCTTTCCGCGAGCGCCCATTTGGCCCCGGCAAAGTCCTGGGCCTGGACACACCCCATCCGCCGGACCAGGTCCTCCGGGCCGCGGGCCTCTGCGTGAATAATTTGCTGGCTTTCCAGCCGGAGCTGGGCGATTTGTCGGCTTGTCATGGGGTAAAGGTAGGCGGGGCCCGTGACAACAGTATGTCAGTTATAGTCTAACTCTTCTTATCCGCCACCAGGTATACCACAGCCCGCGCCGGCACACTAAGGTAGATGGTCCCGGTAAGGGGCGCCGTATAGGCCTTGATGCTGGCATAGCTACTGGCGGGTCCGCCTTCGGCGTTATTGGGGCCGGTACCGTTGACAACGACCTGCCCGGAAAATTGGGCCACATCCGTGCCGCCGGTGAGGACGTACCAATAGTAGTGGCTGCCGGCGGCAAAGTTTTTGAAGTCGATCGCCAGGGTGTGGGCGGTGGTGCCGGAATTGACGACGATGGTGCCTGCCTGACCGGAAGTAAAAGAGGAGGAATACGTCGTGAGGTCGCTGCTGGTAGATTGGAGGGTGTCGCTCACCATGCGGTCTCCAAAGAACTTCTGGAAATAGTAGAGATAGAAAAAGACGGGACGGGGATTCCATAGGGGAACATTGGGCTCACCGCCTTCGCTGAACATCCCCATGTCGTTGCCGCCGTTCCAGCCGTTGGCAAGGTCCCAGCGGCTGGCTTCGCCGAAGTGGTTTTTGATGATGGAGCCGAGGGCTTTGACGGCGTGGACCCCGGCGATATAGGACACGTCTTGTTTGGAATTCACGGCCTGGATGTTCCATTCGGTCAGGGCGATAGGTTTGGGTGTGACTCCGTATTGGGCCATCTGCTGGTTGAGGTAGGTCATCGCGTTGGTGGGAACGGTCGTGGCGGAGGCCAGGATGTTGGCTTCGGAGGTATTGTCGTTGTAGGGCGTGAAATAATCATGCACCTCGAAAAAATCGACCAGGTTGCCGGCCTCGGTGAGTACGCCCTGGTTCCAGGTGAGCAGGGACTGGTAGGCGCCGGTATAGGGCGCGGCGTCGAGAAGGGTGGCGCCGATATAGATGGTGCTGCCTACTTCCTGGGCGGCGGCGCGCATGGAGTCGACAAATACTTTGACGTGTTGGCCGTAGAGGTCGCCGGTGACGAACTGGGGCTGGTTGTCGTGGTTGAGGGACTGGTCGATCTGGTAGCCGGCTTCCCAGTTGCCATAGGTCTCGTTGCCGATTTCCCAGAACTTGCTTTTGCCCTTGTCATAACGCACCCAATCCGCGGCCAGGTGGGCGGCGGCGGCAACGGGGTCGGCGCTGGTGCCATAGCGGGCGTAGCCGTAGTTGACGGTGATGATGCCACCGGAGCTGGTAGCGGCCTGGAGCGCATAATAGTTGCTCAGCGACAACGTCCAGGACTGGGTATTGCCGCCGTACCAATAGCCGGCGGTGTCTTCCGTCCCATTGGAATAGAGCAGGACGGGCGCGTCCGAGGGAGGGGCAGAGGCCTGGTTCCAGAAATAAATATCGCTGTTGCTCCCGGCCGGGGCGCGGAGGATGTTTGGGGAAAGGTCTTTGATATAGCCCACCAGGTTCGACTGGGTAACGATCTGTCCCATCCACAGGTTGGTATTGTTGCCATAGACGTAGGGCGACACCTTGGTGAGCACCTTGCTGATGTCGATGGTCAGCTCGTCGGTGTACGAGGTGCTGCCGACCGTTCCCGCGGTCGTGGAGGGAACGGTAAAGGTTTTGGGGGTCCAGTCATTGAGGAAAAAACCCACGGTGGCGGAAACGGCGGGGTCAGTGGGTGGGGTGATCACGGTATCTGTCGTGCTGCCACTACCCGAATTCGAAGTACCCGCATGTTTAGCGCAGGCGGCAAAAACGCAAATAGCCACTAAGGCAGCAAAAAGGGTGGGTTTCATCATATTGTAATATTACGGGTATGGAACGCGGAGGACTAGTATTTATTTAACAAAGCTGCGGCATTATTTGTGTGGCGGCGGCGGCTGCTCAAAAAAAAGTGGTCCTGTCTTTATGGAAAATCCAAGGGTACGGCATCTTTATGCAAATGCTTTCTTATGCACCACACCACGCACATTTTAACCACCGGCATCCTTTTTTTGCTGATCGCGCTGACCCTGCGCGTCGTTTTCACCCAAAAGACCGGGAACCCGTCCACCGGCTGGCGCGGTCTGGCCAGGCAGCAGTTGCGCCGGGCGGGTGGGGTCCTGTGCTCGTTTTTCCTGTATTCGGGGCTCTTCCTGTTGTTGCTTGCGGTCCTATAGTTATTCGTATTCGGCCGGGAAGAACGAGGTCCGGATCTTGGTACCAAAGAACTTCATTTCCCAGACGTAGTTGGCGACGAGGCCATCCTTTAGCCAGAAGGTATACATCGGGTGACTGACGGATCCCTTGGCCCAGGAACTTTTCCGCAGCTTTTTCTTGTCGAAGGCGCCGGTTTGGAGGTCGATGGTATAGGCGTATTCGGTAAAGGTGGCCGCTCCACTCAGCTCCGTGGTAATGGCGTACAGCTTGTCGCCGTCCAGGTGGATATTGATGCCGGGATAGGACGCTATGTAGGTGTCCAGGCTTTTGTCGATGGTGATGGAGTGCAGGAGGTTCATCTGCCGGTCATACACCGACAGGATAGCCGCCTCGCAGAGATAGTGGACGATGGTGGTGTTCATGCCGCCCCCCGTCGAGGTCGTGGTGTATATCCGCTGGATCTCTTTACAGACCGCCACATAGTCCTGGGTTTCGACGATGGATACCGGCACCAGGTTTTCGATAAACCGCACGTTGGAAGAATGCACCTTGGCGACCTGGGTGGTGTCGGCTTTGAGGGCCCTGTAATAGTCCTTGTCCAGCACGTCTTCCTGGGCGGTATATACTTTGTCCGCGGCAAAGTCGAAGCGGTATGCGGTTTCCGCTGCGGTCCGCCGGGTCTTGGAATAGTGCACGGCCAGGGTGAGGGCCTCCCCGGTCAAGCCGTCCAGGTGGGCGACGAAATCCTCGGAGTCATTGTCGTGCACCAGGAAGGTCTCCGACAACTTCCGGGGTGTCGTTTCCCCGGGATTGTATTTTTCGGCGACGATGGTCCCCACGGCGCCGGTCACCGTGAACAGCTCCCCGGCCCCGTTCATCCTTGCCGCCAGAAATTTCCCGGTGGTCGCCTGGGTCGTCAGGTTAACGAGGTGGGTCTCCAGGGTAGGCGACAGGGTCGTCAGGCTCAGGGCGGTGGACAAATCGTAATCGCGCTGCTTCCGGCTGTTTAAGAAGTCGACATCTTCTTTTTTGGATTTGAGGGCGGACGTCCGTGCCAGGAGCCCCTGGAACTGCTCGTCCTTGTCCCGCTCCACGTGGAAGTCGGTGGTATAGGGGGTAGATACGGAATATACGGTTTTGTCCTCCCCGGTTTTTCCATGGACAAGGTCGACCTGTATGACCCGGACCTCCCGGTTTTCACCTTTCAACGCCGGCTGATAAAAGGCCAACAGTTCCCCATGGAAAAGGGCGATCCCGAATACATTCTTTGGAAGGGGGATCTCCGGGCCGGTTTCCACACCTTTGGTGTCGATGATGGCGATGGAGTGTTCGTTCTTGTCCCCCTCTTTCCCGTTACCGGTCAGGTATACGGCCACGGAATCGTGGATATTGATCATGGCCTCCGGCAGCCATCGATGGGCCGGGGGTTCTGCGTCTTTTTGAGCAAAAATAAAGTTCGGGGATAATAGCGTGAGGGCTAAGGCGAGATACGTTTTCATGATGGACGGATTGGATTTTAGTCGTCCCAAAATACGCTTTCTTCCTAAATTAGGTAATGAAAATCATACAACTCTACCTACGCCTTGCCTTAGGCATCGGTTTCCTCGTTCCCGGGCTGGACCGGCTCGGTTGCTGGGGTCCCCACGGCGGCGCCCAGATCAGTTGGGGAGATTGGGCCCATTTTCAGACATACGCCCGCGAGGTCATGTCGTTTCTGCCCACGGGTCTCGCGGACAAGCTGGCCGTGGTCGCCACCGCGGCCGAGCTTACGTTTGGCGTGCTCCTGGTGCTGGGTCTATGGACGCGCTGGGCGGCTTTGGGGAGCGGGCTTTTGCTGCTGGGGTTTGCCATCAGCATGGCGGTCTCCTTTGGGATCGTCTCTCCCCTGAGTTATTCGGTATTTACAGCAAGCGCCGGCGCCTTTTTGCTTTCGGGGGTGAAGGTGTATCCGTTCAGTCTGGACGCCCTGCTCACGAAGCGAGCCGCGCCATCTTCGCGGCGATGACGTTCTTGTCGGCATCGGTTTTGGCCAGGTCCAACGCCCGGGCATAGTACCCCCGTGCCCGCTGCGGGTCTTCTCCGGCGAAGAGCTCCCCCATCAGCGTGCAGAAGTAGTGATTGCCCCAAAGACCCAGCTTTTCCGCCTCGGGAATCGCTTCGGCCCTGCCCCTGGCTTTGTAGAGGGCATACGTCCGGTTGAGGGCCACCATCGGGGAATAGTTCACGAGCAGGAGCTGGTTGTATAGCCGCAGGATGCGCTCCCACTTGTCCGCGCCGTCGCCGGGCCGGTGTGCTTCCTTCCAGCCGCGCGTGGAAGCGGGAGGCGTGGTAACAGATCAGCGCGATCAGGGCGTGGGTACGGGGCTCGTTGGTCGGGCCATAGCCTGTCAGCATCACCGCCAGCCGGAGCGCCTCAACACAAAGGTCTTTGCGCAGCACCTGGTTGTGGGTCGTGGACGCATAGCCTTCGTTAAAAAGGAGGTAGATGATGTGCAGCACGTTTCCCAGGCGGACGGGGATATCGGAAATAAAAGGAAAATCCAGTGTTCCCTCTGCGCGAAGGCGCTCCCTGGCCCGGAACAACCGTTTTTGGATGGTTTCCCGGCCCACTAAAAATGCTTCCGCGATTTCTTCTATGCTAAACCCGCAAAGGGTCCGCAGCGCCAGGCCGATCTGGGCTTCCGACGCGATGGACGGATGACATACCGCAAACAGCATCCGGAGCTGGCTGTCCTGGATGTTGCCGGAGCTGAACAAATCGTCGGTGGCGCTTTCAGCAAGCGCAATGACCGGGAGGCCCTTTTTGGCCCAAGTCTCCGTAGCAATCAGGAAGGTTTCGCTGACGACGTCCTCCGCCATATCGATGTGCCGGAGGCCAAAAAGCCGGCTCATGACAGCCACCATCGTCCCGAATTCCTTCCTGAACAGCTGGGGTAAAGGGTCTGTGGTCATCGCATGGCGTCGATGGGTCTGATCTCCACCGTCCCCTGGTTCAGCAGGATGGGACAACCATGCGCAAGCGTGGTGGCTTCCTCCAGGTCGGCCGCCTTGACGACGATATAGCCGCCCATCCAGTGTTCCCATACGGGACTTACGGCGGCCAATTGTTCGGGTGTAGGCAGGGGGGCGTCCGTCGATTGCCGGAAAACGAGCATAAATTCTTGCATAAAAAAATGGTTTTATAACAAGGATGAATGAGCGGACCGGAACTGGACAGCGCGGGGTTTATTTTTTTTCCGGCGGCACCACCTGTATGTCCGCCAGCAGGTCGACGTCCGGGTCGACCCGGACCTGCTCCGGCAAAACCCCGTCGGGCAGGCGCACCCCGGAAACCCGGTCCTTTACCCCAAGGGTGTGCACCACCCCGTCTATCGAATACTCCAAGGTAAAGACAAATGGTTGCTCCTGCAATTGTTCCACCTGCAGGGTCCAACCCCCGTCTGCCGATGCCCAACTGCACCGCAGCCGGGGTACACCCGGGGTATACAGCCATTGGGTAAAAAATGGCCCCAGGTCGCGCGCACAAACCGTTTCCATGACCAACCGGAAGGAGTCCGTGGACGCATTACGCCCGTCATAGGTGGCGAAATAACGCCGTATGCCCGCCCAGAAAAGACTGTCGCCCACCGACCGCCGGAGCATGTGCAGCACCCAGCCGCCTTTTTGGTAGCTGTTGGCGTTTAGCAGTTGCATATACCCTCCGTGCCGCCCGGTGTCCACGACGGGGATCGTTTGCCGGCGCGCAAAAACCAGGACCGTTTTCCTGTCCGCCGCCATCCCCTTGCGGAGGGTATCGGGTCCATACCGGTCTTCCATATACAGGTGGGTCATGTACGTGGCAAAGCCTTCGCTCAGCCACAGGTGCCGGTAGTCCGTTTCGGTGACGGCGTCGCCAAACCACTGGTGGGCGATCTCGTGGGCCATCAGCTCTTCGACACCCCGCGAACCCACGGAGGTTTCCGAATAAAAAATGGCGCTGGCGTTTTCCATACCTCCAAAAATGGTCTTGGACTGGACATTGGCCAGTTTCTCGTAGGCGTAGGGGCCTACCTTGCGGATATAAAAAGGCAGGATGCTGTCGGCCCAGGCATAGTCCCGAAAACCGCGCTCGCGATTTTGGGGGAACACGTAGGCGTTGACGGGAATGCCCTGGATAAACACCTGCGGCGAAATCGCAAACTCCGCCACCCCGATCACCATGACCTTGGTGGGTACGGGTACTTTTTCCACCCAGTGCGTCCGGCGCAGGTGCTCGCTCAACAGTACGTCTTCCGTTTTTATACCCGGGGCGATGACCCGGTAGTGGTCGGGCGCGGTGACGATAAAATCCAGGCCGGCTTTGTCCCCCGGCCGGTCCACACAGGGCAGCCACTGGTGTGCCCTGTCCGGCCAGTTGTCTCCAAAAAACGTACGGGATCCGTATTTGTTGGTGCTGATGATCAGCCCGTCGGAAGGTGTGCCGGCATAGACGATGCGATAGGTATGCCGGGACCTTTTCCTGGCCTTAACCCTGAGCGACAATGCCCCGGCGTCCTGCAAAAAGGGTACTTTTTTCCTCCCCTCCCGGACGGAAGATACCCGCATACGTCCCGCCAGGTCCAGCCGGAACCATGTGCGGGCGCTGTTAAAACGGACCGTGACGGCGGCTACGCCATGGATGCGGTTGGTGGTGTCGCTTAGGGTGAGGGCAAAAGTATAGTGCTGCATATCCTGGGCCGCACCGCGCAGGGCCGCGCCAAAAAGAAAAGCCGCCAAAAAAAATGTCTTACACGTCATGGGGTCAAGGTTGGGATCGGATCAATTCTGTGGCATCGGGCTGAGCATGGCGCCCGGCGGCAGCGTGAATATAGCCGGATCCAAAGGGCCCGGTTTGACCAGCACGGCCGTCCCTTCCATGACCAGTTGGTCGTTGTCGATCACGTATTTCAGGGGAAGCGCATTCGACTTTGACACAAAGGCATAATAGTTCCCAAACCGGTGCCGGATGAACAACCGGCTGTCGACGCCCAGCTTCGGGGAGAAGAAGTACCGCTGCACCCCCGACTTGCACGCCAGGATGACCTCGTCGCAGGAATAGCCGAGGATCGTCGCGGCGTTAAACACCAGGCTGGCGTTGTAAACGGTATCCTGGTTGGTCGCGGCGTCTATCCACAGGACCGCGTTTGCCTTGGCCATCTTGTTGTAGATCCGGTTCTCGTCGTGGCGGTACAACTGCCACTGGAAAATGGTCCCGTTGCACACATTCTTGTAGTTACCGTTTTGGACATAGTATTCGCTCCTGTCCCCCATGGCGTTGGTCAGCCGGTCGTTGGAAACATTGGGAAGCTTGCTTTGGAAGGTGACCTGGTAGACGATTTCACCCTCGAAAGACTGGGCGTAAAAGGGCAGGGGCGCCAATAAGGCGGCCAGCAGGAGGTAGAATGGTTTCATATCCGTAAATTAAGGGTTCCCCGGGATATGTGCCAGGGCTTCTTCCTCGTGTTTGGTTCCCTTGAGCATGGAACTGAAGGTGTAGACAATCTTCCCGCCCAGGTCCACCACGAACGTTTCGCGGCCGGTCAGGCCAAAGCTGCCCTTGACGCCAAATAGTTTCAGGACCTTGTTCGCGGAGTCGCTCAGAAGAATAAAGGGCAGTTGGTGGTTTTGCTGAAAGGCGTGATGGCTGCTCACCGAGCCCCCGTTGATTCCGATGACCATCGCCCCCTTTTTTGTAAAGGCGTCGTAGTTGTCGCGGAAAGAACAAGCCTCTTTTGTACAAACGGGGCTTTCGTCCTTCGGGTAGAAATAAATGACCAGGTATTTTTTCCCGATATAGTCGTGCAACGCAAAGGGTTGGCCGTTTTGATCGGGGAGGGTGAAGTCGGGGACCTTGTCGCCCGTTTTCAGGCTTTGGGCGCTGCCGCAGGCGCACCAGGCGACGGCCGCCATGATCAACAATGTACGCATACGGTAAGGTACGAAAAAAAGGCGCGGGGCGTTGCTTGCCCCGCGCCATGCGCTTCTTAGGAGTTGCGGCCCCCTGCGGGGGCCCCGGCGCCCTACGGTTGCAGACAGCCAGACGGCACCGTCACGCCCGACCCATACAATGCCTTGGACGTCCCCGAGAGATAACTGGTCTCACTGGTCTGCGTCAACCCATAAAACATCATGACCCCATACCCCCCGGACACCGTTTGCTTCGCAAACGACGTCGAAGTACTGGAGGAGGTGCTGCCAAAATCGACCGCGGCGGGTGACAACTGGCTCTTGGACATACCGGTGATCGACGGGGCTGAGAAGGTCCCGTAGTATGGATTCCAGGCGTAGTTCAGAAGACTGCCCATGGATTGTCCCTGGTAGGACCCGGTCCCGGTATAGGCGGGCCCGATGGCATAGAAGGTCAGGAGCTTTGTCGGCAATTGCTTCCGCAGCTCGCTGAGCAACAGGACAAATGAGCTGTCGTTGGCCGGGGGGAGCGAACCGTGTTCTCCATATTCGGCGTATTCGTCGTCGAAGTCGACGCCGTCCAGGCCGTAGGCATTCACCGTGTCCGCGACCTGGGTGGCAAAATCCTTGGCCGCCGCCCGGCTGGTGAAATTGGCAATGCCGTCCCCGGTGTGGTTGCCCAGGATGTCGTAGAGCACCTTGATCCCCTTGGCCTGGAGTGGCTGGATATACGTCTTGTAATTCACCAGGACGTTTTCCACATTGGCGTTGTTGTACAACACCGCCTTGTTGAGGGTAGCGTCGTAGTTGATATTGGCCGCGAAAATGATGTCCATATCAAAGAACTGCGCGCCCCCGGTCGTCAGGGTATAACAACCCGGGTTGAGGAGGTTGTCGTTATTCACTTCGATATAGACGACGCTGAGGGGGCCTTTTTTGGTGGCCGCCGAGGCGTCTGTGGCCGTACCTGCGGGCAGGACGGGATTGGAAGATTTGCCGCAGGATACCGCGGCGAAAAGAACGAGAAGAAGAATGGTTTGTTTCATATAGCTCGCATTTGGTGTATTGTGTTGCGGCGCCTGTGGCGCCCTTTTAGATTATTCCTGTACAAACTTCCATTGCTGGGCCACGGTGCCGTTCGAAGTCCATATCTGGATCTTATTCCCATTGGCGGTCCCCTGGGCATTGTCGTCCAAGTCGGAGGCCGGGGCGCAGGCCGGGCTCATGCTGTAGTAGCCCCCTCCTAAGCTGGTGATCAGCCAGCGCTGTGCGTTGGTCCCGTTGTCGGTATAAATCTGGACCTGGGTACCGTCGGCCGTACCGGAGTTGCTCACGTCCATCATCTTACCCGGTGCGCAGGCGGGCTCCAGTTTGTAATAACCGCCCCCCAGGCTGGTGATCTGCCAGCGCTGTGCGTTGGTCCCGTTGTCGGTGTAGAGCTGGACCTTGGTGCCGTTGGCGGTGCCGGATGAGGTTACGTCCAGGACGCTGCTGTTGTTGACGGCCGACACGATCTTGTAGGTCGCTCCGGACACGAGACCGGTGGTATCGGTGGCGGCGGGGTTCATGATCTGGATGGCCTGCCGGCTGTAGGTGAATGAGGGTACGTCGTTGTAGTCCCGGCTCATCCGGTAAGCGCCGACACCACAACCGCTGTTGCTCACGACCCACCCGGCATAGCTCAACAGGTCGTTCCCGACGGTCGCATCCGAAGGACTAAAGCTGTCCCCGTTGACCAGGAAGATGAGCTTGCTCAGGCCGTAGGTGCTGACCAGCGGTCCGAAGCTGGCCGTACCGCTCCCGCTCCAGTAGTGGCTGCCAGTGGTATAGGCCTGAAACAAGACATAGTCATAGTTGCCCGAATAGCTGGTGTAATAGGTCCCGTCGACCCCTCCGCCGACGCTGCCGTCGGTGTCGAAAAAGAAGACCGGTTTTTTGCCCATCACGGTCAACGCCGACGTGGAGTTTGGCCCGAAATACCTGGCCACGGAGATGAGCAGGCTTTGCAGGTTGGTGGCATTGGGCACCTCGCCGCCCAGCGTACCGGTCTCGATATCGAGGTCGATCCCGTCCAGGGAATCCTGTACGATGTGCTGCTGGTACATCGCCGCGGCCCAGTGATCATACGTGCTGGTGGCGGTGGGGGTGGTACTCGTCCCGGGGTTGGAAGGGTCGTTGGAGGCCCCGTCAAAATAAGCGTCGGAAACAAAGTGACAGACTACGATCCGGGTCCCTTTGGCCTGTGCGATCCTCCAGTCGTTACGAACCGTGTCCCGGCCCGCGAAGAACTCCAGGAAGTCTACGCTGTCCGGGGCATTTGCCGGGTTGACGGATGCGGCGGGGTCGTTGCCGTCAGCCACGAGGTAACCGACAAAGGGATGATGGGCGCTGTTTTTGTAGGCGATCAGGCCGCCGTTGGAGGTGGAAGCATCGGACGTAATGCCCGGGGAAATGGACTGGACCAGGGGTTTCTGACACGCAGTTTGCAGCATCAGGGTGAGGCACAGTGCGCCCTGTGCAAGCTTCGTTAGAGATGTCATGCATAAACGATTTAGTGAGTGTATAAAAATTGCGGCGGCAGACGGGGCGCACGCTGCCGCCGCAAGGTAGCTTCGTCTATTTCTTATCCCACCAGAGCTTCGTCCCCCCGTTATCCGGCCCGCTCAACAAAGAGACGGCCGCGGTCACGGCGGCGTTGTCGTTTTGGTACTCCACCTGGGGGAAGGGTAACCTCCTTATCTGTATCTGAGTGCTGATCGTGCCCTGGCTGTAATTAATAAGTACGGGCCAAACTTTTGGATAACCCGTGCGCCGGAACTCCGCCCAGGCTTCTTCGCCGTTCGGGAACACGGCCAGCCATTTCTGGGTGATGATGCGTTCGAGGTTGTGTTCGAAGGTATCCCCGCTGTTCCAGGCGATGGTGATGGTGCTCAGGTCGGGTGAACCGGCGGCTTCGTTGTTGGTGGCGTCCACGGGATCGGTATAGGGCGCGGCGGTGCTGGTGGTATTCGTGATATAGCTGGCCGCGCTGCCGACACCGTAATAGCTAAAGGACAACTGGATCCCGCCTTCATAAAAGGACTGGGCGGTTCCGCCCATGTTCCAGCCCCTTAGGGCACCTTCCGCCCTCAGGAAGTCGACTTCCGCGGCGGTCATCCATTGTATGGGGGAATTCTGGTTGAGGTTCATACTGGAAAAACCTTCGCGGGCGGTACGATCGGCCGAGGTGAGGATGCTGATGCCGCTCCGGATACCGATGTACTGGCCCGGATAGGTCGTCGACGCCGTCATGATGGCCGGAAGACGGGGGTCGCCGTACCCGTTCAGGAAAGACCCCAGGACGGCTCCGGCGCGGATATCCCCGTAGTTGTAGTCGATGACCCAAACCGGGTTGTAGATGGTGATCCCGTTGGCGGACCCGACGAACGCATTGTCCGTATTGGCCGTCATGACCCCGTACGTATTGTTGACCGCGGCCTCGGCTTCCTGCTGGGCCAGGGTGGGGTTGGCGTACACGATGCGCATCGCCAGCCGCAGCTTCAGCGAGTTGGCGAATTTGATCCATTCCACGTATTTACCGCCGAACACGAGGTCATAGTTGGCCAGCGGCGTAGCGCCGGGGTTGGCGGCGACGTAAGCGCTCAGGGTGGTGATGGCCGAGTCCAGCTCGGAGAAGAACGCGTTGTAGATGACATCCTGCCCGTTATAGGGGACGGAGTAACCCCCGCCGCCATAACCGGTATAGGGAAGGGGGCCGTAGACGTCCGTGATCCGGTGCATGGCCGCCACCTTCAGGATATTGGCCACGGCATAAAAGTCGGGGTTGGAGGCCGCTGCCCGCAAACGGATCTGGTACCAGTTGGGCATGACGGTGTTATACCCTACGTTAAAGGGCGCGTTGTCCCAACCCGAGTTGAGGGCATACGTGGAATTGTTCTGCCCACCGCCAAAGGCCGTGGGGGTGCCCATATACCCGGAGAAAAGATCCGCGTTCAGGTTGACGGCGACCTGGTAGACCGACCCGTCCCCGGTGTTGGCCGCGACGGGGATCACGTTTTTCTCGATCACAGGGAAGAAGGCGCCCAGACCTGCGTGGTCCAGTTGCAGCATGGAGTCGGTCAACCCGTTGGGGTTGGTATTCATGCTGGCGAAATTCTTGGTACAGCCCGTAAGGACCGACAGATAAAACGCCGCGGCCACGGGGAGGCTATATTTTATATTTCTGGTTAATGACATGGTTCAGTTTTTTAGAAGGACACGTTTAGGTTGATGCCAATGTTCCGGAGGCTGGGCTGGTTGAAATAGTCATAGCTCTGGTAGAAGGTCCCGGTGGACGCCACGGATTCAGGATCATAGGGGGCCTTGTTGTAGATCATCCAAAGGTTCCGGGCTACGACGGACAGCTTGAGCCTTTCCACCTTGCCTGAAAACCACTTTCCGGGGAACGTATACCCGAAGGAGACCTCCCTGAGCCGGACGTTGGTGGCATCATAGGCATACAACGCCATGGCACCGGTTGATCCGCCCGAAGCACCGGCCACCGCCTTGTAATAGGATTCGGCGGTCAGCAGTTTGCCGTTGAACATGACGCCACCCGCATTCCTTGCGTCGGCGGTGGCCTTGGACACGCCATAGAAGTCCAGGATCGACTGGGTCGCGGAAACCACTTTACCCCCCACGCGGGTATCGATCAGGAAACTCAGGCTGAAATTCTTGTAGGCAAACACGTTGTTGAAGCCCAGGTTGAAGTCCGGCGTGGCGCGTCCCACCTTGGTGAAGTGCGTGTTGTCCACGATCGGAAGACCATTGGCATCCGTGACGTACGTGCCGTTGGCATTTTTTTCCAGGCCGTTCGCATAGATGTCCTGGGTCGTCCCGCCCTTGGCGAGGACCATCTCGTAACCACCGGAGCTGGCAGCCACCAGGCTGTCCTCCGAAGTGAGCTTGCCGGTCACGGGATCGGTAAACGGCGGCAGCATCCGTAAGATCTTATTCCGGTTGAGGGAGAAGGCGATGCTGGGCGACCAGCTCAGGGCGCCGATCCTTCCACCGTACCAGCCCAGGGTGGCTTCCACGCCCTCGTTGCGCACCTTCCCGGCATTGACATAATAGCCGCTGAAACCGGTGGCCGCGGGCCAGCTCACGCCAAACAGTTGGTTGCTGGTGTTGGCGTTGTAATAGGTGGCGCTCAAACCAAACTGGTCATGGATGAAGTGGAGGTCGATTCCGGCTTCAAAGGAGGTGGTCAGCTCGGGTTTGAGGGTGGTAAAAGGTTCCGTCGTATAGGTTTGCAGGGTATTCCCGCTGATGGTATAGACAGGGTTGGAGAGGTAAGGCGAGGGCGCGTTGCCCACCTGGCTGAGCGAAGCCCTCAGCTTGGCAAAATTGATAAAGGACGGGAGCCGGACCTCATCCGACAGGATGTCCGACAAACCCACGGAAGGATAAAAGATGGACGCATGGTTGGTGAACGCCAGACCGGAGGACCAGTCGTTCCGGGCGGAAAGATCCAGGAAGAGGCGTTGCTTATAGCCCAGGGTACCGCTAAAAAATACCGCCTGGGTCTGGTTTTCCTGCTGCACGGTCTGCTTGATGGTCATGTTGGCCGGGCTGATGTTGACCAGGGAGAAAAAGTTGGGCACGGTCAGGAGCGGCCCCCCGATGGTGTCACCGCTGGTTTTGTTGTCCAGGATGCTGGTACCGACCGTCAGGTGCAGGTTAAAGTTGGAGAAATCGGTGGTATAGTTGGCCATGAGGTCCGCGTAGGTCTGCTTGCCGTTGTCATTCCCAATCGTATAGGAACCGTCGGGACCACCGGCTAGAAAACCCGAGGTGGACGCGTAGAGCTTTGCCGTATAGACGTCGTTCGAGTTGTCGTACTTGACCCGCCCAACGACATTCAACCCTTTGGCAATATTGTACCGCAAGGCCACGGTCCCCAGGAAACGCTCCCGTTTGGCGTCGAACTGTTCCCGGTTGATGATCCAATAGGGATTCTCCGCTTCAAAACCCAAGTCCCCGTAAGGCCAGTACTGGACTTTAAAGTTGCGGGTAGGATCGTAGCGCTCGTAGTTTTTGATGTTCGCCAGCGTATCGGAGGGGGGGAACAGGTAGATCGGAAGCAGCGGGTTGTTGTATTGCCCCTGGCCGGGAACATTCTGTTGATCCTGGGACAGGTACATCGCGGTTATGTCCAGGTTCAGCTTGTCGTTGAACAGGCTGCTCGTATTGCGGGCGGTAAAATTATACCGGTGGAAATCGTTGTTGGGTATGATCCCCCGGGCCTGGGCCGAAGCGGCGGAAAAATAGGTCTGGCTTTTCTCGGAGCCGGTAGAGACGTTGATCGCGTTGGTGAAATTATTCCCCGTCTGGAAAAAATCCTTGGGTTTGTACCCGGTGGACTGGGTGATCTTCGGGCCCCAGCTGTCGTAGGCCCCGGCCGCGTCCGCTCCGTAGGTATCCTGGAATTTGGGCAGCACAAGCGGGTTGTACACGGTAAACCCGGTGTTGAAGTTAACCCGGGTCTTCCCGGCGATCCCTTTTTTCGTGGTGATGAGGATCACGCCGTTAGCGGCCTGGCTTCCGTACAGGGCGGCCGAAGCGGCGCCCGTCAATACGGATATGCTTTCGATGTCGTCGGGGTTGAAGTTCGAAATACCGTCCCCGCCGTCTCCACCGCTAAAAAGCCCGCTGGGCTGACCGGTGAAAAGATTGGGCAGCGGGATCCCGTCCACGACATACAGGGCGTTGTTGTTCCCCGTCAGGGATTTCACACCCCTCAGGACGACGCGGGTCGATCCGCCGATACCGGACGCACTCCCGTTGATGGTCGCGCCGGCGACTTTACCCGCAAGGCTGTTGACAAAGCTGGGATCCTTCACGTCGTTGACCGAATTGGACCCTAGGGTCTGGACATTATAGGCGACCGAACGGGCCGAACGGCGGATACCCAGGGCCGTTACGACGACCGTATCCTTGAGCACGTTGTCTCCCGGTTTCAGCGCGATGGAGACCTCCACCGTATTACCATTAACGGTGATCAGCCGCGAATCGGTGATATATCCCACGTAAGACACCTCCAGCGTATACGCCCCCGGGGGAACATCTCCGATAACGAAGACCCCGTCCGTATTGGTCTGGGCGCCGTGGTTCCCGGGTTTCAGGTAGACCGTGGCGCCGACGAGGGGCTTGCCGCTTTCGTCGAGTACCGTGCCCCGTACGGTTTGTGCGGGCAGCGGTGGCGCATCCGGCACGGGGAGCGGCCCCTGCCGGACCGTGATGATCTTGTCTTCTATGACAAACGAAAGCGGTTGCCCTTGCAGACAAGTGTTGAGCACGTCCTCCACGGACGCGTTTTTGACGTGTACGGACACCTTTGGCACGCCCTTGAGGAGCTGCGCGTCATAGATAAACGAATAGCCGCTTTGCTGATGGATAAGGGTAAACAATTTGGACAAGGGGATGTTCCGTTCATGAAGGGAAAGTGTCTGGGACACCCCGGTGGCACTGACGTGTAATGCGGCTGTTAATAACAAAAATGCAGTCAGCTTCATGACAAGCATAATTTGCGAACAAAACGCCCGTGGCGCTTTGCCAAGTGCAAGCAGATTCATACCTTTAATAGGTTTGGGTTTAATGTAATAGACAGTCTGGTTAGATTTGCTATGGGTTACCCGAACGTCCTCCAGGGGTAGGTCGAAGTGCCCCTGGTTTTTTTTCGGTCCCCCCTCTTTTACGTTTGCATATTTATCATGTAGTTTATGGTGTCACCAAAAGTTTTTTGCCCTCTACCTTCACCTGCACACCGTTAATCTCCAGGACCTTTAAAACACTCGACAGGTTGGCGCTACGGGCCACCGTCCCCACGAACTCATACGTCTTTTCCTTATGGCCCTGGTAAACGACGTCCACGTCGTACCAACGCGACAACTGGCGCATGACCACGGGCAGGTCCACGCCGTCGAAGCGGAAATACCCGTTTTTCCAGGCCACGGCGCCTTCGAGGTCGGCCAGGCCTACCTGCAACTGGTGCGTACCGGCATCCAGCAAAGCCGCCTGTCCGGGCCGTACCAGGCTTCCGGTGCTTCCGCCCGACACCCGTACGGAACCCTCCAGCAGCGTTGTCGCCGTCCGGTCTTCATCGGCATAAGCCATGACGTCAAAATGAGTGCCCAACACGTCCACGGTCATATCCCCCGCCGTAACGCGGAAAGGTTGGCCGGCGCGGGGAGCGACCTCGAAATAGCCCTCCCCCGTCAGGACCACGCGGCGTTCCTTCCCCGTAAAAGTGGTGGGAAAACGAAGTGAACTCGATGCGTTAAGCCAGACATGCGTGCCGTCGGCCAAGACAACCTGGTATTGACCGCCCCGCGGTGTGGAAATAGTATTGTACAATGCACTCCCCGTTCCCAGGGCCGTGTAAGCCAACTGACCTGCTCCCGTCTTGACCACGCCTGCACCTCCTTGCCGGGTCAGCTGGCCTTCGGCCGCACGGTCCAGGACAATGGTCCGCCCGTCGCCGAGCGTAAGGGTGGCTTTGTTGCCACCGGGTCCGACATCCTGAACCGCGATGGGTTCTTTTGGCACCGTGGGCCGGGGACGCCGTTCATAACGGTTCCACGTATACGCCCCGACGCCCATGACGAGGACAGCGGCGGCCGCAGCGGTCCAGTACATCCTCAGCGGACGGCGGGCGCGCGTGCTTTGTTCCAGCCGCGCCCAGATGCGATCGCCGGCGGCCCCGGCGGGATGGGGCTCCTCCTGCCCCTTGTACTCCCGCTGTAACGCCTCCAGGAGGGGCTTCCGGCCGGCGTCCGACGCCAGCCATGCAAACAATTCCTCTCCTTCCTGCGCGGAACACGTTCCGTCCAGGTAGCGCTGTAAAAGATCTTGGTAGTAGTCAGGGGACATATCTGCTAATATCCCAAAACCGGGAAAGAGGGTACCCCGGTGGCAAAAAATTTAAGCCACCATCGCCAGGAGGAGCAAGACAAGGGTAACATCCCCATTGCGCAGCATAAAATCGTGGATGGACCGCATCGACAGGATCATGTGTTTTTTGACGGCGTTGCGGGAGATGCCTAAGATGGCCGCCGTTTCCTCGTAGGTCTTTCCTTCTTCCCGGCAAAGGCGGAAAACGTTCCGGCGCTGTTGGGGCAGAAGGGACAGGGCCTGGCCGAAAAGACGCTCGTATTCTTTGTTCTGGCCGATCCATTCGAGGGGCGGTTCTTCGCCCAGGTGCCGGAGGACGCGCGCCCTCAGCACCCTATCGGCGGCGATCCGTTGGATGGTTTTGTAGACATGGTTGCGGGCAATCCGGTAGAGGTATCCCCCAAAAGCCCCCGAGGGATCGATCCTTTCCCGGACCTCCCATATTTTTAGAAAGACGTCGTGGACCAGGTCTTCGGCGAGGTCGGGCAATTTGACAAAGCGCAGGATATAATGATATATACCGGCATGGTAACGCTGGTATATAGCCGCATACGCAGACCTGTCCCCAAGGACCATTTTCTGCAGGAGCTCCGACTCGGATGGTGCGCAATCGTTCATGACATTGCTCCCACAAGTTTATGCAAAAAATGGTTACATCGCGGCGAGCTGTATCTTTTGCTGGAGCTCCATAACGCTTTCACGATAAAGGAGGTCGGTATCCATGAGGTCCTTGACCGTCTGGAAGGAGTGGATGACCGTGGTATGGTCCCGGCCGCCGAAATGTTCCCCGATCGTCTTCAGGGAATTTTTCGTAAACATCTTGGCCAGGTACATGGTAATCTGGCGGGCCTGAACGACCTCCCGTTTCCGGGTTTTTTCGAGGAGTTTGTCGTAAGGGACGTTAAAGAAATCACACACCATCTTCTGGATGGTTTCTATGGTAATCTCTTTCGAGGAGGTCTTTACAAAATTACGAAGCACTTTTTTGGCCAGTTCCAGGTCGATCTCCCGTTTGTTGAGGGACGACTGGGCCAGCAAGGATATCAGCGCGCCTTCCAGCTCCCGGACGTTGCTGCTGATGTTATAGGCCAGGTACTTGACGACTTCCTTGGACATATCCAGGCCGTCGTTCTTCATTTTCCTTTCCAGGATCTCGATCCGCGTCTCGTAGTCGGGCACCTGCAAATCCGCGCTCAACCCCCAGCGGAAACGGCTCAGGAGGCGTTCCTGCACCCCGTCCAGGTCTTTGGGCGGTTTGTCGGACGTCAGAATCAGCTGCTTCCCGCTCTGGTGAAGGTGGTTGAAGATCGCGAAGAACGCATCCTGTGTCTTTTCCGCACGGCTGAAGAACTGGACGTCGTCTATAATCAATACGTCGATGAGCTGGTAAAAGTGGATAAAGTCATTGACCGCGTTGTTGCGGCTATGGTCCATGAACTGGTTGATGAACTTCTCCGAGCTGACGTACAGGACGACTTTGCCGGGATGCGTGTGCTTGACCTCGTTGCCGATGGATTGGGCGAGGTGGGTTTTCCCCAGCCCTACCCCACCATAGATGACCAGGGGATTAAAGGAAGTGGCACCGGGTTTTTCCGCGACCGTTTTGCCCGCGCGACGGGCGACCCGGTTGCAATCCCCCTCGATAAAGGCATCGAAGGTGTATACCGGGTTCAACTGGGAGTCGATCTGTACCTTTTTCAACCCCGGTATGACGAAGGGGTTCTTGACGGGGTTATTGATCACCAGCGGAAAATCCATTTCGTTGTTGGTATATGTTTTATACCCTTGTGCGGGCACATCCATGGTAATGGGCTTACTGGCCTGGTTCCCGCTGTCCATCATGATCCTGTATTCCAACCGGGCTTCCTTGCCCAGCTCCCGCTTTAGCGTTTTACCCAAAAGGCCTATATAATGTTCTTCGAGGTACTCGTAAAAAAACTGGCTGGGGACTTGTATCGTTAAAACGTTCTCCTTCAAATCAACCGGTGTAATGGGCTCGAACCAAGTCTTAAAATGCTGCCATTCTACGATATCCTTTATGATAGAGAGACAAGTATCCCAAACTTTATCGCAAGTTTTCGTCATTGTACCTTAAGCAATTTTTATAATAGAGTTAATAATATTTGGACCTTGAACTTATACATCATCTAGTGAGCCTTTTGAACGCGCTGTTTCGATAAAGTTTTTTTGAGCAGGACAGCGAATATCAAAAGAAAATGTTGAAAAAAAAATTTTTACTGCCTTCTTTTTTTCCCAATAAAGACAGAATCTGAATTCAACAAATTTTTTTCTTTGCTACAACGCCTACAACCTACACACCCAAGCGTCCATCTACCGCGATCAGTTTCCTGAAATGCTTACCTGGCTTGAGTTTCACGCACATCAAACGCATAGGTTTTTGCTGGACAAGGAATCGAAAATGCAAAAGGATTATGATAAACAAATTGTTACGGCAAACCGTTTTTCTGGTTTGCAAAAAGCGTGCTACTTCTGGACGTATAGGCGAAAATCATTGGACGGGATGCGTGGCAAAATTCCGGTAAGCAATCAACGGGTCGAGTGTTCTTGGAAAGTACAAAATTTTATGCTCGCGACAATCCTTGTGACAAGATATATTTTGCATGCCAGCTTTACGTACTTTCGCGGTTTAAATCATTCGTTACATGAGCTACGAGATCACTGGTAAATTAGTGGCCAAATATGACACCGTCCAGAGGACGGGCACCTTTAAAACGCGGGAATTCGTCATCGAAAAAACCGAAGACATCGGCGGCCGGTCCATCACCAACTACGTCAAGTTCCAAAGCGTGCAGGACAGGGTTACGCTGGTCGACCGCTTCAACATTGGTGACGAAGTCAAGGTCTCTTTTAATATAAAGGGAAGCCGTTGGGAAAAAGACGGCCGCGTCAACTACATCACCAACCTGGACGCCTGGAGACTTGAACAAGTTCAACTGGGCGCTTCGGCTTCATCCGGCGTTGATGCTATCCCCGATTACGGAGCCTCTTCCCCTTCTTCCGCACCGCCTGATTTTGTGGACGACCTGCCCTTCTAAGGATGCAGCAGGACCTCACCCTACGCATGACGCCTTCACAGGCGGACAACCGGGAAATCGTCATGCAACATATATCGGAAGCGACCGCAAGGCCGCTTTCATCGCTTACGGGCTTTTACCTCCAGAAGCGATCCATAGATGCGCGCGGTAAACAGCCCTGGGTCCAGCTTACGGTAAAGGCCTTCTTCGACGAACCCTTTACCGGCCGCCCGCCGAAAACGTTCCATTTCCAGGACGTGCACAATGCCGCGCGCCAGGTGCTCATCGTGGGCGCCGGTCCCGCCGGTATTTTTGCCGCCCTTCGTCTCCTCGAACTCGGCATCCGTCCCGTTCTCCTCGAAAGGGGCAAGGACGTCCGCGCAAGACGAAGGGACCTCGCGCTGCTCAACCGGGAAGGCATCGTCAACCCCGACAGCAACTACTGCTTCGGAGAGGGCGGCGCCGGCACCTATAGCGACGGCAAACTGTACACGCGCAGCAACAAAAGGGGCGATATTGACCGCATCCTCCACCTCTTTGTCCGTTTCGGGGCCGAGGACAAGATCTTATACGAAGCCCACCCCCACATCGGCACCAACAAGCTGCCGCAGATTATGACGGCGATGCGCGAGCACATCCTCGCGTGTGGGGGGCGGTTTCTTTTTGAGGAAAAAGTGAGCGGGCTGCTGTTCGCGGAGGACGGCGCGCGCATCCGCGGCGTCATCACCGCGGCCGGCCATCAGCATGAAGGCGACGCCGTCCTCCTCGCCACCGGCCACTCGGCCCGCGATGTATTCGAATTCTTACACGCCCAGGGCGTGGACATCCACTTCAAACCCTTTGCCCTCGGCGTCCGCATCGAACATCCCCAGGCCCTCATCGACAGCATTCAATACCACCGCACGGTGCGGGACGTTTTCCTGCCACCTGCTGCCTATAACCTCGTTGAGCAGGTCGACGGCCGCGGCGTCTTTTCGTTCTGCATGTGCCCCGGCGGCATCATCGCCCCTGCCTCCACCGCACCCGGTGAGGTTGTTGTCAACGGCTGGTCTCCGTCCAAGCGCGACAATGCCTTTGCGTGCAGCGGCATCGTCACCAGCATCGACGAACTCCAGGTCCTGCCCTTTGCGCGGTTTGGTCCCCTCGCCGGTGTCGCCTACCAACGCGCCGTGGAGCAAAAGGCCTTCGAGGCCGGTGGCGGGGCCCTCGTAGCGCCCGCCCAACGCATGGCCGACTTCGCCGCCGGCCGGCTATCATCCACCCTCCCCTCCTCTTCTTATATACCCGGTCTCCGGTCGGTACCCCTGGAAGAAGTATTGCCCCCGTTTGTCTACGAAGGTCTACAAAAGGCTTTTGTCGACTTCGGACGAAAAATGCCCGGCTATTTCACCAACGACGCCGTCGTTGTCGCGACCGAGTCCCGCACGTCCTCGCCTGTGCGGATCCCGCGGGATCCGGTGACGCTGGCGCATCCGCAGGTCGACAATTTGTACCCCTGCGGAGAGGGCGCCGGTTATGCAGGGGGCATCGTCAGCGCCGCTATGGACGGGGAGCGCGTCGCGGCGGCGATCGCGGCGCGCCTCCCGTAAAAAAAACACGTCAGGCGACGTAACATTCTTTACTTTTCCTCCACCAACAGTACCGTATGAGCCCAATACTGGAAGTACAACATCTAAAAAAGTACTACGCCACGCAAAAAGCGGTGGACGACATCAGCTTTTCCATCCCCTCCGGAAGCATCTTCGGTCTCCTGGGACCCAACGGGGCGGGAAAGACGACCCTGCTGCGGATGATTACGGGGATTTTTTTCCCCGACAGCGGACAAATCCTTTTTGATGGACGCCCCTTTCAACCGGAGACCGACCTGGTCCACATCGGGTACATGCCCGAGGAAAGAGGTCTGTACAAAAAAATGAAGATCGGCGACCAGGCCCTTTACCTGGCGAGGCTGAAGGGCCTCAGCAAACAGGAGGCCTCCGAAAAGATCCGGTACTGGTTTGGCAAACTGGATATGGACACGTGGTACAACAAAAAGACCCAGGACCTCTCCAAGGGCATGGGGCAAAAGCTACAGTTTGTCACGACCATCCTCCACCGGCCGAAGCTGATCATCCTCGACGAACCGTTTAGCGGTCTGGACCCGGTCAACGCTAATTTGATCAAGGACGAGATCTATGAGCTCGCCCGCGCCGGTTCGACCGTCATCTTCAGCACCCATCGCATGGAGCAGGTGGAGGAGATCTGCGACCGGATCGTCCTCGTCAACCAGGGCAAGAAAATCCTGGACGGGACCGTCGCGGGGGTGAAGCAGGACTTTAAAGAAAACCTCTATCGCCTCGACGTCGCGGGCGCCGCGGCTGCAAACGGCGCGCATCCCTCGTTCGACATCGTCCAGCAAAACGCAGGCAGCCTCGTGCTCCGCATCAACAACGGATACTCGTCGAACGACGTCCTTAGTTATTACATCGGCCAGGGCGCGCTTGTTTCCTCCTTCCAGGAGATCCTTCCGTCACTCAACGACATTTTTATAAAGCTGGTCGAGGGCACGCCCCTGGCCCGTCAATTTCAAAACGTACAGGCATGAACAAGACAGGACTCGTTTTTCAGCGGGAATACCTGACGCGGGTCAGGAAAAGATCCTTTTTGCTCGTCACCATCATCATTCCGCTGATCATCATCGGATTTTATGTAGCCATCATCTACGTATCGATCAGCGGGAATACCACCGAACAAAAGATCGCCGTCGTCGACCAGGAAGGTCTTTTCGCCGGGCAGGACCTCCACCAAAAGGAATTCACCTTTCAGTTGTTCCCCGTCGGCCAGGCGGAAGATATTGCGAACAATTACGACAAACAGGGCTTTGACGGGTACCTGCTGGTTCCTCTTAATACCATCGAAGACCCCGGTCTTTTGCAGTTCCACCGCAAGTCCGAAGCGGGCTCCGGCGCCCAGGGCGACCTGAACGCCATCCTGGAGGCCATGATCAGCCATCGCAGGATGCAGGCCGCGCATATAGACGCCGTCAAGATCAAGGAGCTTACCCCCGACATTGCCCTCGCGGCCACCATCGGCAACGAGGCGCGTAAAAGCGTGTCCGACGTCGCCAGGGGCGTGGGGTACATTGCGGGTTTTCTTATTTATTTCATCCTGCTGATTTATGGCACCACCGTCATGCGCGGCGTGATGGAGGAAAAAACAACGCGCATCGCGGAAGTCATCATCAGCTCCGTCCGGCCGTTCCAACTGATGTTGGGGAAAATTTTGGGCATTGGTGCGGTGGGACTTACCCAGTTTTTAATCTGGGGCGTGTTGATTTATGTCCTGCAGCTCATCATCCCGGTGGCCTTTCCCCAGATCGGCCAGTCCTTGCACAGCATGGGCGCGGGAAATATGCTGATGTCGCTGCTGGACCAGGCCCGGTCGCTGAACTTCGCCCTGATCATCGGTTGCCTTATTTTTTACTTCGTGGGTGGTTACCTGCTCTACGCCTCTCTTTTTGCCGCCGTCGGCAGCGCGGTGTCGGACGATGCCCAGGAAGCCCAGCAGATGGTCATGCCCATCACGCTGATGGTGGTCTTCAGCCTTGTCGTCATGATGAAGGCCACCGCAGACCCCAACAGCAGCCTCGCGGTTTTTGCCAGCATTTTCCCCCCCACCTCCCCCATTGTCATGATGGGACGGATTCCTTACGGGGTGCCGACGATACCCTTGTGGCAGTTGCTCGCGAGTATGGTGTTGCTCGTCGGTGGGTTTTTGTTTACCACGTGGTTTTGCGGGAAGATTTACCGGACCGGGATCCTGCTCTATGGGAAGAAGGTAACCTTTAAAGAAATGATTCGCTGGGGGATGAAAAAGGCCTAACGGGTCGCCGCGCGCACAAAAAAGCAGCCTCAACGGGCTGCTTTTTGTTATACATAATGTCTAACACGTAATGTCTTACTCGTAAATCTGCAATTGATTGGAAAAAGTCCCGTGGTCGGAATCGTTCCACATACAGTCGGGTTGCAACTGTACTTTGAGCTGGGTCTTTTTGTCGGGGGTTACGACGACCTTTTCGGTGGTGACCTTTTTGTACCCATTGGACTCGAACGTCAGCTTGTACACACAAGGCTCCAACTGGCCGATGAAAAAGTTTCCATTCTCATCCGTTTCAACCGCCTGGGGCTTTAACAGACAAGGCGAAGACACCACGACGGTGACCTGTTTGAGCGGCTTTGCGCAATCGGTCATGACCGTGCCCGTGATATTACTGTTCCCATTGCTCCCCGGTGCACCCGTTGTGTTGGTGGCGCCGGCGGCAAAGGCGGTAAGCATAAGACTGCAGAAGAAGAGGTAATGCTTGACCATTTTTAGCAATTTCGAGGACTAAACTACGTAAAATCTGTTGGATTTTGCAAGGCTTCCTGAAATTCCTTCCAAACCCTCCGGACAATGTCGCCGGCGGGGAGAATTTCGTGCAAAAGGGCGCTGACCTGTCCAATTTCAAGCTCCCCTTCGTCCAGGTCCCCTTCAAACATGCCTTTTTTGGCACGACCGTTTCCCAGCAAGGCTTGCAGTTCCTCCGGGTTGGCTCCCCGGGCCTCGGCGGCGCGGACGGCCTTGTAAAACGCATTGACGAGCAACCGGACAGGTGTTAACTGCTTCATCGTCAGAAAGGTATCTCCTTCCTTCGCGGCCAGCACGGCATTTTTGAAGGCGATATGGGAGGACGCTTCCTCGCTGGCGACGAACCGGCTGCCCATCTGTACGCCGGAGGCGCCTAAGACCATGGCGGCCAGCATACCCCGGCCGGTGGCAATGCCTCCGGCGGCGATGACGGGGATGGACACCGAGGCACAGACCTCGGGCACCAGGACGAGGGTGGTGGTTTCCTCCCGCCCGTTGTGGCCCCCGGCTTCAAAACCTTCAGCCACGACGGCGTCGCAACCGGCTTGTTCCGCCTTTCGGGCAAAAAGAGCGCTGCTGACCACGTGTACGACGGTGACGCCCTTTTCCTTTAGCATCCCGGTCCACGTTTTGGGGTTACCGGCGGAGGTAAAGACGATGGGGACCCGTTCCGCTAAAACGATGTCTATGTGTTTGTCTATATCCGGGTACAAAAGCGGAATATTGACGCCGTACGGCGCGTCCGTCGCCGCCTTGCATTTCCGAATGTGTTCTCTCAGAACGTCGGGGTACATACTACCGGCCCCGATGAGGCCGAGACCACCCGCGTTGCTCACGGCGCTGGCCAACCGCCAGCCGCTGGCCCAGACCATCCCCGCCTGGACGATGGGATAACGGGTACCGAAAAGGGTGGTGACCCGGTTCATCCCAGTGCGATTTCGGTATTGTCGCCGATATTCAGGCTGCGGCTTTCGCCCTTGATGGACGCGTCGCTCCCAATCAGGGATTCGGTCAACACGATCTCCGTAAGGTTGGAATAGGCGCCGATGATGGAATTGCGGATGATGCTGGAGTTGATCACCGTGCCGTCCCCGATGGCAACGTTGGGGCCGACGATGGAGTTCCGTATGTCACACCCCTCGGCGATGCTGACAGGCGGGATGAGGATAGAGTTGTCGAACTTATGGTTGGACGCGATGTTGCTCCCAAACTTCTTGAGCAGGATGGCGTTGGATTGCAGCAGCGTTTCCTTGCGGCCGCAATCGAACCAGTTCTGGACCTTGAAAGCGTGGAAAATACAACCCTGGCGGATCATACACTCCAGGGCGTCGGTCAGGTTGAAGTCGTAGGGCCGGCTGGGGTGGGGCTGATGGCTGACGGTGGACAGACAATCAAACATCACCCGCGTATCCCGGATCTTGTACAAACCGACGAGGGCCATGTTGGACTTGGGGATCTGGGGTTTTTCCACGACCTGGCTGATGAGACCGCTTTCTTCCACCTCCGCCACCCCGAAGTCCCGGGGGTCGTCGACGCGTTTTACGCCCAACAGGGAGTTCGGGTTCGCCAGCACCTCGCGCACGTCATACTCACAGATGGTGTCGCCCAATACGATAAATACCTCGTCCCCGTCGACGATGTCCTTGGTCAGGGAGATCGCGTGACCCGTGCCCTGACGCTCGTTTTGTTCTACGAAGTGGACCTGGAGGTACGGATATTTTTCCTTGACATAATCCCGGATCTTGTGACCGAGATAGCCGATGATAAAGATGAATTCCTGTATACCGGCGTCCTGGAGCTGGTCTACAATGATGCTGAGGATGGTTTTCCCTGCCAGGGGGATCAATGCCTTAGGCTGGGTGTAGGTATGTGGACGTAAGCGTGTCCCCGCACCGGCCACCGGTATAATTGCCTTCATTGTTAAAATCGTTTTAGCCTTTCGATTCCCGGGGCGTGAAAATAGTGATTTTCCGCAAGGGAATTTTAACCTTATTTTTGCGGCTTAAATATACTCCTTCATGCATAGAGACGAAATCGTATTTGACCTGATCCACAAAGAACTGGAACGTCAACGCCATGGCATCGAGCTGATCGCATCCGAAAACTTCGCCAGCCTGCAGGTGATTCAGGCCATGGGCAGCGTACTGACCAACAAATATGCGGAAGGTTACCCCGGCAGAAGGTACTACGGGGGTTGCGAAATCGTCGACCAGGTAGAACAGCTGGCCATAGACCGGGCAAAAGAAATGTTTGGCTGTGCTTACGCCAACGTCCAGCCGCACTCCGGCGCCCAGGCCAACTCGGCCCTGATGCAGGCCATTCTCCAACCCGGGGACAAGATCCTGGGGCTGGACCTGAGCATGGGTGGTCACCTGACCCATGGTTCTCCGGTTAATTTCTCGGGCAAACTCTACCACGCCCTTTCTTACGGCGTCGTCAAAGAGACCGGTCGCGTGGACTACGACCACCTCGAAAAAACCGCCCTCGCCGAAAAACCCAAGCTGATTATATGCGGGGCTTCCGCCTACAGCCGCGACTGGGACTACGCCCGCATCCGCAAGGTCGCCGACCAGATCGGGGCCTTTGTCATGGCGGACATCGCCCACCCGGCCGGTTTGATCGCCAAACAATTGCTGGCTTCTCCCTTCGACCATTGTCACTTTGTTACGACCACGACCCACAAGACCCTGCGCGGTCCCCGTGGCGGTCTCATCCTGATGAAGAACGACTTTGACAACCCGTTTGGGCTGAAAGACGTGAAAGGCAATACCCGCCTGATGAGCAACCTCATCGACCTCGCCGTTTTCCCCGGCACCCAGGGCGGCCCGCTCGAACACATCATTGCATCCAAGGCCATCGCCTTTGGCGAAGTGCTTAGCAACGAATTCACGAGCTATGCCAAACAAATCGTGTCCAACGCCCAGACCATGGCCAAGGCCTTTGTCGACCGGGGATACGAATTGATCTCCGGTGGTACGGACAACCACCTCATGCTGATCGACCTCCGCAACAAGAACATCAGCGGCAAAAAAGCGGAAGGCGTGCTGGGGAAGGCCGAGATTACGGTCAACAAAAACATGGTGCCTTTTGACGATAAATCCGCTTTTGTCACTTCCGGTATTCGTGTCGGGGTCCCCGCCATCACGTCCCGGGGCATGAAGGAAAGCCACATGGAGTTTGTCGTCAGCGCGATCGACAAGGCGCTTATGAACGCGGATGATGAGGCGGTGCTGGGCAAGCTGGCAGGTGAGGTGAAAGCGTTCATGGAGCAGTTCCCGCTCTACCCTGAACTCAAATAGGCGCCACAGGCGCCTAGCCCGAAGGGCAAATTATTAGCGGTGTTGCGGCGGCGGGCTAAATTGTCCGCTTAGCCCGCCGCCGCAACTCATAAACACCTCAACTTATGATTCAACGCATTCAAACCGTCTGGCTTCTTTTGTCCGGGCTTCTCACCTTAGCCGCCTTCGAGCTGGCCTTTTTCAAGGTCACCCTGAAGGACTCGACCAACCAATTATACTACGCCAATAATTCGAGCTTTCTCGTATACCTGGCAGTCGTGTTGCTCGCGGTGGTATGTTTTGGCACCATCTTCCTGTTCAAACAACGGCCGCTTCAGCTCCGGTTGTGCGTGCTGGGTATCGTCCTGGCGATCGCGTTGCTGGTACTGGAGAACCACCAGATCGACGTGGTAAAAGCTGCCGCGACCTATTCGGACGGGTCATTCCGGGCCGGGATCGCCCTCCCGATCCTTGTCATCATCGGGCTGATCCTCGCGATGCGCGGGATCCGTAAGGACCAGAAGCTGGTAAAGAGTTTGGACCGGCTGCGCTAGGCTTTGGCAATATCGCCAAGCCTGCCGCGTATGAAAGCGAAGGGGTATGTTTTTTTCTTTCTTTTCCGTAGGATTAAGGCGCGCAATGTGTATTTAAGTCCTACGGAAAAGAAAGAAAAAAACATACCCCTTCGCTGCGTTACGGCACGCCCGTGGAGGCTCGGCACCGGGCACACCGGCACCGGGCACGGGCCCGGCGCCTTACAGGAACTTCCCCGTAAGGCTGCCCGCCACTTTTTTGGCGCCCGCGGGTGGCCCCGCATATACGAGTGATCCGCCTTCGTCGCCGGCGCCAGGGCCAAGGTCGATGAGCCAGTCCGCGCTCCGGAGGACATCGGTATTGTGTTCGATGACGAGTATGCTATGCCCCTGCGCAATCAGCGCGTTAAAGGATGCCAGCAGCTTTTTAATATCGTGAAAGTGAAGCCCCGTCGTGGGCTCGTCAAAGATAAACAGGATGTGCCCCTGGGCGCGGCCCTTGCCTAGGAAGGACGCCAGCTTGACGCGCTGCGCCTCGCCCCCGGACAGGGTGTCGCTGGACTGACCCAGCTTGACATAACCCAGCCCTACGTCGCTCAGCGGGCTTATTTTAGCCACGACATCCGATTCATCCGCGAAAAACGAGATCGCCTCGTCCACACTCATTTCCAACACCTGGTAGATGCTCTTGCCCTTGTAGGTGACTTCGAGCACTTCTTCCTTAAAGCGCTTGCCACCGCAGACTTCGCAGGTCAGGTGTACATCGGCCAGGAACTGCATTTCCACGACCTGTTCCCCCTCCCCTTTACAGGCGTCACAGCGACCGCCATCCACGTTAAAGGAAAAATGCTTTGGCTGGAAGCCCCTTAGTTTGCTCAGGGGTTGACGGGCGTAAAGGTCCCGGATCTCGTCATACGCCTTGATATAGGTGACGGGATTGCTCCGGGAGGACTTGCCGATCGGGTGCTGGTCGACCATTTCCACCTGGGACAGGTAGTCCGCGTCTCCGCTGAGCCCCTGGAACAAACCGGGTTTATCGGTGAACTCTCCCTTGAGCTGTTGAAGCGCGGGGTAAAGAATTTGCTTGACCAGGGTGGTCTTGCCGCTTCCGCTCACGCCGCTGACGACGGTAAACACACCCAGCGGGAACTCGACGGTAATATCCTTCAGGTTGTTCTGGCGCGCGCCTTCGACCTTGATGGACCGGTTCCAGGTGCGGACCTTTGCGGGCGGGTCGATGGACAATTCCCCGCGGAGGTATTTGCCAGTCAGGCTTTCGGCGTTCCGGATGATGGCGTCATAGTCTCCTTCGGCAACGACCGTCCCGCCCTGGTAACTGGCCAGGGGGCCCATGTCGATGACATGGTCGGCCTGGCGCATCATGAGCTCGTCGTGCTCCACCACGACGACAGTGTTGCCTAAGTCGCGGAGCTCTTTCAGGACGCTGATCAGCCGCTCTGTATCCCGGGAGTGCAGCCCGATGGAGGGCTCGTCAAGGATGTACAAAGAGTCGGTGAGGTTACTCCCCAGGGAACGCGTGAGCTGGATCCGCTGGCTCTCGCCCCCACTCAGGGAATTCGCTAGACGGCTCAACGTCAGGTACCCCAAACCCACATCCATCAACGTTTTTAGCCTTTGGTGGATTTCGATGAGGATCCGGCTCGCAACGCCCTGTTCATGAGGAGTCAGGACGAGTTTGTCGAACCAGGCCTGGAGGTCCTTGACCGGCATCTCGCACAGCTCCCCGATATGCAGACCGCCGACCTTGACATACAGGGCCTCCTTTCTCAGGCGGTAGCCCTTACAGTCCGGGCAGGTAGTCCTTCCCCGGTAGCGCGACAACAAGACACGGTATTGGACCTTGTACAGGTTATCCTCGACTTCTTTAAAAAAGGCATTGATGCCGTAAAAGTGGGGCGACCCGTTCCAAAGCTCCTCGTATTGCGCTTTGGTCAGGTCCATGACGGGTTTATGGACGGGGAAATTGTTTTTCCGTGCGCCCTTGACAAACTGCTCCTTCCACAGGCCCAGCTTTTCCCCCTTCCAGGGGGCCACCGCGCCTTCGTAAACGCTGAGGCGTTTGTCGGGGATGACCAGGTTCTCATCAATCCCCAGGACCTGGCTAAACCCTTCGCAGGTCGGACAGGCCCCAAAGGGGTTATTGAAGGAAAAAAGATTCGGCGCCGGTTCCTCGAAGGTCATCCCGTCGAGCTCGAAACGGTTTGAGAAAGACAGGGTCGTCGTGCCGTTCACTTCCAGCAGGAGCGCGCCTTCGCCCTCGTAAAAGGCCGTGGAAACGGAGTCGGCGATGCGGTGCTCGTCGTCTTCGTCAAAGGGTTTGACGACCAGGCGGTCTACCAGGACAAACGTATTGGCCGCAGGCGTCAGCGATCCGGGGTCTTTCGCCTCCAGGGCTTCCTCCAGGCGGATGACGGTCCCGGCCTCGCCCTTTTTTACCGAAGGCACATATAACCGTGTAAACCCTTTCTGAAGAAGGATATTCATTTCTTCAGCGGGGTCGCGGCGCGCATGGTGCAGGAACGGTACAAGGATATGTACGCGGTCGCCTTCAGCCAGCGCCTTGATCGCATCCACGACATCCCGGACGTCGTCCTTTTTCACCTCCCGCCCGGAGACCGGCGAAATCGTCTTTCCGGCGCGGGCAAAAAGCAGCCTCAAATAGTCGTAGGCTTCCGTCATGCTCCCGACGGTAGACCGGGGCGTCCGGGTGATGACCTTTTGCTCGATGGCAATGGCCGGGCAAAGCCCCTTGATGTAATCCACATCCGGTTTATTCATCCGCATCAGGAACTGGCGCGCGTAGGCGCTCAGGCTTTCGGCGTACCGGCGCTGCCCCTCCGCATACAGGGTATCGATGGTCAGCGACGACTTACCGGAACCCGACACGCCGGTCACGACGACCAGCTTGTTACGGGGAATGGAAACGGAGATATTTTTTAGGTTATGGACCCGGGCGCCCTTTATGAAGATATCGTCCTTATTCATGATGGAGCAGCAAAGTTACCATTTACAACCACCCTTTTTGCGAAGGCGTTTAGTAATTTTACAAACCCGTGAAACTTTACGGGGAAGTAATCTATATAATTTGTTATATTTTCAGGAAAAAGATTACTTTTATAACATCCTTAATCATTTAAAAAGATCGCATATTGACCGATTTCTACGCTGTTCTTTTGAAAAACCATTGATAATTAACATAGTAGGAATCTATGCAGCCCATGCATCAATTATCCGATCAGCAGCTGATCCGCTTATTTGCGGACGGTAATGCGCTTGCCCTTGAGACCCTGGTAATGAGGTATAAGGATAAAATCTATACTTCTATTTTCCTGTTAATCAAGGACAAATACCTTGCTGAAGACATCTTTCAGGATGTTTTCATCCGGGTTATCGATACCCTGAGGAGTGGACGGTACACAGATGAGGGAAAGTTTTTACCCTGGGCGATGCGAATAGCACACAATTTGTGTGTTGATCACTTCCGCAGGGTACGCCGGACTCCGGTGATCAAGACGAGCGACGACAGAGACATATTCGAAGTCCTGCATTTCACCGAAGAGGGTGCGGACAAGAAGATGATGCAGCGTCAGAGCCACGACAGGGTCCGCAAAATGTTGGACAAGCTCCCCGAAGAACAACGGGAAGTCATCGTCCTCCGCCACTACGGCGAACTGAGTTTTAAAGAGATCGCAGAACACACGAACTGCAGCATCAATACCGCCTTAGGCCGCATGCGTTACGGGTTGATCAACCTCCGCAAGATGATGGCCGAAAAACAGATTGCGTTGTGAATACTCACGCGCTTGCCTGCAAATACCCCTGGGTTTCGTCCCGGGGGTTCGAGTTTTAAGGGGGCCTCAGACTAAAGTTTTGGCAAATTTTCTTGTATGATAGCCAGTAATTCCTCGAAGGGGAGTTGGCCTTTATAGTACAAACTCGCCGTTTTAGCATAGCGTACAGCGAAATTCTTTCTTAGCTTCGGATCAGACAGCAAAAAGGCTTCGTTTTCCAAAAGCGGTATTTCATTGTCCTTCCCCTTGATCCGCACTGCTTTATGATCCTGGTATTCTTTGGTGCCAATAAATGCCTGCACTTCCTTTCTGAGGAGCAATCGACTTACATCGTAGTATTGTCGCATATAATTGGGGTTCTCCTCGCCAGTTTCTTGCTCCCTGCGAAACTTCCTCACAATGGTTTGCAGTTTTTCTACCAAGGTATAACCGGGCTGATAACACGAGATGTCAGTGGCCGTATTATTGACAATCTGACCGCTAATGGTATTTAATGCCAAGTCCAAAGCCCAGGAACTAATTGATAGCTTCTCATTTGGCGTCACAGTATCAAAACCTACTTCCAAGAGAATACCCGGCTTTAGTCCATCTACTGGTTCTGTATGGCTAGGATAGTAGAGTCTTATCCCCGCGCTGGTAAATATTTTATTATCAAAGGCTTTATCTCTTTGAACATCATTGATTCCACCTATTTTTATTGCACCCGCGAGCCACTCAAAGTATTTTTGTCGTGATTCAACATGAATGGGTTTGTCTTTTTTCCAATTTTCCTCTACGCCCATATCGGGAGGCGGATGAATATATATATCTATATCTTCTGAAAACCGGTCAATGATTTTAAAGCCCTTGGACAATGAAGTTCCGCCCTTCATTTCAAAATCGAATCCCTGTTGTTTCAAGCCATAAAGTACGTGCATGATCCAATAGTCCTTTTCGATCAAGGCCGGTAGAATGCCCATTTGATCGCCGACGATTCTCAATAGTTCAGGAAACTCTTTATGATTATGCAAGTAATCCAGCGGCATAGCAATAGGGATAAACCTATATTAAAGGTGCAAATATCTTCTTCGTCTTAACACTGCCATACTGGGCAACAGATCTTTTCAGTGCCTTCTTGTCCATGCTGGTTACCTTATCAGCTACGTTTTTCAATACGCTTGCTTTATCCTCCGCCAGCGTATCAAGATTATTTACCAAGTCGACCAACAGAAATTCCGTTGTCGGCTTTTTGGGAAAATGATGTTTTACACGAAAATCAAATTCCTGATTGCCAAATTTGAATTTGCCATGTCGTTTATGATTGTATACGACCTTCGTGTTATACAATTGAGTTGTCCCTACCCCCAAACTGTTAAAGACGTTTGGAGAAGTCAATAGGAAATTATCATCTTTTAAAAAGCTTCGCACCAATACTTTTTCATCCGGTGGCGTTTTCCCAAATACCGTCTGCCTTGGATAATAAAAGAGCCCTTGGGATAATTTTTGCAATGCCCCTTCAGTTACCAAGTCATTCAGGTCGCGATCTACTGAAGATGACCAAGTGGCTAAATCGCTACGCCGATAAACCTCCCCCTCTTTTAGTTTTTTTCTGAGTTTATCTACTGCTCCCATAGTCTATCTCTTTTTCTTCACCAAAGGTACAAAACAGATGGGTAATTTGACTAAATATTCATTGAAATTTCATGCATAAAGCAATACAATGTATTGATATTGAATAAGATTCAAATAAGAAAGCCGGGGTCTTCCCGGCTTTCTATTTGAACTGCTGCTGCACGTCCGATAATATCTTCAAAAACCTCGGCACATCCGGGTCATACCCCCCCGCGTTTAAGAGAACCTTCCCGCTCACGGGATCGACAAACACATACTGCGGCTGCGAGTTGTTCCCCGTGAGCCCCACTTCAAAGTCGAGGTTCCGGGCGCCCATGTATTCAATGGTGGAACCGTCGTTTTTTGACGTGACCCATTCGTCTTCGGGCAGGCGGTATTTGTCGTCGACATAGAGGGAGACGACGACAAAATGGTCCTGGAGCGCCTTGATGACTTCAGGGTCGTTGAGCACCGCGCGTTCCATTTTACGGCAGTTGGCGCAGCTGTGACCGGTAAAGTCGATGAGCAGGGGTTTGTGTTCCAGGCTGGCGGCGCGCACAGCCTCCGTATAATCGAAGAAGGTGGACACGCCTTTGATCTCGGATTCGAGAAAATCGGTGTATTTCCGGGGGCGCAGGGCGGTGTCGGTGGGGCCGGCAGGGACGGCCACGGGCGCCCTGTTGAGGTTGAAATCCTGGGTCTTCATTTCGGGGAGCCAGGCGCTGATGCCGTTGAGCGGTGCGCCCCAAAGACCGGGGATCATGTACACGGTAAACGTCAGGGCGGCGATCGCGAAAAAAAGACGGGGGATTGTCAGGTGGGGGATGCCATAGTCGTTGACGGGCAGTTCCTGGTCGTGGGCGAATTTGAGCTTGCCCAGCAGATAGAAGCCGAGCAAACCAAAGATCACAATCCAAAGGCTGAGGTATACTTCCCGGTCCAGGATCCGCCAGTGATAGGCGAGGTCGGCGCTGGACAGGAATTTGAGCGCAAGGGCGAGCTCGATGAAGCCTAAGGTTACCTTGACCGTCATCAGCCAGCCGCCGGATTTGGCCAGTTGGTTGAGTAAGGAGGGGAAAAAGGCAAACAATGCAAACGGCAGCGCGAGCGCCAGCGAAAACCCGAAGAAGCCAACGATCGGGGCCACTTTGCCCCCGTGCGTCGTCAGCACGGCCAGCCCCCCGATAAAGGGGACGGTACAGGAGAACGACACCACCACCAGCGTGAGGGCCATGAAAAAGAGCCCGGAAAAGGAACCTAAACCGGCCTTTGCGTCGACCCGGTTGCTGATGGACGAGGGGAGGGTAATCTCAAAGGCGCCCAAAAAGGATATCCCGAAAATCAGGAACATCAGGAATACCACGATGTTGAAGATCGCGCTGCTCGCCAGGCTATTGAGGGCACCCTGGCCGAAGATCAGGGTGATCAGGAAACCAAAAAGCGTATACACCAGCATGATCGACAGGGAGTAATACAAGGCGTTTTGAATGCCTTTGGCGCGGCTGGTGCTGCGTTTTGTAAAAAAGCTGACGGTGACGGGGACCATGGCGTAGATACAGGGGCTGACAAAGGCCCCGAAACCGGCCAGGAGACCGCTGACGAAAATAAACCAGAGGGATTTCTCGGCGGGGCCGGCCGGAGCGGTCGGCGCTTCGGCGGGAACCGTTACCGAAAAGTGGGCCACGTCGGAAAGGTATTGATCCTTGACCTTGGCCAGGTAGGTCACGGTCCCCTCTACCGTCTTTTTACGGCTGGCGGAGATCTTCAGGTCCTGTATCCACTGTACGGAATCGGCAAAGAAGTGGACCTCCGCTCCCTTGAAATCGGGGGACGCTTCTTTTTGAAGGTTTCCCTGTTCTTTCAGGCTGCCTGCCAGGAAGGGCGTCAGGGCGGAATCCAGCGTCACCGTAGAATAGGGCAGGCTATCGGCCACTTTTACCGTGGAGAACAAATGGACACCCGGTTGTACCCGGGCGGTAATGATGACCTCCACCGTGGCCGTATCCAGGCGACGGTACGTAGCAGTAAACCGGGGAACAGAGTCTTGTGCACGGACGACCCCCGCCAGCAGCAAAAGGGCTGCCGCTATAATGTACCTCATAAGGCAACACTAAAAGGCACGTCCGTTGGTGGCAAACACTCGTGATCGTTGCACACCATAAATTCCACCTTCCCGGCAAAGCTTGTCTTGACCGGCGACTTGAGCGTGACGGTCTGGACGAAATCCACGGTGTTCTGGAAATAGCTCACATTGGATTTGAAGGCCTCTTCGAACACGGTGATCTTTTTGCCTAGCTCTTTGACCTGACCCGTTGCGGTCAGCAGCGGGTTAGCGGTAAAGGTAAAGGACGTGGATACCGGCCCGTCACCCGCCTTTTGGGCATACAGGTGCCAGCCCGCGCCGATCTTTGCGGTCATGTGCACTTCGTAGACCTTTTCGGATATTTTCTTCGCGGTATAGGTCCATTGAACCTGGGTAGCGCTGCCGTTCTGTGCTTGTACAAAGACCCCGGTGCACAGGGCCAGTGCCAGTAAAGCGATCTTTTGCATACTTATGGGGATGGTGATAAAGTCGAACCTATGCCGGCACCTCGCTCAGCAGGAGGGCCTTGAAAACTTCCCGGCCGTCGGTGTTGCCCAACGCCTCGGACGTGGCGCGTTCCGGGTGGGGCATCATGCCGAAAACGGTCCGGTCGGCGTTACAGATACCGGCGATGTCTCGGAAGGAGCCATTGGGATTGGCGCCGGCTTTACCGGTCGTGTCGCAGTAACGGTAGATGACCTGCCCGTTTACTTCCAGGGTATCCAGGGTGGCGTCGTCTGCATAATAGCGGCCTTCGCCGTGGGCGATCGGGACGCGCAGGACCCTGCCGTCCTGGCCTTTGATATGGATGTTCTTGCAGATAAATTGCTGGTTGGCGTTCCGGAGCAATGCGCCGGGCAGAAGACCGGCCTCGCAAAGGATCTGGAAGCCGTTACAAACCCCGAGGACCCGTCCGCCCCTGGCCAGGAAGCCGGGGAGGCTTTGCATCAGGGGGCTAAAGCGGGCAATGGCCCCACAGCGGAGGTAGTCCCCGTACGAAAACCCACCCGGGAGCACGATGCAGTCATCCGTCGAAAAACCGCTGAGGTCCTTGTCCTTATGCCACAGCATCCGGACCTCGTGGCCCATATCGTGGGCTAATGCGTCGTACATATCCCGGTCGCAATTGGAACCTGGGAAAACCACCACACCAAACTTCATGCTTGAATATTTACCCGTCAAAGATAGCATTTTGTTGCGTTACGGCGCCGGGCCGCCCTATTTGTGCCCGAAGACGAAGCACAGCACAATAAACAGCACCGTCAGCCAGTGCAGCAGTTGCACCCAGATGATCCGCCGGGCGTAGAGATAGCCCGCGGCGTGGTAGACGGAGAGCGGCAATACCGCCAGGACCCAGTACTCCAGCCCCGCAAACCCGTTCACCAGCGGCAGGATCAGGGCAAAACACAGGTAAAACAACAGCAGGGCGACGCTTTTGCGTACCTGGATCAGCATCCGGCCGCGGTTGCGCTGTATATAGTACCAGCCGATCAGCAGGGGGAGCGCAAGCAGCACGATCCGGGTGGAAAAAACAAAGTCGAAATGGAACTTGGGGTATTTAATGGCCATGTTCGGCAACAGGACGGAGAGCGTAAACTGGTCCGTCATATATAGATAAAGGAAAAGAAAGTAATAAGGACACGAGATCCCTACCAAAGCAACCAGCCATTCGGTGATGGAAAAGGGCCGGAAGATCAGTAGTGCGGCGCCCAAAAGCAGCAGGAACAGGAGGCTGGGGAGGTAGAAGAAGCTGCACACGCCCAAGGCCAGGCCGATGTTGAAGATAATGGTTTTGGGATGGGGATGATTGTACAGGGAGACCATCCTCGGCCAAGCCCAGACCATCACGGAATTGGTGATGAGGACCGAGGACAGGTAGTTCCACTCCGGGACCAGCGACGTGATCAGGAGGTAGGACATCGCCACCAGGTAGTGGGGTTTGTACATCAGCCGTTGTTCCCCGATCAGCTGGTTAAAGGTCAGGGCCTGGGTAAACAACAGCAGGTAAGCCATCAGCGGGTAGATGACCGGGGCGGAATGACCCGCCGGCGCTACGAATTCCAGCAGCTTATAGTACAGGAAGCCGTCGGCCGGCGTGGCATCCGGGATCACCGGGTGCAGGAAGTAGGGTAACTTCAGCAGAAAGCCGTAGGCAAAAAGGAGAAAAGCATTAAAACCGTTGTTTTCCCGGAAAGTATAGACCACCGTTTATGGAGTTGAAGCGTCAAAATCGATAAGCGCGAAAGCAATGCTGTTGCGGTACGTGCAAGGTACGATCATTTGGGACGCGCTGACCTGCTGGGCATACCGGATCAGGAATTCATACCCCCGGTCCAGGTTGTGCAGGGGCTCCTGGCGCGTCAGCTGTCCGTCCGGAGTCACCGAATCGTCGGAAAGGATGGGCGTCCGGCGGTTCCACTCGTTGTACAGGAAGTGGAGGGCGCCCCCCTGGAGCATGATCTGGAAGGACAGCCGGCTGTCTTCGTCGTCGTCGTACTGGCTCTTCGGAATGATGTTGGACCAGGTCAGCTTGCCGTCCTTATCCAGGGCGAAAAGGGCAATATTGTCGGCGTAATACCGGACCGGCTGGTAGTACCCGTACCGGTAAAAGGGGCTCCAGCCGTAGTTGCTCCACGGTGAATAATAGTAGTAGTCATAGTTCGGATAAAAATAAGGGTTGGCACCATACAGGTAATCGTACCGGTTGAAGGGGTACCCCCTGCTGGTGGAATATTCACTTTCCGCGGTGACCAGGAAACCTTCATTCCCGGTAATGATGACGTGTTTGATAAAGAAGTCGTTAAAGGCGCCCTTGACCGAGTTCTCGCCCTTGGCCCTGGCCCGGAGGTCCTGTCCGAAAGCGATGGTGTCGCTTTTGGGCGGGACCGCACCGGTCTTATCGACGATGGATACAAAAAGGCCGTCGACATTACCCCGCCGGTTACCCGAATAAAAGGAACTCACCAGGATCCGCTGGTGGAAGTTGTCAACCTTGAGCTTGACCTCATCCAGGAAAATATTCCCGAAGTCGATGGGCATGGTCTGGAGGGAATCCCCCGTGGCGGGTTTCATCGCCAAGGTCACGTGCAGGATATTGTCCCTGGTGCTTGCCCGCTCGCAACGGGCAAAAATAAAGTCCCCGTCGTTGTTGACATAAAAGTCGGTCAGGAGGTCCCGGTGCTGCTCCACGCGGAAAACAAACCTGCTTTTCTTTTCCATCTCCAGGTTCCGGCCCAGCAAAATGGTGGTAAAGGTGAGGTAGTCGCTGCTTTTGCCCTTGATCTTAAAGATCATGATTTTGGACTTGTCCTCGCTGGCGATGGTGGAATAGATCTTGTTGTCCCCGAAAATACCGATGTTGGTGGTGTCCAGCAATTGGGGCTCTCCCCGTACCGTTCCGTCCGGCCCGATCTGCTGCGCCATGCAATACACGATACCCCTTTTCTGGTACTGGTAGATCATATACGCAAAGTCGGTATAGGAGACGAAGTCCACATTAATCAGGCGGTCGTTGAGGGCGTCCAGGTCGGTGTTTTTCACCACTTTCATGTCCTGGTCGTATACCGTGATAAAGTGTTTCGACCGGGTATTTTTATACACCATGTAGGTGTTCCCTATTCGCCCCAGGATATCGAAGCGCAGTTGCCGCATGTCCTCCCGGTCGGCTTCCGAATACGTAATGTGTTGCGCCGACAAAACAGCGGGGAACGCCACCAGCCAGATCCAACCCAAAAAGATACGTGCGTATTGCATAGACGATAAACTTGAAATAAAAGTACTAATTTCCCCTCTCTCCCGAAACGTTAAAAATGAAACATTAGTATGGCTACGGTGATGATTACCGGAGGAACCGGGTTGATCGGCAAAGCGCTGTCACAGGCGCTTGGGAAGAGGGGGCACCAGGTTGTCTTGCTCACGCGGCAGCCGGTAAAAAACGTCCCGGCCTGGGACGCATCTGCGCCTTTGTCCTACGCGCTCTGGAACATCCGGACCGGACAATTTCCCGCAGAAGTGTTGCCTCACACGGACTACATCATACACCTGGCAGGAGCCAATGTCGCAAAGGGCCGCTGGACAAAACGGCGGAAACAGGAAATCGTCCGGAGCCGTACCGTTTCGGGGGCGCTGATCGTGGAGGTGCTGCGGCAGCACCCAAACCGGGTGAAGGCCGTGATCGCCGCCTCGGCCATAGGTTGGTACGGACCCGATGCGGACGAGCGCGGCGGTGGCACGAGCGGGCGCAGCCGCCGCGCGGGCGGCTCAGGTCCCCGGCCCTTCGTTGAAACGGACCCAGCTGCCGAAGACTTCCTGGGCAGCACCTGCAAAGCCTGGGAAGAAAGTCTCGCCCCGTTAACGACGATGGGGAAACGAAGGGTTACCCTTCGCACCGGCATCGTGCTCGCGCGGGAAGGGGGCGCTTTCCCCTCATTTGCCGCCCCTTTGCGAGCCGGCATTGCCGCCATCCTGGGCGGCGGCGGTCAAATGATCAGTTGGATACATATTGCCGACCTCTGCCGCTTGTACGTGCAAGCCATCGAGGATCCGTCGATGGAAGGGATCTACAATGCCGTAGCGCCGTCGCCGGTGTCCAATAAAACGCTGATGCTCGCGCTGGCCCGGGGGCTGAGGGGTAAATTCTTTATCCCCGTCCATGTACCTGCCTTCCTGCTAAAGATTGCCTTAGGCGAAATGAGCGTCGAAGTGCTGAAGAGTTGCACCGTCGACGCTCATCGTATCAGGAAAGAGGGATTTCAGTTTATTTTTCCCAGCATAGAAGCAGCCGTTAACGACCTTATTGTAAGACGCTAGCCAGCTTCTTTTCCAGCGCATCGCCCCGCAACCCCTTGCCGATGATCTTGCCGTCCTTGTCCAGGAGGAAGTTCATGGGGATACCGCGGATGCCGTACAGGGCGGCCACGCTGCTGGACCAACCCTTGAGGTCGGAGACATGCGTCCACGCCAGCTTGTCATCGCCAATGGCCTTTACCCAGGGTTCCCTTTTGTCGTCCAAAGAAACCCCCAACACCGTAAAGCCTTTCGGGCTATAGGTCGTGTAGGCCTTGACGACGTTAGGATTTTCCCCCCGGCAGGGACCGCACCAGCTGGCCCAGAAATCGACCAGCACGACCTTGCCTTTGTTGTAGTCCGACAAACGGACGGGTTTACCGGCCGTATCATTTAGGGTAAAATCCGGGGCGGGTTGTCCTACGTCCGTTTTTTGGGCGGTGACCAGCATGCTGTCCAGCACGCGGCCGATGTAAGACTGTTTTACCTTTTCGTCCAGGCCGCTGTAGGCACTGTCGAAGGGCGCCACGTCCGGGTTATAGGAATAACGGTCGCGCATCTGGTAGGCGCTGACAAAGGAAGCGGGATGCGCTTTGATGTATTGGTTGACAAAAGACTCCCGTGATTTCTCGATGACCTCGTAGGCCTTTTGTACGCTGTCGATGATGGCTTTGTTGCCCTGAGAAGCTTCGTATGCGGAATCCAGCGAGGCTTCCCTGTCGTCGAATGTTTTCGAGTCTTCCTTAAATGTCTGGTACTCGGTTTCGGTGGCGCCTCCGCTGATCTTGGCGGTCCCCAGGGAATCCACCGCGCCGGTGAGGGTCGTCGTACCGGGTTCAAGAAAAAACCGGGCGGGATAAGAACCGCCTTTGACCATGAGGTAACAAAACATAGGCTCGGCGGCCACGCCTTGAAATGTAAACTTACCGGCCACGATCTTGGCCGAGTCCGTAACCATCCCCGTGCTGTCCGTCTTTGGGTAGCGCAATTGCGCCCACCCGCTGTCGATCCCGGTCAGGGTGCCGGTCAGGGTATAGGCGTCTTTCGGGGTATTGTGACAAGCTGCCGCCAAAAGAAGGCCGGCCAGCGGTAGAATCCTTTTGTTCATGTCTCTCGATGTTTACGTAAATGAAGGTAGCTCAATTCCGCACCGGTTTGCCTCCTTTCAGCACGGATTGCAACCGCTCCAGGGTTTTCTTTTCCCCGGCAAGACTTAGGAATGCTTCCCTTTCCAGGTCCAGGAGGTATTGTTCGCTGACCAGGGTCGGTTCGCTAAGATCGCCCCCGCACATGACCCAGGCGAGTTTGTGGGCGATTTTGACGTCGTGCTCGCTGATATAATTGCCCCGGAACATGCCGTTGATCCCGGTGTACAACATGCCCAACCCCATCTTCCCAAGGACCTTGATGTCTTTGCGGGGTGCGGGGGTCGTATACCCTGCGTCATACAGGTCCAGGACCGCCCTTTTGGCTTCGCTGATCCGCCGCCCCTGGTTCATGACGACCTCGTCGTGTCCTTTGCGGAGGATGCCCAGCCCGTAGGCTTCCTGGGCGGAAGTGGATACTTTGGCGGTACCGATGGTAAAGAACCGGTTTTTGAGGGTAATGGTTTCCGGTTCGTCTTCGTGCATATCATCCGAGGCCCGGAGGGCAAACTCCTTGCTTCCCCCGCCCCCGGGGATCAGTCCCACCCCCAGTTCCACCAGCCCGATATAGGTTTCCGCCGAAGCGCAGACCTTGTCGGCGTGAAGGCTCATTTCACAACCCCCGCCCAGCGTCATGCCGTGGGGGGCGATCACCACCGGGATGCCGCTGTGGCGTACCCGCATGACCGTATTCTGAAAAGTGCGGATCGCCAGGTCCAGCTCGTCGAAGTCCTGTTCCACCGCCAGCATAAAGATCATCCCCACGTTGGCGCCCACGCTGAAGTTGGGCCCTTCGTTGGCGATGACCAGTCCCTTGTATTTTTCTTCGGCAAGCGCGATAGACTTTTGAATACCCTCGATCACTTCACCGCCAATCGAGTTCATTTTGGTGCTCCATTCCAGGCCCAGTACGTCGTCCCCCAGGTGATACAACCGGCAGGCGCTGTTGCTCCAAACGGTTTGTTGTTCGAAGTTGCGCAGGACGATAAAAGACTCCGCGCCGGGGATGGGCTTGTAGGTCTTTGTGGCGATGTCGTAAAAAAGGCGCTTCCCGTTTTCTACCTTATAGAACGTGTCGACATTTTCTACCCAGGCCGCGGGCGCGTAGCCCGCCTTCTTCATCTCGTTGATGGTTGTCTGCACGCCAAGAACATCCCAGCTCTCGAAGGCCCCGATCTCCCAGCCAAAACCCGCCATCATCGCGTCGTCGATCCGGTAAAGCTCATCGGAAATCTCAGGCAGCCGGTGGGAAATATAGGCAAACAGGCCATAGTGAAAATGCCGGTAAAACTCCCCGGCCTTGTCCGTTCCCTTGACCAGCGCGACAAGTCTCTTGCGCAGGTCGTCGATGGGTTTGGCCGTTTCAAGGGTGGCGAATTTTGGTTTTTGACGGGGGCCGTATTCAAAGGTCTTCAGGTCGAGCGTCAGGATTTCACTTTCGCCCTTCTCGTTCTTGATCTTTTTAAAGAACCCTTGTTTGGTTTTGTCCCCCAGCCATTTATTGTCCACCATCTTTTGCAGCCAGGCCGGGATCTCGAAAACGGCCCTGGCTTCGTCCTTCGGACAGTGTTCGGCCACGCCCTTCGCCACATTGACCAGGGTATCGATACCGACCACGTCCGCGGTCCGGAAGGTGGCGGATTTCGGGCGCCCGATGACGGGACCCGTGAGCGCGTCCACCGTGTCTATGTCCAGCCCCAGTTTCTCCATCAGGTGAAAGATCGCCATGATCCCATACACGCCGATGCGGTTGGCGATAAACGCGGGCGTGTCTTTACAAAGCACGGTGGTTTTGCCTAAGTAAACGTCCCCGTATTCCGTGAGGAAGTTCGTGACTTCCGGGTCGGTGTCAGGGGTGGGTATGATCTCCAGCAGCCGCAGGTAGCGGGGCGGGTTGAAAAAGTGGGTGCCGCAGAAGTGTTTTTTGAAGTCTTCGCTTCTTCCCTGCGCCAGCAGGTGGATGGGAATGCCGGACGTATTGGAGGTGATGAGCGTACCGGGTTTCCGGAACTGTTCTACCTTTTCGTATAATGTTTGTTTTATGTCCAACCGCTCCACCACGACTTCGATGATCCAATCGGCTCCGGCGACTTCTTTGAGGTTGTCCTCGAAGTTGCCTGTTTTGATCAGCGTCACCGCCTCTTTGGTATAGACCGGGCTTGGATTTGCTTTGAGCGTCGCTTCAAGAGCGCTGTTGACGATGCGGTTCTTCACCTTGTCGAGGGTCAACCCCTTGGCTTGTTCTTCCGGTGTAAGGGCGGTGGGGGCTATGTCCAGCAGCAAGACCGGGACGCCGATACCGGCAAAGTGACAGGCGATGCGGCTGCCCATGACGCCGCTCCCGAGTACGGCAACCTTTCTAATGATCCGTTTGTGCATACCAACTCCATGTTTGGGAGGGGAAGGTACGGCTTTCAACTGATAAACCCTTTCACGTATTCCCGGGTCAGGGGTTCCCTCGGATGGAGCAAAACCTCCTCCGCCGGCCCATATTCGATGATCTCCCCCATGTACAGGAAAACGATGGTGTCCGACAAACGCCGGGCCTGCCGGAGGATATGCGTCACCAGGACGATCGTATACCGGTCCTTCAGCCGGAGGAAAAGCTCCTCTATCCTTTGGGTGGACACAGGGTCCAGCGCGCTGGTGGGTTCGTCCCCCAATATGATTTCCGGTTCCACCGCCAGCCCGCGGGCCAGACACAGGCGCTGCTGCTGGCCGATCGACAACGTGGCCGGGGATGCACCCAGCCGGTCCTTGACCTCATCCCAAAGGGCCGTCTCCCGCAGGTAGTGCTCCACCAGGGCATCCAGCTCTTTTTTGTTCCGCTGTCCGTGGATTTTTGGCCCATACGCAATGTTGTCGTAGATACTCATCGGGAGCGGAAACGGCCGTTGGGACAAAAGCCCCATCTTGCGGCGCATGTCTGTTACCTCTACCCCGGGCCCGTAAATGTCTTGCCCGTCCAACAGCACTTGTCCGCTGACTTCTGTTTTCGGTTGCCGGTCCAGCAGCCGGTTAAGCGCCCTTAGAAGCGTCGTTTTCCCACAACCCGAAGGGCCGATAAAAGAAGTAATGCCTTTGTCGGGAATATCGATCGAGACATTTTTCAGGATATGCCGTCCGTCAATGTGCACGTTCAGGTTTTGTACGCTGACATGCGTGGATTGGGCGACTTTGCGCTGGAGGGGTGCGGTCCCGATCATAGACGTTGTTTTACATATTTGGACCCCAGACTGATAGCCAGTACGATGATTGTCAGGATCACCGCTGCTGCATAAGCCCTGTCTTGTACAGCCTGGAGCGGGGAAGATAGTTGGAAAAAAATAGCCAAAGGCAAGGTCGCCGCCGGCTCCCTCAGCGACCCGGGAAGGCTGTCGGTATACCCTGCCGTGAACAGCACCGTGGCGGCGTCGCCGATGGCCCGGCCAAACGCCAGCAGGACCGCCGTCAGGACACCCGCCCTGGACTGTTTTAAAAGGACTTTTGCCGTTTCCCAACGCGTGGCGCCCAGGGAATAGGTCGCGTCCGACAGCTCCGGTGGCGCCAGCCGCACGACTTCGTCCATCGCCCGGGCCAGGATGGGTATGATCATCAGGGTCACCGTGACGATACCGGCCAGCAGGGAAGTCCTTAGCCCCAGGGCGACCATAATGGTAAACCCAAAGGCGCCATACACGATGGAGGGAATGCCAAAAAGGACGTCGAATGTCATTCTTACTCCCCCGGCTAGCCACGTTCTTTTGGTTTGATAGGCATTCAGGTAAAGGACCACCGGTATACTGATGCCGAGTCCGAGGACCACCGACCCCAGACTGATGTAGACCGACCCCAGAATGGCATTCAGAATGCCTCCCCCCTTCCCCAGGTAGAACCCGCCGCCGGGGATCTGGGACACCATGCTCCAACTGAGCGCCCTGATCCCCCTGGACACCACGCTCCACAAGAGGGCGGCCAGGCTGCCCGTGATCAGGACCAGGGAGGCCAGCATCAGGCCGCGGAAGACTGCGGCTTCAATTCGTCTTTTGCGGTTCAAAACTGCCTCCTTTCCAGGCGGTGCAAGACCACCCGCGACAGGGCATTAAAGACAAAAATCAGCCCGAACAAAACCAGCGCCGACAACATCAGCGCCGAGTCATACAACGGTATGGACATCATATCTCCATAATTATTGGCGATCAGCGCCGGCAACGGGTAGACCGGGTCAAAAACCGAATGCGGCAGCGCCGCCACATTGCCGCAGACCATCAGGACGGCTATCGTCTCGCCCAACGCCCGGGACACCGCAAGGATCGTCGCCGCCAGGATACCTGGTGCGGACCGCTTCAGGAGCACCTTGCGCGCCGTTTCCCAGTCATTGGCGCCCAGCGAAAGCGAGGCGTCCCTCAGCCCCTGCGGCACTGTCCGGAAAACATCCAGGAGAATGCTGATAAGCAGGGGGAAGATCATCACCGCCAGGACGATCCCGCCTGTCAGGGCGGAATAACCCGTGGCCGGCACGAGGGTCAACACACCCCACACCCCATAAATGATGGGCGGGATCCCGCTCAACAGGTCGATTAGCGGCGTCACGATGTTTTTGAACCGCGCGTCGGCGAATTCGGACAGGTAAATGGCCGCCAGCAGCGACACCGGAAGCGCGATCCCCACCGCGATCGCCGTCACCAGGATCGACCCCACGATATAACTGAGGAAACCGAAGTGACCGCTAAAAGGTTTCCATTCCGTCGAGAAGAGTAAATGCCCGATCGACTGATCCCTCAGGATCGGCACCGACTTCCACCACAACCCCGCCCCGATCAACACGACGATCAGGACCGTGGCCAGTGTGAGCAGGCCAAAAAGGTTTCCGATCAGCCTGTCCTTCCAGGTTCTCATTGTATTTTCTTCAAACCTTCATTGATTTTATCCTGGGTCAGCAGGATATAGCCGCTTCCGGCTACATCCTTTTGTCCTTCCGTCAAGGCAAATTTTATAAAGTCCTTTGCCACGGCATTGGGCACGCCCTTGGTGACAAAGTACAGGTCCCTGGCCGGGGGCGACGGATACTTCCCCGCCGCAATGGCCGCCGTGATCTGGTCCAGCGTCCCATACACCGCCTCTTCCGGGTCGATTTTCCCATTGCCATTCTGATCGATGGGCAAGGGGACGACACCCGCTACCAGTTGCTTTGTCTGGGGATCGTACACAAAGGCGATGTTGTTAAACCCGATCCCACCGGGATCCTTTTGCACCGCCTGTGCCAGCCCCGGGTCTCCAAACACCGCGGTCCCCTTCAGGTCATCCTGTTTTTTTCCAAGGTAAGCCGCCCACGTCTCGGCGGCACCTGCCGCATCCGATCGCGTATAGACATGCACAGGGTCCTGCCCGCTAAAGCCCAGTTGACCCCATGTTTTGATCGCTCCGCTGATAAAGACGCCATAAAAGCCGTCCTTCGTCACCCCTTTTATTTCTATATCCTTCAGCAGGGGGTTCGCTGCACTGATCGTCGGCACCACCGCGTCCCTCGTCACCGGGATCACCACGGCACCCTTCTGCAGCTCCGCTTGTGTGAGGCTTCTCGACACCAGGCCGATGTCCGTTACCCCGTTAAGAACGTCCGTGATGCCTTTACCCGCGCCACCCGCTGAGACGTCGATTTTGACGTCCGGGTGGGTCTTTTTGTATTCTTCCGCCCACTTTACCGTCAAGGGGTAGAGGGCGAAGGCACCCGACAGGCTGATCGCGTTGGTGTTCTGTTGTGGGGAGCCGCAGGCGGACAGCAGCAGCGCTGCCAACACGGCGCCCAGTTTCGTTTTTCGCATATTGCTCGTCTTTAGAAAGCCAATTGGAACTGTGCTTCGAACAAATTGTTGGCGACGTGCGCATTTTGCTCGGCCCTTGCTGAGTAGTAGAGTTGGAACTTCGTCCAGACGTTAAAGAAATAGTTCAGTCCGAAGTCATAATAGGTCGTCGTCAAATTCGCTTTGTCGACGTTGGCGTCGTATACATCGTAACGGGCAACCGCCTGGAGTGTATGTTTGATGAGGAAGTACCCCGCCTGCGCGTAATAGCCATCATGCAGGGTGACGTTTTTATACCCTTCCTGTCCGCGGAGCCACTCCCCCTTCAGGTTCCACCGGTCGAGTTCCAGGTCGGCATCCGCGCCCCAGCGAATCCGGCCCTGGTCCTTGGTAGTGCTGGACGTAAACCGGTCGTAGCCGTTATAGTAGCTCCCGCCTATGCTCAATGCTTTTATAGGATGAAACACCAGCCGGGCGTCCACATCTTTTGCGTTGTTGTTGTCCGAAACATCGATCCCCGCCCCGTTCAGGATCTGGATATAGTAGTCCACGAAATGACGGTCCCCGATCGGAAACAGGCTGCCGTTCACCTGGACACCCAAGTCACGCCCGTTCTGGTTGCCGATCGAATCCACCAGGCCGTTCCCCGAATCCCCCTTCCGGGCCACCAGCGCGTTCACCACCTGGGAACGCTCGACCAGCTCCAGGTTACGATCCGCGGTCAGGTTTTCCAGCGAGAACTGCACCAGTTGTTGTCCCGCCTTGACGTTCAGCCATGTAAACGGTTTATACGTGATGTACGCGTCCAGCAACAGCGGGGATACCAGGGCACCCCCCGTCGGCGCGCTCCCGTTCGCCCCGCTGTTCCCCACGAAGTCGATCAGCAACCGGTAGTCGAACTTGCTCGAAAAGTGCCCCTGGAAGTCCAGCCTGGCCCTTTTTATCTGGAACCCGTTGATCTTGCCGCTTTGCTGGAAATTCAGGTAGTTCACCTGCGTATACCCGCTCAGGTCCAGGTTACGCGCCAGCCTCAGCGGAAATGAATCCAGGCGGTTGTCGTTCCTGCGTTGCTCGTCCGTATACACCTTGCGCAACGAGTCCGCCTCCTCTTTGGTGATCGTCCCCTTTCGGGTCAGCAGGTTTAATACGTCATTACCGGATTGGGCCCACACGCCCGCGATGGATAGGGTCAATAATGCAGTCAATACAAATCTCATTAGTCCACTATTTTTATAGACAATATTGGTAAAAAAAAGACGACTGTTTTTCAGTCGCTTAGTCCACAAAAATAGTAGAGAATTCTATTGAGCCCAAGTTTTTGGGTAAAAAAAAGCGAACGAGCGGGACTACCGCTCGTTCGCCTCCCTTCTAGCTAATGGTGCTCCCCGGCACGATCGGCGTCTCCGGGTTGATAAAGTGGAGCTTCCCGGCGGGGTCCTCCGCCATCAGGATCATGCCGTGACTCTCCACCCCCATCATCTTCCGGGGTGCGAGGTTGGCGACGACGGTGACCTGCTGCCCGATCAGGTTCTCCGGTGAGAAGTGTTTGGCGACCCCCGACAGGATCGTGCGTTGTTCCGTCCCCAGGTCGACGGTAAAGCGGAGCAGCTTGTCCGATTTGGGCATCTTCTCCGCGGTCAGGATCCGGCCGACCCGCAGGTCCAGCTTGGCGAAGTCGTCGTAGACGATCGTGTCCTTGAAGGCCGGGAGGGGCGCGTCGGCAGGGGCCGAGGCGACGGCGGACGGGGCGCCGCCGGATGCGGGCGTCGCTGCAGGGGCTGCGCCAGCAGCGGTTACGCCGGGCGCGGGCACCGGGGCGGCACTGGCGGCGGCGGCAGAGGGCGCGCTGCTTGCGGCGGGCGCGGCCCCAGCGACGGCTACGCCGTCCGCAGGTTTCACCAACCCGGCACGGAGCTTCTCCACCTGCGCGGCGACCTCCGCGTCCTCGATCTTGCGGAACAGCAACTCAGGAGCGCGGAGCGTGTACCCCACGCTCAGCAGTTTCGTTTTCCCGGCATTTTCCCATTCGAGCATCTTGTCCACGGTCTTCATCATGTGGCTCATCTTCTTTGCAGTGAAGGGCAGGAAGGGGTTGACCAGGATGGCGAGGTTGGCCATCAGTTGCAGACAAACGTGGAGACAGTTGTCAATCTTTTGCTGGGCGGTGGTGTCTTTTTCGAGGTCACGGGCGACGATCCAGGGTTGTTTTTCCTGGAGGTATTTGTTCCCTTTGCGGGCCAGGTCGATCACTTCAAAAAGGGCGTCGCGGAAACGATAGCTTTCCAGCGCCTCTTCCACCCGGGCCTTTGTGGTGGCAAAGGCATCGAGAGTGGCTTTGTCCAGGTTGTCGGCGCTGTGGAGCGCGGGCACCTTGCCGCCGCAAAGCTTGTGCATCAGGACCATCGTCCGGTTGATAAAATTCCCGAAAATGTCGACGAGTTCGCTGTTGTTGCGCGTCTGGAAGTCCTTCCAGGTAAAGTCGTTGTCCTTGGTCTCCGGGGCATTGGCGCAAAGGACGTAGCGCAGGATATCCTGCTGGTCGGGGAAGTCCTTGAGATATTCGTCGACCCACACCGCCCAGTTGCGGCTGGTGGAGACTTTGTCGCCTTCGATGTTGAGGAATTCGTTGGCGGGCACGTTGTCGGGTAATACAAATCCACCGTGCGCCTTGAGCATGCTCGGGAAAATAATGCAGTGGAAAACGATGTTGTCTTTACCGATGAAGTGCACCAGCTTGGTGTCTTCCTTGCACCAGTAGTCCGCCCATTGGTCCGTGAGTTCCTTGGTGGCGCTGATGTAGCCGATGGGCGCGTCGAACCAGACATACAATACTTTACCCTCGGCCCCCGGCAAGGGGACCTTGATCCCCCAGTTGCTGTCGCGGGTCATGGCGCGGGGCTGGAGGCCGTTGTCGAGCCAGCTTTTGCACTGGCCGTAGACGTTATTTTTCCAAGTATCTTTTTTCCCTTCAACAATCCATTCCTTGAGCCAGGGCTCGTACTGCTGCAGCGGGAAGTACCAGTGTTTGGTCTTCCGCCGTACCGGCGGGGCGTCGCTCAAAGCGCTGCGGGGGTTGATCAACTGATCGGGACTCAGGGACGTACCACAGCGTTCGCACTGGTCGCCATAGGCGTTGGGGTTGCCGCAAACCGGGCAGGTACCAATGATGTAGCGGTCGGCCAGAAACGTTTTCTTCGCCTCGTCATAGTATTGCTCCGATTCCTTTTCCTCAAAAAGACCGTCGTCGTAGAGTTTTTTGAAAAAGGCCGAGGCCGTCTCGTGGTGAACCGGGCTGGACGTCCTGGCATATATGTCGAAGGAAATGCCCATCTGGGCAAAGCTGTCTTTGATCAGCGCGTTGTACTTGTCCACGACCTGTTGGGGCGTGATGCCTTCTTTCATGGCCCGGATGGTGATGGGTACCCCGTGTTCGTCGCTCCCGGAGATAAACTTGATGTCTTGCTTGCGGGCGCGTTGGTAGCGGACATAGATATCCGCGGGTAAATAACAACCGGCCAGGTGGCCGATATGAACCGGTCCGTTGGCATAAGGTAGGGCCGCCGTTACTAAATATCTCTTGAATTCAGACATGCGCAAAGTTACCCAAAAGGCGGCAGGCTCCCAAATGGGGCGTATCCCCTAATTTTAAGGCATGAACAGGAAAACATTCGTGGGCAGCCTACTGCCGCTTGTCGCGGGGCTCTCTGCCCTGGGGCCGGCCGACGCTGCAGCGCGGGGCGACGACGTGGCGCGGGGCGCGCGAGCGACAGGGGCGACGGGCGCGGGCGCAGCGGGCGAACCCGCAGCGGTCGCGCTGCCGCCCTACCTCAAAGCCGGCGACACCATCGGCATCGTCTGCGGATCCGGCCCCATAGATCCCAAGGAGATACAACCCTCTATCGACGTCCTGAGCAATTGGGGCTACCAGATCCGTCTCGGGCAGACCATTGGGAAAAAAGACGGCATGTTCGGGGGGACGGACGCGGAACGCACCGCGGACCTGCAGGCCATGCTGGACGATCCAGGTATCCAGGCGATTCTTTTTGCAAGAGGAGGATACGGCATGGTCCGGATCATCGACAACCTTAATTTTTCCCAGTTCAAAGCCACGCCGAAGTGGCTCATCGGGTTTAGCGACGTCACCGTCATCCACGCGCACGTCCACCGGAATTGCCGCGTGGCGACGATTCACAGCAAGATGTGCAACAGCTTCCCCGATGTCTATGCGACCGCGGAACCGATCATCAGGGATTGTATCGATTCGATCGGTAAGACCCTGAAGGGGGATACGATGAGCTATATGGCGCCCTATTCCCCGCTCAACCGGGAGGGGAAAACCGAAGGGCAGTTGATCGGGGGGAACCTCCGGACGCTGGAGAACCTGGCGGGAACGGCGTCCGATTTCTCCACGGAAGATAAGATCCTTTTTATCGAGGACGTGGAAGAATACTATTACAACCTGGACCGCATGCTTTGGAATTTCCGGAGGACGGGTAAGCTGCAACACCTGCGGGGCCTGATCGTCGGCGGGTTCAACCGGATGATGGACGATCCCAAGGAACCTTTTGGCAAAAACCATTATGACATCATCAGCTTTCACACAAAGGACTTTTCCTATCCCGTCTGTTTTGACTTTCCCGTGGGGCACCAGAAGGACAACTATGCCCTTCGCTGCGGGCAGGTGCACCAGTTGGAGGTTTCCCGGGATGGCGTCCGTTTAACCAGCCTGGCATGACCCTACCACCTTACCTGCAACCCGGGGACACCATCGGGATCGTTTGCCCCGCCGGTCAAATGGAAGCGGCCAGGGCCCGGGACTGTATCGATACCCTGGAGCGCTGGGGCTTCCGGGTACGTGCCGGCCGGACGCTGGGGCATGCCTTTCATTATTTCTCGGGCACGGACGAAGAACGGCTGGACGACCTTCAGCAAATGCTGGACGATCCGTCCGTTAAAGCGATCCTTTGCGGGCGGGGGGGATACGGGACCAGCCGCATCATCGACCGGCTGGATTTCCGTGCATTTGTCCGGTCGCCGAAGTGGGTCATCGGCTTTAGTGACGTCACGGTCCTCCACGCCCATCTTTTCTCCGTATATCAAATCGCTTCTTTACACGCCCCGATGGCGGGAGCCTTTCAGGGGGAAGGGGCGGACAGTCCCTCGGTCGCCACGCTAAAGGCCGCGCTCGGCGGCGGGAAAGCGGCCTATCGCTGCGCCCCACATCCTTTTAACCGTGCCGGGCGGGCGGAAGGCGTCCTGGTAGGAGGCAACCTTACCCTTCTGGCCCACTTGATAGGTTCGCGGTCGGAACCGGATACCCGCGGTCTCCTCTTGTTTATTGAGGACGTGGGCGAATACCTGTACAACCTCGATAGGATGTTGATACAACTGGTGCGGAGCGGGAAGCTAGAGGGCCTTGCCGGCCTGATCGTAGGAGGGTTTACAGACCTGAAAGACACTGTAGTTCCTTTTGGACAAACGGCAGAGGAGCTTATCCGGGACAAGGTGGAGGGGTGCGGGTTTCCGGTTTGTTTTGGCTTCCCCACCAGTCACGGAGGGGAAAATTATGCCCTGAAGATCGGCGGGCGATACAGGCTGGAGGTGGGGGAGGATACCAAACTTTTGGAGTTATAACGATTTTTTATTATTTTTATTCCCAAATTTACCTCCCCGATGAAAAAGCTTATCACTTGCGCCACACTTTGTTCTGCTTTGATGTTCGTAAACTGTAAGAAAACGACCATCCCGCTACCCCCGACGATCACGATCATCCCGACACCGGCCGTACAACTACCGGCCGACACGGCTTCGCTCAACGCCATCGTTACGGCCAAAGGGGGCAACACCATTGCCCAGGAAACCTGGAGCCAGCTTTCCGGTCCCAACACGGCGACCATGGCGAACGCCAGCAGCGCTTCCACGCCTATTTCCGACCTGATCGCGGGTACCTATGTCTTCAAACTGCAGGTAACCTCCAGCGACGGTCTTAGCGTAAGTGCCGAGGACACCATCGTGGTCAAATCCTCGACGGTATACACGCTCACGCTGAAGCCCACGGACAATCCGAACGAGGTGGACCTTTGGGGAACGCCTCAAAATACCGACTTCGGTACCAACCCGTTGAGCCCTGAATTCGACGCCGAATATTGGACAGTACACGGCAACCCGGCAATTATCCGCAGCCTGGTTTCCTTCGACCTGAGTAGCATTCCTACGACGGCCAGCATCCTCACCGCTACCCTTAGCCTGTATTCCGATACGACGCCGTTGAACGGGAACCTGATCGACGCCAACTACGGTGCCGGTGACTCCATCGTGATCCGTCAAGTGACCTCTCCGTGGGTGGCCACCACCGTGACCTGGCCTACACAGCCCAGCGTCACCGACACCAACCAGGTGCTTCTCCCCGCTACTGCACTGCCCTTCCTTAACCTGCCCTCGATCAATGTCACGGGCATCGTATCCAACCAGGTCTCCACCGGTACGAACTATGGTTTCCAATTGGCCCTGCAAAATGAAGCGGGACCCTATATTTCCAGGATCTTCTGCTCCAGCCGGTATTCCGACAGTACCCGGCATCCGAGTCTGACCATCACCTACTCTATTAAGTGATTATCAATCAGTAAGCATAATTAAAGGGGGCCTCGGGCCCCCTTTTTTGTTATACAATTCAAAATCAACCCTTACCTTTAGCCCCCATGAAAAGAATGTTTCAAAAGGCCAATACTTTTATAAAGGATTTATCTTATGCGTCAAGGGTGGGGCTACTTCTGGCGCCTTTTCGTCACCTTTTCCGTTTCCTGCTAAACTTCTCCCTCATCTCCTCCTGGATCAACAAGCATAGCGGTAAAATTGCTTTTTCCGACTTCTACCGGCCCTTTCGGAATTATGAAGACCGTGTAAAATTGCACGAGTACATCGTCCGGCAGGAAGGTCTGGAGCAAAAACCCATTCACTACTTCGAATTCGGCGTCGCGGGTGGTTATTCTTTCAAGTGGTGGCTCAATGCCTGCAAAAACAACGACTCTGCATTTTTCGGTTTCGACACTTTTGAAGGCCTGCCCGAAAACTGGCATTTTTATAAGAAAGGGGACATGGCGTACGACGCACCCACCCTGGAGGACAAAAGGGCACGGTTTATCAAGGGTCTTTTCCAGGAGTCCGTCCCCCCTTTCCTGGAGGAATACCGGGACCATTTTATGAAAGCACCGGTGACCCGTGTATTGCATTTGGACGCCGACCTCTATACATCTACCCTTTTCGCGCTGACGGCCATGGCGCCGTACTTGCGTAACGGCGACATCATCATGTTCGACGAGTTTAACGTCCCCAACCACGAGTTTGCCGCCTGGACAGAATTCGTAAAATGTTACTACATCAAGTACGAGGTGCTGGGCGCGGTGAACAATTTTTATCAGACCTGTTTCAAAGTTATTAAATGAGCTGGCTCAAGGGCATATTGATACAAGTACTGGGTGAGCGGCGTTATCTACAGACCCTTTGTTCCTCCTTCCAGCGCTTTCTCCGGCTGGGTTGGCTCAATAAGTCTTTTTATCGGGACGTTTACTTCCTGAAAGAATACATCCGGCCGGGAGATACCTGTATTGATATAGGTGCACACCTGGGGTATTACAGTTTCGAGCTTTGCCGTCTGAGCGGTGAAACAGGTGCCGTCTATGCCGTGGAACCGATTTCAAAGTTCAACAGCGTGATCGAACGATACATGCGGCGTCACGCCTACCCCACGCTTCGCCTTTTTAAGGTGGCGCTCGGGGGAGACGGAGGCACCGTCGCCATGGGCATTCCGCAGGTGGGCGCGCGCAAACGCTTTGCTTACGCCAAGATCATCGAAAAAAGCGACGCCTTCGACTTCGTCGAAACCGAACAGGTAAGGAACGAAGACCCCAACGAGCTTTTTGGCCACCTTCCCAAGATCGATTTTATCAAATGCGACGTTGAGGGATTTGAAGTGCGTCTTTTTGCCAAAATGCAACCCACCGTCGCCCGGTACCGCCCGATGATCGTGTGCGAGCTCAACGCCGTGACCGACCGTGCCGATATGGCCCGGATGCTGGAGCCCCTGGGCTACGCATGTTATTTCCTCGAAGGGTGGAAATGGAGAAAGATCGATGCCTACGGACCCACCACCTATTTCCCGCACAACTATTATTACCTGACCGCCGAACACATCAAAGCCCACAAGGAGCTGGTGGGTACGCCCCTCAATTGACCCTGTGCAACCGCAACTGCGATACCGGGGAAACGATGAGCGGAAATTTCTCCACGGTCACGTATGTGGGGTCGAGTCCAAACCCCCTTTCCTCGGACAACGAGATTTCCTTTAGATAGAAATAGGCCCTCATGATCAGGCGTTCCCAAAAGGGGAGTTCGTTGTCATGGGATAGAAATTTCTCCAACACGACAAACTGGAAATCGCCCACCACGTTGTTGCGTTGTAGCGACTCGTACCGGCTCACGATATTCACCTCTTTGTTCAGCACCATGTCCTCCACCACCTTCCGGAACATGAGCTGGATGCGCTGTTCTACCCGGAAGCCAAACCGGAAATCGACCCGGATGACCTCGTTGGGGATGATGGTGGACACCACGTATTCGCAGGTATAAGGATCATCCAGGATCTCCACGTGGACGAACCAGTAGATGTCCGCACGTTTGGGTTTCCGGTTCAGGATGGAGTACATGATCTTGTGCTCGATTTCCTTTGGACTGAGCGCGCTCGTCATAAAGACCAGGTGCGTGGAAAACTTCGTCACCGTCATGTCGTTCGACAATTCCTGTAGCATGGGCAGGTAGTGTTCCAGCTGCACGAATTCCACATACCGGTTTTTGATTTTTCGGGAACGGAACCAGACATACATGACCAGGAAAAGAAGCCCGCCGACAATCAGCGTGACAAAGCCTCCATGGTGGAACTTTTTGAGGTTGGCAAAAAGAAAGCTACACTCTATGGTCAGGTAGACCGAAAGATACAGGTAGATCCATCCCCTGGCCACCCGCCGGGATACCAGGAAGTTGGCAAACAACATGGAGGTGGCCAGCATACACAGGGTGATGGCCAGGCCATACGCGGCCTCCATATTCGAAGAGGAACGGAAGTAGAGGACGATCCCCGAACACCCGACCCAAAGCAGCGCATTGATTCCCGCGATAAAAAGTTGTCCCCGCTCTTCCGTCGGATAGTTGATTTTCAATTTCGGCCAAAGATTCAGCCGCATCGCTTCGCTGATCAGGGTAAAAGATCCGGAAATCAGGGCCTGGCTGGCGATGATCGCCGCCATCGTGGCGATCACGATCCCGATGATCCTGAACCAGGCCGGCATGATCGCAAAAAAGGGGTTTCCCGTCCCCTGGTGCGCGAGCAGGTATGCTCCCTGACCCAGGTAGTTCAGGATCAGACAGGTCTTGACAAAGATCCAGGAGATGCGGATGTTGCCCCTCCCGCAGTGCCCCAGGTCCGAATACAAGGCTTCCGCACCGGTGGTACAAAGAAACACCGCTCCCAGCAGCCAGAACCCGCCCGGGTATTTGGTCAGCAGCACGATCGCATAAGATGGAGACAATGCTTTGAAAATACCCCAGTCATCCGCGATATGCGGCAAGCCCACCACCGCCAGCATTGCGAACCAGATAAACATGATGGGCCCGAACAATTTCCCGATGTTCATCGTCCCGAACTGCTGGGCGAAAAACAGGATGGCCAGGATGACCAGGACGATGTACATGATAGACGTCTGGGTGATCCCGGCGAAATGAGGTATCTGGCGCAGCCCTTCCACGGCGGACGTCACCGATATGGGCGGTGTGATCATCCCGTCGGCCAGCAACGCCGAGCCCCCGATCATCGCCGGAAACACCAGCCACTTGCGACGTCTGCGCACCAATGCATACAAGGAAAAGATCCCCCCTTCCCCCCGGTTGTCCGCTTTCAGGGTCAGGATCACATACTTGATGGTGGTTTGTAGCGTGAGTGTCCAGATGATGCAGGACAGGGAACCTAAGATGAGCTCCTCACTGATGACGCGCCCGTTGATGATCGCGTTGAATACATAAAGCGGGGAGGTACCAATATCGCCGTAAATAATCCCCAATGCAATCACCAGTCCCGCCAGGGTTACGTTGTTTAAGGACCTTTTGGCCAAGGTTGCGTGTTTCTTTAAAGGTAGGCTTTCTATTTTTTGAACCAAAGAAGACTCCCATCCCCATAACTTAAAAACCGGAAATCATGTTCCAGCGCGTACGCATAGACTTTTTTCCAGTCCACTCCTATTAATGCCGCCACCAGCAGGAGCAGCGTCGATCCGGGTTGGTGAAAATTGGTCACCAGCGCCCTGGCCACCCGGGGCCGGTATCCCGGCGCGATCAGGAGTTGGGTTTGGGCGACCAGCCTGTCCCTTCCGTCCATCCATTCCAGCAAACCGTCCAGCGCCTGTTTTGTTGTCATCTCCTGGGGCAGATCCTCGTAGACCTCCCATTGCGTCAGGTCCAGATTTTTTGTGCCGCCCTGCGCCTTGACGCCCATCCAGTAAAGACTTTCCAGGGTGCGCAATGCCGTGGTCCCCACCGGAATCACAGGGCCTTTGGTGTCGCGTAAGGTTTGTATAAAGGTGCGCGTAACGTCGATCCATTCGGCGTGCATGACGTGGTCCTCCATCCGGTCCGCCTTTACGGGTTTGAACGTCCCCGCGCCGACGTGCAGCGTGACAAAACCGGTGTCTACGCCCTTGTCGCGCAGTGCTTCGATTAATCCTTGCGTAAAATGTAAACCCGCCGTCGGCGCTGCGACCGACCCGTCGGTTCGCGCGTACACGGTCTGGTACCGTTCCGTATCCAGCGCTTCCGATGACCGGTGGAGATAGGGGGGCAACGGAACAAGACCGGCGCGGTGCAATACCTCCGCGAAGTGCAGTTCCTCCGGCGTCCAGGTAAATTTCACCTGGTAGCCGTCCGGTACCTGGCCCAGTTTTTCTGCCGTCAGGGTGACGCCCTCCCAGGTGCGTATCAGTGCGCCCGTTTTCCACTTCCCCGCCCCGCCCACGAGACACTTCCAGGTGGCTTCCCCTTGTTGCATCATGGCGGTCGTGGGCTCAACGCCAAGGGCCTCCAGGCAAAAAATTTCTATCTGACCGCCGCTTTCCTTGCGGAACAGCAGCCGGGCTTCGATGACCTTTGTATCGTTGAAGACCATGAAAGCGTCCTGCGGGATGTGCGCGGGCAGGTCGCGGTAGGGGGCTTCGGTGATTCCTCCGTTTTTATATACCAGCAATTTGGAGGCGTCGCGTTCCGCCAGGGGGTATTGGGCTATCCGGTCCTCCGGAAGGTTATACGTATAATCGTTGATATTCAATACTCTTGGACCCTGCTTCATGCTGCAAAGGTAGGGCAGAAATAACAAGGGGCTGACGCAACGGTCAGCCCCTTTGTTTTGTACCACAATCAAAAAAACGCACTTGCCTGTATATAGGTTACGGACAGCGCCCTGGCGGGCTATCAATCCGGTTTTTTGCCTTCGAGGAAGGTGTTGATCGTGCTGATCTCCCCCTTGTTGTCCTCGGAAGACTTGACAGTATAATTGCTGTAGAAATTCTCGATGGAATTGACGGTATTGTACAGTTCCATATTCCGGCGCACGTAGGCGGGTACGGCTTCGAATTCGTTGCCCCCGTCCGGTGCATTAACGTTAAACGAAAGGTTGCGCAGTTTTTGAAGCCGTTCGGCAGCCTTACGGCGTTGCTCGTCCATCTCGTCCGGCCCCGGTTGTGTGGGTTCCGGGGTATACGGAAGAACAGGCTGGGGGTTCCGGGGTTGAGAAGGCTGATCTTTGATCACGAGTTGCATGTCAAACGTCGGCGCTTCCTCCGGGAAGGATGGGGTGGGCTTGGGCGCCTGGGGCTCTTCGTCATAGATGTTGGAAGGGCGGGCCAGGAAACCGCGGCCGGTGGTGTCCGGGCGGGCCGTGGGGCGCGAAGGCGGCACCGGCGTTTTCGAGGCGTCGGGCGTGCCCGTCGCGGGGCGCGCGGCGGCCTGGGGCTGCGCGGGCTTCGGCGCTTCGGCGCGGGCGGCGGCCGGTGGCACTTCCGCGCGGGTGACCGTCGGCGGTACTTCCGCCGAGAGGTCCTGCAAGGGCATCACGATCTTTTCCTCTTTAGCCGGAGCTTTTGGATTGTCCACCCGGCTGATGAAGAAGTCGCCGGCGGGCGCAGCGGGTTCTACGAGGCTGGGGGCCATGCTGTCCGGCGGCGGTATCGCGGCGGCGGGTGCCGGCGCGGCGGCAGAAGGCGCGGTCGCCCGACCGGGCTCGGCAAAAAGCGCTTGTTGTCCGTTCGGCTTCTTCTCGTTAGTCTCCATCTGGAGCGTCATCACGATCTTTTCCTCCGGAATGGGCGCCTGCATAGCGGCGGCCTTTTCGTCGGCCGTCAGACCCTCGTGTTCAAAACCGGTGGCGATCAGCGTGATCCCGATCTTGCCCTGGAGGCTGCTGTCGTAGCCCAGACCCATGATCACATCGGAATTCGGACCGGCCTGGCTGAGGAGGTAGTTCTGGATGATGTCCACCTCGTCCATAGTGAATTCGTGTTCGCCTTCGGCGGAGTTGATGTTGATGAGGATCCATTTGGCGCCGCGGATATCGTTGTCGTTGAGCAGCGGTGAATTGAGCGCCTGCTCGATGGCGCGTTGGGCCCTGTTGTCTCCTTCTGCCGCTCCGCTGCCCAGGATGGCGACACCTCCGTTGCGCATCACGGTACAAACGTCCGCAAAGTCAACGTTGATCTGACCCGTGCTGTTGATGACATCGGTGATACACTTGGCTGCAGTAGCCAGGACGTTGTCCGCTTTTGCAAAGGCTTCCTTCATCTTGAGGTTGCCGTATTGATGACGGAGCTTATCATTGCTGATGACGAGCAGGGTATCCACGTGGTCCTTGAGCCGGTTGATCCCCTCCTCCCCTTGCTGGATGCGTTTCTTGCCTTCGTAAGTAAAGGGCGTAGTGATGATCCCCACGGTGAGGATCCCCATTTCCTTACAGATGCGGGCCACGATTGGTGCGCCGCCCGTTCCGGTACCACCGCCCATACCGGCGGTGATAAAGGCCATTTTTGTATTGACCTCCAGGATGCGGCGGATCTCCTCCAGGCTTTCTTCGGTGGCCTGGCGCCCGATCTCGGGGTTGGCCCCGGCGCCTAATCCCTGGGTAAGGTGAGGGCCCAGTTGTATCTTATTGGGCACCTTGCTATTGGCGATCGCTTGCGCGTCCGTATTGCAGATGATGAAGTTTACACCCTCTATCCCCTGGCCGTGCATAAAGTTTACGGCATTGCTCCCACCGCCCCCGATACCGATGACCTTGATGATGGAAGACTTTTCCTTCGGCAAATCGAAATGAATCATACACACTGTTTTTAAAATGGTTAGTAAGTATCGAGGGTACGGGGTATCATTAACGGTGTCGCGACACCTTTTACAATTGGCTGTCTTCTTCTTCCTTGAACAGGTCGATCAGACCGTCTTTGATCGAATCCATAAAATTCTTGATGTTCTTTTTGCGCTTCTTGACCTTGATGGTTCCGATCCCTTCCTCCCGGTCCAGCGCCACTTCGGTGACGTCCTGTTCTTCCTTGACGGTCTTTTTCTTCCCGCCTTCGTGGAGCAGGTTTTCGTTGTTCTCATAGACGTTATAGCCTTTGAGGATAAGCCCGATACAAGTGGCGTACATGGGCTTGGCGAGTTCCTCAATATGCCCGGCCGCCAGGTGCTCGTTGGGGAAGCCGGTACGGGCGTTTAACCCGGTCACGTATTCTGTCAACTGGATCAGGTGCTTGAGCTGGGCACCGCCACCGGTAAGGATGACGCCGCCGTTGAGCAGCCGGTTGTCCAAACCCACCTGTTTGAGGTGATAGGTAACGAAGTCCAGGATCTCGCTCATGCGCGCCTGGATGATGTGTGCCAGGTTCTTGACGCTGATTTCCTTCGGCGCCATCCCCCTCAGACCGGGGATGGTGATAAAGGCATTCCCCTTGGCCTCGTCCGACAGGGCGGAACCAAACTGCACCTTCATCTGCTCGGCCTGGGTCTTGAGGACGCCTAAACCGGTCTTGATGTCGTTGGTGATGTTCTCCCCGCCAAAAGGTATAACGGCCGTGTGTTTAAGGATGCCTTCATAAAAAACGGCCAGGTCGGTGGTGCCCCCGCCTATATCCACGATGGCCACCCCGGCTTCGAGGTCGTGCTCGCACATCACCGCCGCGGCGGAAGCCAGTGGCTGCAACACGAGGTCGCGGGTGCGCAACCCCGCCTTGTCGACGCTGCGATGGATGTTGCGGATGGCATTCTTGTCACCGGTGATGATGTGAAAGTTGGCGCCCACCTTTACACCACTATAACCGATCGGGTTGGGAATATTCTGGAAATTATCCACCGTGAACTCCTGCGGGATCACGTCGATAATCTGGTCCCCGGCCGGGATATAGGTTTTGTACTGGTCGTTGATCAGTTGGTCTATCTCCCGCTGGCAGATCTCTTCATCCGTGTTTTGGCGCACAATATCACCCCGGGTCTGGAGGCTTTTGATGTGATGCCCGGCGATCCCCACATAGACCTCGTTGATTTCGAGGTTTGGGTTCGAGGCATAGCAGTTCTCCAGGGCCGTTTGGATGGCCTTGATGGTCTGGTCGATGTTGAGGACCATCCCATGTTGGACACCGTTTGAGTTCGCACGACCAAACCCCAGGATCTCCAGTTTGCCATATTCATTTTTCCGGCCCGCTATGGCTGCGATCTTTGTGGTGCCGATGTCCAGCCCCACAATGATGGGTTGTTCGTTATACATATAATACCTTGTTTTTATCGTTGAACATAATTCACTTTTTCTTTTTTGGCGGCAGCACGGCTTTCGGCTTTTGGCCGCCGGAGCCCGGCTTCGGAGCGCCGGCCGCGGGTTTCGTCGCGCTGTGCGCGGCCCCACTCGCGGCAGCCGCCGCTCCCGCCCCCTCATCCGGCACCAGCGACCGCGTACTATCGATGTCCGGTACCGGTTCCCGCGGAACGGGCGCTGCCCGGACAACAGTGTCGCGCATCGCCGTCCGCCCCTGCTCGATCAGGTCCTTTAACAGGGCCGCCGCCTTGGCGGTGTCGATCGAAGCGCTTTGGGCGTCGCGCCGTACACCGATGATCTCACCCGTGTACCGGGCGTCTACGACGGCGTACTTGTTCCAGCCCACGCGGGGGATGACGCGCTCGTAAAACACTTTAAGACGGGTGAACTTACGGTCCAGGTCGCTGGTGTCGCCGATCCTCAGGACGTAGTCCCCCACGGCGGGTACCAGTTCGAACTGGCGGGCGTCGTTGACGTCGACCTGCTGGACCATGTTCATCCAAAACGGATGGCCCTGCAGGTAAACGCTGAGTGCTGCAATCTCCCGTGCCAGGGCGGTGTCCGGCCCATTCCAGTTCCTCTTGTCCAGCGGACAGGAGGTAAAGACCGGAAGAGGAACGGGAAAGTAGTCTTTGAGCGGAAGACGGGCGCCGTCGAGGTCTACGTAGAAGGACGAGCCTTCCTGTGTAAACAACCGGGCGACCGGTTCCCTTTCGATCACTTTTACCCACAACACTTGTTTGCTATCAAAGAACAAATCCGCTTTTTTTACCCAGGGGTTGTCCCCTATCCTTTTCTCCAACCTCCGGATCGAAATGGACCCGGAAGGCGTCCCCACGAGGTGGCGGGTATGCTGGTCGGTCAGGATGGCCTCCAGTTCCGCGCTGTCTACCATCCGCCGTCCCGTCCCGCTGATCTCAATCCGCACCGACTTACACAAAGCGCGGTTCTGGTGACGGATGGCCGCCACCAGCAGGGTGGTGCCGCCTGCCGCGACCAGGAGCCAGAAACCCCATACCAGGATCTTTCTCCACTTACCATATCGTTTCCCCTCATCTCCCATTTTTAAGTCTTTCTGCCACGGGCGCCACCAGTGCGTCGATGTCGCCGGCGCCGGCCATGATGATGAGGCGCGGCGCGGCCAGCGGGCCAGCGGCACCGGCCGAAACGCCTGAGGCACCGGACAAAACGCCCGCGGCGCCGGTGGCGTCCAAGGCGTTGGCGGCCCACGCCAGCAGCTCTTCCTTCGATAGTATCCGCTTCCGCGGATTTTTCATCTTATCCAAAATCAGCTCGCTCGTCACCCCTGGCATGGGTAACTCCCGGGCCGGATATATCGGCAACAAAATAACTTCGTCCGCTCCATCGAGGCTGGCCGCAAACTCCTGCGCCAGGTCCCGTGTCCGCGAAAAGAGGTGGGGCTGGAAAACCACGGTACAGGTGCGCCCGGGAAAAAGATCCTTGGCACCGGTGATCAGGGCCCGGAGTTCTTCGGGGTGGTGAGCGTAGTCGTCGACGAGCACCACTTCGGGGGTCCGGAGGACGTATTCGAAACGGCGGTGTACGCCCTTGAAAGCGGACACGGCTGACCGTATGGCATTCGAATCGATCCCCAATTGGTGGGCCACGGCCACGGCGGCGAGGGTGTTCTCGACGTTGTGGCGGCCGCCCATGTGGAGCACGACGCCTTCGAGCACGGCACCCGGCAGGGCGACGTCGAAGACGTAGGCCCCGTCCTCGGGGCGCAGACCGACGGCGTGGACGCTGGCCGACGCGGAGGTGAGGCTGTAGGTCAGATGTTGGGGGAGGTCCACCTCGCGCGTGAGCCCAAATTTGGAAAGCAGCCATCCGCCGGGTTTCACGCGGTTGGCAAACGCAATAAACGCCTCCTCCATGGCCTCCGCCGTCCCATAGATGTCGAGGTGATCCGGATCCATAGCGGTAATGACCGCCATAGACGGGTCGAGCTTCAGGAAGGACCGGTCGTATTCGTCAGCTTCCACAACGCAGACATCCGCGCGGGTGCTCCAGAAATTGGTATTGTAGTTCGCGGCGATCCCACCGAGGAAAGCGGTGCAGCCATACCCGCTGTGCCGCAGGATGTGGGCGGTCATCGTGGTGATGGTGGTCTTGCCGTGGGTACCCGCGATACAGATGTTGAACGTCCCCGAAGTTATCCGTTGCAGCACGTCACTGCGTTTCATAAGCGGGACGCCGGAAGAGCGGTAGTAGGACAAGATCACACTGGTGGCGGGAATCGCAGGGGTATAGACAACCCATTCGGCAGCCGCATCCACCGACGAAAGAGAGTCGGCATAATACAGGGAAGCCCCCTCCGCCTCAAGGGCGGCTGTAAGCGCTGTGCGCGCCCGGTCATACCCGCTCACGCGAACCCCGCGCGAGAGGAAATACCTCGCCAGGGCGCTCATCCCGATGCCGCCGATCCCTACAAAATATATACGCGTCGGTTCCACTACCGTTTAATCAGTTTTAAGACCTCCCTGGCGATCCGTTCGTCTGCGTCGGGAATCGCGAGGGCGGCAATGTTTTTTGTCAATTGGGCCTGTAAGGAAACATCGGCTGCCAGACCGAGCAACACGTCGATGAGCCGCGCGGAGGCCTCGCCGTCGGGGACGATGAGTCCCGCCTCATGGCGGACGAGGTTCATGGCGTTGACGGTCTGGTGGTCCTCCGCCGCGTAGGGGTAGGGGACAAAGACCGTGGGTTTGGCCGCCACGCAAAGCTCCGCGATGGTGGACCCGGCGCGGGAGACGACCACGTCGGCCGCGGCGTAGGCCATTTCCATGTGCGTGATAAAGGCCGAGGTCCAAACGCCTTTAAAACCGGCGACAGCCTTGAGCGCCCGCTCCTCGTATAGCTTGCCCGTTTGCCAGATGACCTGGTAACCGGCGTCGACGATGCGGGACAGCCCGGCGTCCATGGCCTCGTTGATGCTCTTGGCGCCGAGGCTTCCGCCGGTGGCGAGGATCACTTTGCGCGCGGGGTCCAGTTGGAAATACCGGACACCGTCTTCCCGGGTGACACGGGCGGACGCAATGGAGTGCCGCACGGGGTTACCGGTTTGCACAATCCGGCCGGCCGGGAAGAAACGCTCCATGCCATCGAACGCGACGCATATCGTACGGGCCTCGCGTCCGAGGATCTGGTTACTTTTCCCCGCAAAAGAATTCTGCTCCTGGATAAGGGTCGGTATACCGCGCTTTTGCGCCTGCCGGAGCATGGGAAAGCTGGCGTACCCGCCCACGCCGACGACGACGTCGGGTTTGAAGCGCCGCAACACCGACTGGGCGGTGAACAAACTTTTAACGAGTTTCCAGGGCAGGGTTATATTTTTCCAGGGCGCACTCCGGTTCATCCCCGCGATGTCGAGCCCGACGATGGGGAAACCGGCCTGCGGTACTTTTTCCATCTCCATTTTGCCCTTTGCCCCTACGTACAACAGCTCCGTGCGGTCGTCGAGACGCATCAGCGCCTGTCCGATCGCCAGGGCCGGAAAAACGTGACCTCCGGTACCACCACCCGCTATGATAATCTTATTGCTCATCTGTGACGACCTCCCCTTCGTTTTGCTCCACATTCCGTCCGACGCTCAGGATGATCCCGATCGCAAGGGCGGTAAACAAAAAGCTGCTTCCCCCCATGCTGACCAACGGCAGCGTCACCCCGGTCACGGGGAACAGGTTGACGTTGACCGCCATGTTTGCCATGGCCTGGATCACCAGTGTAAAGCTGAGGCCCAGGGCCAGGAAGGCCCCGAAGGCATAGGGACACTTCCGGAAAAGCCGGATACACCGGATGAGGAAAACCAGGTAAATAAATATGATCAGCGCCCCGCCCACCATGCCGTATTCCTCTATAATGATGGCATAGATAAAATCGCTGTAGGGATGGGGCAAAAAATTCCGCTGGGTACTGTTGCCCGGACCCACCCCCAGCCAGCCGCCCTTGGCAATGGCGATCTTGGCCTGTTGGATCTGGTAGGGGGCGTCGTCTTTTTTGGCATACACAAAGTCTTGTACCCGGCCGATCCAGGTGCCGATGCGGCCTTTCGATTTCAGCGTCGAAACGACGCCGGGCTTCGAAACAGGCTCGTGATGTCCGTCATACGTGGCCATTGCAATACCTACGAGCGATACAACGGGGATGGCTGCCACGACGATGGTCAATAAAATATGCGCGACCCGGACGCGCCCGATAAAGCACAGCAACAGCCCGGTGGCGCCCGTCAACAACGCCGTCGACAGGTTGGCCGGGGCGATCAGCAGACAGGTGATTGCAATCGGGGTGATCACGGGCAGGAATCCTTTTTTGAAGTCCTTGATGACGTCCTGTTTCCGGCTCAACTGCCGGGACACGTACATGAACAACGCCAGCTTGGCCATGTCCGAGGTCTGGAAGGTCATGTTGATGACCGGGAGCCGGATCCAGCGGTTGGCGTCGTTGAGGTTGGTCCCGAAAAAGAGCGTATAGATCAGGAGCGGGATGGAGATCAGGTACAGGATCAGGGCGACTTTTGAATACACGATATAGTTCACCCGGTGGGCGACATAGATGATCAGGATCCCCAGGGCGATAAAGGCGAACTGTTTGAACAGGTATACCTCCGTGCGCCCCTTGTACATTTTGTACGCGAGGGAGCCGGTAGCGCTATAGACGACCAGAAGGCTGGTGACGGCCAGTAGTACGACCATCGTCCAGATCACCTGATCCCCTTTCGTCCTGTTCAATAATAAGTTCATAGATTCTTTACAGCATCCTTGAATTGTTGACCCCTGTCTTCATAGTTCCGGAAAAGGTCGAAGCTTGCGCAGGCGGGCGACAGCAACACAACGTCGCCCTTCACCGCCAGGCGGAACGCCTGTTGCACGGCCTCCTCGGCGCTGGCCGTGTCGACCATCACCGGCACCTTGTCCCCGAGCGCCTCGTGTATCTTGGTATTGTCGATACCCATGCAGACGATGGCTTTTACTTTCTCCTTCACGCCTTCAAACAACAGGGAATAATCGTTCCCCTTGTCCACGCCACCCAAGATGAGCACGGTGGGTTTGGTCATGCTTTCCAGGGCGTACCAGGTGGAATTCACGTTGGTGGCCTTGGAGTCATTGATAAATTCAACACCACGGATGTTGGCCACGAACTCCATGCGGTGTTCCAGGCTTTGGAAGGTCGTCACCGCCTCGCGGATCTTGTCCTTCCGGATCCCCATGGTCGAGGCGGCGACACCGGCCGCCATCGTGTTGTACTGGTTGTGTTTACCTTTAATGGCAAAATCGTCGACGCTCATGACAAGGGGTTCGTCCCCTGTCTTGACGTGCATTTCATGGTTTTTGATAAAAGCACCCCTGCTCGGTTCCTGGTTCATGCTAAATGGAAGTGGGTTAGATAAAAAATGGTATTGCTTCAGGTATTTCATGGTCACGGGGTCGTCCGCGCAATAGATAAAAAAGTCCTCCGGCCCCTGGTTCATGGCAATCCTGAATTTCGATCGTATATAGTTTTCAAATTTGTACTCATACCGGTCGAGGTGGTCTTCTGTGATGTTCAGCAACACCGCCACGTCGGGCCGGAACTTGTCGATGTCGTCCAGCTGGAAGCTGCTGATCTCCGCCACGTACACTTCCTTGGGGTCCAGCGCTACTTGTTTGGCAAAGCTGATCCCGATGTTTCCCACCAGGGCACAATCCAGACCTGCGGTCTTGCAGATATGGAAGGTCAGGGCCGTAGTCGTGCTCTTCCCGTTGCTGCCGGTGATGGCGATGATACGGCTGTCTCCCTTGAAGCGAAATGCGAGCTCGATCTCGGAGATCACGGGTATACCCGCCGCCCGGATCTTTTTGACCATCTCGTTTTTCTCCGGGATGCCGGGACTTTTCATGATCTCATCGGCGGCAAGGATTTTGTCTTCCGAGTGTCGGCCTTCTTCGTAGCGGATGCCAAACTCCTCCAGTTCCTCCTTATAGGGTTCCTTGATGACCCCGGCGTCCGATACAAAAACATCATACCCCTGCCGTTTGGCAAGGATAGCCGCGCCCACACCGCTTTCGGCCGCACCGAGTATGATGAATTTTTTTGCCATTAGCGAATTTTCAGTGTGACGATCGCAAACGCGACGCAAAGGATCGTTACGATCCAGAACCTCGTCACAATTTTTGCTTCGTGATACCCTTTCTTTTGATAGTGGTGGTGGAGCGGGCTCATCAAAAAGATCCTCCTGCCCTCACCGTATTTCTTTTTCGTGTATTTGAAATAAGACACCTGGATCACCACGCTCAGGTTTTCCACCAGGAACACCCCGCAAAAGATGGGGATCAGGAGCTCCTTGCGCACGATGATGGCCAGGGCCGCGATGATCCCGCCAAGCGTAAGGCTGCCCGTATCCCCCATAAAGACCTGGGCGGGGTAGGCGTTGTACCAGAGAAAACCCACACAGGCCCCGATCAGCGCACCGATAAAGATCGACAGCTCGCCCAGGTTGGGGATATACATGATGTTGAGGTAGTCTGCAAAAAGAATGTTCCCGCTGGCGTACGCAAAGATGCCCAGGCACACCCCGATCACCGCGCTGGTGCCCGTCGCGAGACCGTCAAGACCGTCGGTGAGGTTGGCCCCGTTCGATACGGCGATGACGATGATTACAACGATGGCGATGTACAACAACCAGCTCAACCCCCGAAGCGCCTGCGGCAGCAAACGGGCGTAGTTGAACTCGTGTGTTTTGACAAAGGGAATCGTGGTGATAGGTTCCTTGGCTTGTACAAAGACCCGCTCCTTGCCATTAAAAGGAACACGCTTGATGACCGCGGTATCCGTCGTGGGTGCTTTGTCTCCGATAAACTCCCGGTAGGTCTTCGTGTTGTTGTTGAACAACAGCGTCGCACCCACGGCGACGCCCAGGACCACCTGTCCCAGTACCTTGAACCAGCCCGCGAGACCATCCTTGTCGCCTTTTTTGTAAGGAATACCTTGTTCCCGGGCGATGCGTTTGGCCCGTAACTTCAGGTAGTCGTCCACAAAACCCACCAGGCCCAGCCAAAGGGTTCCGAAGATCATCAAACGGATATAGGCTTTGTGGAGGTCCGCCAGCAGCAGGGTCGGTACGATGATGGCCAGGATGATGATGATCCCGCCCATGGTCGGCGTTCCCTTCTTTTGCTGTTCCCCCGCAAGACCCAGCTCGCGTACGGACTCCCCGACCTGTTTGGCATGCAGGATGCGGATCAGGCGTTTCCCAAACACCATGGTCACGACCAGGGACAGGATAACTGCCAGGAGCACCCGGAACGTGATGAACTGGAACAAGGCCCCGCCGGGGATCTTGGCTCCACTGGATCGTAACCATTCGAAGAGTTGGTACAGCATATTATTTTTCTAATAGTGCAAACAATTCTTTTAAAATCGCTTTATCGTCAAAGGGATGTTTCACCCCTTTGATTTCCTGGTATTTCTCGTGTCCTTTGCCCGCCACTAAAATGATATCTCCTTTCCCCGCCAGGGTGATGGCGGTCTTGATGGCCTCTGTCCGGTCGGGTACGACCAGGTATTTCCGTTTGGCGGCGCTGCCCAGCCCTGACTCCATGTCCCGGAGGATGTCCATGGGGTCTTCACTCCGGGGATTGTCCGCCGTCAGGATGACCCGGTCGCTGTGCTCGCACGCGACCTCCGCCATGACGGGGCGCTTTGTTTTGTCCCGGTCTCCCCCGGCGCCCACTACCGTGATGATCTTTTCACCGCCTTTGCGGAGCTTTTGGAGAGTGCTCAGGACATTGAGCAATGCATCGGGCGTGTGGGCATAGTCCACGATCCCCATGATCCGGTCCACTGGGGACACGATATAGTCAAAGCGGCCTTCGGCCCCGGTCAGGGTACTCAGGACCTGCAAGACCGTGGTTTTGTCTTCCCCCAGGGCTACCGCCGCTCCATACACAGCGAGCAGGTTATACGCGTTGAACTCCCCGATCAGCCGGAAATGCACCTCTATATCGTCCACAACCATGACCAGACCCGTGAGCTCGTTTTCCAGGATCTTCCCCTTGACCTCCGCCAGTGTCCTCAGGCTGTAATAGGCCTTGCGGGCCGGCGTGTTCTGGAGCATGACCGTCCCCCTTTTGTCGTCGGCGTTGCTGAGCGCAAAGGCCGTGGCGGGGAGGTTATCGAAAAATGACTTCTTGACCCGTATATATTCGTCGAACGTTTTATGATAATCCAGGTGGTCATGGGTGATATTGGTAAAAATGCCCCCTGCAAAAACAAGCCCCGCCACCCGTTGCTGATGGATGGCATGGGAACTCACTTCCATAAAAGCATGCGTACACCCGGCTGCAACCATATCCGCCAGCAAGGCATTCAGCTCTATGGGATCCGGGGTGGTGTGGGTCGCCGCTACGACCCGGCCGGCGATTTCGTTTTGCACGGTCGACAGGAGACCGCAGGTGTACCCCAGTCCTGTAAAAAGCTTATACAACAACGTAGCGACCGTCGTCTTCCCATTCGTCCCCGTGACACCGACCAGGGTCAGGTGCGCGCTGGGTTCTCCATAAAACTGGTGCGCCATCTGACCCGCGGCGGCGGCACTATCCCGCACCTGTACATAGGTGACCCCCGGCCGTTGTTCCTCCGGCATCACCTCGCATACGACCACGACGGCCCCCTTGTCCAGGGCCATCGGGATAAACTTGTGCCCATCCGACAGGGTTCCCTTCACGGCGATAAAACAACCGCCCACTTCCGCCTTGCGGGAATCCAGGGTCAGGGAAAGGACCTCCCTGCCGGTATCTCCCCGGACTTCCAGAATGTTCACCTTGTATAATATGTCCTGTAGTATGCGCATTATCCAAGTTGTAAATAGATCGTTTCTCCCCTTTTGATTTGCGTGCCCGCCGGTAAAGACTGGGCAAGAACCTTGCCTCTTCCCCTGACGGATACCTTTAGCCCTTTGTTCTCCAGGAGGTACAGGGCGTCTTTCAACCCCATCCCCTGGACGGAGGGGATCCCCTGTGCGTCCGGCGTTTTTTCAAACGACCAGCGGAAACCCTGCGCGGGCCCGGTGACCCCTGTCACCCAGCCCGTATCGGGTACTTTTACCCCCAGCCCCGACCACACCGACGCGTTGCCGGAGAAACTGACCATCGAGGAATCCATGACCAGGTTCCGGTCGTTGCCTTTTGTATACAGGGCATACAGTTGGTCCGACACCTCCCGGAAAACCGGTCCCGCCACTTTAGCCCCAAGGTAGACGGCCGCGTGGGGTTTGTTGCGGATCACGACGATACAGGTATATGCCGGGCGGTCCGCCGGGAAGTACCCTACGAACGAGGACTGGTATATATGGTCCTTGTATCCTTCGGTCCCGTTGGCCACCAGCGCCGTCCCCGTCTTGCCGGCGATTGGGTAGACGGGGGTATTGAGTGACTTGGCGGTCCCCTCGATGACCACCCCTTCCAGGCACGATTTCAACAACCGCAGGGTGGCATCGGAGCAGATCTTCGGACGGAGCACCACCGGTTCAAAGGTCCGGACCGTATGTCCATACTCCCGGATCTCCTGCACCAGGTAGGGCTTTAGCATCGTCCCATTGTTCGCCACTGCATTATACAGCGTCAGCGTTTGCAACGGGCTGACGAGTTCTTCATATCCAAAGGCCATCCAGGGCAGGGTAGTGGCGCTCCAGGAACGGTTTTTCGGGGTCTTGACGACCGGCCGGCCTTCGCCGGACAGGTCAATGCCCGTCACCGAATCCATCCTGAGCGCCCGGACGTGGTTGACGAACTGATATGGATTGTTCTCGTACGCCCCATACGCCAGCTTGGCCATCCCCACATTGGAGCTGGCCTCGAAGGCTTCCTTGACCGTCACCTCCGGTTTATCGTCCCGTTCCGCGTCGTGCACCGTCCGTCCGTTCACCGTCCATTCGCCGCCTTGGATGTTGACGTAGTCCTGCAGACTGACTTTATGGTCCTCCAGGAGAGACATCAGCGTAACCAGCTTAAACGTCGACCCCGGTTCGGTCGTCGACACTGCGTAGTTATAGTCCTCCCAATAGGTCCCATCCTTTTGCAACCCCAGGTTGGCCATCGCCTTGATCTTACCCGTAGCCGTTTCCATGACGATGCAGGTGCCGTGCACCGCTTCGTTCTGCGCCAACATTTTCAGAAGGGCATTCTCGGCTATGTCCTGTATGGTCACGTCTATGGTGGTTACAATGTCTTTTCCGTTCTCCGCGTCGATTTCCGCGCCCTCCACCGGGACCATGGTGCCCCCGGCGATATAGCGCACCAGGCGCTTCCCGGTCTCTCCCCTCAGCGAACTGTCGTAGGTCGCTTCTAGCCCCACGTTGTGTACGTTTTCCCGTGCCAGGCCGATCGTCCGGTTGGCCAGGAGCCCGTAAGGCGTAAGGCGCTTTTCGTGCACTTCCTCTATAAAACCGCTTTTGTTCCTCCCCAGCCGTACCAGCGGGAAGGTGTGGAGTGTCCTGTATTGTTCGAAGGTGATGTTCCGTTTCAAGAGGTAATACCGGTTCTTGGCGTTATATCCTTGTTCCAGGGCCCGTTTGTAGGCACCGGGTTTTTCATCGGCAAACAACCGCGCGAGGCAACCGGACAGGGAATCGATGGATTCCCTAAAGCGCAGCCCGTTCTTTTCCCTCAATCCATCCGCCCCGAAGTCGATATACACGTCGAAATAGGGGATGGACGTCGACAGCATATTCCCTTCGTCGTCATAAATCGTTCCCCTTTCCGCCTCGATTTCTACATAGCGCTGATGCAGGCTGTCCGCCATGCTCCGCCAGTGGGCGCCCTCGATATGCTGTATGTAAAAGGCACGACCCAGGATGACCAGCGCCAACACGACGATACCCAGATAACTCAGGTACACCCGCCATAGTATGTCGCGCTTTACTTCCATCCTTTATAGTGTGTCTTTCACCGGTATCGGCGGCGTCTGCAAGGGCTTTAACCCCAGCGGCGCCACCGCTTTTTCCACTTCGCTTTCCTTACTCCGCAAGAGGATCTCTCCCTTTACGGTTTTATATTCATATTCCAATTCTTTCAACTCGCCGGAGGTCCGGCTGATGTTCCTTGACACCTTGTCGGCATAGTGACCGTTGTAGATATACACGATCGCCAGGGCCGCCAGGAAAAGGAAATACGCCATATTGTCCACCAGCCACTGATACCCCAGCCAGCGTTTCCAGTTCTTGCCCTGTGTTGCCATAGTTATTTTTTTGCCGCTACCCGTAGCTTGGCACTCCGGGAACGCGGGTTGCGTTTGTATTCTTCTTCGGACGGCAGGACGGGCTTCCGCGTAATCACCTCCAGGGGCGACGCCGTTTTCTGCCGGCCGTACGGATTCGTATCCTCCTCCTGTTCCTCCCAGGTTCCGCTTTTGAAGAACTGTTTCACCAGCCGGTCTTCCAGGGAATGAAAGGTAATGATCGCCACCCTGCCCTTTTCCACCAGGGCGCCCGGCACCTGTTCCAGCAGTACCTTCAAAGCCCCCAGCTCGTCGTTGACCTCGATGCGCAGCGCCTGAAAGACCTGGGCAAAGTACTTTTTGGGGTTCCCCTTTACAACCCCCTGCACGGCCTGCATAAACCCGGGGATCGTTGCCAGGGGCATCACCTTGCGGACCTCGACGATCTTACGGGCAAGGGTACGCGCATTGGTGACTTCCCCGTAGCGCTCGAAGAGCTTGTGGAGCTCGGCCTCGCCGTACTGTTCCAGGATCTGCGCGGCCGTCAGGGTTTGGCGCTGGTCCATCCGCATGTCAAGGTCGCCCGCGGAACGGGTGGAAAACCCCCGGTCCTCTTCGTCGAACTGGTGGGAAGACACCCCCAGGTCGGCCAGGATCCCGTCCACTTCCGGCACCCCGTGCAGCCGCAAAAAGCGGGCAAGGTGCCGGAAGTTCTGGGGCACGAAAATCACCCGCTCGTCCGGCGGCACGTTCCTGGCCGCGTCCTCGTCTTGGTCAAAAGCGATCAGCCGCCCTTTGGCGCCCAACCGTTCCAGGATCGCCCGGCTATGTCCGCCGCCCCCGAAGGTGCAGTCGACATAGGTTCCGTCCGGTCGGATGGCCAACCCTTCCAGTGCCTCCTCCAGGAGCACCGGAACGTGGTACTCAGACATCGTCCAATCCTCCCATGACTTGCAGTGCCAGGTCGCTAAAGGCACTGGCGTCGTATTTATCAAAGAGCTGTTGATAGGTTGTTTTGTCCCATACTTCTATCTTCTTCACCGCGGACGTCAACACGATGTCCTTTGTCAACCCGGCGTACTCGGACAAATTTTTGGGGATCAGGAACCGGCCCGCCGTATCCGCCTCCAACAGGGTGGCCCCGTTCAAAAAGTATCGCCGGAACTCCCTGACCTTCGGATCGAAGTCATTGAGCCGGCTGATCCGTTCGAAAATGGGATCCCACACGGATTTTGGATACAGGGTCAGGCATTTTTCAAACCCCCGGTTGATCACAAAAGGCACAACCCCGTCCTCTCCCAGCTGGCGTTTAAAGCCTGCGGGCAGCAGGAAGCGCCCCTTGGCGTCCATTGTTGCCTCATACTCACCTAAGAAACCCATCATGACGGGGGATTTGGAGGATTTTTCCCTATCCTACACACAAAATAACATATTTTCCCACTTTTTCCTCCAAAAGCCGTTCCAGATTTTTTTCCACAAATGGGGGTATGCCCAAAGGCCCTTTGGGCCCGCATTTGGGGATAAAGGTCGCTTCGGATGTGCGCCGGCACTGTATAACCTGTGCGTAAGGGCGGTTTTGCCGTGGATTACGTGTGCACAAGGCCGGTAGAACGGTGCCTTGCTGCTGGGTGCGCGGCCTGGGGACTTATGACGCGAGGGGGAAATCGAGGATGAAGGTGCTGCCCTTACCCAGGGTACTGTCGACCCGGATCTTGCCGTTGTGGGCGTCGACCATGGACTTCACATAGCTCATACCCAGGCCAAAGCCCTTCACATTGTGGAGATTCCCGGTGTGGGCGCGGTAGAATTTCTCGAAGATGCGGCCGATCGTTTCGCGGGACATGCCGATGCCGTTGTCTTCGATGACGATGCGGATCATCTTGCCGGTGTTGCGGGTGGAGACGCGGAGGCGGAGGTTTTCCCGGGAGTATTTGACGGCGTTGTCGAGGATGTTGCTGAGGAGGTTGACGAAATGGACCTCGTCGGCGGAGACCAGGTCGCGGGTGGCCTGGAAGTGCGTATCCAGGACGCCGCCTTTCTGTTCCAGTTGGAGGCGGAGGTTGTCGATGGCACTGGCCAGGAGGTCGTGGGCATGCAGGGTTTTGCGGTTGAGCTGGACTTCCTGTTTGTCCAGTTGGGCGGCCTGGAGGATGGTCTCGACCTGTTTGTTCATGCGCCGGTTTTCCTCCTTGATGATCCCGGAAAAATATTCCAGTTTCTGCCGGTCCTGTAGCACCCGTTCGTTCCGGAGGGCATCGACCGCCAGGGAAATGGTGGCCAGGGGCGTTTTGAACTCGTGCGTCATGTTGTTGATGAAGTCCCCCTTGATCTCCGACAGCTTTTTCTGTCTCAGGGCCGAATTGACCGTCAGGAAAAACGCGGCGATGATGGTCAGGGTGAAAAAGATGGCCGCCGCGATCATCCAGCCGATGGAGCGCAGCACAAAGGATTTGTAGTTGGGCAAAATCAGCACCATGACCTCGTCGGCCGAAAAAGCATCCCACATCCGTTCCGCCGGGGGAATGAGGGCATAGCGGAAGGTCAGGTTGTTCACCGAATCCTTGAGCAGGTTCTGGAAGTTATCGGTTTCCAGGTCGTGGTAGTTGGCAAAAAGGTTCCCGGCGACGTTGGTAAATACCGAGAATTCAAACGGGCTGTTGCCAAGACCGCGGGAAGCAAAAGCTTTTTTTAATTTTTCCTTGATCGCAAAGGTGGTATAGCGCTTGGTCACCGAAAAATGGCTGTAAAAATCGTTGTTGGGCATACCGGGCATGAGGGGTACGGTGAGCGCGTTCTGGGTCGGCCGCGGGGCCACCAGTTGGGAACCCACTTCGTCCAGGATCGAGTAGACATTTTCCTTCAGTTGCTCTTCCTTCACCAAGGCCGCATTTTGTATCCATTTGAACTGTACATAGATGATCCCCAACAAGGAAATGGTGATCAGGGCAATGATGACCGGCAGCGTTCGCTTCATATACCAAAAATACAGATCTGGCGCACAAGTCGTGGATTTTCGCTGTTAAAGTGGTACCTTCCTTACATGGAAAAGCCTGCCCCTGGGATATTGCTGATCGCGGAGCCCTTTTTAAAAGATCCGAACTTCACCCGTACGGTTATTTTGCTGACGGAGCACCAGGATACCGGAAGTCTTGGTTTCGTCCTGAACAAACCCCTGGAATATACCCTGGAAGACCTCATCCCCGAGGCCGCGGGACTGAAACTGCCGATCTTTTCGGGCGGCCCTGTCCAGGTGGACACGCTTCACTTCCTCCATTGTCACCCGGACACCATCCCCGGCAGCCGGAGGCTGGTGGACGGCCTGTCCTGGGGCGGTGACTTCGAACTCACCCTGTCGCTCCTGCGCAATGGGGACATCACCCCCGGGAGCATCCGGTTCTATATCGGGTACAGCGGTTGGAGCGAGGGTCAGTTGGACGCCGAGCTCGAAGGCAAGACCTGGCTAACGGTCGAGGCCAAACGAAGTATCGTATTCCATCAACCTTCCGGAGATATCTGGAAGGAGGCGCTGCGGTTGATGGGAAAAGAATATGAAGTCATGACTAACTTTCCGATCGACCCGCAGCTGAACTAGCACAAATGATAAAGGGTCGCCCCTCGCGGGACAACCCTTTACTATACATTCGCACAAAGCGCTTTATTCTTCGATCACGTCCGCACCTTCCGCAAGAACCGTGGCCCGGTTGTTCAGGACTTCTACAAAACCCCCATGGATGTTCACGATCGCCAGGGTATTTTGTTTGTCTTTCAACACCTTCACCCGTCCTTCCTTCAGGGCACTGACCAGGGGCGCGTGTTTGTCCAGTACCTCGAAGAGGCCGGTCAAACCAGGCAGCTGTACCCCGTATACTTCTCCCGTGAAGATCTTTTTCTCGGGCGTTAATATCTCTAATTGCATAAGCTTATCCTTGAGCCGCGGCCATTAATTTTTTACCCTTCTCCACGGCGTCATCGATGGTGCCGACCAGGTTGAAAGCGGCCTCGGGGTATTCGTCCACTTCCCCGTCCATGATCATGTTGAAACCGCGGATGGTTTCCTCGATGGGTACCAGTACCCCTTTGAGACCGGTAAACTGCTCGGCCACGAAGAACGGCTGGCTCAGGAAGCGCTGCACCTTACGGGCGCGGGCCACCGTTTGCTTGTCTTCTTCGGAGAGTTCGTCCAGACCTAAGATGGCGATGATGTCCTGGAGTTCTTTATACCGTTGGAGGATGAGTTTTACGCGGTTGGCGCAGTCGTAGTGGGCGTCCCCTACGATGGCGGGAGACAGGATCCGGGAGGTGGATTCCAGGGGGTTCACGGCCGGGTAGATCCCAAGGTCGGCGATCTTACGGTCGAGTACCGTGGTGGCGTCCAGGTGGGCAAAGGTCGTGGCCGGGGCGGGGTCCGTAAGGTCATCCGCGGGCACGTACACCGCCTGTACGGAGGTGATGGAACCGTTCTTGGTAGAAGTGATCCGTTCCTGCATCAGACCCATTTCGGTGGCGAGGGTCGGCTGGTAACCCACGGCGGAAGGCATACGGCCCAGGAGGGCGGATACTTCCGAACCGGCCTGGGTGAACCGGAAGATGTTGTCCACGAAGAACAGGATGTCGCGGCCTTGTCCCTTGCCGTCCCCGTCGCGGAAGTATTCGGCGATGGTCAGACCTGAAAGGGCCACGCGGGCGCGGGCTCCGGGGGGTTCGTTCATCTGCCCGAACACGAAGGTGGCCTTGGAGTCTTTCAGCTCCTGCATGTCCACCTTGCTCAGGTCCCAGCCGCCTTCTTCCATGCTGTGCTTGAAACCTTCGCCATATTTCATGATGCCGGCTTCGATCATTTCCCTCAGGAGGTCGTTCCCTTCGCGGGTACGCTCTCCTACTCCGGCAAAGACACTGAGACCGGCGTAAGCCTTGGCGATATTGTTGATCAGCTCCTGGATCAATACGGTCTTGCCCACACCGGCGCCACCGAAGAGACCGATCTTACCGCCTTTGGCGTAGGGTTCGATCAGGTCGATCACCTTGATCCCCGTAAACAGGACCTCGGTGGCCGTGCTCAGGTTTTCAAAGGCGGGCGGTTGGGCGTGGATCGGGCGGCCGCCGGTCTTGTCAACCGCTGGCATCCCGTCGATGGGGTTACCGGTGACGTTGAACAGGCGACCCTTGATGGACTCCCCGACGGGCATGGTGATGGCCTTGCCGGTGTCGATCACTTCCATCCCGCGAACCAGGCCTTCCGTACCGTCCATGGCGATACAACGAACGCTGTCCTCACCCAGGTGCTGCTGCACTTCCAGGACCAGCGGGTCCGCATTTTCGCGCTTCAGTTCAAGGGCGTTGAAAATTTCCGGGAGGTTGCTTTCCTTATCGAACCGAACATCGATGACCGCACCGATGATCTGCTTGATTTTACCGACATTGGGCATATATTATGTACTATTTAAGGTCTTGAAATTTTGCGCAAAGATAAGGGTTCACCACCTAATATGGAAAGGTCGTGAGCAAATTCCATTGTATTTATTAAATTGCTGATTATCAGTCAGATAGATTTCAGCAGCAGACGGACGCCCCATTTTAGCGCCGTTAGGATTCCAGCTTTTTTCAGCGCGGTGGGGAGGCCGTTTTTCGCGCCGTCCTCTTTTTTGATAAAAAACAGGTCAATGAGCGATTTGCCCGCGCCCAGGACCGTATTGGTAACCCCTCCGGAGAGAAGGGGAGGAACGACGTATTTGACCCCGGTATAAAAAAGTTGTCCCGGCAGCTCCTGCAGCCGCTCCTTCAGCAAGGCTTCGTCCTCCTTGACCCTCTTGCGGACCACTTTACGGGCCGCCGCCAGTTCCTCAATGTTCGTGATGTTCATCTTCTTCTTCGTCATTTGATTGTGGATCAAAAACCGTTTTGATGACGAGGTTGATGAGGTAAGGAAAAATATACTTTTTCCGCACCGCCAGCAGGACGACAAAAAGGAGCACATAAAAACCCGCGATGATCCCAAAGCCATAAAACTGGCTCCCCGTCAGCTCGGCGAAATAATACCCCGCCATAATGCTCACGAATAATAAAATGAAGAAAAAAAGAAGCCCCAGCACCATTCCCGTGACAAAATGCGCCGCCAGTTTGGCACCTTTTTCTGCCGCATCGATCCGGATCAGCAAAAGCCGGTCCTTGATGTAGCGCTCGATGAGTTCTTCCGTTTCCGCAAAGAACTGCTCCTTGCGCCCTTTTTCGCCCTCCATTTTACGCAGGTTTGGTATAGTGTTTCACCTTCTCTTCCAGGTCTTCCGCCATCTTTTTCCCCTTATCTATAGCCTCTTTGAACTCCTCTTCGAGGTCGGAGGCCGTTTCTTTGATGCGCTCCAGGATTTCCTTGCCTTTGTCGGTCGTGAGCAGGATCCCCAGGACCGCGCCTGCGGCGGCGCCCACGATGAATCCGAGCAATAATTTGGAGTTGTTGGACATACTCGTTGGATTTTGAATACCTTAAATGTAAACAATCCATCCGGCAAAAACGTTGCCGGGATTGGGGGGTATGCCTGGGCGGCCTTCGGCCGCCGCCCGAAGGGGGCCCTGAAAGGGCCCGACCGTAGGTCATTAGCGGGGATTTCGGCCGCGGACTAATTTTTGACAAGTAGTCCGCGGCCGAAATCCTAAATTGCCCTACTAAATCGTCTGACAATGCAATTGATCGAGGTTCTGGGCAAGGATACGGCCAGGGCTTTTATGGAGGTGAATGAGGCATTGAACAGGGGCAATCCTAAGTACATACGGCCCTTGGACAAGGACATCGAAGACGTGTTCGATCCGGCCAAAAACAAAGCCTACCGGCAGGGAACGTGTATACGCTGGCTGCTGCAGGACGCTTCGGGGAAATATATCGGAAGGATCGCCGCCTTTGTCAATAAGAAATACAAGAACAAAGGAGACGAACAACCCACCGGGGGCATGGGTTTTTTCGACTGTATCGATGACCAGGCGGCGGCCAACCTGTTGCTCGACGCCGCCCGGGACTGGCTGTATGCGCAAGGGATGGAAGCCATGGACGGCCCCATCAACTTCGGGGAGCGGGACCGCTGGTGGGGACTCATCACCCAGGGGTTTCACGAACCGATGTACGGGATGAACTTTAACCCGCCCTACTACAAAACGCTCCTGGAGAACTACGGGTTCCGTCCCTTTTTTGACCAGATCTGTTTTTCCATGAAGGTCAAAGACCCCCTCCAGGAAAAATTCTATAAAAGACACGCCGAACTGTCCAAACAACCTGGTCTTTCCGCCCGCCATATCCAAAAGGACCAGTTGGATAAATACGCCACCGACTTCGTCACCGTATATAACAAGGCCTGGAAAAGCCACGGGGGCGGGAAGGACCTCCACCGCGACCAGGCCAGGGCCATGTTCCGCAAAATGAAGCCCGTCCTGGACGAGCGGCTGATCTGGTTCGTTTACCACGACGAGGACCCCATCGCCTGCTGGATTAACATCCCCGAGCTCAACCAGTATTTCCGCCACTTCCATGGCCGGTTGGGCCTGCTGGAAAAACTCCGCTTCGTATACCTGAAGTGGCGGGGCGCCTGCACCAAGTTCACCGGCCTCGTCTTTGGTGTCATCCCCGAATGGCAAGGCCGGGGAGTGGATGCCTATCTGATCGTCGAAGGCGCCAAGGTCGTCCAGCGGCCCGATATTCCCTATGTCGACTATGAAATGCAGTGGATCGGGGATTTCAACCCGAAAATGATCAACGTGGCCGAAAGCCTCGGTACCTACCGGAGCCGGGTGCTGACCACGTACCGCTTTCTCTTCGACCGCACGAAAACGGTGAAGAGGCATCCGATTTTGGAGTAAATTTGCAGTCCAGGCGCCCGGAGGGCGCCGGCCGAAGGCCCATCATTAGCGGTGATGCGCCTTACGGCTACATTTAAAATTTAGCCGTAAGGCGCATCGCATGAGCCAGTTTATTGTCTCCGCCAGAAAATACCGCCCGCAGACCTTTGACACCGTCATCGGCCAGGGACACATCACCACGACCCTCAAGAACGCCATCCGCACCAGGCAGTTGGCGCACGCCTTTCTTTTTTGCGGGCCGAGGGGGGTCGGCAAAACCACCTGCGCCCGTATCCTGGCTAAAACCATCAACTGCGAAAACCTGCAACCCGACGGGGAAGCCTGCGACAAATGTACCAGTTGCCGGACGTTTAACGAAGGCACGTCGCTCAACATCCACGAACTCGACGCCGCCTCCAACAACTCCGTGGACGACATCCGCGCCCTGGTCGAACAGGTCCGGTTCGCCCCCCAGGCCGGCAAATACAAGGTATATATCGTGGATGAAGTCCACATGCTCAGCTCTTCGGCCTTTAACGCCTTTCTGAAAACCCTGGAAGAGCCCCCCTCCTACGCCATTTTTATCCTGGCGACCACGGAAAAACACAAGATCCTGCCGACCATCCTTTCCCGTTGCCAAACCTTTGACTTCAAAAGAATTACCATAAGGGATACGGTCGAACACCTGGAAGACATCTGCCAGCGTGAAGATATCACAGCGGAAAAGGCCGCCCTGCAGGTGATCGCCCAGAAAAGCGAGGGCTGTATGCGGGATGCCCTCAGCATCATGGACAAGATCGTGAGTTTTACCAGCGGGCACCTGGAATACGCCAACACCCTGGAACACCTCAATATCTTAGACGACGACTATTATTTCCGCCTGCTCGATTATATGCTGGCGCAGGACCTTTCCGGGGCCCTGCTGCTCTACGACGACATCAACCGCAAAGGCTTCGAGGGCGACCTCGTCCTCGGCGGCATGGCTGAGTTCCTTCGTAACCTCCTGGTATGCAGGGACGAAAAGGTCCTGAACCTCCTCGACGTCGTCGAAACCTTCCGGGACAAATACAAGGCGGCGTCTGCCAAGGTCGATTCAGGCCTTTGCATCAGCGCCCTCAACGTGCTGAACGAAGCCGAGCTCACGTATAAAGGCGCCCGCAACAAGCGGCTGCACGTCGAATTAACCCTGATCAAGCTCACCTACCTGGCGCAGGCCCTCGAACTCGTACAGGAAGGCCCGGAGGGGTTGTCAAAAAAAAAACTGAGTGAGGCCCCGCTGGGGTTCCGGACGCAGCCGATTGTGGCGGCCCGCGTGAGCGGGGCGCCCGCGAAAACCGGCGGGGCGCCTGCGGTGGGCGCCGTCGCCGGGGGTGCGTCCGCCGGAGGGCCCGCAACAGGGAGCGCGCGGCTGACGGTAGAGACGCCGGGCACGGCCGCCGCTCCGTCGAGCGCGACGGCCGCCACGGCACCGCCTGCGGCGAAGACGCCACCGGTGACGGCCACGAGGCCCGCGGCCGGCCCTTCAAGTGCGGTGCCCCCGACCACCGCGGCCCCCGCGCCGTCACCCGGCCCGCGGCCCGAGCCCTCCGAGTCCGGCGGCAAGCTCAATTCCTTGCACAAGCTGCGCCAGCAAATCGCCTCCCAGCAAAAGAACGCCTCAGAAAGTCACCCCCTGACGCTGCCGTTCCTCACGGAAGCATGGCAGAAGTACATCATCCTGCTGCAGGAGCGGAAAAACCACTCCGCCGTGACGAATTTCAAACTGGCGGAGCTGCGTATCGTGGACGAACAGACGTTCGAGATCATCACCGGCGCGAACATCCAGCAAAAGTTTATCGAACAGGAAAGGGCCTTGCTGATCGAACACATTCAAACCTTTTTTAATAATAGGAAACTGACCTTCCAGGTGCTCGTGGAAGAAACGGAGGCGCCCCCTGTTCCCACGGAACGGCCCCTAAATACGAAGGAACTTTTTCAACAGATGAGCCATCAATACCCCCTGGTCAAAGAGCTGAAAGACCGGCTGAAGCTGGACCTGGACTACTAAGAGCGGTGCAGCGCCCAATTGATTTTGGGCAGGTATTTGATTTTGATTTAATTTCACGCCACAATTAAAATACTCAATAGTTTTTATGGCAGAAGTGATACGAATGCCCCTGCTGAGCGATACCATGACCGAAGGGAAGATTGTTCAATGGAACAAAAAGGTTGGAGATAAGGTCAAAAGCGATGACGTACTGGCTGACGTAGAAACCGACAAGGCTACGATGGAAGTCGTGGGCTATGCAGACGGTGTTTTATTATACATAGGCGTACCCGACGGACAGGTCGCCAAGGTGAACGACATCATCGCCATCGTCGGGAAGGCCGGTGAAGACTATAAGCCGCTGCTGGCAGGTGGCACCGCACCCGCTGCCCCGGCTGCCGCCCCTGCGACACCCGCGGCAAGTGCCCCCGCGGCCGGCGCACCCGCGGTGTCCCCGGAAAGCCTTGGCGCCACGGTGATCCGCATGCCGCTTTTGAGCGACACGATGACAGAAGGCAAGATTGTTACCTGGAATAAAAAAGTAGGGGATACCGTAAAAAGCGACGACGTCCTTGCCGACGTGGAAACCGACAAGGCGACCATGGAAGTGGTGGGGTATGCCGCAGGAACCCTGCTCTATATCGGTGTTCCCGAAGGCCAGGCGGCCAAGGTGAACGACATCATCGCCATCGTTGGGAAGGCGGGGACGGATGTCACTGCCCTGGTGGCTTCCCTGAATAGCGCACCCGCAGCGGGTGGCGCGCAAGCCGCACCGGCTGCGGGCAGCGCACAAGCTGCAACCGGCTCCGCGGCCGCACCGGCCGGGCAAGCCGCTGCAAGTGGAAGCGCAAGCGCCGCCGAAAGCGACAACGGCCGCCTGAAGGCCTCCCCCCTGGCCCGTAAGATCGCCGCCGACAAAGGCATCAGCCTTTCCGACGTCTCCGGTTCCGGGGATGGCGGCAGGATCATCAAACGCGACATCGACCAATACGTACCGGCCGCGAAAACGGCTGCACCCGCCGCTGCCAAGGGTGGGGCGCCAGTGCCCGCCTTCAGCGCCGCCCCCGGTGCGGAAGGGTATACGGACCTCCCCAATTCGCAAATGCGTAAGGTGATTGCCCGCCGGTTGGGGGAAAGCATGTTCACTGCTCCGCACTTCTATCTCAAGATCGAGGTGAATATGGACAATGCGATCTCGGCCCGCAAGGCACTCAACGAGATCAGCCCCGTAAAGATCAGCTTCAACGACCTCGTCATCAAGGCGTCCGCCATGGCCCTACGTCGTCACCCGGCGGTCAATGCCAGTTGGATGGGCGACTTTATCCGCCAATACAGCCACGTCCATATCGGGAGCGCAGTGGCCATAGAAGACGGGTTGATCGTACCGGTCATCCGTTTTGCCGACCAGAAATCGCTCAGCCAGATCGCGTCCGAAGCAAAAGACCTGTACGAAAAGGCAAAGAACAAAAAACTCCAGCCGAACGAATTCTCCGGGAACACCTTTACCATTTCCAACCTGGGGATGATGGACATCGAGGAATTCACGGCGATCATCAACCCGCCCGACAGCTGTATCCTCGCCGTAGGTAAGATCGAGGAGAAAGTCGTCAGGACCGCCGATGGTTTTGGCGTCATCAATGTCATGAAGCTCACGCTGAGCTGCGACCACCGTAGTGTTGACGGTGCCGTTGGGGCCGCTTTCCTCCAGACACTGAAAAAGTTCCTGGAGAACCCGGTGGCCATGCTCGCTTAAGGAATAATGTATGGAAAAATAGGAAAGAGGGCTTTCGGCCCTCTTTTTTTGTGTCCGTCCAAACCGATTTCGCCTGTCCTGCGTAGATACTATTGTCGGACATTCTCAATAAACACTTTTTTTATGAAGCGAATTTTCAGCCTATTCGTAGGCGCGGGACTCTTATTTTCCGCTGTGAACACCTTTGCGCAAAAGACCGTCGAAGTGGGCGGCGCCGCGATGTATCCTACCAAGGATATCGTCGACAACGCGGTCAATTCAAAGGACCACACGACGCTGGTGTCGCTGGTCAAAGCGGCCGGCCTTGTATCTACGTTGAAGGGGCCTGGTCCGTTTACTGTTTTTGCCCCCACCAATGAAGCCTTTGCCAAATTGCCTTCGGATGTCGTCGATGACCTGATGAAACCGGAGAACAAGGCACAGCTCACCAAAGTACTGACCTACCACGTGGTGCCGGGCAGGATCGGTTCCAAGGCACTGGTGCGGATGATCCGGCGCGCCGGTGGCAAAGCCACGCTGAAAACGGTACAAGGGGATAACCTTTACGCCTCCGCGGAGGGAGGAATGATCACCCTCTGGGACGAAAGCGGGAACAAATCCATGATCACCATCGCCGATGTGGAGCAATCCAACGGGGTCATCCATGTCGTCGATACGGTGCTGATGCCAAAATAACTATATCCGCTAGTCTTATCCTCAGTGGCCGCCTCCGTCGGGGGGCGGCTTTCTTATGAGATAGCACGCATCCCTCTTTGCCGTAAATACGTTATTTTACGGTATGTTCCGCTCGACCGTGCAATTGCTGAGGCTCCCCTTTTCCTTCTTCCTGCTGCCCGTTTACCTCTTTGCGTTGAGCCAGGTAAAGGACCCGGCACCGGTCAGGGCTTTGCTGATCTTTGTTATCTGGCACCTGCTGGTGTATCCGGCGAGCAATGGGTACAACAGCTATATGGACCGGGACACGGGGCCCATCGGGGGGCTGAAGGCGCCGCCGATGCCGACGCCCTGGCTGTTCCGGGTCACCCTGGCCATGGATGTCCTGGCGGTCATATTAAGCTTCTGCGTCAGCCCGGTATTTGGGTGTTGTTGCCTGGCCTATATCGGGGCGAGCAGGGCGTACAGCTACCGGGGGCTGCGGCTGAAACGGTTTCCCTGGCTGGGGTATGGAACGGTGGTGGTTTTTCAGGGCGCTGTGGTGTTTGCGGCCACCTATCACGGGTGCTCGCGGGACCTGACGCTGCATATACCGGTGGCACCGGTCGTGGCAAGCAGCCTGCTGATCGGGGGGTTTTATCCGCTCACCCAGGTATACCAGCACGAGGCGGATGCCCGGGACGGGGTGCGCACCGTGAGCGCGGTACTGGGGTATACGGGCACCTTTTTGTTTTGCGGTCTCGTTTACCTGGCGGGGTTTGCGGTTCTGGCACTATATTTCGCGCGAATACATCAGGTGATACGGTTTCTAAGCATCCAGGCATTCTTTTTACCCGTACTTATATATTTTGTAGCCTGGTTCTCGGGCGTACGGAAGGACCACCGGAAGGCGGACCATGTCCATACGATGCGGATGAACTGGCTTGCGGCGGCCGCGGCCAATGCGGCTTTTGGAACACTTTTAATTTGGTCCCAGTTTGAGTAAGATCATTGCCATAGGCACCGGGGTCCCGCCCCACGCACACACGCAAGACGAGGTCCTTGGGTTTATGCAGCGCATACACGCCAGCAGCGCCGAAGAGGCGCGCAAGATGAAGTTTCTTTACCGCCATTCGGGGATCGATACGCGGTACTCGGTCGTACCGGACTATCACCTCCCGGCCGCCGAGTGGACCTTTTACTCCCCGTCGGAAAACCTGGAGCCCTTCCCCTCTACGGAAAAACGCATGCAATGGTATGGCCGTCATGCCCCCGTGCTCGCCGTACAGGCGATCCGCTCCTGTCTGGAGGGGTTGGAAGATCCGGGCGCCCTTACCCACCTCATCACGGTGAGCTGTACCGGTATGAGCGCACCGGGGCTGGACCTGCAGATCATGGAGGCCATGCAATTGCCGACCTCGATCTTCCGAAGTTCGGTCAACTTCATGGGGTGCTATGCCGCCATCCATGGTTTGAAGTGGGCAGACGCCATTTGCCGTTCCGACCCGGACGCCAAGGTCATGGTGGTCTGCGTGGAATTGTGTACGCTCCACTTCCAGTCGGAAGCGACAAAAGACAATATCTCGTCGGCGATGTTGTTTGCCGACGGGGCGGCGGCGGTGCTGGTGACCCCGGACACGGATCCCAGGGGAGGCTTCCGCCTGGAACAGTTTCATAGCGAGGTGTCCCTCCAGGGGAAAAGCGATATGGCCTGGGATATCACCTCATCAGGATTCCAAATGACGCTAAGCAGCTATATTCCGGACCTCGTAGAAGCGGACTTTGCGTCCCTGGTGGACCGGGCCCTGAAGAAGGCAGGTCTGGGCGTGCCGGATATCCGGCATTGGTGTATCCACCCCGGGGGGAAGCGGATCCTGGAGGCCATCGGGCAAAGCCTGCACCTGGCGGACGGGGAGCTGGACCCCAGCTATGCCGTCATGCGGGCTTATGGCAATATGTCTTCCCCTACGCTGCTTTTCGTGCTGCAGCGCATACAGGAGGGGCTTCGCGGCGGCAACGCCGGGGGCGGCAACGCCGGGGGCGGCAACGCCGGGGGCGGCGCCGGGCACGCTATCAGCGGCGGCGCCGGCCCAGCCGTCGAATATGTATTTGCCGCGGCCTTCGGCCCGGGGCTGACCATGGAAACCTTTATTGCTTCGGTCGTATGAGTTTCCGCCGTCGACTCGATCGCCTCGAACTCCTGGATGCGCCGGATATACCGGAAGCGGACCTGGAAAGAAACCTCGTCGAGCTGGACGTGATTAACCGCTACCTCGGCGGCCACCGCATCACCCTGGAAGGCATGGGACGCCTGACGCGGACGCCGGAGGCCAAACGCATCTTAGAGAAGCGGCCTCTTCGGGTATGCGAGATCGGTTGCGGGGGCGGGGATAACCTGCTGGTCATCGATCGTTGGGCAAAAGCAAAAGGGATCTCCCTCCAGATCATTGGTGTCGACCTGAAAGAAGTTTGTACCCGCTTTGCCCGCGGCAAGGATTGGTCCTTCCCCACACAATGGATCACCGGCGACTATAAAGCGGCGCGCATGGAGGTCCCACCCGATATATTGTTTTCGTCTCTTTTCTGCCACCACTTTCCGGACGCCGACCTACCCGGGATGTTGCAGTGGATGCATGCACAGGCTGCGGTGGGGTTCTTTATCAACGACCTGCACCGGCACCCGTTGGCCTATCACTCCATCAAATGGCTGACCCGCGCGTTTTCCCGCTCGTACCTGGTTCGCAACGACGCGCCTTTATCCGTCCAACGGTCTTTTCATAAAGCGGATTGGGAGCACTACCTTTCCCAGGCGGGTCTTGACAAGGCGCAGATCAAGTGGCAATGGGCCTTTCGCTGGCTGGTGATCGTACCGAAATAATGTCCGCGGTTTTGCCATATCAGGTAGCCCTCATCGGAGGTGGCCTTGCGGGGTTAAGTCTTTCCATCACGCTCGCGCAAAAGGGATACCGTGTGATCGTTTTTGAGAAAGAGACGTATCCCCTGCACCGGGTCTGCGGTGAATACGTCAGCATGGAAAGCCATCCCTTCCTCGAAAGGCTGGGACTCTCCCTGGACGCGTTTCCCCGCATCCACACCCTAACGGTCACCGCGCCTGACGGTTATACGCTCACCCATCCCCTGGACATGGGCGGTTTTGGGATCAGCCGGTACACCCTGGACGCCCTGCTCGCGGGAAGGGCCGTGGCCGCCGGCGTAACCCTGCGAACGGGTTGTACCGTCACCGCGGTCGCCTTTGACGACTCGGGCTTTATGATCGAAGCCGGTGGAGAAACCACCAGGGCGCTGGCGGCCGTCGGCAGCTTTGGCAAACGCAGTAACCTCGACGTCCGGATGCAACGGCCTTTTGTACAGCGCAAGGACCGGCGGCTCGACAATTTTATCGGGGTGAAATACCACATACGTGTGGATCTTCCCCCCGGTCAGATCGCCCTTCATAATTTCCGGGACGGCTATTGCGGTGTATCCGCCGTCGAAAACGGCCTACACTGTTTATGCTACCTGACCACCGCGGCCAACCTCAAACGGGGCGGCGGGTCCATCCGTCAGATGGAGGAAAACATCCTATGCGCCAATCCCCACCTCCGCGCCCTTTTCACAAAAGCGCATTTTGAATGGGACAAACCCGTGACCATCGCCCAGATCAGCTTTGCTCCAAAGGATCCCGTAGAAGGACACCTACTCATGGTGGGTGACGCGGCGGGGCTGATATCCCCCCTTTGCGGAAACGGGATGAGCATGGCCTTCCGGGCGGGACAGCTCGCCGAAGCCGTCCTGATCCCTTTTTTAAGGGGTGACATTACCCGCGCGGAAATGGAGAAACAATACCGCCTGGCATGGAATATGCACTTCTCCAACCGGTTAAAGGCTGGTCGTCTTATCCAGTCGCTTTTCGGCAAACCCTGGACGACCAAATTATTTTTAAAAGTATTAAAGCCTTTTCCGATATTAACGAGGGGAATTATACGCAAAACGCATGGAAACGCGTTTTAGCCGATACTATACTTGGATGCGCTCATGAAGAAATTACTGGTGGTCATGCTGGGAATGTCGGCCCTATCCCATGCCCTGGCCCAAAACTATCAGGCTTTGCACGGGTCTCCCTATTCCGGGAGCTTGAGCAATGACTACAATCCGGCCGCCATTCTTAATTCCCCGTATACCTGGGACCTTACGCTTTTGGGTGTGCAGGGGAAGTTCCTGACCAACTCCTTCAACGTCACCAACGCATCCCTGCTCCATATACCGGATACCTTTGTCGTCAAGGTCCACAGCGGCACTTTTTCACGGAATTTTATGGGCTCGGTGGACCTTCACCTGTTGAACGGTCGTATATCCATCAACCGGCGCTCCGCATTCGGGTTTGGGCTAAACATGCGTAATTATGTACGGGTCAGTACCAGTTCCTTTAATTATAACGACAGCACCAAAAAAACGGGGAGCTTTTTTACCGCCAACGAAGGCAACCTTCCCTTAAGCGCCAACGTGGTCCAGTCCAGCTGGCTGGAGGGCTACCTTACCTACGCCCACGTGTTGTACGAGGACGACGGTGCCCGTTTGCAGATCGGGGGTACCCTGAACATCACCCGTTCCTTATCAGGGGGATATGCTTTTGCATCCAGCGGCACCTATATCCCTGATGCCAGCGGCGGTTACCAGATCACCAATATTGCCGCCCAATACGGTTATTCCTCCAACTACAACAACTGGAAAAACGGCAGTCCGGCGACCGACGAAATAAAAGAGGCCGTCAAGAGGGGCCGCATGGGCGCCTCCGTAAGCATAGGCGGCGAATACGTTCAAAAGAGCGGAGAAGACTGGGGCAAAGAAGAAAAATCGGGGACAGACGCCTACATCTGGAAACTAGGCGTCGCGCTGCTCGACATGGGCACCAACCAATACACCTACGGGAACGCAAGCGCCGTCTTCTCCGGGATCAAGGGCGTCGTTACCGACTCGATGCTCAACACCACCTTTGGCAAAATCCAGTCTGTCCCGCAGTTCTCCGACTCTGTCCGGGCCAAGGTCGCCAACTTCAACTATATCGGCGGCCGTTTCAACATCGCGACGCCCGCCCGCCTGGTCGTCAACCTGGACGAGCGATTCAGCGGCTACTGGGCCGTCGACGGCGAACTGTCCATCAACATGACGGGTATCCACTCCACTCTTGCCAGCGTCCAGGAGCTCAACCTGCTGACCATTACGCCGCGCTGGGAGAAATCCAGTCTCGGCGCTTACCTCCCCATCGAGGTGACCGACCAGGGTCACTTCTGGGTCGGCGGTGCGATCAAGGCCGGTCCGGTTCTGCTGGGCTTTCACAACCTCGCGTGGCTGGTGTCCAAAAAAGCTATGCCTAACGGGGGCGGGTATCTCGCCATCATCATCCACCCGGGCGCCCACGAAGGGGATGGGCTGGCGTGCCCAAGAGTCAAATTCTGACCTTTTATTTGTCGTATCTTTGCCCTATGGCGAAGAAAACATTGGTCATCGGCGCCTCGGACAATCCCACCCGGTACAGCTACCTGGCGGTTCATAAGCTGGTGGAACACGGGCAACCCGTGGTCGCGCTGGGGAAACACACGGGGACCGTCTCCGGCGTACCCATCGTGACAGAAAGACCGGCCGACAATGACTTCGACACGGTCACCCTTTACCTCAACCCCGAGCATCAAAAAGAGTACTACGACTATGTACTTTCGCTGAAGCCGAAACGTCTTATCTTCAACCCCGGCGCCGAGAACGAACCGTTCGCTGAAATGGCCGCCGCTGCCGGGATTCAGCCCATGGAGGCGTGCACGTTAGTGCTCCTCAGCACCGGGCAGTTTTAGCCCGTGTCATATTACCATTCCGTTAAAGTGAGGCTGGCGTTAGTTTTTTCCGTAAATTGGGGAAACCCATTAATACTATGAAGTGGCGCAGATTTAATGGAGAACCCATTCATCTGCCCATCAAAGAGGAAGTCGCAGGCGCTATTATCCGCGAAACGAAGAAGGGCTATCACCTGAAAGTTTGTATCGGCACGGACTCACAAGTAAAGGGTATTGAAACGGAATTTGCAACCGTCATCGTTTTCCTCCGCGAAGGGCATGGTGGATTTATGTTCATCCACAACGAAAAAACCAAGCAGTCGTTTACCATCCGGGAGCGCATGCTGGTGGAAGTGGCCAAAAGTATCGAGATTGCTTACGAGCTTTGTGACCTGTTCAATCAGTTCGATGTTGACATGGAAGTGCATGCAGACATCAACACCAATCCCCACTTTAAAAGCAACGAAGCACTCCGGGAAGCCATGGGCTACATCCTGGGGATGGGTTTTGCCTTCAAGGCCAAACCCGAGGCTTTTGCCAGCAGCAGTTGCGCGAACAAGATCGTGAACTAGCGCGCCGCCCATCTGAGCAGCGTCGCGCCTACGATACCGGCCGTTTCCGTACGCAGCCGCGTATCGCCCAGTGTCACGGGGATCCAACCCCGGGAGAGGGCTTCTGTCACTTCATTCGGGGTGAAATCGCCCTCGGGGCCGATGAGCAATGTGGCCGCCTTATCGTCGGCGGTCCCTGCTGCGGTGCTTTCAGCGGCCTGACCTACGTCGGCGCCCGCGCCCGTGGCGCCTCCAAGCGCCAGCGTCCGCTTCTCCCCTTCCTCACAATGCGCGATATACCGAACGCCGCCCGCCGTAGCCAGCACGCCGCTGAACACCTGCGGCTCCCGCAATTCCGGCAGCCACACCTGTTGCGACTGGAGCATCGCCGACACCAGGATGTGTTCCAGCCGGTCCAGCCGGAGCGCGCTGCGTTCCGTGCGCTCGCACAACAGCGGGATGATTCCCGCCACCCCGATCTCCGTTGCTTTTTCCAGGAACCATTCGAAGCGGCTGGTGTTTTTTACCGGGGATATACCTATATATACATCGGGCCCCGTACGGGGATGCTGCACGGGGGCCTCCAGTGCTACTGAAGAGCGGCGTTTGTCCGCCTCCAGGAGCCTGGCCTCCACGCGAAGACCCCGGCCATCAGTGAGGATGAGACGGTCGCCTGTGCGCATCCGCAGGACCTGTACGCAATGACGGCTGGTGGGCTCGTCCAGGTCGGTCACGCGGTTCGTAGCGGTCAGACCGGGGGCATAAAAAAAGGGCAATGACATTAGAAAGGCGGTTCTGCATCGAAGCCGTCGTCAAACTGGGGATCGTTCATCCGGCTGCCTTTTTGGATATACAGTTTGGCGCCGCCGTCTCCCCCGCCGGCCCCGGGGCCCAGGGGTTTCCAGCCGCCACCGCCGCCGGAGGGCGGAAGACCCGGACCGAAGTCGCTGGACTCGTCCTCGACAAATTTCTGGATGTGCAGCAGCGCGCGGAGCTTGATCGTCTCCAGGGAACCGTTACGGTGTTTGGCGATGCGGACGTGGGTTTCCCCCTTGTTGCTCTCGCCCATTTCGTTGGCCGTAATATCGTAGTATTCAGGACGGTAAAGGAACATGACCATGTCCGCGTCCTGTTCGATGGCGCCGGATTCCCGAAGGTCGCTCAGCTGGGGCATTTTGTTGCCGTCCTTCCGTTTTTCCACTTCGCGACTCAACTGGGACAGGGCAATGACGGGGATGTTGAGTTCTTTTGCCAACCCCTTGAGGTCCCGGGAGATGCGGCTGATTTCCTGTTCCCGGTTCATGTTCCGGTTCTCGCCCCCCCCGCTCATGAGCTGGAGGTAGTCGATGATGATCATCCCGAGGTTGTGCTTGTTTTTTAGACGGCGGCACTTGGCCCTGAGCTCGAAGATGTTCAGGGCGGCCGAGTCGTCGATAAAGATAGGGGCGTTGGCCAGGCGTTGGATACCCTTAGCGTACAACTGCTTCATCTCATGCTCCTCCAGCTTGCCCCGGGAAATCTTTTCCAGCCAGATTTCGGACTCCGCGGCCAGAATACGCTGGACGATCTGACCGGCACTCATTTCCAGGCTAAAGAACGCCACCGGCGTCGGCCGGGTCGGGTTCAGGGCGGCCGTCCGGATCAGGTTCAACGCGAAGGCGGTTTTACCCACGGCAGGACGGGCGGCGAGGATGATCAGGTCGGTGTTTTGCCATCCGTAGGTGACCTTGTCCAGGCTCGGGAAGCCGCTCGGGATCCCGGTGATGTCCTCTTTACGGTTGCGCATATCCTCGATCCGCTGGATGGTCTTGACCAGGACGGTGTCGATGGTATCGAAGTTCTTGCGAAGGTGGCTGTTGGTGATCTCGAAAAGTTTGCTTTCCGCGTCGTCCAAAAGGTCAAACACGTCGGTGGAATCCTCATAGGCCTCCCCGATGATCTCCCCGCTTACCCGGATCAGCTCCCGTTGGATGAATTTTTGCAAAATAATCCGCGCGTGCGCCTCGATGTTGGCTGCAGACACCACGGAATTGGTCAGCCGGGTCACATAATAAGGTCCGCCGACCATTTCCAGCTCTTCCCGGAACCGAAGCTCTTCCACCACGGTCAGCAGGTCGATGGGCAATCCTTTTTGGGCCAGCCCCTGCATCGCCCGGAAGATGCGCTGGTGGGCGTCCACATAAAAACACTCCCCTTTAAGGATTTCTATGACCACGTCGAACGCCGATTTCTCCAGCATGATTGCTCCCAACACTGCCTCTTCTAAATCTTTTGCCTGAGGAGGGACCTTTCCATACACCATGGTGGTTAGGTCTAGGGCCGGCTTTCTCCGGGGCTTCCGGTCCTTGTTGAGGTTAGTGAGGTCCATCGTGCGACAGTTCGGTTTTATTGTAGAGATTGAAGAGTAAAAGTCCGCTTCCGCCGGTCACGCCAATGTTACCGCAATGTTAAGTGACCGGGCAGGGGAGGTCGAAGGTAAAGGCAAAAAACTCGATGGGAAAATTAAATTCGATTCAAAGTATCGCACAAGCGTTCCCCACGTTATCCACCGGAATACCCAGCTTGTTCACGGAATACCCCCTGTTTATCCCCAAAATAAAGATTTTTTCCGCGCCAGGCCCAGAGATTTTCACACCGTTTGTGCAAAAAAAAAGAGGCCCATTTCTGATCCGAAAAGGGCCTCTTCTGCGGGGATTTCACGTATCCTGATCCGTGAGTTTGTTTACAATTAGTTCATACAGGTAACAATTCCTTCACATTGCTTTGCGGGCACGTGGTTGCCGCGGAGGCGCCCATCGTCCCATCGCAACGGCGGCTGTCACGGAGGCGCCCGCGCGGCAGCGGCGACCGCTAGTTCCCGCGGCCCCTTCCCCGGCTCGTGTCCATCGCCTGCCGGCCATTATTGCCACCGGGTTTGAACCGGCCCTGACCGGCCCCCTGACCAGGCGCGGTGCGCGGCTGCGGCTGGGGCTGCGGTTGCTGGCGCGCGCCCTGCGGATTCTGTTGGTTGGGCTGCGGCTGATTTTGAGCGGGTTGCGCCTGCGTTTGCGCTGGACGCCGGAACGCAGGTTGCGGCTGATTTTGAGCGGGTTGCTGCTGCGGCTGCGTTTGTGTGGGCTGCGGACGGTTAGGAAAGCCTTGCAAGTGAGGGGGCTGGTTTTGAGCTGGCTGGGCTTGGTTCTGCGGCTGCCCCTGGTAGCGGTTCGGCTGTGCCGGCTGCCCCTGGCTCTGCGGCTGCCCTTGATTCTGCGGCTGCCCCTGGTAGCGATTCGGCTGTGCCGGTTGCCCCTGGCTCTGCGGCTGCCCTTGATTCTGCGGCTGCCCCTGGTAGCGGTTCGGCTGCGCCGGCTGACCCTGGTTCTGCGGTTGCGCCGCAGGCTGCCCCTGGATCCGGTTGGGCGCCCCGTTAGGATTGCCGTTCCCGGCACCGCGGAAGGGCGTCACCCGGGTGGGTGCGGGAGCCGGGGCCGTCGTGGCCTGGTTGGCAGGCACCGATCTAACCGGCGGCCGGTACATGGTCACCTGGTTGTTGTTGACCTGCGCGGAACCCGGGGTGGCGCTTTCGCGGAAGGTCACGGGGCGGATCGTGGTATGGGTGACCGCCTCTACTTCAGCGCGGGGCGGGCCCGAAACATATACGTTCCGGTTATTGATGACCGTATTGTTATATGTATTGTTATTGTTGATGGTCGTGTTGTTGGTCACCCGGTTATTAATGACCGTATAGTTGTTGATCACCGTCGTTTTATTGATGATCGTCACGTTGTTGGTCTCGTTCACCGCATAGGTATTGATGCGGGGGCTGGCCACATATTGACGGGGCACGAAACACCATGTGCGGGGCGGCGGGTTATAGGCGACGATGGACACGCTCACCCCAACGGTGGGTCCGAGCGGCGCCCATCCATAATAATCGGGGCTCGTTCTCCAGGAAACCCAGGCGGGGGCCCATTCGTAGCCAGGGACCCAGCACCATCCGTAGTTGTCGTCAAAGAACCAGCGGCCATAGTGGAAGGGCGCCCAGCCCCAGGAATAATCACTGACCCAGGTCCAACCCTGGTCGGAATAGACCCAGCGGCCGTCCGTGCTATAAGGCTTGAAATCGGGGCCGGCATTGGGGATCCAGACATAGCCGACATTGGGATAGTCGGTCCATTGGCCATAAGGGCTGAGGGCGTCATAAAAGGTTTGATAGGTGATCGCGGGTGGTGGCGCGGGCTCAGGCTCGGGGGGAGGAGCAGGAGCAGGGGCGGGCGCGGGGGTATCGGTCTGCACGTATACGTGGGTAGGGCCACAGGCTGCCAGAAGGGATACCAGGCCTAGCAAGGAGAGCGTTCGTTTCATAAAAGATCGATAATAGTGTTATGTAATGGACTGGTACAATTGCGCCAGGTAAAACCATTCGCATGCAATTAACGTTATCTTTGCCGCATGACAATCTCCTATCACTGGCTGCACGACTATCTGCCCGTCCGGATTGACCCTGAAAGGCTATCGAATATACTGACTTCCATCGGACTAGAAGTAGAATCCCTGCACCTTTATGAAGAGGTGCCGGGGAACCTGGGGGGATTGATCACGGGCAAGGTGCTGGCGTGTGATCCGCACCCGAACGCGGATAAGTTAAAAGTGACGCAGGTCGATACGGGGTCGGGCGACCCGCTACAGATCGTGTGCGGTGCGTCGAACGTGGCGAAGGGCCAGGCCGTGGTGGTAGCGCTTCCGGGGGTAACCATCCACCCGGTCAAGGGGGAGCCGCTGACCCTGAAGGTGACCAAGATCCGGGGCGTCGAGAGCCACGGGATGCTTTGTGCGGAAGACGAGATCGGGTGGGGGGAAAGCCACGCCGGAATCATGGTGCTTCCGGAAAATACGGTCCCTGGCACGCCCCTGGCGCAACTCCTGGAACCTTATACCGATTGGGTATATGAGATCGGGCTGACGCCCAACCGGATGGACGCTATGAGCCATTTGGGCACCGCCAGGGATGTCTGCGCCTACCTGACGCACCACGAAGGGAAGCCGCATACCATAAAGTCGCCCTTTACCGGCGACTTCAAGCCGGACGATCAAAGCCAGCCGATAGCCGTGAACGTCGAGAACACGGATGCCTGCCGCCGTTATTCAGGCGTTAGCCTGAAAGGCCTCCAGTTCGGGCCAGCGCCGAAATGGATGCGCGACCGGTTGAAAGCCATAGGGGTACGGCCCATTAGCAATATCGTCGACATTACAAACTATATCCTCCACGAGACGGGGCAACCCCTCCATGCTTTCGACCGCGCCCACTTAAAAGGGGGCAAAATCATCGTGAAAAACCTGCCCGAAGGCACCCCTTTTACCACCCTCGACGGGAAGGAACGGAAACTCAGCGCAGAGGACCTCATGATCTGTGACGCAGAAGGTGGCGTGTGCATAGCCGGTGTTTACGGCGGCCTGGACAGCGGTGTCAGCGACCAGACAAAGGACATCTTCCTGGAGAGCGCCTGGTTCGATCCGGCAACCATAAGAAAAACCTCTTTCCGTCACGGTTTACGAACGGACGCCGCCCTCCGGTTCGAAAAGGGGGTGGATATCAGCAATACGAAAGTGGTCCTTCAAAGAGCCGCCCAGTTGATAAAGGAGGTCGCCAACGGAAAAATTAGTTCGAACGTCATCGACATCTATCCAAAGATCCCCGCGCCCGTTGTGGTTACCCTGGACTACAGTTACCTGCACAAGCTCAGCGGGAAGGCCTATCCCAAAACCACCGCGGCGGACATTTTAAAAGCCCTGGGTTTCAAAGTCGAACAGGAAACCGGCAACAGCATCACCGTGGCGGTGCCCACCAGCAAAACCGACATCCGTCTTCCCGCCGACCTGGTGGAGGAAATCATGCGGATAGACGGCCTGGACAATATAGAGATCCCTGCCGGGATCACCATTACACCGGCGGTGGAAGCCGACCGGGCCGTAGCCGCCCTTAAGGAAAAGGCCGCAGGTTTCCTGGTCGGGCTTGGTTTTAACGAGATCATGACCAACTCGATCTCCAACAGTGCCTGGTACGGGGGCTATGACGACAAAGTCGCCCTCCTGAACAGCCTCAGCTCCGAGCTGGACGTGATGCGCCCCTCCATGCTGGAGACCGGTCTGGAAGTCCTGGCGTATAACCTGAACCGTAAGAACCTTTCGCTAAAGATGTTCGAGTTTGGGAAAACGTATGGTCACGACCGGGAGGGAAAGGGGAAAACGCCGTTCAGGGAGAACGACCATCTTTGTCTATACCTGACGGGGGCCGCCGGGGAGGATACCTGGCACCACAAAGCCACGCCGGTAGATCTTTATTATGCCAAAGGCGCTACGGAAGCCCTGCTAAAGTTGTGCGGCATAGCCGCTACCGGGCAAGCGGCGGGCGAGGCGGGAGCGGGCACCGGTATCGTCTACCTGCACAACGGCCACCCGGTAGCCCGGACCAGCCAGGTCCCTGCAAAAACCGCCGATCGATTCGGTATTCGCCAGCCCGTCTTCTTCGTAGACATTGACTGGGGACAGGTCACGGCCCTCTATAACCGCCAACCCGTCAAATACCGGGAAGTCGCCCGCTTCCCCTCCGTTCAGCGGGACCTCGCCATGGTCATGGACGAAGGGATCGCCTACGACCGGATCAAAGCCGCCGCCTTCGGGGGAAAGTTGAAGAAACTCCGGTCGGTGGATCTGTTTGACGTTTTCCGGAGCGATAAGATCGGGGCCGGCAAAAAATCCGTGGCCCTGGCCTTCACCTTCCAGGACGAAGAAAAGACCTTGACCGATAAGGAAATCGACGCGATGATGCAGCAGCTGGCGCAGACATTTTCAAAGGAGCTGGGCGCCGAGGTGCGCAAATAGCGCCGCGGCCTACAAACAAAAACGCATGTCTGAGACGCAGGAACATATCGAACGCCTCCGCCAGAAAATCGGCCTTTTGCTCCGGCAATGGCAGACCTTGCGCAAGGACAACGAGCGGCTCCAAAAGGAGAACACCCTGTTGCGCCAGCAGGAGTTGGCCTACCAGGAGACCATCGCCCGCCTGGACCACCAGGTAGAGGCGTTGAAAGTGTCCGGAACGGACGTCCTGAGCGAAACAGACAAAAAGGGGCTGGAAAAGAAGATCAACGGCTACATCCGCGAGATCGACCGCTGTATCGCCCTTTTAACCGAATAGCTATGCCCGCAGAACTCATCCCTGTCAATATCGTCTTAGGCGACAGGACCTACCGGATCAAAATCGCGACCGGGGACGAAGAGCACGTCCGCCGGACGATCAAGATCATCAACGAAAAGATCCTGGAGTTCAAAACCCAGTTTGCGGGCCAGGACATGCAGGACTATGTCGCCATGGTCCTGGTGTGGTATGCCACCCAAGTGGGGGGCGCAGCCCCCGCGTCCATGGTGGAAAGCACGGTCATCAAAGAGCTGGCGATACTGGAAGAACAACTCGACCGGGCCATTGCCCAGGGAGAATCCGTGCTGCCGGAGGTCAACCCGAGGCGGCAGCCTCCGGAATAGGCACGGGGCCGCGACGCCGGAATAAGCACGGGGCCGCGAATAAACGGCGCACGCGCGCCAAACTAGCCGGTTTTTCTATACCTTCGCAACTTACCCGCCCGGTTTGGCAGCAGCGTGTCTGCAACACCCGCGCGCGTGTTGGATTGTGAACCATTAAAAGAGGAAAAACATGGAATCTTCCCTACTCGTTTCTATCATATTAGGCATCGTTGGACTGGCAGCAGGGGTCATCGCAGGTAAATTTATTTTTGCAAAAAATACCCAAAGCAGGATTGACGAAGCGGACAAACAAGCCCAAAAGATCCTGAACGACGCCAAGACCAATGCGGAGACCATCAAACGGGAAAAACAGCTGGAGGCCAAAGAACGTTTCGTCCAACTAAAGGCGGAACACGACAAAGAGGTCCTGCAGCGCAACCAAAAGCTATCCGAGTCGGAAAACCGGATCCGGCAGAAAGAACAGGCCCTGGACCAGAAAACCGCCGGCCTGGACAAACAGTCCAAAGAAAACGACGCCATCAAGGAAAACCTCAACAAGCAGATCGAGGTCGTCAACCACAAACGCTCCGAGCTGGAAAAACACCAGGAGGAGCACATCCGCCGGCTTGAAAAGATCGCCGCCCTGACCGCGGACGAGGCCAAGGCTCAGTTGATCGAGTCGCTAAAGAACGAGGCCCAGACGCAAGCCCTGTCGCTCCAGCAGGAAATCATCGACGAGGCCAAGCAAAAAGCCAACAAGGAAGCCCGCAAGATCATCATACAAACCATCCAGCGGACGGCCGCGGAACAAACCATCGAGAACGCCATCACGGTCTTTAACCTGGAAACAGACGAGATCAAGGGGCAGATTATCGGTCGCGAGGGCCGGAACATCCGGGCCATCGAAGCGGCCACGGGGGTCGACCTGATCGTGGACGACACCCCCGAGGCCATCGTCCTGTCGTCTTTCGACCCGCTGCGCCGGGAAATCGCCCGTTTGTCGCTGCAACGCCTGGTGACGGACGGCCGTATCCACCCCGCCCGTATCGAGGAAGTGGTCGAAAAAACCCGTAAGCAGATAGAGGAACAGGTCATGGAGATCGGGGAACGGACCGTCATCGAACTGGGGATCCACGGGCTACACAAGGAGCTCGTCCGGATCGTGGGGAAGATGCGCTTCCGCTCGTCTTATGGTCAGAACTTATTGATGCACAGCCGGGAAGTAGCCAATCTTTGCTCCATCATGGCGTCCGAGCTGGGGATGAACCCCAAGCTGGCGAAAAGGGCCGGGTTGCTGCACGACATCGGCAAAGTACCGGACGAAGAAACCGAGCTGAGCCACGCCCTCTTAGGCGCCCGCCTGGCCGAAAAATACGGGGAAAACCCCGCCGTGGTCAATGCCATCGGCGCCCACCACGATGAAATGGAGATGCAATATGTCATTTCCCCCATCGTCCAGGCCTGTGACGCCATCAGCGGCGCCCGCCCAGGCGCCCGGCGTGAAATCATGCAGCAGTACCTGCAACGGATCAAGGACCTGGAAAACCTGGCCATGGGCTATACCGGTGTGGAAAAGGCGTACGCCATCCAGGCCGGCCGCGAGCTCCGGGTGATCGTGGAGGCCGACAAGATCTCCGACGGGGACAGCGACAAGCTTTCCTTCGAGATCGCCCAGAAGATCCAGACCGAGATGACCTACCCGGGTCAGATCAAGGTCACTGTTATTCGCGAAAAAAGAGCCGTCAATGTAGCGCGGTAATCATTTTTCCGTTACCTTTGCACTCCTTAAATTTTTGAATCATGAACGCCGTAGCATTTGTCCACGAGCAGTTGACCCCCAAAAAGGAGTTCCCGAAGTTTAAAGCCGGGGACAACGTTACCGTCAATTATAAGATCATCGAAGGCAATAAAGAGCGTATCCAGAGCTTCAAAGGAGACGTGATCAAACGCCAGGGTACTGGTTTTACCGCTTCCTTTACCGTCCGCAAGATTTCCGACGGTGTAGGCGTGGAAAGGCTGTTCCCCATATATTCCCCCAACATCGAGTCCATCCTCGTCCACAAGGTCGGTAAGGTCCGTCGTGCCAAGCTCTTCTACCAACGCGAACGCAGCGGTAAGAGCGCCCGCATTAGGGAAAAGCGCAAAGTATAATTCATTCACTAACACCAAGATTACAGGATTTGTGCGTTTGGTGTTGTTTTGTATGTACCTTTAGCTTTCAATCTTAAAAAGAAAAACCATGGGCGATTTATTTGCACCGCAGCACTTGCTCCTGATCATGTTGATCCTCCTGTTGCTGTTCGGTGGTAAGAAAATCCCTGAGCTGATGCGTGGCTTAGGCAAGGGGATTCGGGAGTTCAAAGATGCAAAAGACAATGTGCGTAAGGAATTCGAAGACCATCTTCGTGACGAGCCCACGGCGAAGGCTACTCCCCAGGCACCGAAATCCATCGATTCTCCCTCGAACTAATTTTCACGAAGTATACGTGATAGACCCCGCAGTGAAACTCCCTGCGGGGTTTTGTTTTATTTGCAATATTTTTGGCCCTCAGTTTTGGTTTCATGAAACTATTTAGAAGCAAGTCACGAGAGGACAGCGGAGCCGAGATGTCCTTCGTAGAGCATCTGGAAGAATTGAGGAGTCATCTTTTTAAGTCGGCTGTCGCGGTCCTTATCGGGAGCGTCGTCGTCGGGATCTACAGCAAATTCATTTTCCGGCACATATTGATGGGGCCCGCCCACGCGGATTTCCCCACCTACGCCATTCTTTGCAAGCTCAGTCAGCACCTGGGTCTGGGGTCGAAGCTGTGCATGGACGAGCTGACCATCAAGATGCAAAGCAATACCGTGGCGGGACAGTTCGGCGTCTATTTCAACGTGATCATCATCGGCGGGTTTATCCTTGCCTTTCCCTACGTCTTCTACCAGTTTTGGAAATTCTTCCGGCCGGCCCTTACCAAAAGGGAGTTGAGAAGCACAAGGGGGGTGATCTTCTGGGTGTCCTTCCTGTTTTTCCTGGGCGTCTTTTTCGGATATTTCGTCATCGCCCCGTACACGGTGAGTTTTTTCTCCAAATTCCAGGTGGACGAAACCATCACCAATTTCTGGACGATCTCCAGTTATTTCGGTACCCTTGCCCCCATCATCCTGGGAGCGGGTCTGGCCTTCCAACTGCCGCTGGTCTTATTTTTCCTTGCCAAAGCGGGGATCGTCAGCTCGGCCTTTCTAAAACGCAGCCGTAAATACGCCATCATCATCATCCTGGTCCTCTGCGGCATCATCACACCCCCGGACATGTTGAGCCAGATCGTGTGCAGCGTCCCCCTGATCCTTTTGTACGAGGTGGGACTTATCCTGACCAAACGGGTGGAAAAACGGGAGGCTAAACAGGAAATTGCCGAATGGAGCTGATGTTTTCCTTTACGACCATAGAAAATTACCACGCCTTCCTAAAGGAGACACCCGACGGGTGTCTCCAGGCGGTGCGTTATTATCTTGCCCGGATCGCGGACCACGCCTCCCTCAATGCCTACCTCGAAGTGTTCTCAGAAGAGGCGGAGGCAAGGGCAGCCGAACTGGACAAAGCCCGCCAGGCAGGCGCCCCCATGGAGGCCCTTCATGGGGTCGTGATCGCCCTCAAGGACGTCATCGCCTATAAGGGGCACACGCTCTCCGCCGGTTCGAAAATGCTGGAGGGCTTTACGTCCCTTTTTAACGCCACCGCCGTCGATCGGCTCCTGGCGGAGGGCGCCATCATTATCGGCCGCAACAACTGCGACGAGTTTGCCATGGGGTCTACCAACGAAAACTCCGCTTATGGCCTCGTCCGGAACGCCCTGGACCCCAACCGGGTGCCGGGGGGATCTTCGGGAGGGTCCGCGGTCGCTGTCCAGGCCGACCTTTGTATGCTCTCGCTGGGGAGCGATACCGGGGGCTCGGTCCGGCAACCCGCCGATTTTTGCGGTATTATAGGATACAAGCCTACGTATGGCGCCATATCCCGTTACGGGTTGGTCGCCTATGGCTCCAGCCTCGACCAGATCGGCATCTTTGGCAAGGTTATTGAAGATGTCGCCCGAGTTTTGGCCGTCATTGGCGGCCCGGATGACTATGACAGTACAGCACTTAGTAACAAGCTGGCAATCAATATTCCATCACTCGATCCATCCAATATCCGCCCTCCCAGGGTGGCCTACTTCCGGGAAGCCATAGCGCATCCCAGCCTGGACCCAGAAATCCGGTATACCTTACAAAAGTTCATTGACACATTGCAGCAAGACGGAGCTGTGGTGGAAGCGGTACCATTCGACCTGCTGGACTTTATCGTCCCGGCCTATTACGTACTCTCCACCGCCGAAGCTTCCTCCAACCTTTCCCGCTACGACGGGGTCAAATACGGCCATCAAAGCCAGACCCCGCCGGAATCCCTGGACGCCTTTTATAAGGCGAACCGGAGCAGCGGTTTTGGACGGGAGGTCCAACGACGCATCCTTCTGGGCACCTTCGTACTCAGCGCCGGTTACTACGACGCTTACTTTACCAAGGCCCAACAAGTGCGTAAATTGCTGGTGGACAAGACGAATGAGGTATTTCAAGGATACGATGCCCTGATTCTCCCCACCGCACCGACCCCCGCCTTCCCCCTGGGATCCGGTTCGGACGACCCCATTGCCCTTTATCTGGCCGACATCTATACGGTGTTCGCCAACCTGACGGGGCTGCCGGGGATCTCCCTTCCCTTGTTCCAACATACAAACGGTATGCCGTTCGGACTCCAGGTGTTGTCCGATCGGGGTACAGATTCCGCCTTATTGCAATTGTCCTTCAATTGGTTATCCCGTTATCGGGCTTAGACTTGCAAGTATTGTAAAATATTTGTATGTTTGTGGGCTTGTTTCGGTATTATATGGCTTAAAACTTGGATAATGGTACGTATTGCATCGCTATGGGTGTGTGGCGTGATATCGTGTACGATGAGCGTGGCTGGTCCTGTTGGTAACCAACAAAATCCGTCCCTTTCTTCGGTCAAAGGCGTAAAAGATACGCCCGTAGCCGGAACCACCGCTACCCCCCCATCCGACCCCTATGGGTTCAAACCTCTGCTGGCAGACAACGTCGTTTCGGCGTCGGCTGCCGCCACCGCTGCCACGTCAACGGCAGCCCATTCCCTGACCTACACCGCCCAGGCACATGCCCTGGTCGCTGGTTATCAAAGGGAGTTCATCCGGTCAGACAAAGAGAAGCTCACCAATATGAAAAACTGGGGAGCCCCTTACTTCGCAAGGATCGAAAAGATCCTGGCTGACCACAACATGCCTAAACAGCTGGAATACCTGGCCGTCATCGAATCGGAGCTGAAACACTCAGCAACCTCCCGGGTCGGCGCCAAGGGTTACTGGCAATTCATGCCGGGTACTGCCCGCTTGTATGGGCTGACGGTCAACAGTCGCCGGGATGACCGGACCGACCTGGAGAAAAGCACCCGGGCCGCCGCCCGTTACCTCCAGGACATGTATGACGAGCTCCATGACTGGCTCTTGGTCATAGCCGCCTACGACGGGGGTACCGTCCGGATCCACAGCGCCATCCGCAAGGCTGGCAGCCGGGATTTCTTCGACATCCAGTATTATCTCCCCATGGAGTGCCGCAACCACGTCAAACGCTTCATCGCCACCAACTTCTTTATGGAAGATGTGCCGGCGACGGCAGCTGACCTGTTGCCCGGCGGGCCCCAGGAGCTGACCTCGGCGCTGACGGAGGAAGACCTGGAAAATACGGAGGTGGAGACCATCAGCGGCCACTACACGGCCGCCGCGATCGCCCACCACCTGTCGATCCCCCTGCCGGAATTCATCCGTCTGAATCCCAACTTCGACGCCCAGCTCACTGGAGCCGAAGAATGCTATAACCTCCGTCTTCCAAAGGATAAGATGACCCTCTTCAACGAAGAGAAAAAGGCCATCCTCAACGAGTCTGTAAAGGCTTTGCTGAACGAAGAAGAGGAAGAGCAAAAATAGGAGGCCTCTGCGGGCGCATGAATTCGAAACAAGCGGCGCCCATCATGCCGAAGCGCTGGAGAGTACGCTCTCCAGCGTTTTTTTTATGGCGCCAGCCTTGAGCAGGCATTCCTGATACTCCGCCTCCGGATCGGCGGCGGCCGTGATGGCTGACCCTACAGAAAAGGAAAGGTACTTTCCGGCCCGGTTGTACAGGAGGCTGCGGATCACCACCGCGAAGTCGAAATTCCCTTCCGGGTCGATATAACCTATGGCACCGGAGTACAATCCCCTTTTTGTCCGCTCGTACTGCTCTATGAGTTCCAGGACCCGCCTTTTAGGGGCCCCGGTCATCGAGCCCATGGGGAAGGTAGCTTTCAAAGCGTCGACCCAGATCCGGTCTTTGGCGAGGTCCCCTTCTATAGAGGAGATCATCTGGAACACCTGGGGAAAAGCATAAATCCCCCACAGTTCGTTAACCCGTACGCTTCCCTCCGCGCACACCCGGGATAGATCGTTCCGGACCAGGTCCACGATCATGACGTTTTCGCTTTTTTCTTTAGGGCTCGCCAACAGTGCATCCCTAAGCGCCTGGTCCTTCTCCGGGTCTTCGGGGGCCCGCGCCGCCGTGCCCTTGATCGGTTGGGATAGGAGATGCCCTTTTTCGTTTTGCAGGTATCGCTCCGGGCTGGCGCATAGCAGGAACCGGTCGCCCAGTTTGTAGTAAGCCGCATGGGGCTGTGGGGAGAGTGCGTCCAGCGCCTGAAAGGTTTGCAGCGGTTCGATGTCCACCCCTTCCATAAAGAATTCCTGGCAAAAGGTGACTTCGTAACAGTCGCCGCGGGCGATGTGACGCTGCAGGTGGTGGACGGTGTCCAGGTAGTCGTCGTGGGTGAAGCGGGCCTGCAGCGGCGGAGCCGCGGCGGCAGCGAGCGGCAACGGCCTGGTGCCGGCCGGCACTGCGCGCGGCGAGGCAGCCGCCTGTGGCGGTGCCACCGGCTCCGCGCAGATAGCCGCCCATATCGCCTCCGGCGACTCCCCGGGCAGCACGCCGATCTGTAGCCCCTCTGCGGACAGCAGAAACACATACCGCGGCACGAAGAAGCGCAGGTCGGGGAAACCAAGCGAATCGGGCAGGCCCGATGTGCGCTGCTCGGTCTCGTTTTTAAGGTCGTAGCCGAGGTGCCCAAATACCCAGTCCTTATGGTAACGGTGAAAAACTTCGAGGGCGGAAAACGCGCCGCCGGCGCCTACGGATATCGACGCCATTTCGCCGGCGCCGGCGAGGCATTCGAGGCGCCCGCCCGGCATGGCATACCCATGATTGTCCAAAAAGCAACAACTGCTGAACCGGTTGACCCAGCTCAGCAGTTGCTGCTTACAAGTAAGAATATCTTCTACAGGAAATGTAGTGAAGGTTCGCTTAGAAGTCATCCTCTTCTTCTTCAAAACCGGAGTCGTTGAAGAGGTCCATGTCTTTGAAGTCGTCATCGAATTTGAAGTCGTCATCCTCCTCTTCCTTGCCTTTACGGGCACCCGTTCCGGCAGTACCGCCGCCGGCGGAGGGGCCTTTCTTGGCCTTGGATTTGGGCAAGTCGAATTCTTCGAAGTCGGGATCGTAGTCGTCCTCTTCGTCTGCTTTTTCCCAATCATCCTCTTCCTCTTCTACATCCTCGTCGTCATCGTCATCGTCGTCGTCTGACTTGGACTTGGAGGTAGCGGCGGATTTGGTCGCGGCTTTTTTCTTGGGCGTAGCCTCGTCCTGGTCCAGATCGTCATCCTCGTCGTCGTCGTCTTCCTCCTCCTTTGCCTTAGGTTTGGGGGTCGCTTTTTTGGACGCTTCGGGAGCACTGCTTTTTGGTTTTTTTTCAGGGCTCTTTTTGTCCTTATCAGATTTTGCAGCCATAGTCTAACAGGATTGTCGTTGTAAAATTTCTTCGAGTTTTTTAATTGTCCAAATTTTTTTTAGCCCCTTTTACAACCCGCAACCGTTAAGGGACGGATATGATCTGATCCCTTCCGGGACCGTTTGAAATGTACTTCACTTTAGCGCCCACGGCATTATCAATATACTGAATATATGAACGCAGCGCACCCGGCAAAGATGTAAAATCTTTGCAATTTTCAATAGAGGAATTCCACCCATTTATCTGTTTGTACACGGGGGAAATCGATAACCGGGTCATCTGGAAGGGGATGCGGTCCACCTCCTTTCCATCCACCTCGTATTTTTCGCAGGCATAAATATCGGCGAAAGGGTCGAGTACGTCCGTTTTGGTCATCACCAGCTGGGTGACGCCGTTCACCATACAGGCAAAGCGCAGGGCGACCAGGTCGATCCACCCGCAACGGCGGGGCCGGCCGGTGGTCGCACCAAATTCGTTACCGACGGCGCGAAGACGCTCCCCGGTCTGATCCATGAGCTCGGTGGGGAAGGGGCCGCTGCCGACGCGTGTGCAGTAGGCCTTTGTAACCCCGATGACTTCCCGGATCGTTTGCGGCGCCACGCCAAGACCGGTGCAAACACCGGCGGAAATCGTGTTGGAAGAAGTGACAAATGGGAAAGTTCCGAAGTCCACATCCAGCATGCTCCCCTGGGCGCCTTCGGCCAGGATGCGCTGACCTGCCCGGACGCGTTCGTTGATAAAGTATTCGCCGTTGACGATATTGAGCTGTTTCAGGAATTCCACAGCGTCGAAGAATTCTTCCTCCCATTCCGAGATGTCCTCGTTGAAGTGGAGGCTGTCCAGCATCTTCTGGTGCTTCAGGCGCAGCTTGATGTACTGGGTGGTAAAGGATTTATCCAGGAGGTCGCCCACCCGCAGGCCATTACGGCCGGTTTTGTCCATATAGGCGGGGCCGATCCCTTTGAGGGTGGACCCGATCTTGTCGTTGCCCTTGGAGAGTTCGCTGGCTTTGTCAAGGGCCCGGTGGGTCGGCAGGATCAGATGGGTCCGTTCGCTGATGAAGAGGTTCTTGCGGACATCTACGCCAAAATCAGCCACCGTCTGGCACTCCTTACGCAGGGTGACCGGGTCGAGCACCACCCCGCTCCCGATCAGGTTGACCGTTTTCTCGTGGAATACACCCGAAGGGATCTGGTGCAGTACCACTTTCCTGTCCCCGACATACAAGGTGTGACCGGCGTTGGGTCCACCCTGGAAGCGTGCGATAACATCGTATTGGGGCGCAAAATAATCAACGATCTTGCCTTTTCCCTCGTCGCCCCATTGGAGGCCCAGGATAACATCAACCATGATAGCGTTATTTTTCTAACAAAGAAGGGGCAAAACTCGCCCTATATTGGGTTCGCCCCAAATTTTTTTGGTGCCCTAGACCGAATCGGTGTCGTAGCGCTCAACGGACTGGATCCCGGTCAGCGCCTTGAGGCGCACCACCAGCTCGTCTAACTCCTCTTTGTCATGGACATACAAGCGTATGTTTCCCCTGAAGATCCCTTCTTCCGCTTCGATCGTGAGCGCGCTGATGTTGATCCGCATTTCACCGGAGATGAGGTTGGTGATCTTGTTGATGACCCCTACGTCGTCCAGACCGACGATCCTGATCCCGGTGAGGAAGGATATCTCCTTGTTCTTTGCCCACTTGGTCTTGACCACGCGGTGCCCGTAGTGAGACAGCAGCCGGGCGGCATTGGGGCAGTTGGTCCGGTGGATCTTGAGTCCCTCGGTGGCCGTTATAAACCCGAACACGTCGTCCCCGGGGATCGGTTTACAGCAATTGGCCAGCGTATAGAGGATCTTGTCGCTGCTTTCGCCGAAGATAATCAGCTCCGAATCCTTGCCGCCGGAATGCTCTTTGACCGGCACTTCTACCGGTTTTACGGGGCGGGGCGGCTCCAGCCTGTCCCCCAACACCTGGAATTCCGCCAGGTCCTTAAGGTCGATCGTCTTGATCGCGATCTTATAGAACAGGTCGAGCTGGGAATTGGTTTTGTAAAATGACACCAGTTCGTCCACGTTGTGTACGTTGAACGCAACGCCCATCTGCTCCAGCTTGCGTTGCAGGAGGTACTTGCCCTCGTCGGCGATCTTGCGCTTCTCCTCCTTCAGGCTGTCCTTGATCTTCGACTTGGCCTTGGCCGTAACCACGATGTTCAGCCAGTCCTCGTTGGGCCGTTGTTTGGAGGAAGTGATGATCTCGATCTGGTCCCCGCTGCGCAGCTTATGACCGATGGGCACCAACTTGTGGTTCACCTTGGCGCCGATACACCGGCTCCCGATATCGGAGTGCACCGCAAAAGCAAAATCCAGCGCCGTCGCCCCTTTGGGCAGCATCTTGACGTCCCCCTTCGGGGTATAGACATAGATCTCCTCCGTCAAAAATGACGTCTTGAACTCCTGGAGGAAATCAATGGAGTTGGTATCCTGGTTCGAAAGCACCTCCCGGATCTGGGAAAACCATTGGTCGAAACGGCTTTCGTCCCCGGCACCCTCCTTATACTTATAGTGGGCCGCCAATCCTTTTTCCGCAATCTCGTTCATGCGTTTGGTACGGATCTGTACCTCCACCCACTTCCCCTGGGGACCCATAACGGTGGTGTGCAGGGCCTCATACCCGTTGCTTTTGGGGTTGCTCAGCCAGTCCCTCAGGCGCTCCGGGGAAGGGTTGTACATGTCCGTGATCAGCGAATAGACCTTCCAGCACTCCTCTTTCTCCCGCTCCAGCGTTGGGTTGAGGATGATCCGGATGGCAAAAAGGTCATACACCTCGTCAAAGGTCACGTCCTTTTTACGCATCTTGTTCCAGATGGAGTGGATGGATTTGGGCCGTCCGTAAATCTCGAAGTCCACCACGCCGGCCTGTTCCAGCTTTTCCTTGATCGGGCGGATAAACTCGTTGATGTACCGGGTCCGTTCCCGTTTGGTCTCCGATAGCTTGCGGGCGATCTCCCGGTAGGTATCGGGTTCCAGGAACTTCATCGACAGGTCCTCCATTTCGGTCTTGATGGCATACAACCCCATCCGGTGCGCCAGGGGCGCGTATACATACACCGTTTCGGAGGAAATTTTGAGCTGCTTCTCGCGCTTCATGCTGTCCAGGGTCCGCATGTTGTGGAGCCTGTCGGCCAGCTTGATGAGGATGACGCGAGGGTCGTCGGTCAGGGTCAGGAGGATCTTTTTGAAGTTCTCCGCCTGTTGGGTGGTATTGGTATCGACGACATTGGCGATCTTGGTGAGCCCGTCGATGATGCGGGCGATCTCACTGCCAAACTCGCGCTCCACGTCATCCAGCGTTACGTCCGTGTCCTCGACCGTATCGTGGAGAAGCGCACAAATGGTGGAACGCACCCCCAGCCCGATCTCTTCCACACAGATCATGGCAACGGCCAGGGGATGGGTAATATAAGGTTCACCGCTTTTGCGCCGCATAGTTTTGTGCGCTTCCGCAGCCATTTCAAAGGCATGGCGGACCAGTTCCTTGTCCCCCTTTTTGAGCTTGGTCTTCAAAGCCCTCAGGAGGGCGCGGTACTGACGGATAATTTCCTTCCTCTCCTGCGCCTCAGTAAGATTATACTTTGGTAACGTAACAATACTATCCATACTCCCCAAATTTACTTATCTTGCGAGCATCCCCCAAAACAACCCAATGTAGACCCCTTATTTTCATTCCCGTTCCTGTGAAAAGGGATTCAAGTCCCACTGCTTACCGGCTAACTTACTAAATGGCTAATGATGTTAAAAGTGCTCTGTTTAGCGATGGGGATGTCGCTTCTTGTATCAACTGCTTATGCTCAATCCCACCTTGGAATAGAAGGAGCGTGCATAGCCGGGAACTTACCGGGGAACTCCGCCGGAGGTCCCTCTGAAATCCTAAGTCAGACAAGAGGCCCGCGCCTGGCCCCGGGCGGCGGGATTTGGGCCGACTTTCGATGGAGCGATTATATTGATTTCCAACCACATATTAATATCACCCCCAAGGGAGCCGAAATCTGGCAAAATGGCCAGAACACCGGGCACGTCCATGTGACATACCTGGACGTTCCCCTCCGGCTGATGTACCGGGTACCTGTGGGCTACGACGACTTTTTTTTCGGGGGGGGCGTCTATGGCGCCCTTGGGCTCCGGGGGACCTACCAGGTCTCCACCAACACCCTGCCCATGCACGACCTGGGCGGGGACATCCAGTTCAATGACCCCGACGGTATCACCGGACTCCACATGAAACCCTGGGATGCCGGGTATACCGCCGCCCTTTCGTATCAATTCTCCTTTGGCCTGACCCTTCACCTCGATTACGAACACGGGTTTGTCAACATCGCCCCCGAAGGCACTGGCCGGATACAAAACCAAGGGCTTAGCCTTGGTATAGGGTATCTTTTTCACTATAATACCCGCGATTAGTTGTACTTTTGACCCCCGCCAGCGGATGTGGCGAAACTGGCAGACGCGTCAGACTTAGGATCTGATGCCGCAAGGCTTGGGGGTTCGAGTCCCTTCATCCGCACAAAAAGGGGGTTTTCCCCCTTTTGGCATTTCGGGAGTTTGTGTACTTTACCGTCAAACCCGCTTGCCTCATGAAGCTACTGATCGCCAGTCTGCTTACCTTCTCTATTCTGGGCATCACGACTACTGCCGCGGCTCAGCCGCAGCAAGACGATATCCTCTTAAAAGTGAACGGCAGTCTTACGGACATGGAGATTGCCCTGGACGGCCGGGACTTCCAGGGCGATTCGGCCAGGATCAACCATGTTAAAAGGGACGAAGCCTCCATCAACACCCTCCTGAGAAACCTGGTCATCGCCCTCAGGAATGAAAACAATACAGAAGCCCCCCTCCGTTCCGACCAATACCTCGGCTTACACAACTACCGGGACCTGTTTGAACTGGTGGCGGAGACAGCCAGCCTGGACTCCATTGCCGATATTCTGACGTTTGTAAAAAAAGACCTCGCCTTAAAATTTCCCCGTCAATTGGGTTCTTCAACCGGCGCCGCGGATGTGTACGTCAATGTACAGGTCCGTGTATTCGACGAGGCCAGCATGAAGGAACTTCCGGGATATATACCCTTTGTCAAGCCCGAATGGTCGGTCAACCCGGAGCAGCAGCAACAGTTCAACCCTACCCTGAATGCCTTCAAGGACCTGCTTCCCGGCCAAAAGCTGTTTTGGATCACCAAGGACGGCGTCCGTATCCAGGAGAAGAAGCAAAGCGTCGACATCGACGGCGCGCATACGGTTGACTTTGTCGTTAAAACGGGAAACAAATGAAGGTGGTGTCTTTTTTAAAAGAAAAATGGAACCTGTTGGTCAGCGTAAGCGCTATGATCGTGGTGCTGCTGACCAAGGTCATCGTTCCGCCGCACATAGACCTGGAGGCGACCATTGGTGCGACGGATAACATGTATCTCGCCCGGATTGTCGTTATAGCCGCCCTGTTGTTGACCATGTACCCGTTCGCCCTGTTTAACCAAAAGAAGCACGGCTGGTTCTGGTGGGTGGGCGCAGTGGCCTGTCTGATGGCAGCGGTAATCCTTTATGGGGCGTACATCCGGTTTTCCGACAGGACAACGGGCTATCTCGAAGAAGGCAAACAGCGGGAAGTTGTCGGCAACCACCTTTATCCCGGGGTCCTGAAGACACTGGATTCCATTAAGCTCGCGGAGCACCTGGATACCGTTACCAACGATGACATCGTGGAAAATCTGGGCGCACCGAAGGATAACTATCCGCCATCGGAAATCGAGCACAATTCCAACAGACTGGTCATGCTGTTTGCCCTGGATATCCTGTTTGTGGCGCTCTTTATTGTCTTTTGCTGTCAGGCGCTTTTTTGTTCATCCTCCAAAAAATGACCATGTCCTCCGTAAGGATCGCTTTGTTGCTGCTGCTGCTCGCCCATGGTTTCCGGGCTTTGGCCCAGTCCGACCCCATGGACAAACTCGTGTCCATAAATGCCCAACGGGTGCTGAGCATCGCAGGCTTGTCTGTGCCCGTCTCGCTCATGAACATACCCGTCGATATTTCCAAACCCGGCGACGGCATCTTGATCAGCAGACCGAAATTAAACACATTGCTGGCGGACAGTACGACAGCCCCCTTCTGCGGGTTGATCATCCAGTTCCTGGTCGCTCACGAATTGGCCCACCAGATTCAATTCAAACACTACAGGGATGAAATGGCGGGTGCCGTGTCCTGCGAACTCAGGAGGCTTTACGAATGCCAGGCCGATATACTGGCCGGGGTATATGTCTCGGAGTTGTATGACCTTCCGGACTCTGTCCAGGCCGATGCCAGGCTACACCCCGGCGTATTACACGCCCTGGAATTCGTCTACAGCATAGGGGACGAAGAACAAAGTGAAAGCATGCACCCCTCTTTTTCGGAGCGCCGTACGGCCTTCAGGCTGGGGCTTGCCTATCCCCTGGAGAGGGGCCGCGAGGACAGCATCACCTGGAGCCTTCGCATGGCAAAATACATCATCCACTACCCGGGTAAAGTCACCGGGAACGTCCTCTTCAGCCCCGTATATTGGAACGCCAACAACGACAACACAGTCCGCTGGGATACCAGCCGGCTGGTACACAAGGTATATTATCAGTTGGGCTCGTTCAAAAACGTCAATCCATTCCCCATCGACCTGTTTCTTCAATGTAAGCTCGTCGGCCAATACAGGGACGTTATGCAGCAGGACCCCAAAAAAATCCTGTTGCAGGGCAGCAGCACGAGCCAGGTCTTTCACCTGGCCCCGGGGGATAGTGTATTCGTTACCGGATCCTTGGACTGGGCCAGCGTCGCCACCGAAGAATTCATGCCCAGATTTATCGCTCCTCCCCGCCCGGAAGCGCTCTTTTCCGCTCAGCCGTCGGACGGCAGGGCCATCCCATCCGATGAGGGCTGCCCCGCAACCGGTTTTGGCTCCAGGGACACAGCAGCCCTTTCGGAAGACCTCGCGATAGACCTGGCCGATGCGCTGCGTGAGTCCCGGCACCTCTTCCAAGGTATAGAAACGGGGATGGGCAAATCCAGTTCCGATGGCAGCATCGAATACGATACGTATATGCACTTTTTTGAAAACGCCCTTGTGTGGCAGTACCCGTCCGAACACAAGGCGTCGCTTTATATTACCCTGTACGACGGTAAGGACAGCCTGGCCGCCAGAGACGCCTTTGCCAGGGGCGATAGTGCATGGAAGCAGTTGCGGTCATCTACCGGCTTATCCATCGAGGACGACTACTGGAAGAGGTACGACGACGGTCCCGATAGTTCCACGGATGCATCCATCAAGCGTGGCCAGGTCTATCATATCGTGGGGGACGACATATTGGTCAGTATCGACCATCTTCATGAGACCTGGCTCCTCCAGGGGACGGACCATAAGACCGGGGCCGAATGGAGACTGACCTACGAACGCATGCCCTTGCCAAAAAACCGTACGGTCCGTTATTCCGTCGACATCATTGTGGATTCCCCTAACCCGTAAATATCCATCGATGCTTATCCGACGCCTGCTGATCATACCCGCCGTCATGCTTGCTTCCGCGGCATTTGGCCAACAGGGGTCATGGACGTCGCTGGTAAAAATCGAGTCCGGCCGGCTTTTTGACTGGACCGGGCTACACCCGGCCCTGTTGTTTGCGGACAATGCGACGAATATTTCCACGCCGGACCACCAGATTATCCTGGGGGAAACCTACTTCCGGAAAAACGCGGAGACGATGGATCCCGACCAGTTCCTTTTTGTCCTCCGGTACATTGTGTCCCATGAGCTGGGCCACCAGATTCAGTTCAATACCTACGGAGCCGGTATGGTGCAGGCGTCCTGTGAATTGAAAAGACTGTACGAATGCCAGGCGGATATCCTCAGCGGCATGCTGTTGGGAAGGATGTACGACCTGTCCGATACGATGGCGGAGACCCGCGACTTCCGCATCATCACCAGAGGCCTGGCCTACATCTACGACAACGGGGACGACGAGGACGGACTGGCCTTGCACCCTACACCGATGCAACGCCGGGCCGCCTTCCGGTATGGCCTCGGTTACCGCCCGGCCAACCTCAACCGGCTGCTGATCGAAGAGCGCCCCTCCTGTCTGCCGCGGACGGCCGACTCCGTGGCCTGGAGCCTGGAAATCGCCAAGCTGATCATGCACTATCCTTTGGTCAATACCCAGTCTATCCTCCGCACAGATGCCTCCATCGATTGGGATACGAGCGTACGGCGCCCCTTCACCGTTATCAGCGAGGACTACGTAAACACCGGGTCCAAACCGCTCCGAATGACAATTTTGTATCAAGTCTCCGGAAGTCCATCCTATCACAACCGGCAGTGGAAGGATACGAATTTTTTTCAACCGCTTTTGTCCGGCCCTACGGTCTGCGCCTCGGCCATTCTACAGCCGGGGGAAAAGCACACCTTCGAAGCGAGGCTCAACTGGAGAACCGTCAGCACCACCCGGTATTTTCCCTACGCTATTCTTCCCAACGCCGAGGAGGCCCTCTTTAATGCAACGGACATCGGTGGGGAGACTGTCCTGGACCAGGGTCGTGACAAATGCCTGGGCAATTTTGCCGGCCTGGATAGTGAGAACCGGTCGGGAAGAGATGACACGACATTCAGGATCGACCTGGGAAATGCCATGAATACGCTGATCGAGGGCGACTGGGCCGCCCTGGAGGCCGGATTCGGTGAGGATTTATTCAATGATAAATTAATCACCTACAGATCCACCCTGAAATTCCCCTTTTCAACCGGGACTACCCTGTTTATCAATAAAGGGGTCCGCAGCGGCATCGAAGGATGGTTGTCCATCGATTTTTACGACGACCGCGACGTGGGCTATGCCTATCAGAAATATGATAAGATCGCCGGCTTGCTCCAGGAGCACTTTGGACAGAACATATCATGGGACACGGTCGGGGAAAACGAAGACACCAAAAAGGGCCTCCTGGGGACGTATAAAAATGCGATCATTGTCGACCTGGCGTTGCGTGTCCGGCAAGACACCTGTTCACTCAATCTGCTTCTTAGCCGCAAGCGGCGCATCCTCCCCAGGTATTCTCCCCCCATAACCGGTCAGGAGGGGGTAACGGATACGTGGCTTCAAAGCCTTATTTCCGGCACGTACGACTCAACGGTCAGCCTTCCTTCATTTGTTTATTATAAAGAAAGTAGCAACGAGAGGGGCTTCTTTTTGTGTAAGAATGCGGACCCGGGCGCAACGATCCGCAAATGCGATACGATCGAGTCCAGGATCGAAAAGCTGTTGGCCGGCCGCGGCATCACCGACAGCGTCAGCCTGGTGCAGATCAAAGACTCCGCCCATGAGTACAAAATATACTATGCCGGTAACCACAATCCGTACCACCCCAACGTGGTGTTGCGGGTATTCTTTCCCGATACCTCCATGAAATACGCCTTCATATCGCTTGATTTTTACCCAGTCCCCAAGCCCACCGACACTTATTAAATATATACTATATGAAAAAGATCGTTTTGCTCCTCTGTTTGGCCGGCCTTGAATACACCTCCGCCGTCGCCCAGTATCCACCGCCCCAATATGTCGGCATCCCCAGAAATGTCTTTAATTTCTATGCCGCCAGACAAGTCGAGGACGAATGGTGCTGGGCCGCGTCTATTCAAATGATACTCAACTACTATGGCGTTTCTATTACCCAGGCGGACATCGCCGCGCGGACCTTCGGCCTGGACGAAAACGGAAATATCGTCAATTCGGGGGCGTCGCCGGACGTCATCAACGCCAACCTGAATAACTGGAGCATCGACCACCAAGGCCGCCGTTATGTCGTCCGGTCGTCCTACGTCCCGGGAGCGCCCGCCCCATCGGACCTGTTGGGTTGGTTGTCCAACAGGAGACCCCTGCTCATCACCTATGCCAATGAAACCACTTCGGGTCACGCCATCGTGCTCACCGGCTGCAGCTTCTATCCCACCGTGGCGGGCCCCAACATCCAATCGCTCATATTCAGGGACCCCTGGCCAAGCGACGAAAATGTCGCCAATGCCGGGCGGGTGGAGTACCCGGCCCCTTTCGCCCAGGACATTACCGGGTGCTGGTTCGTGACGGTCAGTTATTACTAAAAGCTGGAATCCGGCAAAAACCCCTACCTTTGTGCCCCAGTTTTAAAAAATATGGCTACAATAACGCGCGAGAACATCGGTTTGCTGAATGACAAACTGACCGTCAAAGTGGAAAAGGAAGACTACCTTTCTTCGTTTGAAAAAACACTGAAGCAGTATAGCAAATCGGCAAACATACCCGGCTTTCGCAAGGGGATGGTTCCGGCCGGTGTGATCAAAAGGATGCATGGCCCCGCGATCTTCAAGGACGAGGTGGTCAAGTCCGTCGAAAAGGAATTGGGGCGTTTCATCTCGGAAGAAAAGCCCGATATTTTTGCCCAGCCGCTTCCGCTGGAAACGGACGTGCCTTCCCTCGACATGAACCAGCCCGCCGGATATACGTTCCAGTTTGAAATCGGGCTCAAGCCGAACCCGTCGATCGACCTGGGCAGCATCAAGGCGACCCGCTACGAGATCAACGTCACCGACGAGATGATCGAGGCGGAAGTCGACCGGCTCCGGAACCGTTTTGGCAAGGTGACCGATAAAGAAGAGGCAGATACGGAAGAAGACATCCTTACCCTGACCTTTGTGGAAAGCGATGCCGAAGGCAACCCGCTGGAAGACGCGCCCTCCAAGACGAACTCTCTCCTGGTAAAATATTTTGCCGACACCACCCAGGCGCTGGGCAAACGCGCAGGCGACAAAATGGTGCTGCAACTGGGCAAGGCTTTCGAGGACAAGGAAAGGGAATGGCTGGTCAAGGACCTCAACCTGAACCCTGACGACCCTGCAGAGCTGGAACGCTTTTTCGCCGTCACGGTCGACAAGGTGGGCCTGCTCCAAAAGCGCGACCTGGGTGAAGAATTCTATAACGAAGTGTATCCCGGGCAAGGCATTGCGACCGAAGCCGCCTTCCGCGAAAAGATCGTTTCCGAGATCCGCCTGTACTGGGAAAGGCAAACCAAAGATTTCCTCCACCACGAGCTGTACCACCAGCTCCTGGACAAGACCCACTTCGACCTCCCGGAAGCCTTCCTGAAACGCTGGCTCCAGGTGGGCGGTGAAAAACCGAAAACCGCCGATGAAGTGGAGGAAGAGTTCCCGACCTTCCGCTCCCAACTGCGCTGGACCCTGATCAGCGACCAGTTGATCCGTCAAAACCAACTGGACGTAACCCCGGATGAGCTGCGGGAATACATGCGCCAGCAGGTCCTCGGGTACTTCGGCCAGATGAACCTGGGGGACGGCAATACCGAATGGATCGACAGCTATGTCGACCGGATGACCAAGGACGAGCAGCAGGTCGAAAGCGCCTACCGCCGGATCGTCACCGAAAAGATGTTCAACTGGGCGGAAGACAAGGTAAGCGTTTCCCCCAAGGCGATCTCCTTTGAGGAGTTTTCGGAGATGCAGCATGCGCATAGCCACGAGCACTAGGCAGCGCCTCATATAACTAAAGGGCAGCCCCGATGGGCTGCCTTTTTTTGTGGCCCGCCGGCCGGTGCGGCGCCATTTTGGCGGATTTTAACCTTAGCACAGATTTTGGGCTCAAGAGCCTATATTTGATGAACTTTAACTTGACAAGCGTATGGACTTTGGTAAAGAATTCGACCGGTACGCAGTAAAACACCAGGGCATCTCCAGTGCCACCCTGCACAACTACCGGACACATTTTCCGACAAACCTTACCCCTTATATCATAGAGGAAAGGCCCCTGAATGTAGCCTCCATGGACGTTTTCTCCCGGTTGATGATGGACCGCATCATCTTCTTAGGCGAAGGCATCAATGACTACGTAGCCAATATCGTGACCGCGCAGCTGTTGTTCCTGGACTCCACCGACCGGAGCCGGGACATCCAGATGTACATCAATAGCCCCGGCGGGGCCGTGTATGCCGGTCTTGGTATTTATGACACGATGCAATTCGTCACCCCGGACGTAGCCACCATTTGTACGGGTATTGCGGCGTCGATGGCCGCGGTGCTGATGCTGGCCGGTGTTTCGGGTAAGCGCTCTGCACTCAAACACTCCCGGATCATGCTCCACCAACCTTCGGCGGGCGCGGGCGGACAGGCTTCGGACATCGAGATCACCGTCAACGAGGTGCGTAAGATCAAACAGGAGCTGTACGAAGTGATCGCCTACCACACCAACCAGGACGTGGAAAAGATCGCCAAGGACTGCGACCGCGACTACTGGATGAGCGCACAGGAGGCAAAAGCCTATGGGATCGTGGACGAGGTGCTTTTCGTGAACCCCAAAAAACCGAAAAAAGATGCTTAGGTACAGACTCCCGATACGACTGGACGACGAAGAAGAAAACCCGAAGGAGATCGAGAACCCCATGGAGAAGATGGTCTCCTCCTGGCAGTTCGACAAGAAATTTATCGAGCAGCGCAAAATATTCCTGTGGGGTGTCGTCGATGACAAAAGTGCTAAGGACATCACTGCCAGGTTGTTGTACCTGGATGCCCTGGACCCCAAAAAGGAGATCCAGTTTTACATCAACAGCCCCGGCGGTATGGTGACCAGCGGTATGGTGATCTATGACACCATGCAGATGATCTCCTCGCCCGTCAGCACGATTTGTATGGGGATGGCCGCTTCGATGGGGTCCATCCTCCTGAGCGGGGGCAAAAAAGGCCGCCGCTTTATCTTCCCGCACGGGGAAGTCATGATCCACCAGCCTAGCGGTGGGGGTCAGGGTACGTCCGCCGACCTGGAAATCATGGCCGAACAGATGCGGAAGACAAAGCTGCTGGGGGCCGAAATCCTGGCCAAAAACTGTGGAAAAACCACCGAACAGATCCTAAAGGACTTCGACCGCGACTACTGGATGGACGCCAAGGAGTCGGTCGCCTACGGGATCGTCGACGGGACCATGGAAAAATTATAGGGAGAAGCCAACGGCAACAGGCCGTTCAGCGTATTTAACTAAAGAAAAACCGCTCCACGGGGCGGTTTTTCGTACTTTTACAGACGGAATTATTTCCTCACTTATCTTAGGAAAACATGGCAAAGCAACCCACCCTACACTGCTCCTTTTGCGGGCGCAGCAGGGACGAAGTGAAGATCTTGATCGCCGGGCAGGAAGCGCACATCTGCGAGAATTGCGTAGACCATGCCCAGGAGATCATTTCCCAGGAATTGTTGATCCGGAATGACCAATACCCCTCCAACTACAAATTGTCCGTCAAAAAACCCGCGGAGCTAAAGCGTTTCCTGGACGAATATGTCATTGGCCAGGACGAAGCCAAAAAAGTGCTCGCCGTAGCTGTGTACAACCACTACAAACGGTTGAACCAGGGGCAAAAGGTGGAGAACGACGTGGAGATCGAGAAGAGCAATATTGTCATGGTGGGCGAAACAGGTACGGGTAAGACCCTCCTGGCCAAAACCATCGCAAAGCTGCTCAACGTCCCCTTCACCATCGTCGACGCGACGGTCTTTACGGAAGCGGGGTATGTGGGCGAGGACGTGGAAAGCATCCTGACCCGTTTGCTCCAGGTGTGTAACTACGACGTACCGGCTGCAGAGAAAGGCATCGTATACATCGACGAGATCGACAAGATCGCGCGCAAGGGGGACAATCCCTCCATCACCCGGGACGTCAGCGGTGAAGGCGTACAACAGGGTTTGCTCAAACTCCTGGAAGGGACAGAGGTCCTGGTACCCCCGCAAGGCGGACGCAAACACCCTGAGCAAAAGCTCATCAAGGTCAATACCCAGAACATTCTCTTTATCTGCGGGGGGGCCTTCGACGGCATCGACAAGGTCATCGCGCGACGCATCAATACCCATGCCATCGGGTTCAACGTCAATAAGGAAATGCAAGAGCACCAGCGCAGGAACCTGCTGCAGTTCGTCAACGCGCAAGACCTCAAAGGGTTCGGGCTCATCCCCGAGCTGCTGGGCCGTTTGCCCGTGGTCACCTACCTCACCCCCCTGGACGCAACGACCCTGCGCTCCATCCTCGTAGAGCCGAAAAACGCGTTGATGAAACAGTACAAAAAGCTGTTCGAGATGGAAGGCATAGACCTGGTCGTAGAAGAAGACGTCCTCGACTTCATGGTCTCAAAGGCCATCGAGTACAAACTCGGCGCCCGCGGCCTGCGGAGCATCTGCGAGGGGATCCTCACCGACGCCATGTTCGAGTTGCCGGGCACATCGGAGACGCGCTTCAACCTGACGCTGGAATATGCACAGCACAAGTTTGAAAAGAACGGAAGGAATTTCCTGAAAGTCGCGTAATTTGGCAACAAACACCTCTTATGCAAGAACTCATTGATCGCCTCACGGAAAAGGCCGGCATCACCGCCGAACAAGCCCAGCATGCCCTCGAAGTCGTGAAGGACTTCGTCAAGGAAAAGTTCCCCATGCTCGAAGGAGCCGTGGAGAACATCTTCAATGAAGGCAAGGCCAAGGGGGAAGACCTTTTGGACGGGCTGAAGGATAAGATGGGCAGCTTTTTTAGTTAAAAGGGGGCTCACGCCCCCTTTTTTATTTCGCGCGCTATCACAATCTTCTGTATCTCCGATGTGCCCTCGCCTATCGTGCACAACTTACTGTCGCGATAAAATTTCTCCACCGGAAAGTCTTTGGTGTACCCATACCCCCCGAATATCTGCACTGCATCGGTGGCCACCCGGACACACACCTCGCTGGCGTAATACTTCGCCATAGCCGCCTCCTTTGTCATCGGCAGACCGCGATCCTTGAGGGAAGCCGCCTGCAGTGTCAGGAGCTCGGCGGCGGCAATCTCCGTAGCCATGTCGGCCAGCTTGAAAGAGATCGCCTGGAAAGATGAGATGGGTTTGCCAAACTGGTGGCGCTCGGAAGCATACTTGACCGAGGCTTCGTAGGCCCCCTTGGCAATGCCGAGGGAGAGCGCCGCAATGGAAATGCGCCCCCCGTCCAGCACCTTCATCGCCTGGTAGAAGCCTTCGCCGACGCCGCCAAGCCTTTGTGTATCGGGAATCCGGCAATTGTCAAAAATCATTTCGGCGGTTTCGGAGGCGCGCATCCCCAGCTTGTTTTCCTTTTTCCCACCGGAAAAACCCTTTGTCCCGCGTTCGACGACAAAGGCGGTGCTGTTTTCGCGAGCCCCGGGTTCACCGGTTCTGGCAATGACGACCGCCACGTGTCCGCTGGCGCCGTGGGTGATCCAGCACTTGGTCCCGTTCAGGACCCAGTCGTTCCCTTCCCGGACAGCGGTGCACCGCATATTCCCGGCGTCGCTGCCGGTTCCCGGTTCGGTCAGCCCCCAGGCGCCCAGCCACTGGCCGCTGGCGAGCAAGGGGAGGTAGCGTTTCTTTTGCTCCTCGCTGCCAAAAAGATTGATGTGGCCGGTACATAATGAATTGTGGGCCGCCAGGCTTAGCCCGATCGAGCCGCAGACCTTGGCGATCTCCTGTATGACCGCTACATAATCGACATACGTCAGACCGGCGCCCCCATAGGCTTCGGACACGGTGACGCCCATCAGCCCCAGCGCACCGAGCGCGGGGAAAAGGTCCTTTGGAAAGGTCTGTGCCTCGTCCCATTCCATGACGTGGGGCAGGATACGGGTCCGCGCGAAATCCCTGGCGCTTTGCGCCACTTGAAGCGTCCATTCGGGTGTTGAGAAGTCCATACCCCCAAATTACTAACATTTGTTAGTGTCACCAAATTTTGTGGATAAAATCCGCTACGCGGCCCTACAGGGCAATTTGTAACCCGTCATACGCCAGTGCCCGCCCCGGCGGTAACTCCGCGGATACCTCCGCATGTAGTCCTAACTGATGGCTGATGTGCGTGAAATAGGCCTGTTCAACGCCAAGCTCGTCGGCCAGGTGGATCGCTTCGGCAAGGGTAAAATGGGAGATGTGGCTTTCGCGGCGAAGGGCATTCAGGACGAGCACCTTGCTCCCGCGGATCTTCTCGCGTTCGGCCTCTTCGATGCGGTTCGCATCGGTGATGTACGTGAAATCGCCAATGCGGAAACCGTAGACGGGCATCTTGTAGTGCCAGACCTGGATAGGGATAAAGGTGAGCTCCCGGACGTCGAAGGGCCGGTCGTCGATGGTATGGAGGATGATCTCGGGAACACCGGGATACCGTTTATCGGCAAACGCATAGGCGAACTCCCGTTTTAGGGTTTCCTCCGTCATGGCGTTGGCATAGACGTGCATGGGTGCATGCATAAAAAAGTTGAAGGCCCGCACGTCGTCCAGACCGGCGATGTGGTCTTTGTGGGGATGGGTAAACACGACGGCGTTCAGCGAAGTCAACCCGATCCGGAGCATCTGCGTGCGAAAATCCGGGGTCGTGTCGATGACGATCGAGGTGTCTTCCGTCTGGAGCAGGATGCTGCTCCGGAGCCGCTTGTCCATCGGATCGGGGGAATGGCAGACGTTGCAGGGGCAGGCGATCATCGGCACACCCGTGGAGGTGCCCGTACCGAGAAAAGTAACCGTCATTGCTCCGCGTGCTTGGTCATGACCTCGTCGTACATCTTCTGGCTATCGGTGGTGAGCAGTTCGTACGTGATGGTCAGTTGGGGGATGAGTTCGATCAGGGTATTGATCTTTCCTTCGACGTCGAGGAATTTGTTCAGCACCACCACCCTTTTTTGCTCCAGGATGCAATACCCGCTTTGGAAATTGCCCCGTTCATAGCGCAGGATGTAGGACGCTTCGTCCAGGATCTTTTCTATCCGGTTCAAGGTCGCCTGATTGTACCGCATGCTACAAAATTAAGGATTATTGGGCTTGCTGGACATCCGCACCACCGGCACGATCATTTCCTCCAGGCTGACCCCGCCGTGTTGGAAGGTGTTGCGGTAGTAATTGGCGTAGTGGTTATAGTTGTTGGGGTAGCACAGAAAGCTGTCTTCCCGGGCAAAAATATAGGATGAGTTGAGGTTGGGGGCGGGCAGCCCGGCTTCCCGGGGGTCCTTGAAAGCCAGCACTTCCTTCGGGTCGTAGTTGAGGTTCCGCCCGTGTTTGTACCGGAGGTTGGTCGTCGTCTGCCGGTCCCCCACGACCTTGACGGGGGTTTTCACCCGGACGCTGCCGTGGTCGGTCGCCAGGATGAGGTGGTATTTCCGGTCGGCGATCTTTTTCAGCGCCTGGTAAAGGGGGGAATGCTCGAACCAACTGGCCGTGATCGAGCGGTAGGAAACTTCGTCCGCCGCCAGTTCCTTTAGCACCTCCATTTCCGTCCGGGCATGGCTTAGCATGTCAACGAAGTTGTAGATCACGATGCTGAGCGGATATTGGAGCAGGTTGTGGATATTGTCCACGAGGCGTTGCCCGTCCTGGTAGTGCAGCACCTTGGTATAGCTGAAGCGGATATCTTCCCGCCGGAGGGCCTTTAGTTGCAACCGGAACAGCTCTTCTTCATAGGCGTTTTTGGAACCCTCGTCTTCCTCGCTTTTCCAAAGGGAGGGATGGCGCTTCTCGATGTCCACCGGCAACAGACCGGCAAAAATGGCGTTCCGCGCATATTGGGTGGCGGTGGGCAGGATGGAATAGAAAGTATCTTCCTCTACCAGCCGGAGGATCTCTGCAAAAAAGGGCTGGAGCACCTTCCACTGATCGTAGCGCAGGTTGTCGATGAGCACCAGGAGGGTGGGGGTTTCCTTGTCGAGGTGCGGCAGGACCTTCCGGCGGATCAGGTTATGACTCATGACGGGCCCATCCTCTCGCCCCTTGATCCAGGAGAGGTAGTTCCGGGTGATGTATTTGGAAAACTCCGTATTCGCTTCCTGCTTTTGGGTCTGAAAAACCTCCTGCATCTCCGGGCTGTCGCTTTTCTTCATCTCCAGCTCCCAAAAGGTGAGCTTTTTGTAGATCTCCATCCACTCGTTGTAGTCAGGATTGCTGTTGAGCGCGATAAAAAGATTCCGGAATTGCTGTTGATAGGCCGCGGTGGTTTTCTCCGCCACCAGGCGTTTGTTGTCGAGGATCTTCTTCAGGCTTAGCAGCACCTGGTTGGGGTTCACGGGTTTGATCAGGTAGTCGCTGATCTGGGAACCGATGGCCTCGTCCATGACGTTCTCGGTCTCGTTCTTGGTGATCATCACGACGGGAATGTGCCGGTTGACTTCCTTTATTTTAGAGAGGGTTTCCAGACCGGTGATCCCCGGCATGCTCTCGTCGAGCAAAACGACGTCGGGCGTATTTTCTTTTACGAAGTCGATGGCGTCGAAGCCGTTGGTGAGCGTGTGGACCAGGTAACCCTTATTTTCCAGGAATAATTTTTGAGACTGTAAGCTTTCTATTTCATCGTCCACCCAAAGTATGGTCGCTATCATACGATCAATCTACAATTTAAAATCTGCATGGGGAAATATAATTTACCTTTACCGGATGCGGAAAATCATCAACGACCCCGTCTACGGTTTTATTACCATCGATCACCCGTTGATCTTTTCCATCCTCAATCATCCCTGGTACCAACGACTCCGGCGGATACAGCAAATGGCCCTGGCGAGCCTGGTGTATCCGGGAGCGGTGCACACCCGCTTTCACCATTCATTGGGCGCTTACCACCTGATGCATTGCGCCCTTACGGAACTCCGCAACAAAGGCGTGGACATCAGTCCGGAAGAGGAGCTCGCGGCAAAGGTGGGTATCTTGCTGCACGACATCGGCCACGGTCCGTTCAGCCACGCCCTGGAACACGTCCTGATCGAGGGCGCCAGCCATGAATCCATTTCCCGGATGATCATGCAACGGCTGAACGAGGATTTTAACGGTTCTTTAGATTTAACCATTTTAATTTTCAACGGTCAATACCCGAAGCGTTTTTTGCACCAGCTGATCTCCGGGCAACTGGATGTGGATAGAATGGACTATTTGACAAGGGACAGTTTTTTCACCGGGGTATCGGAAGGGGTGATCGGGTACGATCGTATCCTCAAGATGCTCACGGTCCACGAGGGAGAGCTGATGGTGGAGGAAAAAGGAATCTATTCGATCGAAAAGTTCCTGGTGGCGCGCCGGTTGATGTACTGGCAGGTTTACCTGCACAAGACCGTCCTCAGCGCAGAGCAGATGTTGGTCAGGATCCTGACCCGGGCCAAAGAGCTGGTGGCGTCGGGGGCACTCCGGCCCGATCCGGAGGTCCCGTTGTATGGTTTCCTGGAGGGTATGAAAACGTTGGACCTCGACCGGTTTTGCCGGTTGGATGACTCGGATGTGGAAGGGTTGTTAAAACGCTGGCGGTTTCACCCGGACAGGGTCCTATCCACCCTGTCCAGTTGGCTGATTGACAGGCGTTTATTAAAGATCCGGCTGGGCGCGTCGCCGTATGGCGTCACCGAGTTGGGTGAGATGAAGGAGGCGGTGGCACGGAACTTGGGCATCACCGAAAGGGAGGCGGGTTTCTTTGTTTTTGAGGGGACGGCGTCCAACAGCACCTATGACGCCCGGGATGAAATGATCCGGGTCCTTTTTAAGACCGGAGAGGTCAGGGACATCTCAGGAGTCGACAACGCCCTTATTCATCAAACTTTAGCAACCCCTGTAAAAAAATTCTACTTTTGCTACCCAAGATGACGGGCTGGAGGACCAGTCCCCCCAAAATGGACGCTTCAAATAAATTTAGAATATTTACGTTATTTTAGAATCAAATCCGATCGCGAGGATAAACACGGAACTATGCAATTTTCAGCTGCGCAGATCGCGCTCCTCATACAGGGTAAAATTGACGGCAATCCCGATGCCGTGGTGGAATCTTTCGGCAAGATCGAAGAAGCCCGGAGCGGGCAGCTGACCTTCCTGGCGAATCCGAAATACGAGGACTACCTATATACCACCGAAGCGTCCGTGGTGATCATCAACGCCGCGCAGGAACTCCGCCAGATCGTAAAATCGACGCTGATCCGGGTACCGGATGCGTACTCCGCCTTTGCCACCCTGCTGGCCAAATACCAGGAGATCCAGAACCAACAGATGGTCGGCATACAACAACCGAGCTTTATTTCCGACAAGGCCACCCTCGGCATGCACGTGTTCGTCGGTGCTTTTTCCTATATCTCCGACCACGTTACCATCGGGAAGAATGTAAAAATCTATCCCCATGTATTTTTGGGTCAGGGGGTCATCATCGGGGACAACACGATCCTCTACCCCGGCGTCCGGATCTATCATGGTTGTAAGGTGGGGGAAAACGTCACCATCCATGCCGGCACGGTGATCGGCGGGGACGGTTTCGGTTTCGCCCCCCAGGCGGACGGTACGTTCAAAAAAGTACCCCAGATCGGGAATGTGGTCATAGAAGATAATGTCGAAATCGGCTCGAACGCCACCATCGACCGCGCCACCATCGGCAGCACCATCATCCACCGGGGCGCCAAGCTGGACAACCTCATCCAGATCGCCCACAACGCGGAGATCGGGGAAAATACGGTCATCGCCGCCCAAACCGGCGTATCCGGAAGCACCAAGATCGGCAAGAACGTAATGATGGGTGGACAGGCCGGTATCGTAGGCCATATCACCATCGCCGACGGGACCCGCATCAATGCCCAAAGCGGGGTCACGAAGTCGGTCAAATCCCCCAATTCCGCCATCTCCGGGTCACCCGCGTTCGACTACACGAGCACCCTCCGGAGCCAGGCCATCTTCCGGAACCTGCCGGAACTGGAAAAACGGATTGCCGACCTGGAGCACGCGCTCAGGCAACTCCTGGCGGAAAAAGAAAGTATCTCTTGAATCCCCGGAGATTAGCCAGTTTTTCCTACTTTCGTGCCCATGGAAAGCACGAACGGGGCTAGTCAGCACTTTCAGCACACGATTAAAGAGAGGATTACCATTTCAGGCGTAGGCATTCATACAGGGAAATTTGTTAATATGACCCTTGTTCCTGCTGATCCGGGCCATGGCGTGGTTTTTAAACGGACGGACCTCCCGGGGGGCCCCACGGTAAAGGCGGATTGTGATTATGTCGTCGATACGACCCGTTGCACGGCTTTGGAACACAACGGGGCACGGGTATCTACCGTGGAACACCTGATGGCGGCCCTTTTTGGGACACAGGTGGACAACGTCCTGGTGGAGCTCGACGGACCGGAAATTCCCATCCTGGACGGGAGCGCCAAGCCGTTTGTGGAAGCGCTGGAACTGGTGGGGCTGGAAAAACAAAATGCACGCAAAGTCTACTACTCGATCGAGAATAATATTTCATTCGTAGACGACCAGAAGAAGGTAGAGATGGTGGCTATGCCCTACAACGAATTCAGGGTAAACGCCCTGATCGACTTCAATAGCCCCGTCCTGGGGACCCAGCACGCCGCCCTCAGGCACGTGGGCGATTTCAATACCGAGATCGCACCCTGCCGCACTTTCTCTTTTTTCCATGAACTCGAATTCCTTTTTGAAAATAACCTGATCAAGGGAGGAGACATCAACAACGCCATCGTTGTGGTGGATCGTCCTGTCACCCCCGGCCAACTGGAAAAGCTGGCCAAGGTATTCAACAGGGAAAGCATTTCGGTCAACAGCGGGGGCTACCTCAACAACCTGGAACTCCGCTTCCCGACGGAACCCGCCCGGCACAAGCTCCTCGACGTCGTGGGCGACCTGGCCCTGGTGGGTTTCCCCTTCAAGGCCCACATCATCGCCAACCGGCCCGGGCACTCTTCCAACGTGGCTTTTGCCAGGAAGATCAAGGAGCACATCAAGAAAAACAAATTCAAGGCGGGTATTCCCTCCTATGACCCCAATAAAACCCCGGTGTTCGACATCCACCGGATCGAAAAAATATTACCCCACCGCTACCCTTTTCTGCTGATCGACAAGGTCATAGAGATGACGTCCCAGCACGTGATCGCCGTCAAGAACGTGACCTACAACGAGGCCTTCTTCCAGGGGCATTTCCCCGGCAACTGCGTGGTGCCGGGCGTTTTGCAAGTGGAAGCCCTGGCCCAGGCCGGGGGCATACTGGCCATCCCGAAAGACAATCCCGAAGACCACTATGAAACCTACTTTCTAAAAATCGACAACTGCCGCTTCAAACAAAAGGTCGTTCCCGGGGACACGATGATCCTCAAGATGGAACTGACCGCACCTATTCGGCGCGGCATTTGCGAGATGAAAGGAACCATTTACGTGGGCAACAAGGTGGTCACCGAAGCAGACCTGGTAGCTCAAATTGTAAAAAGTACAAAGTAACATGATCAGCCCGTTAGCCCAAGTACACCCCAATGCGAAAATAAGCCCGAACGTAAAGATCGATGCGTTTGCGGTAGTGGAAGAGAACGTTGAAATCGGGGAAGGTAGTCATATCATGTCGCACGCCATCATCATGGATGGCGCGCGGATCGGCAAGGATTGCAAGATATTCCCCGGGGCGGTGATCAGCGCCGTGCCCCAGGACCTCAAATTTGTCGGCGAAGAAACCCTGGCCATCATTGGCGACCATACGACCATCCGGGAGTGCGTGACCATCAACCGGGGCACCGTCGACAAGTGGAAAACCGTGGTCGGCAGCCACTGCCTGCTCATGGCCTACGTGCACGTCGCCCACGACTGTATCATCGGCAACCACGTCATCCTTGTCAACGGCGTTACCCTGGCCGGACACATCACGGTGGACGACTACGCCATCATCAACGGCCTGACCGGCGTACAACAATTCATCCACATCGGCGCGCATTCTTACATCGGTGGGCAAAGCTCCATCCGCAAGGACGTGCCGCCTTTCGTCAAGGCCGCCCGCGAGCCCCTCAGCTATGCCGGCATCAACAAGGTAGGCCTCGTCCGCCGCGGCTTCAGCAAGGAAGCCCTGGAAGAAATATCCAACATTTACCACATCCTTTTCATACAAGGGCATACAACATCCACCGCCCTGAGCGTCATCAAAGAAAGAATCCCCGACACCCCCATCCGGGCAAACATCATTTCCTTCATCGAAAACTCGAAAGCCGGCATCATCCGACGGTATATCAAAGAGAGCGCCGATGAGGATATCACTCTCTGATATAGGAAAACGCTACAACCGCGACTGGATCTTCCGCCGGTGCACCTATACCTTTTCCCCCGGCGTCGCCTACGCCATCACCGGGCCAAACGGCTCGGGTAAGTCGACGTTGCTCCAGATCCTGGCGGGGGTGCTCGTGCCCAGCGAAGGGACCATCTTATGGGAGGTGGCTGCGCCAGACGGCAGCCCTTCTCCGCCCGCCGCCGTCGCGCCCGACCGCGTCTTCGAGCACATCGCGCTGGCGGCCCCCTACCTGGAGGTGATCGAGGAAATGACCCTGATCGAATTCCTGACGTTCCATGGCGGCTTTAAATCCTGGCGCCCGGGTGTGACGCCTTCTTTGATCATTACCGAGCTTGGGCTGGAGGCGGCGCGGGACAAACAGATACGCTATTTCTCCAGCGGCATGAAGCAGCGCGTCAAGCTCGCCCAGGCGATCTTCTCCGACACGTTCGCGCTGTTGCTCGACGAGCCTTGCACCAACTTCGACCAGGCGGGGTACGACTTATACCACCGGCTGATCGCAACCCACGGGGCGGGGCGTACGATTATCGTCAGCAGCAACGATCCGGATGAATACGATTTCTGCACGCAGGTGATGTCGATCGCCGGGTTCAAGACTAGCGCTGGCTCGCGATGAGCAGGTTCAGGTCGGTGTACTTGAGGTCAAACCTTTGGCTGAGATGAAAATTCGTCAGCGACCCCTTGAACAGATAAATCCCGCTGCGGATCGACACCTTGTGCCAGACGAGGCTTTCGAATCCCCCGCTCTCCGCCGCTTCCAATAACAAGGGCATGAGGACGTTGGAAATCGCCTGGCTGGCCGTACGGGCAAAGCCGGACGGGATATTGGGGACGCAATAGTGGATGACCCCGTGTTTGATAAAGATCGGGCTTTCCAGGGAAGTGATCTCGGAGGTTTCGAAACAGCCGCCGCGGTCGATGCTCACGTCGACGACGACACTGCCCTGGCGCATCTGCGAGACCATTTCCTCGGTGACGACGATGGGCGTCCTGCCCCCACCGGAGGACAACGCCCCTACCGCCACGTCGCAGGTTTTGAGCTGTTTGGCAAGGATTTTTGGTTCGATCACGGAGGTAAAAAGCCGGGACCCGATATTGTTCTGCAGCCGTTTGAGGCGGTAGATGCTGTTGTCAAAAATCTTTACGCTGCTTCCCATGGCCATGGCCGTACGGGCCGCAAATTCCCCTACGATGCCCGCGCCTAAGATGATGACCTTTGTCGGCGGGATACCGGAAATCCCTCCCAAGAGCACGCCCTTGCCGTTGTTGGCATTGCTGAGGTACTGCCCGGCGATGAGCATCACGGCACTCCCGGCGATCTCGCTCATGGAGCGGACAATGGGATAGTTGCCGGAGTCGTCTTTGAGGTTCTCGAAAGAAAGGGCGGTGATGCGTTTGGCCATCATCTTTTCGAGGATCTCACACTTCATGACGGCCAGGTGGATGGGAGAAATGATGACCTGGCCGGCTTTGAGGCATTCCAGTTCGGGTTCGCCGACGGGGGCGCTTTTGATGAGCACGTCGCTTTGATAAACTTCCTTTTTGTCATACGCGATCTTCGCCCCCGCGTCGCTGTATTCCATGTCGGAATAGTGGGCGCCTTCGGCAGCCTTGTATTCCATGACGACCTTGTGTCCGTTGGACACCAGGACGCTCACGGCCTCCGGTGTCAGGGGAACACGGTTTTCATTGAACCAGTTTTCCTTGGGTATACCAATATGCAAGGAGGTTCCCTTGGGTTTGACGTCCAGGGTTTCCTCCAGGGTTTCGTAGGTGAATGAAGTCGCCAAAAAGGGCTTCTTGACAGGC